>NZ_JAHKBE010000100.1 GCF_018789675.1 Hallella faecis
ATTAAATATCAAATATATAACTATAGTTAAGCGATTAATATCGCATCACTAGTAAAGTAGTATAATAAAGATAGTTGGAAATCATTCCAATAAGGGTGCGGCCAACAACGCCCTCGACGTGTTGAGTGGTCAGGCTGCTGGTGTTAATGTGACATCCAACGGTCTGGATCGTATGGCTATGCTCAATAGTGTGCGAGTACGTGGTACAACCTCCATCATCGGAGGCAATGACCCTTTAGTGCTGATTGATGGGGTTACTTCTGACGTACTTACCCTATCAACCATCTATCCTGCAGACATCGAGAGTTTTCGTATATTAAAGAATGCTGCGGAGACCGCCATGTATGGTTCACGTGGAGCGTCTGGTGTTATAGAGGTGAAAACCAAGAAAGGCACAGGACGAGGATTCCAAATCTCGTATGAGGGTAATGTGGGGTTCGAGCAGATGTACAAACACCTGGAGATGCTCAATGCTGCTGAATATGTTGCAACGGCAAAGGCATTGGGTATCTATTGCAACAACGGAGGTTTCAATACCGATAACTACAAGGTGATAACACGCACGGGTATGGTGAACAATCATTACCTTGCATTCAGCGGAGGTACGCCACAGTCAAACTATCGTGCATCTTTCGGAGTAATGGACCACAACACCATCATCAAGAAGATGGACTATAGCGTTTTTGTTGCCAAAGTTGATGTAACCCAGAAAGCCTTCAATGACAGACTAACCGGAGAATTCGGAGTGTTCGGCTCGTCATTCAAGAACCATGACATCTTTGATACGCAGATGCTGTTCTATTCCGCTGCATGCCAAAACCCGACTTTCCCTGCTGGTACTGACGAGCATGGAAACTGGCTGAAAAACGAATCGGCAACGCATATCAACCCACCCGGCATATTGCTTGAAGAGAAAAACGACTCCAAGGATTTGAACTTTGACGCACACATAAAGCTGAGCTACGATTTCAATAAGAATTGGCGTGTATCCACCTTCGGCTCTTACCTGTATGGCTCTACCGAAAACGGACAATTCTGTCCGACATGGGTATGGGCACAAGGCAACGTGTACCGTGGGGAATTCAAGAAAGAGGAATGGCTTGGCAATGTATCTCTTGATTTCAACAAGGAGTTCGGCATACATAAGGTCTCTGCTGGAGTAAGCAGTGAATACAGAAAACTGAGAAAAACTGCTTTCTGGGTGTATGCCAAGGGAATACCTACAAACGATTTTCATTACGACAATCTGGGTGCTACAGCAGCCCGTCCATACGGTGGAACAGAAAGCACATACGAAGACCAGTCTCTGGCTTCTGTAATGGGAAGCATCACTTATAATCTGCTTGACAGATATACCTTAGCGGTAAATGCTCGCGGTGACGGATCGTCAATGGTAGGTGACAACAATACATGGGGCTTCTTCCCATCTGTATCATTCACTTGGGACATGAAGAAAGAAGGCTTCCTTGCCAACATAAAACCGCTGTCAATGCTTAAACTCCGCACTGGTTTGGGACAGGCGGGCAATCTTGGCGGTATCTCCGCCTACACAACCATGAACACCGTAAGGCAGACTGGCATTGTTCCGGTAAAGAGTTCTCCAACAGTAACCCTTGGTATGGTAAGGAACAACAATCCTGATTTGAAGTGGGAAACGAAGACAACGTTTAACCTCGGTGCGGACATTGGTCTCTTTGCCAACAGGCTTATGCTTACAGCGGAGTATTACTATTCAAAGACCACCGACATGCTCTACGCCTATGAGGTTCCGGTTCCACCATTCGCATACAATACATTGCTGGCAAACATCGGCTCTATGTCAAACCGCGGATTTGAGCTGGGCTTGTCCGTGCAGCCAATAAGCAAGAAGGACATGGATCTTAACATCAATATGAACCTGTCGTTTCAAAGCAACAAACTCATCTCGCTGAGTGGAGATTACAAGGGAATGAGCATGTCGGCAGCAAACATCACCGCTATTGGATCATTGGATGGTGCTGGTCAAAACGGCGGCGACAACAACGTGGTCTATCAGATCGTTGGACAGCCGCTTGGCGTTTTCTACCTACCCCATTGCAAGGGACTTGTCAAGAACGAGAACGGCAGCTATTTTTATGACATAGAGGATCTTGATCATAATGGCAAGGTGGACTTGAGCGACGGAGGCGACCGATACATTGCAGGACAAGCCACACCAAAGGTGATCCTTGGCTCAAACATCAGTTTCAGATACAAGAATTACTATATCTCCATACAGATGAATGGAGCATTCGGGCACAAGATTTTCAACGGAACAGGACTGGCTTACACAAGCATGGCCTGCTTCCCAGACTACAATGTCTTTAAGGATGCTCCAAAGAAGAACATCGTAGACCAGAGAGTCTCTGATTACTGGCTTGAAAAAGGTGACTACCTGAACTTCGAGCATCTGACAATAGGCTACAATGTGCCTTTGAGGAGCAAGCTTATTCGTTCCTTGCGTGTATCATGCAACATTAGCAACATTGGAACAATCACCGGATATAAAGGTTTGACACCAATGATAAATAGCTATGTTGTCAACAGTACGATGGGTATTGACGACAAGCGCAACTATCCATTATACCGTACTTACTCATTGGGACTGAGTGTACAATTTTAAAACGAAAAGAGTATGAAGACTATTATTAAATACATATTAGCAGTACCGTTAATGCTTTGTTTCAGCAGCTGTCTGGATGAGCATCCCAAAGACCAGCTGGACCAGGAGGCAATCTACAACAATGCTGATAATATATACAAAAACGCAGTAGCTTCCCTGTACAACTACATAGGGAGCAATCAGGAGTCGGAAGGGCTTCAAGGAACTTGCCGGGGTATTTACGACTACAATACCTTGACTACTGACGAGGCAATGATTCCGATCCGTGGTGGAGACTGGTATGATGGCGGTTTGTGGGAGAACATGTATCAGCACAAATGGAATGCCAATGATATTAATTTATATAATGTATGGAAATATCTCTTCAAGGTAATTGTTATATCTAACCAGTCGCTTTCTATCATTGATAGCCATAAGACTCTGCTTTCAGCAGAACAGACAAGAGATTTCACGGCAGAGGTAAGAGCTGTACGAGCCTTGTTCTACTATTATGCGATGGATATGTTCGGGCGTGTTCCTATCGTGACATCATACGACGTGAAATTGGAACAGGTAACGCAAAGCGAAAGAAGTGAGGTATTCAAGTTTATTGTTGACGAGTTGCAGGATGTTGCCCCACAGCTCGCCGATGAGCATTCCAACAAGGAGGGGAACTATTACGGACGTGTGACACGCCCGGTCGCAAACTTCCTGCTTGCAAAGCTTACCTTGAATGCGGAAATATATACGGATGATAACTGGACCGACGGCAAGCGTCAGGACGGGAAAAGCATTTACTTCAATGTGAATGGTGAGAAAAAGAACGCTTGGGAAACCTGCATCTGGTATTGCGAGCAACTGCGGCAAGAAGGCTATGAGTTGGAGAGCGACTACGCATCGAACTTTGCGGTTCATAATGAAAATTCCAAGGAGAACATCTTCACAATAGTTCGTTAAAATTTGAGATAAAGGCTAAGCAGTTTTACGCTGCCAGCCA
>NZ_JAHKBE010000101.1 GCF_018789675.1 Hallella faecis
ACAGTTTTGGGTTAGCATCTGCACGGCCTACTCCACAGGGTTTGTCGGGTGCGCCCACCTATCCCTAAAGTGAATTACTATCCAATCTCTGAAATGATGAAGTCAATATGACCAGCAAAGATGTCATCTGCCTTAATCTCATGCTCATTGCCTCGGTCGTTCTTCTCATCACCAATGAAAGTGATGTCTCCGTCTTTATCCATTCTGACAGCAAGGATAACCACGTCACAAGGCTCATCATAGTCGTATGCGGCTACGATGGGACATTCTCCCTCAAAGTGCCACTCATAGCCATCATCCACCTTTTCACCATGAAGTCGAAGTGCGGTTGCAAGTTCTTCCTGCTCTCTGTTTTTCACTTCCTGCACACTGTCATAGATGGAAAAGTCCTTCAGTCGTCCGCTACGTGTGGCGTGAACTTCTTCGCCGTTCTCCTTGTCAGTGTCATACTCATGGAACTGCACTGGCACAAAGTCGATGGGTGCTGCCATCCATGAAATGTTGTTCAACGAATAGCCGTGCTCGGAAAGAAACAATTCTATTTCGTCCTCCAGCATGTGGTCGGCTACGTTTAAAACCTCGATGCGCACGTTGGCGCTGTCCATTACGATAATCTTCATAATCTGATATGTTTAAGGGTTATACATTAGTCTTTATCATAGAGCCGTGAGAGGAATGCTTGCAGTTCTGCGTCCTCAATCTCTGCAAGGGTGCAAGGCTTGAAATCCTTGTCCTGCTCAATCCTCAAAGTGCCAAGTCCGTACTCGCTTGCATCATAGGTGATGCTTTCCATTTCGGTTACAGACTGGTAGCCGTACTCCGTCTCTTGCAGTCCAGTAACGATGCCATAGAGCGTAAAGTCATTGCCTTCCTGCTGTCCTTCCATGATGTACCAGCGGATATTGCCAAGGTAAAACACAGCAATGCAGAGAGCATCCTTATGCTTGCCATCCTGTGAATAAAGAGGATAGTCTGCCAATCTCTTCTGCAACTCAGATGTTATCAGGCGGTTAGTCTTTGTTGCACACTCCTGGGTTCTTGCAGTGCTCGAACCTTGTTCGGCTCTGCTGTCATTGTTCTTTTGCATGTTCAAATCTGTTTTCATATCTCTAAGATTTTTTCTCCCTTTCGTTAAGTCCTTTCGGACAGGATTGGGAAGATTTTTCTGCTTTCAGAAGTGCGTACAAGACAATCATGCAAGTCTGACGTGAAGAATACTCTTTTTTGTAGAAAAAGGAAGATTGTTCACAAGGCACGACTTGCAAACTTGTTGAAGGACGCTATAACTTCGCAGAAAAATATTCCCGAAATCCTACGGACGACATGGAGGAACATTATAACTCAGAAAAGAAACCATAGTATCGCCAGAAAGGAAATCGGTTAAAACTGTATCGGGTGGGCTAATTCCAAATCATCTTGCTGTCAGTGGTGACAAAAGTGAAGTGTCATCAATACAAAGAGCCCACTTCAGAAAGAATGGAGTGTTTAGTTCCATCCTTACGGAAGTGGGCATGGATTGAAGACTTTTCACGTCACCACCTTTTGAGGAGGGTCTTCTGTTCATAGTCGTTAGATCTTGAATGGAAGACTCTCACCAAAATTGCAACATGGTTTGGGATTGGTGTGGGGCGAAGCATTATAACAGCTGGGTGGGAATGTCCTTGCAGACACCAACAGCCAGTGCGACAATAATGAACTCTTCGTCTATCTCTGATGACGGAATGTTCATGTCTCACCTTTGATAGAGTGGTTTCCTGCCCATAGTCGATACACTCGACCATGGAGCAAGGAAGTCTCTCCATCAAACTGTTAGTGTTTGCGGACATCGGTGTGGGCGAAGGTTAAGCTAAAGAAAGAATTATACGTTATAGCAGGGAACGAAGTATATTGAAACGAGGACAGCCATCTTTTTATAAGTTGTAAGAAGGGAGGGACAATGAAGAATGCAGCTGTGAGCAAGAGCATCTTCTCGACGAATGGACATGCAGTATAGGCAAACTGATTAAGTGGGTAACGCTTGCGTCCCACCTACTCAGTTTGTTAGATACCGCATGTCGTTTCGTGATGCTCCTTCCTGCTGAGTGACCTGGCTTTACGTCATGCTCCGCTGACATAAATGAAAGGTCTCTCAGGTGGAACTCCAGTTGCATCCTTCATGGTGTGGGGCGAAGCTGTAAAACATGTGGGTGGGAATGTCCTTGCAGACACCAACAGCCAGTGCGACAATAATGAACTCTTCGTCTATCTCTGATGACGGAATGTTCATGTCTCACCTTTGATAGAGCGGTTTCCTGCCCATAGTCGATACACTCGACCATGGAGCAAGGAAGTCTCTCCATCAAACTGTTAGTGTTTGCGGACATCGGTGTGGGCGAAGGTTAAGCTAAAGAAAGGATTATACGTTATAGCAGGGAAAGAAGCATGTTGAAACGAGGACAACCATCTTTATATAAGTTGAAAGAAGGGAGGGTCAATGAAGAATGTAGCTGTGAGCAAGAGCATCTTCTCGACGAATGGACATGCAGTATAGGCAAACTGATTAAGTGGGTAACGCTTGCGTCCCACCTACTCAGTTTGTTAGATACCGCATGTCGTTTCGTGATGCTCCTTCCTGCTGAGTGACCTGGCTTTACATCATGCTCAGCTGACATAAACGAAAGGTCTCTCAGGTGGAACTCCAGTTGCATCCTTCATGGTGTGGGGCGAAGCTGTATCTTGGTAAATGAAAATACTCTGGAAAAAGGATAACTCATCGTTTTCGACGAGATAAGGATTATAAAGGTCTTACATAGAAGATTATACAGTTGTGTACATGTATTCACGTCCACATGAATACAACAACACAAAAGAATGATTGCCACCACCAGAACTGGAAAATCTGATAGTGGCAATCTTCATTATTTTAATAAACAAAGGAATAGTTCACGTTGAAACATACATCAGACACCTTCATGGTGGTAATGACCATAGACCTATCCTCGGTGGTGAAACAGTATTGGTAGGAAGTTTCATCGGATGCAGATACGAGAGTGTAGTGTTTCTTCAGATAGTCTATTATCAGACGGCTGTTGGAGATAAGTTCCGTATCAATGACTGAATACAGGGTGCTGTCGCTTCGCAAGAAACTATAGAGAATAGCCTCGTTGCCATTACCCGTCTTATATGCCAACTGAAAACTATCAGCGGTCTTGTTCTCTGCCTCGAAATGGTAACGCATCATTGTACCACTCATGTAAGCTGTTACTTCATCCAAGGACGCACCTTTGATGTGATACGGCTCAACCCATACTTTGAGCTCGGATGATGGTTTTTCAGTTTCTTCAATAATGTCATTATCACCACAAGAGGTAAACACTGTTGCCACCAACAATGATAGGATGGCGGTTAGGAAATACTTTTTCATTGTCTTTTTATTTTATTGGTTACTAATATTTTGAACTATGTTCTCACGTCCACACATATATATGTATTCATGTCTATATGTAGGGTCTACTAATTAAATGTAACCAACTGAAGTTCAATAAATTACCTTCCAATA
>NZ_JAHKBE010000102.1 GCF_018789675.1 Hallella faecis
GCTGGCAGCGTAAAACTGCTTAGCCTTTATCTCAAATTTTAACGAACTATTGCTATGTAGGATATGAGTTAAAACCTGATGGTCAATATAGGCAAATAACTGCAACTACAACAATTACAGAGGCACAGACAAGAGCCAATAGACTTCTCACTGACTTAAAAGCAAGAAATGCACATACTGTCATATTCAAATATTGTACGGCTGAACTTGTAGACAAGAACTATTTCCACGCAGTATTTGAAGCATGCAAAGGATTGTTTGAGAGAATACGACAACTTTCTTTTATACAAGCAGATGGTGTTAAGTTGGTATCATACGTGTTTAACCATCCAGTCTTGATTATCAATGAATACAAGACTCAACAACATAAAGACGAGCAGAAAGGATTCGAAGCAATCCTTGAAGGTATCTGTAAGATGTTCAGAAATCCAGAGGCTCATTGTCCAAAGATAGAATGGCCTATGGAAGAACAAGATGCATTGGAGATACTTTCTCTAATTTCTTATTGTCACAGAAGATTAGACAAGGCTCAGAGAGTAACTGAATAAAGAAAATAATCATAATTCAAGAATTATGCAAGCAATAATATTGGCTGCCGGAATGGGCAAGCGACTTGGTGAGTACACCAAGAACAACACCAAGTGTATGGTTGAAGTCAATGGAGTGAAACTCATTGACAGAGTGATTAACCAGTTGGCTAAGCTGCATCTTAACAGACTAGTGCTGGTTGTAGGATATGAAGGTCAGAAACTCAAAGACTACATAGGGCATCGTTATGATGATATATTGAAGATAGAGTTTGTTGACAATTCAGTCTATGACAAAACCAACAACATCTATTCATTGGCACTTGCTAAGAAGCAACTCTGCGAAGATGATACGTTATTGTTGGAGTCTGACTTGATTTTTGAGGACAGCATTTTGCAAATGCTTGTTGTTAATCCTTATCCGAACCTTGCACTTGTAGCCAAGTACGAGTCTTGGATGGATGGTACCGTCGTTAAGATTAATGAGTTCAACGAGATTGTGAACTTTGTACCAAAGGAGGCTTTCGACTGGTCTGAGGCAGACAAGTATTATAAGACGGTAAACATCTATAAGTTCAGTAAGAAGTTTAGTCAGAATGTCTACGTGCCATTCTTAGAAGCATTTACCAAGGTGATGGGCAACAACCAGTACTATGAGCAGGTATTGCGAGTCATTACTCATCTGCATCAGTCTAATCTACGTGCACTTCCAATCCGTCCTGATCAAAAGTGGTACGAGATTGACGATGTACAGGATTTGGACATTGCTTCGACAATATTCTCCAGTGGCGAAACTAAATATCACGAGTACCATAAACGTTATGGCGGTTTCTGGCGCTTCCCCAATCTGCTTGACTTCTGCTACCTCGTCAATCCTTATTTCCCGACAAAGAGGATGCGTGACGAGATGCGTGCCAACTTCGACACATTGTTGACTGAATACCCATCAGGAATGTTTGTCAACTCACTGCTTGCCGGCAAGTATTTCGGTATTAAGCAGGATTACGTTGTCGTTGGCAATGGTGCCGCTGAGCTTATCAAGATTGTAATGGAGGAACACACGGGTAAGAAGGTTGGTGTTATGTTCCCGACATTCGACGAGTATCCTAACCGCTTAAAACCGGAGCAGATTGTTCCTTTTATTTCCCACAAGGACAACTTCTCTTACACCGTTGACGAACTGATGGGCTTCTTCGGCGATAAAAATATTTCTTTGCTTCTCCTTATCAATCCAGACAATCCATCCGGTCAGTACATTCAGAAGAAAGATGTTCTACGCCTCGCTGATTGGTGTAAGGAGAAGGGCATCAATCTTATCGTTGACGAGAGTTTTGTTGACTTCACAGACGGCTACGAGGACAACAGCCTGCTTCATAATGACATCTTGGAGAAATATCCAGACTTGATGGTTATGAAGAGCATTAGTAAGTCATACGGTGTTCCGGGACTTCGTCTTGGTATCTTTGCTTCTTCTAATAAGGAACTCATTGCCCGAATCAAGAAGGAAGTTTCTATTTGGAACATCAACTCATTTGGCGAGTTCTACATGCAGATATTCGGTAAATACGAAAACGACTATAAGCGTGCTTGCAAATTGTTCCGTGAGGAGCGTGAGAAGTTCTTCAATGACTTACAGGCCATTCCATTCCTTCGTGTCATTCCTTCACAGGCGAACTACTTCCTTTGTGAAGTAACAGATAAATACACTTCTGCCGAGCTCACTCAGAAACTCATAGAGCACGACGTTATCATCAGCAACTGTTCTTTGAAGCGTAACATGGGTGGTAGTGGCAAGCAACTCATCCGTCTTGCAGTTCGCGACCGTAAGGACGATGAGAAACTCGTGAACATTTTAAAATCATTATAATAGATATGATAGTAATACAAGATAGGGAAGTAAGAAGTCTTGGGCTAAAGCCCAAGGACTTCATAGATAGCGTCAGACACTGCTTCGTGCATAAGCCTGAATGCCAGCTGCCTCCTAAGATAAGTCTACATCCAAAGGGTGATGACTTCATCAATACGATGCCTTGCCTGCTTCCTCCTGAGACCAACCGATATGGAGTAAAGATAGTCTCACGTGTAAAAGGCAGGACTCCGGCACTCAAGAGCGATTCCATGCTTTATGATGTTACAACAGGCGAATTGCTTGCAGTTATTGACTGTGACTATATAACAACCATGCGCACTGGCGCTGTTGCTGCACTTGCAGTTGACACATTGAAGAAAAACAATGTGAAAAAGATAGCACTGATGGGACTTGGCAATACAGGACGGGCAACTATGATGTGTCTATCTTCTCTACTCCCCCCCCCCGATGGCAAGTATGAAGTTAGCTTGTTAAAGTATAAGGATCAAGCAGAACAATTCATAGAGCATTTCAAGAACTTAGATAACTTTCATTTTACAATAGCGAACGACACAAAAGAACTCTTCGAGAATGCCGATGTCATCATCTCTTGTATAACGCAGGCTAACGGCTTGTTTATTGATGACGTAAATGTCTTTAAGCCCGGTGTACTTGTGGTACCAGTCCACACGAGAGGATTTCAGAATTGTGACACGATATTCGACAAAGTAGTTTGTGATGATATTGGTCATGTAAAAGGCTTCAAGTACTTCAATCAATTCAAGAACCTGACAGAACTTGGCGACATCTTACGAGGAGACAAGCCAGGCAGACAGTCGGAAGAAGAGAGAATTATCGACTATAATATTGGATTAGGGCTTCACGACGCTTACATTTGTAGCAAAGTCTATGATGCAGTGAAAGCACAGCCGCATGAAAATATAGAGTTGGTTCATTCTACTCAGAAGTACATAATCTAACATATATCAAGGTTGTCCGCTATAAACTAGGGATGCTCGTAAATCAGTCAAAAACAACCTAACGATCTAATTGTCAGTGTTA
>NZ_JAHKBE010000103.1 GCF_018789675.1 Hallella faecis
GATTATTTAACATTTATGCGACTGCGTCGCATTCTTCTGCAAACTTAGAGTGGAATACTGGCCGCAGTAATTAGAAATCTCATCATATATAACCGTCATGTTGATACAGCAGATTATCTTCTAATTGTAAGTGAGTGTGCTTTAAGAGACCTTTGGGGAGATGAACTGACATGTAATGTGATAGGAAAAGAAGCTCTTTGCGATGCAAGTAACTTGTCAGTCCCTATGTACGACTTCCTCTTCCATATGTTGGACTGGAGTAGAAATAGTATAGAGAAAGGCTCAACGTGTCATGGACGGATGTTATATGGTGGAATAAGATGTTCCTCTATAGTAGGTTGTGTCAATGGTTATGAGTCGTTTCCATATAAAGATATGCTCAAGTATGTTGAGGTAATGCCTCAAATCGATGAACTGATGACACACGTTAAAACACGATTCTTAAACAAAACGTACTTTCAATAATTGAAGTTTCGGATGTTAATAAAAGCGTGAATATATAGGTGCAAAAAAAGCATTGGATACTTGCGTATGTCGCAAGAAAAGCGGGACAGGTCCGTGTCCCGAAGGGCAACAAGGTGCAGCACATATCAGGACATTAACCTGTCCCCTGTCCCTTTCTTGATGTGAAGAATATCATCCTTCCGAAAGAGTTTGTGGCGTGCTTGGTGCAATAATCTGCATGGCAATGATAGAAAACAGGTTACTTTTGCCTCTCTTATGTCATAAAGATGTATATAAACAAAAATCAAAAAGGAAGAAAATCAAATTTTGATTCAAACATGGGTTACTTCTTTGCATATTCAGTCATAAAAACCTGTAATAGCAAGAAAATAACTGATTGAGATAAAAAGACATTCGAAGTTGAAGGAATCTCATGAAGAAAGATTAATTTTGCGACCGATTTTGAAGGAATGTAAATACATGGTAAATAACAGCATTAATCAGTTGCCTGGTGCAACACAGAAAGCTGAATAGTGAGCTTGTCGGGTTTCGGCTCATTTTTTCAGCAAGACACATTCAGGGAGCCCGAAACAAACAGGAACGAGTAAGCAGACTCACAACAGACATGTAATTCAAAGTAAACCTACATCTCCAAGAACAGACAAAAGACTCCGTGTGGTGCCTTTATGTAAGGTTGGCACAAAACATACACGCCAGAGCATTTTCATACACATTACGGGCTGCGGCTCGGCATAATCCAAGTAAACTTGTCTTCTGCGCTCGCCTTGCACCGTAATTACATATATGCCCTTATTGTACCCTCACGAGACGTGGGGTATAGGGTTTCAAAATCAAAAAAACATGTTAGAACTTAAAGGAAAGTATTGCAAAGACTGCAAGATTTATACAGACAATATTGAACAGGATGCACTGTCGATGATATACCATTTTCTCGACCACCCGATGTTCGAGGAATCAAAGATAAGAATCATGCCCGATGTGCATGCGGGCAAGGATATTGTGGTGGGCTTCACCGTTCCTTTTACAGACCATGTGAACCCCGACCATGTAGGTGGCGACATCGGTTGCTCCGTCAGTACAGCCATCACCGACCTTCCGGTCAATGAAGCTGACTATCCTGCCATTGAGAAGACGATCCGCGAGAACGTCAAGTTTGGTATGACCATTCACGAGAAGTCGGTCTATGATGTGAAACAGCTGTACAAGCACCTTCAGACGAGGCTTGGAGAAGCCAGACAGCAATGGCCCGAGATGGTGAACAACATGGATGTGACGGAAAAAGGCATCACCGCCTTCCTCAAGCGCATCGACATGAACGAGCACATGTTCTACCACAGCATCGGAACTGTTGGTGGCGGCAACCATTTCGTGGAGGTGGGTGTCACACCAGAAGGCAACTACGCCTTCACCGCACACTGCGGTAGCCGCAACCTTGGCCAGAAGGTCTGGAAATACTGGAAGCTGGAGGCTTGCAAGCTTGCCGACTCAGCAAAGGGCTATCTCACAGGCGAGGCCATGAGGGGTTACATCACTGACATGATCATCTCCCAGGCATACGCGGAGTACAACCACATGGTCATCGACCGTCTGGTGATGGAGGCCATCGTGAGCAGTAGTGGCAAGAAGGCTGCCATCACAGAGCAGATATACACCACCCACAACTACATTGACTTCGGCATGAAGATGCTCCGTAAGGGTGCTGTGGCTGCCCCGGAAGGCAAGAAGCTCGTGATACCTTTCAACATGCGCGATGGTCTTATCATCTGTCATGGTAAGGGCAACGAGGATTGGAACTGTTCAGCACCACATGGTGCAGGTCGCCTGATGTCACGTGCAGCAGCCAAGGAACTCATTGACCTTGACGAGTACAAGGAGGCCATGAAGGGTATCTATTCAACCTCTGTTGGTACAGGAACCATCGATGAGAGTCCGATGGCTTACAAAGATCCAAAGGAAATCCTTCAGCTGATTGCAGATACCGTTGAGGTAGAGTATTTCATCAAGCCAGTCATTAACATGAAGGCTACAAACAGTTACGATTCGAGCGTCGAAACAGACCCGAACGAGGAACAAGACTAAAGCATCCTCATCGCCCCTTGTCGGAGGGAGCATATGGAATTTCGACCAACTGAAACCAACATCATTCATGGCTCGTTTCGCAGTCAGACTTCCAATCAGTCTGCAACGAAAACGAGCCCTTATTATTTTAATAACGAGTAAAAAAAGGAGCAATAAAATGAATAAAGAAGAAATAAAGAATTTGCTATACGCATTGCATCATTCTACATACCGTAACGAGCAGCAGATAAAAAACAGTCAGGATTGCGGTTGCTTTCACTGCAAGACAATCTTCAAGCCGGAAGATGTGACCGACTGGTGTGATAACGACGGCAGGGGCGACCGCACAGGCAGATGTCCGAATTGCCACATGGATTCGGTACTTGGCGACAACAGCGGTGTTGATATAACGCCTGACCTGTTGGAACTGATGAACCTTCAGTTCTTTGGTCCCGGCATTGACCATGTGAATGTCACTGTTTCAAATAGCAATCAAACAGAAGAAAGCAACGAACACAACAGATAGTGCCACTATTGCGACGACTTGGTGAGAGAGTACGTGTTTGTGCCGCTCATCAGAATAATCGCACAGTAAACAAGAGGTAGCTATGTTAGGGATGCTCGTAAATCAGTCAAAAACAACCTAACGATCTAATTGTCAGTGT
>NZ_JAHKBE010000104.1 GCF_018789675.1 Hallella faecis
CCTTTTCCAACCTGCGTATTCCCTTCTCCCGGTTATAGGCATCTTTCTTTGCACGATCTTCGGTATAGCCGACCAGGAGGCGGCGTCCGCCTCCTTTGTCATATTCTACCATCTGCCAGTCGCGCTTGGGCTGTTCCAGTATCCAGTTCTTGACTTCCTGACTTTCATTCTTTATCTTCGCACCTATTATATACTTGTAGCCGTGAGCCTCAAGTTCCGCTATATTTGCATTGTTCATAAGACCGGAGTCGGCCACCACAACGAAGTTCTCCAAACCGTATTTGCTTACAAACTCGTTTATCGTCGGCAGCATCGTGTGGCCTTCATATTTGTTGCCCTCATGGATACAATAGGCAAGCGGATAGCCGCCCAAGCTTACAAGCAAGCCGAGTATGATTTGAGGATTACTGTGTCGTCCCTCTTTCGAAAAGCCAGTCTTGCGCAAGTCGTCCTCATTATCCGCTTCAAAGTAAAGTGTGGTGACATCATAGAACAGCACACCGATATTTCCACCGAACAGTTTCGCAGTATGGCGCACGCTTATGTCCTGTACGATTTCGTGCTGATGGTCGCTAAGCTTGTCAAGATAGCGATAGATCTTTGAGAGATCCACATCTTCGTCAAAGTGGTTTTTCAGATATTCCACCGTAGCAGCCTTGCTCGTTGGATATGCCAAACGAGCCTTTACAAGCTTGCGGAATACATCATCGTCAATACGATTGAAACCAATCCTGTCAAACGTGCGGTCCAATATCAAGTCGCATCCGTTGAGAAGGATGTTGCTGACGTTGGACAGAACACGGCGGACTTCTTCACGCTCACGGTCACACGCTTCACGCTCCTCACCATACAAATCGAGTTGTGGATGCCGCCGGGATTTTTCCTTGGAATCCATTCATGACCTGCATTTACGAGACTGTCTATTTCGTTTGAATCTTTGGCCACACCAATAGTAATCAACTCTTTGTAAATGCCCTTTGTTTTCTCTGCAACAACAACACTTGTTGTTCCAGACCGATTCTTCTTTCTTTTGACGAACATAGTTAAAAGACCTTTTGCGTACCCCAAAATTAGGGTATGCAAAGATACAAAGTATTGTTTATCAATCAATTACAAAATGGGCATTTTTGAGTGACGAAGTCAGGGGAGCGTACTCTATGGCTGCTCTCTCACGAATCTGCATAAGTTCTTTTGCCAATTCTTTTATCCCTGCAAAGAATTCTTGATAATCCTTGTCCTTACTTATATCATTCATGCCATGTCTTTTTTAATCTTTCAAACAAGCAAGCGGTATGACTTTGACTCCGTCTGGGCGTGTGTAAGCCATGCTGCCACCTGTCATGACAATCATCAGGTCGGGTTCGCGCAACGGCACCTGCTTTTCTGTCTCATTATGCACTTGAACGAGTCGTTTTATTTCCAAAAGATGTTTGGCTCCTTCTTCTATCTCATGGCTGCCAAGTTTGCACTCTATCAGAGCATAGCGTCCATCGTCAAGATGAAGCACCAAGTCGGCTTCCAGTCCGTAGCGGTCGCGATAGTATGACAGATGATTGCCAAACCCTGGAGTATAAGCCCGAAGGTCTCGTGCACACATTTGCTCAAAGATGAACCCAAAGGTTTTGAGCTGCGTCATCAATGCTTCTGGGGAAAGTCCTAATGATGCAATTGCAATGGACGGGTCTACGAAAGCTCGTTTTATACCACTTCGAATTGCAGTCTTGCTTCGGACTGCAGGACACCATGCTTTGATGTTGTCAATAACGAACAATTTGTTGAGGGAGGTTACATAATCCTCAAACGCACTCATAGAAAGTGAAACTTCCCCAGAGGTTGTTACATCAGCTAACAGAGCGGTATTCTTTGCCAATGTTGAGATGTTACGGGCATACGAACGCAATATTGCACGAGTTGTCCGTTCATCCCTTTGTACGCCATCCACTCTTGAGATATCGTCACGACAAATGGCATCAACATAGTTGCGTGCAATAAGTAGCTTTGCCTTATCTCTCTTCATATTTAGAAATGCAGGCCATCCACCACGACAAGCAGCATAAATCAAGTCTTCAATCTTCATATCTGAAGTGATGCCGTCTATGTCTAAGTCTTTATTATCAAACAATTCTTTAAGTGAAATTTTTCCGTTAGACTCTCCTGACTCCCATAGACTCATTGGCAACATCTTCATTCGTGAAATCCTACCCGTACCAGAATGATGTATTTTACTTCTGTCTACAACAGTAGACCCTGTAAGAATGAATTGGCCTGGAACCTGACGCCTGTCCACCATAGTACGCACGGCATCCCAAAGCACAGGAGCATCCTGCCATTCATCTATAAGACGAGGAGTTTCACCCATCAACAACAATGATGGTTTTGAGGCAGCAGTTGCAGCGTATTCTTCCTGCATCTCCGTGTCCTGCATCTTAATGACACTTTTGCTCATTTGTTCCGCAGTTGTTGTCTTTCCGCACCACTTAGGCCCCTCTATTAGTACAGCCCCGAAAGCCTCAAGACGCTCTGCCAGTTGAAGGTCTGCAATTCTATGTGAATAACTCATATTGAAACCGTGATTTGATTATGTGTGCAAAGTTAGTGATATTCAGTTATATATGCAAGCAAAAACTGATATTTGCGGATATTTAATACTATGAATTGTGCTGTTTTATTGCTAACTTTTGTGGTGGATTAGAACTAACTTTTGTGGCAATTCTTTTGTAGTTTTTGCTGTATTTCGTTTGTAGTTTTTGAGGTACTACATTTGGTATTTACAAGTAAAAACACTACCTTTTAATAAGGTAGGCTGCACTCAGGAATACAAAACAAAACTTCGTATTTGTTTTGATATTCCGCTCATTTGCACTACCTTTGCAGCAGTTGAGTGCGTGTTTGCTTATCGTTGCTTATTTCCATAATTGCAGCACGTTCACGCAGATGGCTTGTTTAATAACGGTTTGCATTTCGAGGAGGTTAAGTAATGCCGAAAGGTAAACACATAATAAACAATAAGCAAAAGCGTGCAGCTCAATGAGTTGCACGTTTTTCCTGACTTCGTCATTGCGTACCTCAAAAGTCTTCGTCAAAGAGTTTAGCTATTT
>NZ_JAHKBE010000105.1 GCF_018789675.1 Hallella faecis
AATGACTATTATAGACCCACTGACCAACGGGAAGTAATGACTATCATAGACCCACCGACTGTGGTGAATAGTACCAGCTGTTATTCGGTAGATTCGGTAGATTCGTGTTCGTTTATAGAAACACCAGAGGTGTTTGAAATCTCAAAAGACCCGGCTATTTTTTTTGAACACGAATCACACGAATCTTACGAATGCATGTCTTTTGAAACACCGCCGGTGTTTGAAATCTCACGAATGACCGCTGAACAACGGATATTATCGTTGATTGTTATTCGGTAGATTCGTGAGATTTGTGTTCGTTTATAGAAACACCAGGGGTGTTTGAAGTCTCACGAGATTTGGCGTAAACCCATTGAACAACGAATATTAGCGTTGATCGTTATTCGGTAGATCGTGAGATTTGTGTTCGTTTATAGAAACACCAAAGGTGTTTGAAGTCTCACGAGATTTATAGTAAACCCACTGAACAACGAATATTAGCGTTGATCGTTATTCGGTAGATTCGTGAGATTTGTGTTCGTTTATAGAAACACCAGGGGTGTTTGAAGTCTCACGAGATTTGGTGTAGACCTACTGAGCAACGGATATTAGCGTTGATCGTTATTCGGTAGATTCGCGAGATTTGTGTTCGTTTATAGAAACACCAAAGGTGTTTGAAGTCTCACGAGATTTGGCGTAAACCCATTGAACAACGAATATTAGCGTTGATTGTTATTCGGTAGATTCGTGAGATTTGTGTTCGTTTATAGAAACACCAGGGGTGTTTGAAGTCTCACGAGATTTGGTGTAGACCTACTGAGCAACGGATATTAGCGTTGATCGTTATTCGGTAGATTCGCGTACCTCTTCGAAGTCCTCCTTGTGGACGCCACGGAGGGCGACGGCGTGGCCACCGAAGTCGAAGACGAGCTGGCGGTCGCGGTCGATGCGGACGATGTAGCCCTCGTAGCCGGCGAAGATGCCGGTGAGGACGCGGAGCTTGACATGGTCGCGGGCGAACTTCTCGAAGGGGTCGCGTAGGAAGGTGACGCGCTCTGGGTTGTTGCGCAACACCGTCATGAAGGGTTGCATCACCGCATTCGTGATCGATGCGGGAGCATTGCGCGAACGGTCTTTTACAAGATGGTATTGGGGATAATAGAGACGGAGGAAGGCCTGGAGGTCGCTGGTGGTGCCTTGCAGGAACACGAGGCCGCTGACGGTGGGCTTGAGCTCTTTCTTCACGCCCCCACGCTCGGTTTTCTGCTTATAGCTATAGGAGCGATGAACAAAACAGGCATGGGGTGCGTCGGGATGGGCGGCGTTGTAAGCGTTCATCTGACGCTCAAAGACGGGCACGGTCATGTTGTGGAGGTAGAGGTAGCCCCAGGGTAATTCCTCTTCGCGACAGCGCATTCTCTCTATACCCAGGTCCGATGCATCATCAGTCTTGGTAACGTGTATGCCCTTTGGTAAACGGTTGTTTACGTCGGCTGTAGCAAGTGAGTCAAAGCAATCCTGCGTCATCCCCGCCCCCTACTTTATGTCCTTCGAATCCATCACCACGGAGGATAATGGAAGAGGTGTCTTTTTATCCTTCATGCCGCATCTTATGACTTATTAAGAAAAGCCTGTATGAGGCTCCCGTTCTCCTACTCGTTCTGTCCAGCTCCATGCGGAGTGTGGACCTATCGATTGCAAAGATACGGCTTTTAGATTAAAAACACACCTTTTTCTATTAATATTTTACGTTACGATTGCAAAACAATGATATGAGCAAGGGGGAAAACCTTTGCCCGACGGCAGTTGGGGGAACGGGGATGCGCACTTTTGGGGTCTGCAAACACCACAGATGGTGGGGGCTGGCGTGAGAGGAGCCACCGCAATAGGTGCCGAATGGTAACGGCTGCTCTGACACGAGCCGAGAGAAAGAGTTTATTATGTGGAATGGGGAATGTTGAACGTGGAATGTGGAATGTGGAATGTGGAATGTGGAATGTGGAATGTGGAATGTGGAATGTTGAACGTGGAATGGTCCGTCGGATGAGGAATGATTGAATGCGGCCATGCGGGAGTTTTATACGCCCACAGATAGCACTGAGGAACACAGATGCCATGCGGGCTGCTTGCCAATAACACAGATCGCGCCATCAGCGCGGCAGATCGGCACTCTTTCGCTGGCAGTGGGTGGTCTATAACGTGAAGTGTTAAGTGTGGAATGGGGGGAATGGGCCATGCGGTACTTTTTTCGCCCACAGATCGCACTGAGGAACACAGATGCCAGCGGGGTGCTTGCCAATCATCGGCGCGGCAGATGAACACGGATTCTTCGCAGGCGGTGTGCAACTTATCTGTGGAGATCGGTGAGATCTGTGGGAGACGACAACCGCTCCACCCTACCCTATCGCAAGACGTTCTGTGTAATATTTTGGTACAAAAGTTGTGTGGCGATTTTCGTTGAAATAGACAAAGAAATCGTGTTTTTTCGGTGTTCGGCGACGCAAATCTTCGTCGCACGCTCACCGTTAGCCATCTTTCGAGTTGCGATACCTACCCAACCGCACCTCGAAAGACCATATATCGAGGCTCGAAAGACCAGGTTTCGACACTCGGTTTGGCATGTTTCGCAACAGCAAATACTTAATGCAAACGAGAAAATCCTTCCTTCTTACAGCAACCCATTAACTATCAACGGTTTACGTAATTAGGCCGAGAATGGCGTATTTCCGCCCAACCGTTTCATCGTTGCCGCCAATGATGTAGATTTCAATATAGATTGTTGTCATTCTTCGCATGCTCTACACGCAAGATGTATTTGGCTTCTGACTGCATCGCTCGCACGGCCGTTATGGCATTTCACGTCCAGAGAGAAACTTTTGTGATAAGAAAAACGTGACTTGTGTTCGCCTTCAAAACTCCTAAGGTGATGCTATCTCAGAGAGATTTAGCGTGAACCCACTGACCGTAGGGAAGCCATGAGGCTTGGGCCAGGCGCACAGTTTTTACAAAAACACAAGAATGAAGGGCGCACCCGACAAACCCTGTGGAGTGCTGTGCAGATGCTAACCCAAAAACTA
>NZ_JAHKBE010000106.1 GCF_018789675.1 Hallella faecis
CATTCGGTTTGCACGATAATTCAGCCCGTCTTCCCTAAATCAGAAACTCCAATAAATATAAAACATAACAATCTCGCATAAGCCCATCGAAATTTTGGTTTATTGGTCATCATCCTGGGCATTGCTAACCGCCCAACTTGACGGTTCCTCTTCTTGTTGAACAAAGGATGCGTCGTCAAGACGGAACGCCCCGGAAGGAGCAGAAGCTCTCAGCACAGCGGCCGCTCGGCTCTGCCGCTTGCCTAAGCAAGAAGGCCCTGGATATAAAGTGCCGTGTAGTTTGCGCCATGAAAGGGCAAATGCGTTGAAACAGAGCATGTTGTGTGGACTCTTGCCCTTGCAGGGCGTGACGTGACGCATCGGTTTACCCAGGGTGTCGCTTCGCTTGCCCTGGGCTATGGAGATCATTGGGCTTTCAGCCCGCTTGGGTTGTCAGGGACAAGGAGAGTGCCACACGCTCTTAATATGCGAAAAATCTGTGGAAATCTGCGGGATCTGTGGGCGACAACTAAGCGCACAATGCGCTAAAGAACAGGCAGAATGTTTTTATTCTCCCACGGATCGCAGATAAGCACAGATACCATGCGGGGTGCTTTTATCAAAAAACACGAGACCCCGAGGCCAGCGCCGTAGGCGGTGGGCCAAGACGATTGGCCTTGGCCTCGCACCCTCCGCCGTTGGCGAGGCTCATCGGGGTTAACGAAGGTGTGACTGCTATCCCTCCAGCACGTCGCGGAAGGCAGTGTAGTTGTTCGTTGAGTTGTGGTCTTCGATGACGGCGAAGCTGATGGAGGTGAAGAGACCCTGGAACTCGCTTTCGTGGATGACCTGCCTGAACAGCTGGGCCATGTGGTGCGGCTCGTTGTGGAAGGCGCCACACCCGAAGGCGCCGAGCACGAGGCGGCGCTGCCCGTTGTTGGCGGCCAGGCGTAGCATGAGGCGTATCTTGTCTTTGGTGGGCTCCACATACGGCTGCGGTATGGCGTCGCAGCGCTCATTGAAAGGGAAGGCGGCCACGGCAACGAAATTGAGCCGCACCGGACTGTCGAGAAGGGCGTAGCCGTTGGCTTCGGTGTCGCGAAACACGGTGACGCCATGCGAGTAGACGCCACCGTAGAGGGGGTCTAACGGATAGTGATGGTAGGCGTTGCGCTGCACATGGTATGCCCGTGGGTCGAAGTGGTTGGCATACTGGTAGAGGAACCGATAGTAGTCGGTGCAGCGGAAGAGGTATTCCTCCTGGGCTCCCGCCCCACCCCACACGCCACCGCCGGGTCTGTGCGAGTTCGCCATGTTGAGCACGCAGATGTCGTCGGTGGAATCCGTGGCATGGAGACGGCGCGCCAAGGCCAAGCAATCGTCGTTGACCACGGCGATGCGCACCTCACCGCTGTTGCGCTCGAGCGATGGCCGGAGCGTTATCTCGTGGTCCACAAAGACGTTGTCGGCCTGGGCCTGTGGGTTGATGATGCGGCCCAGCTCTACCAAGCCCCCCGACGCTGTGTGGTAACGGCCCCGCTTAACCAGCATGAGCGTGGAGGCGTAGACCTGGCGCCGCGGACCGCGTGTGTCGCCCTGCTTCTTTCGCTCCTCGAAATAGGCACGCCACGCGCCGGCGTCCCATGTGTTACGCCATGCGGCATAGCCGTCGGCGCGCCGAACGAGGTTGCATAGGGGGATGCGGACCGACTCCTCGTAGTCTTGCTCACTGCCGCCCGACGACAGCTCGAACTCGCCCATGTGCCAGTGGATGGCCATTCGCTCCTCATGGCTCATGGCCAGACCCAAGCGTTCGAGGATGCGCACCGACCGTTCGCCGTGCCCTTTCGCCCTATTGTCGTTGAGCGTGAGGATGTGGTAAGGGTTGCTGCTGTCGAACTGGTAATTGTCGGCCTTGCACACGTCGTGGAGCAGCGCGGCGATGGCTACGCTCTCGGGGGCCATCGCCTCCCGATGGTCGGAGGCTTGCCTCAGCGCCATGGCTTGGCAATAGACCTCCCACGAGTGCTTGGCAAGGCCACCCTGAAAGGCGTTGTGGTGGGTCACCGAGGCCGGTGCATCATAGAAATGGTTCTCGCCCAGCCACTCAACGACACTGTCGATGCCTTCGCGGTGGGTTTCAACAAGGGTGGATTCTATGCGTTCACGATAGGTAGTGTTCATGGTTTTGTAGAATTATAGAATACATTACTTTAATGTCTTGGTTAGGAGAAGAACTTGGTTTAACCTCTTAACAGATCTTTCATTTCGACAAAATTGCCCTTTTGGGTTCAGCAAAAATACTAATTCATCCTGAATTAAGCTATTTTCCAATGAACTATTTTGGCTATCTTGCCGTTTTTTTTCATTTTGAACAAATGTGGCTCAGAGGAAAAACGAGTTTATGGAGCTGAACGGCACCGCCGCCTATGTGAAATACAACCGCTTCCATATAGAGCACCGTCCACAGTATGTACCGGATCCATTCCGCTCGGAAAACTTCTATTACAACGAGGACGAATACTAATCGCTCCAACAGCTATACAAACATCTTAAAGCGTTGAATATAAGCGTTATGGGAATTGTACGACGGAACTTGAGCGGCCCCCTCTTTCCGGGGCTATTTGATTAATATTTAACTGGTCCCAATTTTAACGGGACACTAATGATCAATAGTTCGTTAAAATTTGAGATAAAGGCTAAGCAGTTTTACGCTGCCAGCC
>NZ_JAHKBE010000107.1 GCF_018789675.1 Hallella faecis
AGGCATACCCTCGTCTATAGATATTGAATTCTTAGAATTAAACGACAACCCCTATAATAGCGTACAGAGAAGAAATACCAAATGGTTGTATAACTCTGTGCGCTTTTTGCTTTCTATTTGTAGCGCAGTTTGCATATTTTAGAATGTTTGTCATCTATTACGGTGCGCTTTCTTACACAAAATAATCGAGATATTAAAGCGATTAGACTTAAATAGTCTTAAATTTGTGTTGTGGCATTTATATTTCCTGCCATTTCTTGTCTTTTCTCAATAATTTTTCGTATTTTTGCAGTCGGATTGTATAGCCAGACCGCAGTTGTCGCTGTAAGACGAGTTCTTTCATGATGACCGAGTCGGCAGCCTACGCCGTGCTGAGTGTAGTGAAGTCAACCATGACATATCTATACGAAAGCGGGCTTTGGGTGGGAAGACAATCCAGACATAATGGAAGGCGTTTATCGACGCTGTGTTTGAGACACACTGAAATCTTCCAAAACAATCAGTATCAAAGTCTCGAATATGGTCAACGGTAGATGTCCCGGGTGTGATTATATCAATCCCGTGGAGACCTTGTAAGCATGAATTGTACCCTTTTGGGTGCAGTTAAATGTTTTATATAGGTCTCTTTGCGGTAGTGATTTTCATATCGGTGTGGGCTCTGACGTTGTCTGTTCGACTTTGATAGGCAGTTGGTAGAGCCTCAGTGTGTGGAATGGACAACAGGACGATTCCACGCTCTTTTTTTGTCGCAATTTAACGGATTTCTGTCTAGAAAAAAGTTAGCACCGATATGAAAGTCGATGAATGGACATCAGAAGATGTACACACCTCAGGAGGTGGTGAATTCCCTCCTTGCGCTGGACTTGCCTCCAACGCCCTCCCCGAAGCTCAAAGCACTGTTTCCGCTGAGAGTTCACAAACAGGGGTGTCCACCAGAAATGCCCATATAGCAAGTAAGCCTAAAGCACCAAAAGAGGAAGATATCCCTCATTGGTATGCTTTACGCACCACATACGGTAGAGAGAAAAAGGCATACGACTACATGACAGCCAAAGGCATCACGGCTTTTTATCCTACTACAAATGTAGTAAAACTTATAAATGGTAAGCGTAAAGTTGTTACCGAGTCTCGTTTACCAAACATCTTCTTCGCCTACGGCACCGAAGAACAACTCAAATCTTTTGTTTACGACAACGTAAACCTCCCATTTCTTCGTTTTTACTATCGTCACGTCCATGTTGGGCGCAGAATAGAGAAGATTCCTATGATAGTTCCAGACTATCAGATGGAAAGTCTCAAAATCATCTGTGCAGCCGATGCGGACAATACCATCGTATCATTAGGTGAAGTGCCTAAGTTCGAGAAAGGACAGTTGGTGAAAGTGACCGAAGGCGCATTCAAGGGAGTGATTGGAAGAGTTGCACGATGGCAAGGTCAACAAAGAGTGGCAGTAGTAGTGGAAGAACTGGTAACGGTTGTGACAGCGTACGTGCCGAGTGCGTTTTTAGATAAAATGTAATAAATTTTATAAAATAATAATATGACCAAAAGAATTTATATAGGATTGCTAGGATTATTAGGATTGTTTGCTTCTTGTAGTGAACATAATCCTAATTGTAAAAAACTAGAAAAAATACATAAACTAGAAAAGCAATACTTGGAATCTCACAAATGTGAGGTCGGTAAGGTAAATTTATATGTAGAAAATACAGGTAGTATGGATGGCTACGTTAATGGAAATACAGAATTCAAAACAGACTTATTTAATATCGTAAAACTTTTGGGTGAGAAAGATCCTGTTAATAAATTCTTTATCAATGCAGATACAACTATACAGACAAATTTAAGTGATTATGAATTTTCAAATGGTATGTCTGTAGGTGTTTTTCAAAGTCGGGGTGGTAATAGAGAGAGCTCAAATATAGCAGAGTTATTAGAGAGAATTATCCAAAAAGCGGATTCGACAGGAATTTCTATTTTTGTATCTGATTGTGTATTTGATCCCCAAAATGATCCAGATATAGAAAAATGCTTAGGGCAACAAAAGACTACCATTCAAATAGCCTTAAAAAGAAAGTTAGAAAAAGACTCTAATTTTGGAGTTATTGTATATAGGTTAATGTCTTCTTTTACTGGTTTCTATTATAATAAGGTGAAGCCTCATACATACTTGACTAACACTCAACGTCCTTATTATATGTGGATATTTGGAGATGCAAACAAGCTCCGAAAGGTGAGAGATTTGTTGGGAAAGGATGTAGAAAGAAGAGTTGGAAAAAACATTGCTGTTGCAATGAATACAATAGAGACTCTTCCATATTATAGTCCATCGGCTAAATGTAATAAGGCAAGAGGAAAACATATTGATGAGCCTAATGAGGTGAAAGGAACTTTTTCTTTTTGGGTGAAAGTGGATTTTAAAACAATTCCGTTGGATGATGCTTATTTAATGGATGTGACTAATTATGATTTACCTAAGAATTCTGGCTATATTATAGAAAAGGTAATGAAATGCAAGAAAGAAGATAGTAAATATACCCATAAAATTAAAATCACGAAGAATATAGGAAATGTTAAAAATAACCTTAATTCCGCAACACTATAATTTAACTTTATTTATAAGTTCCTGAGCAAC
>NZ_JAHKBE010000108.1 GCF_018789675.1 Hallella faecis
TGTCGCAACCTGCTCGAAACAAACGCTAACAAGAATTAAAATCTAATGACCGATTGGGGTTAAAAAGCAAAACGCATGCAAAATCTTCCCACGCTCCTAACGCCCCACCCATAGTTTCACCCCCTATGCCATTCCTAACGGAGGCTGTCTGGCATAACAAAAATGCACGACAAACTACATTGAAAACTACACGTTTCTTTTGAATGAGCAAAAAGTTGATCGCAAATACGCGATTCTCGTAAGCTTTTCGCATCTCGCTTAAAATCAGCGCCTTACAGGATTGACGCAAGATTTTATGCCTCCAAAACCACACTTTATGTTGCGAAACATGCCCAATCGAGGTACGAAACATGGTCTTTCGGGTTGCGAAACATACCCAGCCGAGGCTCGAGGAGGCATCTTTCGCAACTCGATACATGCCTAACGGCAAAGACGAAGTTTGATTTTGGCGCCTCAGTCGCACAAAACCGACGTTTTTCGCTCTCTATTTCACCCGAAAACCTCAACAAACTTTTTATCAAAAAATCATGATAATACTCACTTCCTGCACTTTGCTAACGTTTCTTAATCACGCCTCACCCACAAGGCCATCGCGTACACAAATATTTGTCTCACGCACCCTTCACATATATAATAAGGTGTCACCTTTTTCGATTAAACGTACAAACAAGTCGCAAAGAATCACTACCTTTGCAAACAGAAACCAATGACAAGCATGAGAAAGACCATCATCGCCCTTTTCTTTTTACTGACAGCCCTGCTGCCCCAGTTAGCGCAAGCACGCCGCTATACGGTCGTTATATCGCTCGACGGTTACCGTTGGGACTACCCCCAATGGTACGACACACCCTTCATCAACTTCATGGCCGAGCATGGAGTGAAGGCCGGACTGATCCCCTCGTTTCCTTCCAAGACATTCCCCAACCACTACACCATGGCCACTGGTCTTTACCCCGACCACCATGGCATCGTGGCCAACGAGTTCTTCGACACAAAAACAGGCGACCGATTCGCCCTTTCCGATGCGAAGCAAAAGCTCGACCCACGCTACTACGGCGGCGAGCCTGTTTGGAACACCGCCGCCAGACAGGGAAAGCGCGTGGCCGTGTTCTATTGGCCTGGTTCCGACGTCAAGGTCAACGGTCGTTACCCCGATGTCTACTACGCCTACGACCGCAAACCCCGACTGACGCTGGACGAACGTGCCGACGGCATCATCAGCCAACTGAGTCTGCCTGAGAAAAAACGCCCCGACCTCATCATGGCCTACATGGAACAGCCCGACGGCAACGGCCACAAATATGGTCCACAAAGCAAGTTGACTCGTGGAGCGGTACTCTACGTCGACTCGCTCCTGCAGTCGCTCTTCAATCGCATGCAGAAATTGCCTTACCACGCCGACATCAACCTCGTGGTGCTTTCCGACCACGGCATGGCATGGGTGCCGGGCGACCACGCCGTGAAGCTCCTTCCCCACCTCAAGCCCGAGTGGTACACGGCCGTCTCGGGATCGGTTCCGGCCAACATCTACGCCAAGGAAGGCTGCAAAGACTCCATCTACAACGCACTTAAAAATGTAGACCATATCAGCGTGTGGAAAAAGGAGGATGTGCCCGCCTACCTCCACTATGGCTCCAACAGTCGCGTGGGCGACGTGGTGGTGAGCCCCGACCTTGGATACGTGGCCTACGACAAGCCAATCATCGCCGGCGGAACCCACGGATTCGACCCGCAGCTCTTAGACATGCACGCATTATTTCGCGCCATCGGTCCGGCCTTCTCTCACACGGAGATTCCCCATTTCCGAAACACAGACATCTATGAGCTTATCTGTCACCTTGTGGGCATCACGCCCGCACCCAACGATGGCGACCTCAACGAGATCAAGGAAATCCTGAAACCCTAATTGGAAAATCTACAAATCTCATAAGATACGAATACGCACACAACTGTCACACCAAAATTACAAAAAAATGTGGGTGATGTGAGGTGATTAGTAGTCACTCCATATACCTTTTATTGCCACAATGGTTCGTTTTCCCAACCAAAAGGAAAGCCCAGGGCAGCCTTATCTATTTCTGGAAACGTAGCAAAAAGTCTGTTCATCTTATCAAGCATATCGTTGTTTGGAGATATAATGCCAAGAAAGTACTTGATGATGCACATATCAAAGTACACTTTCAAAGGATCTGTCGGCAAGGTAATCCAAGGACGTGACATTCTGATTGGCATGGTAGCACGAATAGAGAATACCCTATTCCATACACGTGCATGATGACAATATGAGTTTCTTGTTACAGTGATAATGGTAAGCCAAGATTCAAAAGGTGCAACTTGCAAGCCAAATGACTATGCAATACGCTTCTTTATCTTCTTATTCTTGATGTTAGAATAAACATTGGTGATTACCAATACTCTGTTAATTCTAACGTAATCGTTTGAAAATGAAGGAGTTAATTAACG
>NZ_JAHKBE010000109.1 GCF_018789675.1 Hallella faecis
AATGTATCCATAACTATACTGCGACGTTTTTCTGAGAAAAAGTTGCGGATTTCTGGGGTCACCAGTAAAACCCTGTGTTGAATAGTTAACAGGATTTGCTTTATTCTCGTTAGAATTAGTTATCTTTGCATCCACAAAAGAGTAGTGCTATGCAGGATAATCCATACATGATGCTTGCGAAGGTATTCCTTCCCAGCGAGATGACAGAGTATTTTGACCTTACAGATGTTCGCACGGACGAGTATGGTGGAGAACCACGTGTTCACATATTCCTTGATGAGAAGGAGGTTGCTCCTGAAGTATGTCCCGATGCAAGTCCCAATGGTTTTTATGAGGAATCCTGCATGAATCACTTCCCAATCAATGAATACCGCAGCATTCTTCATGTGCGCCGTCGCAGATGGAAGGATGCAGAAGGTAAGAGTGTTTCCAAGGACTGGCAACTGGTTGCTGACGGAACCCGCTACTCGAAGGAGTTTGCGGCTTTTTTAAAAGAATTCGTTGGATACATCCCCGATTACGGCCAGATCGCTCCAGAAACCATATCACATCAAGGCTGATGAGTTCGGACGTGCCTACAAAGATCATTTGAGTGACTTCCGCTCATGGAAACACATACTTCATGCCAGGGAGTGGCTTATCTTCCCCAGGAACATAGGCCCAAATCTGAGTATAGATGAGACTGCGCTCTCAAACGGGGATTTGTACACCATAGTATCAAACAAGGATGCCCATGGAGGCAAGGGAGCTTTGGTTGCCATCGTAAGCGGAACGAAGGTTGAGGATGTGGTCGCTGCACTTATGCGGATTCATTGGTATTTGAGATGCAAGGTGCGTGAGGTTACAATGGACTTCTCGGAAGGAATGCACCAGATTGTACTTCAAAGCTTCCCATATGCCACCATCACACTTGATCGATTCCACATGCAGCAACTCGCTACAGACCCCATGCAGGAACTGCGCCTCAAGTACAAGAAAGAGGCTCAGAAGGAGCAGAACGAGAAGCGTAAGCTCTTCAAGGCACAGTTGGCAGAGAAGTACGAGAAAAGCCTCAAGCGGCGAAAGAAAGGCAAGAAGGACAAGCGCGGACGCAAGCCCATCCGCAAGAACAAGGCATACGTTCCTGAAAGGCTGTCTAATGGCGACACTTTGCCAGAACTGCTTACGCGCACCCGCTATTCCTTGATGGTATCTCCAGAGAAGTGGACAGGTACTCAGAAGGAAAGGATGAAGCTGCTCTTTGAGCGCTATCCAGACTTGGAGAAGGCGTATTCTCTCGTTCATTCCCTACGCATGATATTTTCCAATACAAGAGCCACCTGGATTTCTGGCTATGAGAGTATGCAGAACTGGTTTGACAAAGTCAGGGAGTTTGGAAATGATTCTTTCAATACAGCTGCAGAAACTATCAAAGACAGATTGGATGAAGTCCTCAACTACTTCATTCATCGTGCCACCAATGCATCTGCAGAATCTCTCAATTCTAAGATCAAACAATTCAGAGCACAACTTAGAGGTGTTGTTGATATCGACTTCTTCCTCTACAGACTATCAATGATCTTTGGGTAAACACAGGGTTTTACGGGTGAGCCGATTTCTGAGGGAATATTTGTAATTTTGCTCATGGCTTTGAGTTTTGAGTAATGTTTTTTTTGTCACATCTAATTTACTCATTTTCCGTGACATACGGAAATACTCAAAGCCTTTTTTATACAATAAATTCAACCTCAAAGTCTAAATCCGAAACTTGAGTAATATGTTATCCTTTTGAATAAGAATAATCTTAGCAGGTAAAAATGACTCCTTAGCTGGAGACTTTTACAATACTATATTGATTATAAATTGCGTGCAAAGGTATTAATAGTTGGTAAGATATAAGATTTGCTTGAGATTTTTTAACAGATTTAATATTCACCCGCAAAAACAGTTAAAGTAAAGCAATATAAAATAAAAAAAAGTCTTCGCAAGTACTATATAGCATAAGAAATCGTTTCGCAAGTTTAATAGTAACTTGAATTAAAATGGAATTGATAGTAACGTATCAGTTCTCTAATAATAGGAAATAGACCCATTTACAGAAGGTTCTTTTTAGTTATGGCCAAGACTGCACAAAGGCTTACGCAGTGCTGAAACATCAAAAGTTCCAATTTGCTGTGCAATGATGTGCGCTCACCTTGGCAGTCTTGGCAGGGCAGACTAAATTAGGGAGTGTCGTTAAATATTAAGATTATTTACAACTATCTAATCCTCAATGT
>NZ_JAHKBE010000010.1 GCF_018789675.1 Hallella faecis
CGTTAATTAACTCCCTCATTTTCAAACGATTACGTTAGAATTAACAGAGTATTGCTATAAGTGGACCAAGCACTACTATGACGACCTATACAACCTGTCATACGCCATCTTGCAAGGCGATGATGACTCAAAAATCATCGTGGTGCAGTTTGGCGAAACGGCGCAGGGCACCACTCACGCCATGACGGGAAGACTGATGTTTGACATGGACAAGTTACGCCTGCTATCCTTTCGCGGGAAGGTGCACAACGAACTCGTAAGAATCCGCTATCGCACGTCGGGCCCCACATCCATGTTTCGCTATTGTCCGCGCGACATCGAAATCCAGATGACCTACAAGCACGACCGCGGATTCGACGAGGTGGCGTCCATTGGCACGCGCATGGTAGTCAACCGAGGCAAGAACGACTACGGTGGTGTCTACTGGAGCACCCTGTTCAACATTGGCAATTATGATATCGGTGAAGGAACGTCTACACGCAAGGAGGACATCTACAACGCCCTGAGCCAACGGGGCAACGACGAAGCCTTCCGTGAGCATTACAAGATCGTGAAAACCACTTCCACCGAAGAGGCCATCATCAGGAAGTTTGAACGCGAGGGCAGCTTCGGAACATTCACAAAGTGACATAAGTTTTGCATCATGCGGCCTCGTCATTTGTGTGGGGCAAAGGCCCCAAAGTGCTTAGTACATGGTAGGCTGCGTTGAGAAACATCGATAGGTAAGCGAAACCAAGGAATAAAAACAAAAAAAATCGCAAGAACGCTTGCGTTTTCCATAGTTTTCTTTTAGCTTTGCTATTGTAAGTAAAAGTCATCATGAAGGCTGGGACCCATCTGACAAATACCCTCTAAAACGAAACAACCATGAAACAACACAAGACCTACAGGCTCAGAAGCCTGACCACCATACTTTTTTTCATGGTATCGCTCTTTCCCATTCACGCCGCGGGGAACGACAGCATCGGTTACTTCACGAAAATTGTGGGGAAGTTCAACCATGTGTTTCCGCAGGAGAAACTGTACCTTCATCTCGACAACACAGGCTATTTTATCGGCGAGACCTTGTGGTTCAAGGTTTACCAAGTTTGCAGCAGCAACGACTCGCTGGGCGGGCGCAGCAACATTGCCTACGTGGAGCTCTACAACACGACAGGCGAAATGGAAAAACAAGTGAAGGTGAAGCTGAATCATGGTGTGGGCATGGGGCAAATCAAACTCGATGACATCCTCCGCGGTGGTTTCTTTGAGATCCGCGCCTACACACGCTACATGCTCAACTGGGGCAAGGACGCCATATTCTCCCGAACCATACCCGTCTTTGAAAAACCCGCGAAAGAAGGAGATTACAGCAATCCCAGGCTCTGGACACCCAGGGCGACCGACGTGCCCAGCAATCGCGACAAGTCAGAAGGCCTGAAGCACAACATCAACGCCAAGTTTTATCCCGAGGGCGGCCACTTGATCAAAGGCTTCAAAACCCGGGTGGCCTTCGAGTTGCTGGACCAACAAGGGCAACGGCTGAAAGCTACCTGCACGCTGAAACAGGGCACGCAGACGCTGATGCGCACACAGACCAACAACGATGGGCGCGGCATGGTGTTTGTGACGCCAAACGACTCGCCCTGCACGCTGTACGTAGTATGCGACAACGGGCGCAGCACCAACATCCCTCTCCCTGCCGCCGAGACATCAGGCGTGGCACTCAGCGTCGACATGATGCAAAAGAGCCAAGTACCCATTCAACTATCAGCCACAGCCGACTGGCAAGGGCAGACTGTTGGCGTGACGCTGATGAACAACGGAAAGGTTTACTTTTGCGAGGAACACACGTTGGGCGACAAGCCCCTCACCTTCTCGGTGCCACGTAGGCAGATGAAAGAAGGTGTGTCGCAACTAACCGTCATCGACGAGCACGGGCAGATACTCGCCTCGCGCATGCTCTTCGGCTATCCCCATACCAAGGTGGCCCCCATCCACATCGCCATGGATAGCGTGACAGGGCGCACCATCAAGATGTCGGCCACCACATTGCCCAACACCACCTTCTCGCTCGCCGTGAGAGACGCAGGCAGCCAGATAAGCGAATGGAACCAAAACGCCGCCTCATGGCTGTTGCTGAGCAGCGACCTGAAAGGCTACATCAACCATGCAGCCTACTATCTCGAGAGCGACGACAATGAGCATCGTCAAGCAGCCGACTTGCTGATGCTGGTGCAGGGATGGCGCCGCTACGACTTCCAAATGATGGAGGGCAAGAAAAACTTCGCCTTCGACTATCCCATTGAGAGACAGATGATTCTCAACGGACAGATTTACCGCACCAAGAAGAAACAGCCCGTGGAAGGCATCGACCTCACACTGGTGCTCAACAATGCTGATGGCGATGCCCTTAAGGGATACACCAAGACCGATAGCCGAGGGCGTTACCGCTTCACCGTGCCCGCCTGTTGGGGCAATGGTTGGACCATGTACGTGAAGACCAGCAAGGAAGACAAGCTGCAAGGCTACTACGTTGGCGTAAGCCGCAACTTCTCGCCCAAACCACGCGCCCTCGACCCTCAAGAGAGGCAACCCATACAACTCCCCGTGCCGCCCATCAACCTGCAAGACGCCATTGACCGTGGCGACCTCACGCTGAGCACCGACAGCATACATGTGCTGCGCCAACTGTTGGTAACGGCCAAGCGCTGGCAGAAAAAGAACTATTGGGAGAGTTATCAGGGCAAGATGAATACGGCCGACCTGATATTCCGTCCAGGCGATGAGGTCGACCAACTGCTCGACAAAGGCATGTCCATGCCCACGCTGATAGAATACCTGAAGGGCAAACTGCCTCAGCTCAAAGGAAGCGACAACGTGTCGGGCTACATGCCTTACATCAAAGACCAATACAACTATTACGACACAGGCCTGACCTATGGGCGTCGCCCCATCATGTGGTTTGTAAACAATCGCTTTGCTTGCGCCACGGGCGTATCAAGAAGAATAAGGAAGCCCGACAACCCCAACAACATAGAAAGCGAGAGAGATGGCGCCGTGGTTCCCTACGCTTTTCCTTTCTATATGGATGAGGTGAGCAAGGTGCTCGTAACAACAGCCAACGCCGACATCAACGATTGGCGCGCCCAGCAGGTTGGCCCCAACGCCATAAAGATCTTTGTGTACCAAAACCCTCAAGGCCGCTATTATCGCAAAAAGCCCAATGGACTGCGCACCACATGGTTCCACGGCCTTACCTACCCCGAGACCTACGAAGACAGAGAGCTAATGGGCATCATACCCAACGAAGATTTCCGCCGAACGCTCCTCTGGGAGCCCAACTTGACAACAGACGCCAACGGCAAGGTGTCGTTCGAGGTCTTGGCCAACAGCACTTGCCACGACTTGTACTATTCGGCAGAAGGAATCACCGAGAATGGACATGTGGTGGTTTCACAATAACCGCCAACAAGATACAAACGCATATCGGCTCCATTATGAACAAATGTATCTTCAGATTACTCATGGGCTTGTTGTGTATGCCCCTATGCATGCAAGCGCAAGACAACAGCCTCAAAGGACGCTTGGAGAAAGCGCCCATACAGGAGAAGGTGTATCTGCACCTCGACAACACAAGCTATTTCATGGGCGACACGCTCTGGTATAAGGCATACGTGGTGAAAGCCAACGACCTCACGCCCACCGATATGAGCCGCATCGTCTACGTGGAACTGGTGTCGCCCGACGGCTTTGTGGTGGAGCGCCAACAGCTCATCGTGTCGGCCGATGGCTATGGGGCGGGCAACTTTGCGCTCACCGACTCACTCTACTCGGGCTACTACGAGCTCCGAGCCTATACACGATGGATGCTCAACTTCAACGTAACGGAAAAGTCGTACAACCGCATTTACCGCGAAGAATTCTACAACCGGAAGATGGCCGCCGACTTCTTTCGCGAATACGGAAGTCTGTATTCGCGCGTCGTGCCCATCTACGAAAGACCACTTCAGGCAGGCGATTACTCCTTGAAGAGCATTGTTCCCCGGCCCCGCCAGCGAGCTCGAAAGGTGCCGAAACCACAGTTGAACGTGGCTTTCTTCCCCGAAGGCGGCAACCGCATTGCGGGCACCTCACAGCGCATAGCCTTCGAAGCGACCAACGAACTGGGCGAGGGAGTGAACCTCATGGGCAGCCTGGGACAGCAATCCATCGTGGCCAACCACTTGGGACGCGGCGTATTCTCGCTCAACAGCAACCAAGACGCATCAGAGAAAGTGGTGTTCAACTATAAGGGAAAGTCGTATTCGTTCGACTTGCCAGTGGCCCAACCGCAAGGAATAGCCATCCATCTCAACCAAGACCAGCTGCAACTGCAAGCCGTGGGACTCAATGCGCCGGCACTAACCATAGCCATTCTATGCCGTGGCGAACTAAGAGACTACCACGACATCAACCTCAACGCAACAGGCGCAGCGTCGCTTCGCCTCAACACCAGCAAGTTGCCAACGGGCGTCAACGATCTTGTGGTGATGACCCAAGAGGGCCAAGTGTTGGCCGACAGGTTGTTCTTCGTTGATCATCATGACCTCAACAAACAACAGATAACGGTCGAAGGTCTTAAAAAAGAATACGGTCCTTACGAGAAAATCAGCTTGAAGCTACAGGCTCCCGCCAACATCAAGACCATGAGCCTGGCCGTCAGAGATAACAGCTACGATACCCCCACCTACGACACGGGCAACATTCTGACCGACCTGCTTCTGGCGAGCGACCTGAAAGGCTTCGTAGCCAACCCCGACTACTATTTCGAAGCAGACGACAGCACCCATCGGGCACGCCTTGACTTGCTGCTCATGGTGCAGGGATGGAGGCGTTATGACGTCAAGGATATCCTTGCCGACAAGCCCCTGCGCTATCAACCCGAGACAGCCATGACCGTGGAAGGTCACGTCTACTCCACCCCATCGAGCCATCCCATCGAGCCCGAAGAAATGCCCTGGTGGCGCATGGGCATATTCGGTTGGACGCTCGACGCCATTAACGCCAGCGGCGAAGCGGGCGAGTTTGGCAAATACTCGGAAAGGTTTAGCAATGGCGAAGGCATGACTTATCTCGCCGAACAGGAGAAGTATGGCGAACCAACGGATAACAATAAGACCCAAAGAGCCGAAGTGGTATCGAATACCGCAACCGACGAACGTGGCGACCAAGAGCCCGAAGCCACCAACCAGACCGATGCGGAGCACGGGGTGGACCATGGCTCGCTGAAGAAAGAAGTGGTCGTAAAAGGCGAGGTGGTGATGGGAACCGACATTTGGCAGGTGGAGCAACGCACCGACAAGGGAGGCCATTACGCCTTTAGCCTGGAGCCGTTCTATGGCGACGCCATCCTGATGATGGGCGCATACGGCGACAACATCTCCAAGAAGAAAAAGAAGAAACTGGACGATTACGACGTGTTCAACGAAGACGCATGGCCCGAATACTACGTCAAACGCGACCTCTTCTATCCCGTTTTTGCATCGAAATACTCATTTTACCAAACCCATCAACCCGCAAGCCAATGGGAAGAGACCTATGAAGAGACCGACACTGTGGAATATGCGGGAACCGAACTGAACGAGTTGAACGTGAAGGCACGCCGTAGGAAGAGCAAACACGCCATTGTTTGGAGCAAGCCCGCCTGCCAATACGACGCCGTGGAACTGTATAACCTGCTGACCGATTATGGCCTGTCGTATGGAAAGGTAAACTTCCGACGCCTGCCCTTGCAGATGAGCATCATGCTGATGGGCAATTACAACGCGAAGCAAATGTTCTTAGTCGACGCGCGTCTCGACCGTTATCTCTTCTATCGCACTTACGTTCCCAACAAGGAACAATCGGATGCCTCACCCGTTACACGCAGCAACTGGGCCGTGTTTAAGGACCTCAAGTTGAAGCGCCTGCAAACAGCGAAGTTCTACACCGACTTCAGTCTACGCGAGGACGACCATCCGGAGATGAACAGCAAGAGTGCCGACGTGGTGGTCGATTACGACATGATGCCACAGGATGCCACACGTTACACCATGCGCGACAGGCGTATCGTGCTCCATGGGTTCACCATGCCCGACGAGTTTTACCATCCCGACTATAGCCAAACGCCATTGCCGAGCACGAAAGACTACCGCCGCACACTCTATTGGAACCCCAACCTGAAACTCGACGGAACTGAAACGCATGTGGATTTCTACAACGGTAGCCGTAGCGCCACGCTCTCCATCAGCGGCGCCGCCATAGGCGCCAACGGTCCTTCCACGCTCTCTCCTCGGTAACCACGGCGCAGGCTACGCTTTGGGTTGGCGGTGGCGGCGCATCAGTCCGTAACGCGCCACCACGGCGAAGCACACAAGGGGAACGGCAAACGAGTAATGGACGCTTGTCAGTCCCATGATAACGGTGTGGCTATCCATCATGGCGGCTTGCAGCAGGGGCACGACGCTGCCTCCCAGAATGCTCATCACCAAGCCTGCCCCGGCAAACTCCAGATGGTGGCGAACGCCCGTAAGGGCCATGCCATAGATGGTGGGGAACATCAGGCTCATGCATCCCGACACGGCCACGAGGCACCATAGGCCCACCCTGCCCTCGATGAGGATTACGCCCACCAGGCAACCGATGGCGGCCAGGGCCAGCACGGCCAACAGGCGCCCAGCCTCTACGCGCGTCAGGAGCCAGGTACAGACGAAACGTCCCACGGCAAACAGGGCCAAGGCGACTAAGTAATAGTGGGTGGTGAGCTGCTGGGCCTCGGCCTCGCCAAGCCCCTCAAGGTCGTAGAACACGTGGTGGCCATAATGCATGAGATAGGTCCAACACACGGTTTGCGCTCCCACATAGAAGAACTGTGCCACAACACCCTCACGATAGTTCTTCGTGCGGAGCAGTTGAACAAACACCGACACCACGCCCTTACGATCGCAGGTGCCGTCGGTGCTGGGCATGCGGGTGAGCACTACGGCGGCCAACACCGCTAAGATGACCAGGCCTGTATAGAGATAAGGCTGCACCAGGATGTCGAGGTCGTGGGCCTTGATGGCATCGAACCGCAAGGGATCGGCCATAAGAAGCTGGCGCCGCGTGGCGCCATCGGAGGGGTCCAAGCTGCCCGAAACGTAGGTAAGGGCCACCATGGCGCCCATGAGCGCGCCAACGGGATTGAACGCTTGCGCGAAATTGAGGCGGCGCGTGCCCGTCGACTCGGAACCCATGGCATAGACATAGGGGTTGCAACTGGTTTCGAGGAACGACAAGCCGCACGTCATGACGAAATAGGCGGGGAGAAAGGCCATGAACGTTCCCGTGGACCGGGCGGGCACAAAGGCCAACACGCCCAACGCATAGAGCGCAAGCCCCATCACCACGCCCGCCTTGAACGAGAAACGCCGGATGAACAGGGCGGCGGGAAGGGCCATGCAGAAATAGCCCAGGTAGAAGGCCACCTGCACAAAACTGCTCTCAAACGTGCTCATCTGGAAGATTAGGCCAAACGACTTCACCATCGGGCTGGTAACATCGTTGGCAAAGCCCCACATGGCAAAGCAGAGGGTTATCATGGCGAAAGGCACGAGAATGCCTACGCCTTCTTTTTTGAACAATCCGTCTTGGTTGCTACTCATGGATAAAATTTATTTAGCGCAAAAGTAACACAAAATGCCATGATAACCAAATAAATATGTACTTTTGCAAATGGAACAACGTAACCCCATCCCTAAAAAAACACACTGAACATGCAGAAACTCTTGTCGCTCCCTCCCAACCTGGTGGGATGCTTCCACGATATTACGGGCTACCCAAAAGACGAATGGTTTTGCACCCACGACCCCATCGGCCACAAATTGGGCTCGGGCGGTGGATCGGTACACTTGCTCATGGAGTATTGGAAGGCTCACGGCAAAAAAGCCGACGAGCGCCTGTTGCTGCTCCATGCGGGCGGCCAGAGCCGACGGTTACCGGCCTACGCTCCCTCGGGCAAGATTCTGACGCCCATCCCCGTGTTTCGTTGGGAGCGCGGACAACGGCTCTCACAGAACCTCCTGCAACTGCAACTGCCGCTCTACGAGCGCATCATGGACAGTGCGCCCAAGAGCCTTCGCACGATGATTGTGAGCGGTGACGTGTATATTCGCGCCACCCAACCCCTGCAACCCATCCCCGAGGCCGACGTGGTGTGCTATGGCTTGTGGCTTGGACCGGAGATTGCCAAAGATCATGGCGTGTTTGTGAGCACCCGCAAAGACCCCACGGCGCTCGAGTGTATGTTGCAAAAGCCATCGGTCGACACGCTCAACCGATTGCAGAAAGACCATTTCTACCTCACCGACATCGGCGTATGGCTCTTGTCGGACAAGGCCATCGAGGTGCTCACCCACCACTCCACCCACAACGGCAAGGTAACGGAATATGACCTCTACGGCACCTTCGGATGCGGCCTGGGCACCCACCCCAGCCAGCACGACGATGAGGTGGCGCAGCTGAAGGTGGCCATCCTGCCCCTGCCCGGTGGCGAATTCTATCACTTCGGCACCTCCCACGAGTTGCTCTCGTCGACCGTGGCCATCCAGAACCTGGTGAACGACCAGCGCCACATACTCCACCACTCCATGAAGCCCTGCCCCAGCATCTTCGTGCAAAACACCATTACGCTGAGGCCCTTCACTGACAGCAACAAGAACGTGTGGGTGGAGAACAGCCATATGGGTGCGCGATGGGAGCTGAGCCACAACAACATTGTGACGGGTGCGCCCGAAAACGATTGGGCGGTAAGCCTGGAACCCAATGAGTGTATCGACTTTGTGCCCATCGGCGAGGAGGCTTGGTGTGTGCGCCGCTACGGCTTCTACGATAAGTTTTCCGGCGATGAACAAACCACCCCACGCTTCCCCCTGCTGCCCAACGCAGCGGCGCTCAACGCCTATATGAACGGCGACAACACGGTGGTTGGCGAGTGGCTATCGGCCGAACAAATATCCACGCAAGCCAACCTGCACCGACTCTGCCTGCAACGGCAGCAATTCCGCGCCAAGAACTGGCAGACGCTTGCCAAAAACCACGAACACAGCGTGTTCTACCAACTCGACCTCGACGACGCGGCACGCGAGTTTCGCCAATACCACATACCCGCTCCCACGCCCATCGGCAACAATGAGCCATTGATGCGGCGCATCAGCGATGCCATGTTCCAATCGGCGATCGCCACCAACGACGCCCTGAAGGCCACGATGGAGCGCAAGGCGTTTGCGCTGCTTCGCGAGGGCCTGACCGACACATTGGCCAACAGCCGGGTGGCGCCACACAAGGTGGCCTACGACGACCAGATAGTTTGGGGGCGCTCGCCTGTGCGCATCGACATTGCCGGCGGATGGACCGACACGCCGCCCTACTGCCTCATGGAGGGAGGAAACGTGATCAACCTGGCCATTGAGCTCAATGGCCAACAACCCATACAGACCTACGTGAAGCCTTGCAAGGAGCCTCGCATCGTGCTGCGCAGCATCGACCTGGGTGCGTCGGAGGTGGTGACAACCTACGAACAGTTGGGGGCCTTCAACCAAGTGGGAAGCCCCTTCTCCATCCCCAAGGCGGCATTGGCGCTCTGCGGCTTCCTGCCCGAGTTTTGCGCCGAGCCCTATCAGTCCTTAGCCGACCAGTTGCACGCCTTCGGGTGTGGCATCGAGGTGACGTTGCTCTCGGCCATCCCAGCCGGTTCGGGACTGGGCACCAGCAGCGTGCTGGCCGCCACCGTTCTGGGAGCGCTCAACGAGTTTTGCGGACTGGGATGGGACAAGGCGGAGATCGGCCACCGCACACTGACCCTCGAACAACTGCTCACCACTGGCGGAGGATGGCAAGACCAGTTTGGCGGATTGCTGCACGGCGTGAAACTGCTGCAAACGCAGGCGGGATTCCATCAGGACCCCATCGTCAGGTGGTTGCCTACGGGCATCTTCACCCAACCCGAATACCAGGCTTGCCACCTATTATACTACACGGGCATCAGGCGAACAGCCAAGACCATCTTGGCGGAGATCGTGAGACGCATGTTCCTCAACCAGCACGAGGAGTTGTCGATCCTGCGCGACATGAAGGCGCATGCCATGACCATGTACGAGGCCATTCAGCGCGAGGACTTTGAGACCATGGGACGATTGGTGCGCAAGACGTGGCAACAAAACCAAGCGCTCGACAGTGGCACCAACCCCGACGAGTGCCAACGCATCACCGAGCTCGTCGACGACCTGTGTCTGGGCTATAAGTTGCCGGGGGCAGGCGGAGGCGGTTACCTCTACATGGTGGCCAAGGATCCTGAGGCGGCGGCGCGCATCAAGACCCTCCTCAACAACCATCCCACCAACGCCAACGCTCGCTTTGTGGACATGACGCTGAGCCACAAGGGCATGCAGGTTTCAAGAAGCTAAAGAGAACCATGGATTTCAGAACACCCATCGACATTCCCCAATCGCCGTGGACCATCGCGCCATGCGAACGCATGTTGTTTGTGGGCTCATGCTTCGCCGACAATATGGGGCAACGCTTCAGCCGTGAACGCTTCCGAACGGTGGTGAATCCCTACGGGGTGATGTATAACCCGGTGAGCATTCGCCACACCGTGGAACGCCTGTTGCACGAGGGGCGGATGCCTTTCACAGAGGGAGAGACGGGCACCTGCGTCTTCACCCTGGGCACCAACCATGTGTATGTGCTTAAAGCCACGGGCGAGATTGTGGACAATTGCCAAAAGCGGCCTCAACGCCTGTTCGACGAGCAGGTGCTCACGGTGGAACAATGTGCCACCCACCTCACACAAACCATGAAGCTCATCCATAGCCGTTACCCACGAGTGCGCTTCATTTTCACGGTGTCGCCCATCCGCTATCGCAAATATGGCTACCACGGCTCGCAACTCTCGAAGGCCACCTTGCTGCTCGCCATAGAAAAAATGCAGCAAGAACTATCGGCGTTGGCGCCTGCCTATTTCCCGTCGTACGAGATCGTGCTCGACGAGCTACGCGACTATCGTTTCTATGGTGAGGACATGCTCCACCCCACTCCACAGGCCATCGACTACATCTTCGAACGGTTTGGAGAGGCTTATTTCTCCCCCCAAACCCAAACATTCCTGCGCGAATGGCGCCCCATCCGTGAGGCCCTGGCGCATCGGCCCTTCCATCCCGAATCGGAGGAACATGCCCGCTTCATCAGCAAAACATTGGAAAAGGCGCGGGCCTTGCAAGTGCGCTTCCCCGAGATGGGAAGTGTGGAGAGGCTTATTCCTCCCGTTGGCGCACAGCCTCAAAAAGGAGAATAGCTGCGCTGACCGACACATTGAGCGAGTCGAGTTGCCCTTTCATAGGGATGCGTATGTGGGCGTCGGCGGCCTGACGCCAAGGCTCGGTCAGACCGGTGGCCTCGGTGCCCATGACCAAAGCGGTGCCTCGGCGCATGTCGGTATCATAATAGAGATGCGAGTCTTGCAGCTGGGCTGTGAGGATACGTATGCCACGCTCCTTCAAGAAGGCGATGCAATCGACCGATGAGCACGCCACGGTGGGCACGGTGAAAATGGCGCCAATGCTCGAACGAATGAGGTTGGGGTTATAAAGGTCGGTAAGCGGATCGCAAACAATCACGGCATCGGCGGCCGCCGCATCGGCCGAGCGAAGCACAGCACCCAGATTGCCGGGTTTCTCCACACGCTCGAGCACCATCAGCAAGGGGTTGTCGGGCAACTGCAGGTCGGCCAACGCCATTGTTTTCACCTTCATCTGAGCCACCACGCCCTCGGTAGAACCACGATAGGCGATGCGCTCATACACCTCGGCAGACACCTCCAACGAAGGGTTGGCGGCGATCACACGCCTCAATTCACCATCCTCGCCCGCCACGAAAAGCAACTGTGGACAATAAAACAAGGTGTCAATCTCGTAGCCCGAGTGGAGACAATGCAACAGCTCGCGCCGCCCTTCCACCACAAACAGACCAGCCTTGCGTCGCTCGGCTGACTTCTGTTGCAACAAGATAAGTTTCTTCACACGTGTGTTTTGTGTGCTTGTAATGATTGTATCTGAACTTTTCATGCGGTTTGTGATCTCATTATTATAAAAAGGTTACTCTTTGTGGATAAAAAGGCTACCACTGAGTAATGACAAATATCGTCCACTTTCTGCAAAAGTAACAAGATTATTTTAATTGCGCAACTATTTGTTTCGCTAAACAACCATCTTGCCAATCAAATTGTAACAGCACTTTACATAGGTGGGGCACAACTGACAAGACCTACGAAATAGGACCTGCTTGTTACATAGATCAACAAGGCTAATTGCCGCTTCTTTTTTTCAAAGCGATTCGCATGTGAAACTCGTGTGAACACAACTGTCATTTGCATGTTGCTCAAAGGAAATGGCAGGCGAATCGAAACGCAAATCACCACGATGGTTGGATGGGCCTCATGGTGTGGGAGCCAAATGCGAATTACGGCAACAATCTATAGTGAAATCTACATCATTGGTAGCAACGACGGAAGGATTGGACGGAAATACGCGATTCTCATCACAATTATACAATCGGTTGATTTACAACAGGTTATCAAAGAAAGAAGAGAATCGTAACTTTTTGCTTAACCTTTTGCGTTGCAAAACATGCCTAACCGAGAGTCGATACATGGTCTTTCGAACCTCGAAACATGGCCTTTCGAGGTGGGGTTAGGTAGGTATCGCAAAACGAAAGATGCCTAACGGTGGGCGCACGGCGAAAAATGGGGACGACAAGCGCAAAAAAACGACCATTTCTGTGGCTGGTTCAACGAAAAACGCCACACAACTTTTGCACCAAAATATCAGACAGAACGTATCGCTCTATGGACGGGATGGCGGGACGAACATTCTCAATCAACACAGATTATTGAGGCGTAAAGCGTCGAAATGATGGCTATGCGCAACTTTCATCCGTTAAACAATGCCCATGCCGAGCATACAAAATGCGGGCAATGACCCAAAAGCCATTGCCCGCACCATCATTCGCTTATAGCGGAATGAATCATTACTCCTTGTTGGAACGCTTGCGCTCGAGGTGGTCGAGGATGATCTTACGCATGCGGATGCTCTTCGGAGTGACCTCCACATACTCGTCGGCCTTGATATACTCGAGACATTCCTCCAGGCTCATGACGGTCTTCGGCACGATGTGGGCCTTGTCATCAGAACCAGAGGCACGCACGTTGGTGAGCTGCTTGGCCTTGCACACATTGATGACCAAGTCGTTGTCGTGGACGTGCTCGCCCACTACCTCGCCTGGGTAAACCTCCTCACCCGGATCGATAAAGAACTTACCGCGATCCTGCAACTTATCGATGGCGTAAGCGTAGGCCGTTCCACCGTCCATGGAAATCATGGAACCGTTGGTACGACGCACAATGTCGCCCTTATAGGGCTGATACTCCTTATAGCGGTGAGCCATGATGGCCTCGCCTTGCGAAGCGGTGAGCACATTGGTACGCAGACCAATGATACCACGCGAAGGAATGTCGAACGTGATGTTGACACGGTCGCCCTCGGTGTCCATACCCGTGAGGTCACCCTTACGGCGTGTAACCATGTCGACCATCTTTGACGAATAGTCTTGCGGCACATTGATATCGAGCTCCTCAACAGGTTCGCACTTCTGACCGTCGATCTCCTTATAGATAACTTGCGGCTGGCCTACCTGCAACTCGTAACCCTCACGACGCATGGTCTCGATGAGCACAGAGAGGTGGAGCACGCCACGGCCCTTCACAATCCACTTATCGGTAGAATCCTCAAAAGGCTCCACGCGAAGGGCGATGTTCTTCTCAAGCTCGCGCTGCAAACGGTCGTTAATCTGGCGCGAGGTGCAGAACTTACCCTCACGTCCGAAGAAAGGCGAGTCGTTGATGGTGAACAGCATGCTCATCGTGGGCTCGTCGACGGCGATGGGAGGCAGCGGCTCAGGGTTCTCAAAGTCGGCGATGGTATCGCCAATCTCAAAGCGCTCCAAGCCGACAACGGCACAGATATCGCCACTCTCCACGCTATCGACACGCTTGTGGCCGATGCCCTCAAAGGTATGGAGCTCCTTGATCTTGGTGCGCTCCTGGGTGCCGTCGCGGTGGCAAATAACGATGTTCATGCCATCGGTGAGCTTGCCACGATGCACGCGACCCACGGCGATACGGCCGGTATAGTTGCTATAATCGAGCGAGGTGATAAGCATCTGAGGAGTGCCTTCGAGCTGCTTAGGAGCCGGAATAACCTCCACAATCTTATCGAGCAGATAGTCGATGTTGTCGGTGGGCTTATTGAAATCGGGGCCCATCCATCCGTTCTTGGCCGAACCATAGACCACGGTGAAATCGAGCTGGTCCTCGGTGGCGTTGAGGTCGCACATCAGGTCGAACACCATCTCGTACACGGCCTCCGGGCGGCAGTTGGGCTTGTCGACCTTGTTGACCACCACGATGGGCTTCAAACCAATCTGCAAGGCTTTCTGCAACACGAAACGCGTCTGCGGCATCGGACCCTCGAAGGCGTCGACAAGCAGCAAACAACCATCGGCCATGTTCAACACGCGCTCCACCTCACCACCGAAATCGGAGTGGCCCGGAGTATCGAGAATATTGATTTTGACGCCCTTCCAGTTGATGGAGACGTTCTTCGACAAAATGGTTATCCCTCGTTCGCGCTCCAAATCATTGGAATCGAGCACTTCGCCGCTGTTGTCCTGGCCGTCACGGAACAGTTTTCCAGCGAGCATCATCTTGTCGACCAAGGTAGTCTTACCATGGTCAACGTGCGCAATAACTGCGATGTTACGAATGTCTTGCATTGATTTACCTTAAAAAATAGCTATATTTATTTGCGTGCAAAATTACTAAAAATAATCGAAAGGCTTGTGTGAATGAATGAAAAGTTGTACCTTTGCACCGCATTTTCGGAAATACCGGAGCATTTGCGGTTGCCAACGGTTTTGATTAAGGCCATAGAGCGACCAACAGATGTTAATGATGCAACCATTATTAATCAACAAACAACATGTATCTTAATTCAGAGAAGAAGGAAGAGATCTTCGGCCAGTATGGCAAGTCAACAACAGACACAGGTTCTGCAGAGAGCCAGATCGCTCTGTTCACCTATCGCATCAAGCACCTGACTGAGCACGTCAAGGCTAACCACAAGGACTATGTGACTACTCGTTCACTGACTCAGCTCGTCGGTAAGCGTCGTCGTCTGCTCACTTACCTGAAGGAGCGCGACATCAACCGCTACCGTGCCATCGTGAAGGCCCTCGGTCTGCGTAAGTAAGCAGCACAGGCGCAAAGCCTGCCGCTCAATAGAAAGAAATTGAAAGAGCCGCATTACCATCAAGGTGATGCGGCTCTTTTTATGCCAAATCGGACATTAGATTCCAATTCTTGTTAGTGCTTAAATCCTAACAATCCACTTGTTTCGGCCTAATGTCCAACTTACGATTATGTTTGTTAGACGTTGTCGAGAATCTCGCGCAACGGCACCATGACAAACTCACGCTCCCGCATGCGAGGATGGGGAATGACCAAGTCGGGCTCGTCAACACTGAGGTCGTCGTACAACAAGATGTCGATATCGATGACGCGATCGTGATACTGCCCATCGGTAGTCTTCATCGTGCGTCCCATCTCGCGCTCAATGTTCTGTGTGATGGCCAGCAATTGGCGCGGCGTCTGGGTTGTCAGGCAACACACGCAGGCGTTAATAAACTTATTGGGCGACGTGAAGCCCCACGGCTCCGTCTCCAACAACGACGACTGCCGCTCCACCTCGCCCACTCGCTCGTTGAGCAAGGCGATGGCCTCACGAACCAGGCGTTTGCGGTTGCCGATGTTGGAGCCGATGCTGAAATAAACGTGATGCAACATAGCCAGAAGCTTAAGGTTCATCGAAAAAGGCGTGCGCCTTAGTCGATAATGAGCAGACTGTCGCCGAAGCAGCCAAACATGTAGCCATTCTTAAGTGCCTTGTCGTAGCACTCCATTACGGCATCATAACCTCCAAAGGCAGCCGTCGACATCATGAGGGTCGACTCAGGATGGAAGAAATTGGCCACCATGCAGTTGGCCAAGCCAAAGTCGTAGGGTGGGAAGATAAACTTGCTGGTCCAGCCATCATACTCCTTGAGCAAGCCGTCGGTGCCCACAGCAGTCTCGGTGGCCTTGGCCACGCTCGTTCCGATGGCGCACACACGGTGTCCCGAAAGCTTGGTCTGGTTCACAAGGTCGCACGCCTCCTTGGTGATCTGCATCTGCTCAGAGTCCATCTTGTGCTTGGTCAGGTCTTCCACCTCAATCTGCGAGAAGTTGCCCAAACCGCAATGCAAGGTGATATAGGCAGCGTTCACACCCTTGATCTCCATGCGCTTCATCAGCTCACGACTGAAATGCAAGCCAGTGGCAGGTGCGGTGACGGCTCCCTCGTGCTTGGCAAACACACACTGGAAGTCGGTGACATCGTCTTCCGTGGCATGTGAGTGGACATGCATGTTGCTCATGGTGGGATCGGCAGGACGACCGTTGAGCACGTAGTCGGGCAACGGCATCTCGCCCAACGAGAACAACTCCTCCTTGAACTGTTCGTGCGAGCAGTCGTAAAGGAAGCGCAGCGAACGGCCACGGCTCGTGGTGTTGTCGTAAACCTCAGCCACCATGGTGCCTACCTCGTCGAAGAACAACTTGTTGCCAATGCGAATCTTACGCGCCGGCTCCACGAGCACGTCCCACAGGTGGGTCTCCTCGTTGAGTTCACGAAGGATGAACACCTCGATCTTGGCGTCGGTCTTCTCCTTGGTTCCATAGAGACGAGCGGGGAAAACCTTCGTGTCGTTCATGACGAACGTGTCGCCCTCGTCAAAATAATCCAAGATATCGCGGAACTCTATGTATTTGCCCTCAATGGGGTTGCCCTTCTCATCCTTCTTGAACATCTCGATCTCGCCCGTGGTGCGATGCAGCACCATCAGACGAGCCTCGTCGCGACGCGTTACGCGGAACGACTCCTTGGAGCCGTCGTCGTTGGTAAACTCACGAACAAGACTATGCGGATACATAGCAATCTGCTCTTGGGGCAACTTAAACCTGAATTGTGACAGTTTCATTTTTTCTTTGAAGTTTGAACTTAAAAACATAAACATCGCGCCCCATTGGGCTACAAGTGGGCACGACGAACGTTATTATTTGATAGGTGTAGGGATGTTAGCCAATGGGCTTTTTGCCTTCCACCCGATTGTGTTTTTTCTCCTCTTGCTTCGGCATCACCACGTCTTGCTCTGCCAACCACTCACAGAAGTGGTCGAAGCTGATGCAGTTGTCGACCGTGAAATCACCCACTCGCGTGCGCCTCAGGTCGGTGAGGTACGCGCCACTTCCCATGGCTCTACCCAGATCACGGGCCAAAGCACGGATGTAGGTGCCCTTGCCGCAGACCACGCGGATGGATATGCGATGTTGCTCGGCGTCGAAATCGGTGAGCTCTATCTCATCGATGCGGACGCGCTTGGGCTGCAACTCCACCTGCTCGCCATTGCGACGAAGCTGGTACGCACGCGCACCATCCACCTTGCAAGCGCTATATGTGGGTGGCACCTGATCAATGTCGCCCACAAATTGCGGAAGGGTCTCGAGCACCAACTCCTTGGTAATGTGGCGCCAGGGGTAGGTGTGGTTCACGGTGTGCTCGCAGTCGTAGCTATCGGTGGTGGCACCCAACTGAAGGGTGGCGGTGTATTCCTTAGTGTGGCTCTGCAATTCCTCAATACGCTTGGTGCATCGCCCCGTGCATAGAACGAGCACACCAGTGGCCAAAGGGTCGAGCGTTCCTGCGTGACCCACCTTCACCTTCTTGCCCAAATATTTGGAAAGCAGGTAGCGTATGTGGGCCAACGCTCCGAAACTCGACATGCGATAGGGCTTGTCGATGGCGATGATCTCGCCTTGTATGAAGTCCATTTGCATTCGTTGACTCGCTGGAGGATTAGAGGATGCTAAATATGATGACGCCGAGACCTACCACTGCGCAATACACAGCGAAGTAGATGAGCTTGCCGCGCTTCACGATGTCGACCATCCAACGGCAGGCCAGGCATCCGAAGATAAACGCAGCGATGAATCCAACGATGAGCGACGACAAGGGGATGTCGCCCATAACGGTGGCCACACCGCCCTTCATCATCTTAATCACGTCGAGCAAAGCCTCGCCCAAAATGGGAGGAATGACCATGAGGAAAGAGAACTGTGCCAGCTTCTCCTTCTTGTCGCCGAGCAACAAGCCTGTGGCGATGGTGCTTCCTGAACGCGACAGGCCGGGCATCACGGCGCAAGCCTGGGCCAAGCCAATGATGAAAGCGTCCTTGAAACTAATCTTTTCCTTCTGACGGGGTTTGGCGAAATAAGAGAAGGAGAGCAGGGCTGCGGTCAACAGAAGCATGATGCCCACTATGAGCAAGCCTGATCCGAAAATCTCCTCCACCGCATCTTTGAAGAACACACCAACGATACCCACGGGAATCATCGACAGGGCAATGAGCGCTGCGTAGCGTGTGCCCTCGTTCCAAGAGAACTTAAAGAGGTCGCGGAAGATCCACACGATCTGCTTCCAGAAGATAACCAACGTGCTCAACACCGTAGCCACATGGACGGCAACGGTAAACGCCAGGTTGTCGGCTCCTTCCACATCCATGAACGACGACACAATGGTCAGGTGACCACTGCTACTGACGGGCAAATACTCCGTAAGACCCTGGATGATACCTAAGAGAATAGCTTGAAGTTCGTTCATACCTTATTAATCCTCCTTCTTTTGTTCGTCGAGTTGCTTGTCGGCACCATTGTCCTTGGGCTTGCGCACAATGGCATAGATCATAGAGACGAATCCCACGAAGCACACCACGGGAGCCACCTTAATGCGACGTGCGCTAAAGATGTCGGGATTGAACGCTTCCTCGGTCGACGACGGACCGCTCATCAGGATAAAACCGATGACTACGATAGCGAAACCGATGGCCAACAAAATGAAGTTGGTACGGTCGAATGCTAAATTTCTTCTATCCATAGTTAGAATTTCAACTTTACGAAAGGCGGCCGAGCCACACGGGATTCCACCAATGCTCAACTGGCGGAACCGCTTAGGGCCGCTCCCCTCTCGCGATTTATTTGAATGATAAATTAAATTTTATAGAGTTCGCCAGCCTTCATCTTCAGGAACTTGTTGACGGAAATGCAGGCACACATTGCGGTTATAATGATTCCAAAGAGGAACACGGCAATGGCGGTGATGGCCATCTCCTCCCATGAGATGACAGTCAGCACGTCGGGCTCGTAGCAATAGAGCAGATACATGCCGCCACCCAGCACTGCACACGCCAAGATAGCTGCCAACATGCCTGTGGCGATGGCGCGACGAAGGAATGGCCAACGGATGAAGCCCCACGACGCTCCCACCAGTTTCATGGTGTGAATGGAGAAGCGACGCGCATAGATTCCCAAGCGCACGGTGTTGTTGATCAGCGAGAACGACACGAAGGTGAGCAGCACCGCCAGGACGAGCAGCACCAAGCCGATCTTCGTGAGGTTGCGGTTCACAGCCTCAACGAGGTCGCGCTGATAGTTGATCTCCGACACTTTCGGATATTGCTTAAGCTCCTTGGCTATCCACTTCAACGAGTCGTTGTTGGCATAATCGCTCTTCAACGTGAGGTCGACCGACGACGGAAGCGGATTGACACCATCGGTAAACTCCGACGGGTCGGTACCCATCTCCTTGGTAGCCTCTTTCAAAGCCTGTGTCTTACTGATGAAATGGATGCTCTTGATGTAAGGGCGCTTGGCCAAGCCGCGGCACATGGTCTGCGCCTCGGTGTCGGTCATGTCCTGTTCGAGCATCATGGTGACCACCAAATTCTCCTTGACGTATGACGACAAGTTGCGCCCCAGCAATGTGGAGAAAACAACCAGTCCCAAGAGGATAAGCACCAGAGCGGTGCTAATACAAAGCGTGACCGATTGCAGGCGTATAGAGCGCCTACTGGCCTTTTTTCGTTTATGTCCCATTTTCAAATGGCTATAATAACCCAAATTTGCATGCAAAGTAACAAAAAAAATGTCACAAACAAGAGAGTTTAACGTGTGTTAACTTCAACCCTCAGATAATTATCTGTATCTTTGCAGGTCGAAGGATGGGCCACGCCCTCCGGGAAGGTCATCCGAAACCCATTATAAGCCAAACAAGAATCATGAGCACTATCATTTTTCCAAGTCCCATCTATGGACCCGTTCACAGCCGCCGCTTGGGACTGAGCTTAGGCATCAACCTGATGCCGGCCGACGGTAAGATTTGCACTTTCGACTGCATTTATTGCGAATGCGGTTTCAACAAGGATCATCACACCCATACCCACCACCCCTCACGCGAGGAGGTGGCCGAGGCTTTGGCTCGCCAACTGGAAAAGATGCACAACGATGGTGAGCACCCCGATGTGCTGACGTTTGCCGGAAACGGTGAGCCCACCAGCAATCCCCATTTCCCCGAAATCATCGACGACACCATCCGTTTGCGCGACAAGTGGTGCCCCGACGCGAAGATCAGCGTGCTGAGCAATTCCACGTTTATAGGTCACGAACGGACACGGCAGGCCTTGATGAAGGTGGACAATAACATTCTGAAACTCGACACGGTCGACGCCGACTACATCCAGTTGACCGACCGCCCCGCCCAACCGAGCTACGACGTGATGAAGGTGATTGAGAACATGAAGCTTTTCAATGGCCACGTCATCATACAGACCATGTTTATGAAGGGAACAACCGTCGACCGCAAAGGCCAGACGGTGTCGGTCGACAACACAAGCGACCGATATGTGGAGCCGTGGTTGGAAGCCGTGAAGGCCATCAAGCCCCAAGGTGTGATGGTTTACACCATCGACCGCGAGACCCCCGACCACAACTTATGCAAGGCTACCCACGAGGAGCTCGACAGCATACGCGACCGAGTGGTGGCCGCAGGCTTCCCCTGCACCGCGTCTTACTAAGGTGCGCAAGTCCCAACCATCTCCCAAACCACTACGATTAGTGGCGAACAACAACATAGGCAAACCGCCCCATTCACTTCAACCATGAAATACCATATAGAACCCGCAACGCCCGACCAGGCGCCCAGCATTGCCCCCCTCATCATGATGGCCATGGACGAGGATTGTTGCCAACACTTTGCCGGGCCCCACCACACGCTGGACGAGTTCCGACAGATGATGACGGGCTTAGTGGCTCGTGACGACAGCCAGTACAGTTACCGCAACGCACTGGTTGCCAAGACGCCGAAGGGCGACATCGCCGGCGTCATCATCGGCTACGATGGCGCCCACTTGCATTCGTTGCGACGGGCTTTCCTCGAAACGATCAAGGAGCAGATGGACCGCGACTTCTCGGGCATACTCGATGAAACGCAGGCGGGCGAATACTACGTCGACACGCTGGCCGTGAACCCCGAGTACCGCAAGCAAGGCATCGCATCGGCCTTGATGCTCGAACTGATACGGCGTCATGGTCGACGCCAACCCGTAGGACTGCTGGTCGACCTGACGCATCCGTGGGCCGAGCGATTGTACGTGGTCTTGGGATTCCGCTTCGTCAACATGACCACATGGGGCGGCCACGACATGAAGCACATGCAGTACCCTCCCCGCTGCTTGTGGGCTGTAGGCAACGCCCTGCTTGAGAAGTACCATGATGAGGAATGGGGCGTGCCGCTTCACGACGAGCACCGCCTCTTCGAGATGCTTGTCATGGAGAGCATGTCGTGTGGCCTGTCATGGCTCATGATGCTCGAGCGCCGCGAGGTATTCCGCCAATGCTTCGCAGGTTTCGACCCAGAGCATGTGTCACGGTTCACCGAGGAGGACATCAACCGCATCCTCAACACCAAGGGCATGATTCGTTCGCCGCGCAAGGTACAGGCCATGGTCTACAACGCCAAGGCTTTCTTGCAGGTGGCTCAGGAGTTTGGTAGCTTCGACCTGTACATCTGGCATTTCACGAACCGACAGACGTGGCGCTACCCCAGTCACCAAAACAAGGAATGCACCCGCAACGCCCTCTCCGACCTTGTGGCCAAGGACATGAAGAAACGTGGATTCAAATATGTGGGATCCATCATTATCTACTCGTTCTTGCAAGCCATCGGCATCATCAACGACCACACCGACGCATGCCTATCATACGCCCAACAGGCTGAAGGAAACATCATCAAGGAAGAATGAAACACCTTACCCTCGACAACCTCGACATCGCAGTAGACCTTTACGTGCACGACAATCCCGTGGCGTTGCTCATCCAACCGCTTGAGCGGAAGGAGGTGGCCACCATCGGCCACGAGGTGGCGCTGATAGCCCAACACACACCGCGCCCCTTCGTCATGGCTGCCTTCAAGATCGACGACTGGCATTTGCAGATGTCGCCTTGGCACGACGACGCCATCTCGCGGCGCGAGGAGGTGGGCCATCACGCCGAAGAAACGCTACGGTTTATTACCCACCGCCTGTTGCCCGTGTTGCAACAGCGGTTTGGCGACCTACCCGTCGTCCTGGGCGGCTATTCCCTGGCTGCCCTCTTCTCTCTGTGGGCTGCCACACAAACCGACGTGTTCACCGGCATAGCGGCCGCCTCTCCCTCGGTGTGGATCGATGGTTGGCAAACGTTTGCCAGTTCTCACCCCACCCTTTCTAAGGTGGCCTACCTGAGCATTGGCCGCAAGGAGGAGCATGTGCGCAACCTCTCGATGGCACGCGTTGGTGCCAACATCCGCTTCGAACAGCAACTGTTGGAGCAACAGCTCGGCCCTAACAACACCACGCTCCAATGGAACGAAGGCGGCCACTTCGACCACATGGACGCTCGCACCGCCCAAGCCTACGCCTGGACCCTCAACCGACTCCAAGAGCAAGCATAGTCCAGGTCCGCCCCACCAGGGGCTTTCGCACACATCATACCCACCATTGTAAAAGGGGCTGGAATGGTTTCACAACCATCCAACCCCTGTTACATAATAATTATAGGTATGAATTATAATTTTCCTATGATTCCGAGTTTCGTGCTCTGAATAAAGTTCACCACATTTCTCACGGCTGATCCGTCGGGCACCTGCTCCTTGATCTGGAAGGCGGCGTCGAAGACCGACGTCTGTCCATGGAACACGAGGCGGTAGGCGTTGGCCAGATGGTTGAGCACCTTGTCGCTGATGCCATGGCTACGCAGCATCTCTTGGTTCAGCCCTGCATAGCGCACGGGGTTGTCGGTGGCCACGATGAAAGGCGGCACATCCTTGCTCACACGGCATCCGCTGGTCACCATGGCAGCTGTTCCCACACGAACCTGTGCGTTGACGATCACGCCTGATGAGAAGATGATGCCACTGTGTATCTCGCAGTCGCCAGCGATCTTGGTACCATAACCAAACACACAATAGTCGTGCACGTCGGTGTCGTGACTGATATGCACACCCTCCATGAGGAAGTTGCGGTTTCCGATGTGTGTCTTGCCTGTGGCATAGGTGGCACGGTTGATCACCACGTTCTCGCGAATGATGTTTTCATCGCCAATCTCAAGGGTGGTAATCTCACCCTTGTAGTTGAAGTCTTGTGGCTCAGCGCCGAGCACCGTGTTCTGGTACACCTTGTTTCCACGTCCCAGACGAGTGCCGTTCATGATGCTCACATAGGGATAGATGACGCAATCGTCGCCTATCTCCACGTCGCCCTCGATGTAAGCGAAGGGATAGATGGTAACGTTGTTGCCGATCTTCGCCTTAGGGTCGACGTATGCTTGTGGACTTATGTTGTTCATAATCTGAATGCTTTAATGTAAAGAATGAAACGTTAATCGCGTCCTCCACCAAGTGCGTAGTAGAGGTTCACCACGGCTTGCATCTTATAGAAGTCGTCGGCCACCTTCGCAAGCTCTGCGTTGAGCAGGCTCTGCTGGGCTGTGATCACCTCGAGATAGGTGCTGCTTCCGTCGTTGAAGAGGAGCTTGGTGTACTCCACGTTCTTCTTCAGGCTCTCCACTTGCTTGGCCTCCAACTGGCTCTTCTCCTCCGATGAGTTGTAGAGCACGAGGGCGTTGCTCACCTCACTGCCTGCAGAGAGCACCGCGTTCTGCCATGTGTTGAACGCCTGCTCCTGCTGTGCCTTGGCCACCTTCAGTCCGGCGATGAGTACGCCATGCTGGAAGATGGGCTGCACCAGGCTACCCACGGCGTTGAAAAGCATCTTACCCGGGTTCACGATGCCCATGCCACCGCTGTTGGTGAAGGCACCCGTGCCGCTGATGGTGATGTTGGGATAGAAGCGCGAACGGGCGGTGTTCACATCATAGAAGCATTGTGCGAGAGCCATCTCGGCATAGTGCACGTCGGGACGGTTGTTGAGCAACTGAATGCCCACACCCGTTGAGAACGTTGAAGGCAGCGACTGTGCGTCGAGCTTGCCACGTGCGATGTGCTGCGCCGACTGTCCGAGGAGCAGCGAGAGCGAGTTCTCGGTCTCGCGAATCTGTCGCTTCAGGTCGGTGGCCTGCGCGAGCACAGAGTAGTAGTTGCTCTCGGCGCTCTGCACGCTGGTTTCCTTGGTGCGTCCCAACTCCTTCTGAATCTTCATGATGTTCCACGTTTCCTTCACCAGCGACGCCATGTTGTCCACCACCTCAAGCTGCTTGTCGAGCATGAGGAGGGTGTAGTACATGTTGGCGATGTTGGAGATGAGCTTGGTCTTCACCACGAGCTGATATTCCTTGGTGGCCAGAAGGCTCATCTGTGCGCTACGTTTCTGGTTGAGCAGGTTTCCGAAGAGGTCCACGCTCCAACTGGCCGTGATGGGCAGCGAGTAGGTCTTGGTGGCCTTGTTTCCATCCCACGAAGCGATGGTGCCTTGGGGCGAGAAGGTGAACGAGGGCACGAAAGCGAGCTTGGCCACCTTCAACTGTGCCTCCACCATCTGTACGTTAAGGGCTGCGTTGAGCATGTTGACGTTGCTCTCCAGTCCCTTCTCGATGAGCGCCTGCAGCTGCGGGTCGGTAAACACGCTCCTCCAAGGCAGGTTGCCAAAGCTCGTGGTGTCGGCCACGGCGAGCGTATCGGCCACCGAGGCCGAGTCGCGCACCAGTCCGGCGGTGTTCACGTCGGGGCGCTCATATTTGGTGTAGATTCCGCAACTGCTCATCAGAGCAGCTGCGAATGCTATCGGAATGATATTCTTAATTTTCATCTTAATGCTGTTATATTGACATGTTGACGCTGAATATTACATGTTAGGATTGGCTTTGTCGCCTGCAAGCTTCTCCTCGCCTGTGCGGAAGTTGGCAGCCAGCGGGTTGGTATACTGCTTGAGCTCCGTAGCCACGTCGGCATTGTCGTCCTCAAACTCGATGGGCTTCACCTTCTCCTGCAATGTCTGGAAGATGTAGAAGAGGGCCGGCACAATCATAATCTGGCAGAGCATACCGATGAGCATACCTCCGATGGCGGCGGCACCCAGGGTCATGTTACCATGGTAGCCCACACCCCAAGGCATCAACATAGGAAGCAGACCGATGATCATGGCCAACGAGGTCATCAGGATAGGACGCAGACGGGCTGCGGCTCCGAGCACGGCCGACCATGAGATGGCCATACCGGTCTGTCGACGCTCCAAGGCAAACTGCACGATCAAGATGGCGTTCTTGGCCAACAGACCCATCAACATGATGAGGGCGATCTGCATGTAGATATCGTTGTTGTTACCAAACATGTTGGTGAACAGGAATGCTCCGGCCAATCCGAAGGGGATGGAGAGGATTACCGACAACGGCAGCAGGTACGATTCGTACTGGGCTGCGAGGATGAGGTACACGAAGGTCAGACAGAGGATGAAGATCATCGCCGTAGAGTTGCTCGACTCCTGCTCGTTACGTGTCAGACCCGAGAACTCATAGCTATAGCCCGCGGGCAGCGAGGTCTTGGCCACCTCAGCCATGGCGTTCAGGGCGTCGCCGGTCGAATAGCCTTCGGCGGCCGATGCGTTCACGTTGATAGAGGTGAAGAGGTTGAATCGGTCGATCTCCTGCGGTCCATACACACGGGTCAACGACACATACTCCTTGATGGGTGCCATCTCGCCGGCCGATGTGCGCACGTAGATGTTGTCGAGGCTCTTCAGGTCGGCGCGATCCTTGGGATCCGACTGGATATACACACGATAGAGCTTACCGTAAGAGTTGAAGTTGGAGGCGTACATACCTCCGTAATAGCCCTGCATGGTGGTGAGCACCGTTGAGGGATCGATACCGCTCTGCTTACACTTGGCCACATCCACGTCGATCTTATACTGCGGATACTTGGTGTTGTAGGAGGTCATGGCGTTCGAGATCTCCGGACGCTTGTTGAGCTCTGCGATGAAGTTCTGCGTCACGTCGAAGAACTTGTTCACATCGCCACCGGTGCGGTCCTGCATAGAGAAGGTCAGACCGTTGGTGGCCGAGAATCCCTGCACCATAGGCGGCTGGAAGGCGAGGATCTGTGCGCCCTTGATGGCGGCTGTCTGCTTGTAGATCATACCGAGCACCATGGTCGAACCGAGGTTGTGCACACCCACATACTTCAGCGGGCCCTCCATCTTCTGGCGCTCCTCAAACGACTTCAGCTTGACGATGAACGTTCCCTGGTTGGAACCCTGACCGGCAATGAAGTTGTAACCGGTGATGCGCATACGGCTCTCGATGGCGGGGTTGGTGGCGAGCATGCGGTCCACCTGGTCCATCACCTCCTGGGTCTTCTTCATAGAGGTTCCCGGAGGCGTCGACACAGTACAGAACACGGTACCCGTATCCTCATCAGGCACCAGACCGGTCTTGGTGGTTGCCATGAGCACGCCCATGACAACGATACCCACGATGACCGATGCGATGGCGATGATGGGGCGCTCCACGATGCGGCGCACACCATTGCGGTAACGGTCTTGCACCTTGCCGTAGGCGGCGTTGAACGAAGCGTGGAAGCGGTCGACCATCGACATCTTGCGTTCGCTGCCGTCCTCGTTCTTCGGCTTCAGCAGGATGGCGCAGAGAGCCGGCGAGAGGGTCAAGGCGTTAAGGGCCGAGATCACGATGGAGATGGCCATCGTAATACCAAACTCACGGTAGAACGTACCGGTTGTACCACCCATGAACGACACGGGGATAAACACGGCGGCCATCACAAGGGTGATGGAGATGATGGCTCCCGAAATCTCGTTCATGGCGTCGATAGAGGCCAGGCGTGCCGACTTGTATCCCAAGTCGAGCTTGGCGTGCACGGCCTCAACCACCACAATGGCATCGTCCACCACAATGGCAATGGCGAGCACGAGGGCGGCGAGCGTCAAGAGGTTGAGCGAGAAGCCGAACACATAGAGGAAGAAGAACGTACCGATCAACGACACCGGCACGGCGATGAGTGGGATGAGCGTTGAGCGGGTGTCTTGCAAGAAGATATACACCACGATGAACACGAGCACGAAGGCCTCAAAGAGGGTCTTCACCAAGTCCTCGATCGAGGCGAAGAGGAACTCGGTAACGTCCTGCATCACGTCGAAATGGAGTCCAGGGGGCAGGGTCTTCTCCTGCTCGGCGAGCAGCTGCTTGATGTCGCTGGCAATCTCAGTGGCGTTCGAACCGGCGGTCTGTGTCACCATCATGGTCACAGACGACTTGCCGTTGAGCTCAGATGCCACAGAGTAAGAGAGGGCGCCCATCTCCACACGGGCCACATCCTTCACGCGGATGGTCTGTCCGTCCTTGGTCGACTTGATGATCATGTCGCCAAACTCCTCAGGTGTCTTCAGACGACCCTTGTAACGGAAGGTGTATTCGTATTGCTTGTCGGTGTTCTCACCCACCGATCCCGGGGCGGCCTCGATGTTCTGCTGCGCGAGCACACCGGTGAGGTCGGTCGGTATCAGTCCATAGCTCTTCATCTTCACGGGGTCGATCCAGAGGCGCATGGTGTAGTCTTTCTGTGAGAAGCACTGGCACTCACCCACACCATTCACACGCTTGATGGCTGGCACCACGTTGATGTTGGCGTAGTTGGCGAGGAACTCATCGTCGTAACGGTCGTCGTCGGCCGTAAGACCGAAGAGGATCACCGTCGACGACTGGCGCTTCATGACCTGCACACCGGCCTTGGTTACCTCGGCGGGCAGCAGGGCCGACGCCTGCGACACACGGTTCTGCACGTTCACCTGACACATGTCGGCGTCCATGCCTTGCTTAAAGAACACGGTGATAGAGGCCGAACCACTGTTGGTGGCCGATGAGGTCATGTAGGTCATGCCCTCCACACCGTTGATCTGCTCCTCCAGCGGGGCAAGCACGGAGTTGAGCACCGTCTCAGCGTTAGCACCCGTGTACGAGGCACGCACCATGATGGTAGGCGGGGCGATGTTCGGGTACTGCTCAATCGGCAGCGATATGAGTCCGATGAATCCGAGGATCACCATCACGATGGAGATCACCGTAGAGAGCACCGGACGCTTGATATATTTATCTAACTTCATGGATTTATCTCTTTTGTTTCTATCCTAAGAAATATGTGTGTTTACTTACCGAAGGCCTTCTTGAGCTCCTTCAGGTCGCCCTGTGCTGCGCCCAGCTTCTCGGTCTTCTTCAGCTTCTCCTGGTACTGTGCCTCGGTGATGGGCTTGATCTCGGCACCGTCGGTAAGCGATGAGATGCCGTTGACCACGATGCGGTCGCCCACCTTCAGGCCACTGGTGATGATGAAGTTCTTGCCATCGTCCTGGGGATCGACGGTCACCGCTGAGTATTTCACCTTGTTATCCTTGCCTACGATATACACGAAGTGCTTGTCCTGCACTTGCGCCACAGCGTACTGGGGGATGACAATGGCCGAGCTCGACACGTGGGGCACCACGATAGAGCCCGAACCGCCACTCTTCAGCAGGTGCTGGGGGTTGGGGAAATCGGCGCGCATCGACACGCTACCCGTGGTGGCGTCGATCACACCGCTCACGGTGGCCACGCGTCCCGGATGGTCGTAGATGGTTCCGTCGGCCAACTGGAGCTTCACGGCAGGATAGTCCTTAATGGCTGTGTGCAGGCCACCGGCGGTCTTGGTCATGTCGAGCAGCTCCTTCTCGGTCATGGAGAAGTAGACTTGCATGGTGCTGATGTTCGACACGGTGGTCAATGGCTGCTGACTGCTGGCGCTCACAAGGGCACCCACGCGGTAAGGCAGGTCGCCGATCACACCGCTGGCCGGACTGGTCACGTAGCAGTAGCTAAGGTTTTCCTTGGCCGACACGTAGCTGGCCTCGGCCTGTGCGAGGGCTGCGGCAGCGGCCTGCATGTTGTTCTTGGCCGACTGGAGCTCGTAAGAACCGATCACGTTGTTCTTGAAGAGCTTCTCGTTGTTGTTATAGGTCAAGCGGGCGGTGTTGAGCTGAGCCTTGGCTGAGTTGACGGCGGCCTTGGCCTGGCGCACGGCGGCGGCGTAGGTCACGTTGTCGATCACGAAGAGGAGCTGGCCTGCCTTGACGGCCTGACCTTCCTTCACACACAGCTTTGTGATGAAGCCCGACACTTTCGGACGGATCTCCACATCCTGCATACCCCGGATGGTAGCGGGGTACGTGGTCTGGAGTTCTGCGCTCTGAGCACCGATGGTTCTCACAGCATACTCGTTGTCACCAAAGTTGGGCTTACCTGATGACTTCTTGCCTCCACACGAGACAAGCATTGCAGCCAAGGCTGCAAACAATAAAATTTTGCTCTTTGTCATACCTATTAATAATGTATTTTTTGTCTATTGAATGTTGTATCCTACAAATAAAATCGCCGTCCACTCCACTGAAGTGGGACGGGTGGATGAAAGATCGCTTGGAAAACTCAAAGCCTCCTTTTAGTTTTCACGGAGCAAAGTTATATAATAAATATGTAACTCGCTCTCAGTGGGTTACACATTTAACACTATTTATTCCTAAAAAGGCTATCTTTTACCATCTTTTTACGTTTCGATGAGTCCCATCTGCTTGGCCTTCTCCATGAGGAGCTGCATGAGCGGCTCTCGCTCGTTGGGCACCTTCATGTCGAGCACGGCGTCTTTTAGGGTCTGCTTGAGCACGCCCACCTCGCGGCAGGGCTGGAGGTGGAACATCTCCATAATCTCGTTTCCGTCGATGCAGGGTTGCAGCAGTCGCTTGAAGTCGCGCTCCTTGAGGTCCACGATCTTCTCTCGCACCAGTTGGAAGTTTTGGAGGAACCGTTGCTTCTTCACTTGGTTTTTGCTGGTGATGTCGGCCTCGCAGAGCATCATCAGGTCGTCGATGTCGTCGCCGGCGTCGTTCACCATTCGTCTCACGGCCGAGTCGGTCACCTCCTCATCGGCGATGACCTGTGGTCGCATGTGGAGGTCCACGAGCTTCTGCACATATTTCATCTTGGCGTCAAGGGGCAACTTGAGCCTACGGAAGATGCCGGGCACCATCTTGGCGCCGAGGTAGTTGTGGTTGTGGAACGTCCATCCCTGCGCGGGTTCCCAGCGCTTGCTCTTGGGTTTGCCGATGTCGTGGAGCAGGGCTGCCCAGCGCAGCCAGAGGGTGTGGTCGAAGGTGGGCTCACCTTCCTTCGCCGCTGCCTTGTCGTCCAGTCCGTTGAGGCGCATGTCGTTGGCCTTGGCCTTCTGCGCGCGCACCACGTTTTCGAGCACCTCAAGGGTGTGGTAGAAGTTGTTTTTGTGTGCCCTTCCGTTGCGCGTCTCCACTTGGTCGAGCGCCACCAGTTCGGGCAGTATGAGTTGCAGCAGTCCCGACTCGCGCAGGTAGAAGAATCCTGTGCTGGGATGGGGTGCCAGAATAATCTTGTTGAGCTCCTCCTGTATGCGCTCGCCGCTGATGATCTTCAGTCGGTCGGCGTTGCGCGCGAGGGCCTCGCGTGTTTCCTCCTCAATCTCAAAGTTGAGCTGGGTGGCGAAGCGCACACAGCGCATCATGCGCAAGGGGTCGTCGCTGAAGGTAATGTCGGGATCGAGGGGGGTGGCGATGATGCCATCCTCCAGGTCGGCCACACCGTCGAAGGGGTCGACGAGCTCGCCGAAGCGGTCGCCATTGAGGCACACGGCCATGGCGTTGATGGTGAAGTCGCGACGGTTCTGGTCGTCTTCGAGGGTACCGTCTTCCACGTGGGGCTTCCTACTGTCATGGCTATAGCTCTCCTTGCGGGCGCCCACAAACTCCACCTCCAGTCCGCCGCATTTCACTTGCGCCGTGCCGAAGTTGCGGAACACCGACAGGTGGGCTCTTCGACCCAGCATGCTCTTTAGGCGTGAGGCCACCTCAATGCCACTGCCCACCACCACCACATCGATATCGTTCGATGGGCGCTCCAGGAAGAGGTCGCGCACATATCCGCCCACCACGTAGCACTCCAGGTGCAGGGAGTCGGCAGCCTCCGATATTTTATGGAAAATGTCTTTGTCGAGCAGTTGAGCCAGTTGGTCGTCGCTAAGTATCCGCATAGTTTGTTGTCCTATATTAAAAAAGCGGTGCAAAGGTACGCATTATTATTGAGATAACAAAATAAGCCGCGTCCATCCCATCGCCAAAGGCTATGATTTGCACCCCCGAACCCATGGTTTTTACGCCCAGACGCGGCCGCTCGGCTTTATCTCTTTCGTAGCGCCAGCAGAGAAAGAACAACGAGATTTGTCGTAGCCCCACTAACCGTAGGGAAGTGATTACACGAACTAACTAATTGCGACAGCAAATTCGTTCAAATTGGTAATCGTTGACGATTACACAAATTCGTAAATTCGGGAAATTCGTTGTTACGCCGTCTGAGGCCAAAGATTCGATAATTTGACGAACATCGTTGTTCTCACTCACAAAAGCGGGCAAAGGGCAAGTCTCATCCGAAGCCTACAGAACGTATCATTTCGTCAAGTTAATTGGTCAAAATCTGCGTCATGGCGGAGGGATGAAATAGAAACGAAATGGCGAGAATTATCCTTCGAAAATTCGGTTTTTCAGCGCCCATCTTGCGAAAGACCATCTATCGAGGCACCATTTGGCATGTTTCGAGGCACGAAAGGCCACGTTTCGAAGCGCCATCTCTAAGCTCACGCAACTCGATTAGGCATGTTTCGCAAGCCAAAACGGCGCATAATATTTAACAAAACACTATCATTTGTCGCAAGGCTTTGAGTATCAGACGATTGCAAAAATCGCTGAGAATCGCGCATTTCCAAAAAGTTGGAGCGTGGTTCGGAGCGAGGCTCTTCTCACGAAGTTCTTTGTTCGTTTGTTTCATTCGCAATACCGATATAAAAAAACTTAATTGCGCACCAATCAACGCCCATGCCAATATTTTTTCATACCTTTGCGGTTTAGATGGGAGCCATCCAAGGCGCCACACCCCCTTCAAACGCACATCACATCATGCTAAACCATAACGTCATGAGAAAACTCTTACTGCTTGCAGCGCTCGCCTGCCTCACCGCCTGCCAACCCTCGGCCGACGAACTGGCGGAGCCCTTGATGCAACGCATCGACTCGCTCTACCAGCACAACGACTACCAGGGAACGCTCAACGCCATACGCGAGTTGCGCGCCGAGCACCCCAAGGCCACCGAGTGCCGCAAGCGCGCCCTGAAAATATGGCAAGAGGCGTCGGTCAAGATGGCGCAAGCCGACATAGCGCGCACCGACTCGGCCCTGCAGGCCACCCTCATGCAGATCGACCAGGAGCACAACCTCTACCGGCAGAACATGCTGCGCGCCAAGCGCGACTCGCTGCAGATTCGCTACGACGCCCTCTGCGGCACCGTGCGCATCATCCACCAGCGCCAACAGGAGTGACGACAACATCATTTCTCGCCCATTTTTTACGTAGTATCATAAATAATGTGTAACTTTGCATACGTTATGACAAAACAACAAGATACGGACAGGCAGTTTCAAGACACCCTGAGCGAGTGTCGCAACGTGTTCGCCGCCAAGCTCCACGACTACGGAGCCTCATGGCGCATCATGCGCCCCTCATCGCTGACCGACCAGCTGTTCATCAAGGCCATGCGCATACGCACCCTCGAAATAACGGGCAAGTCGCTGGTGGGCGACGGCATACGTCCGGAATTCTTGGCGCTTATCAACTACGGCATCGCCGGGCTCATACAGCTCGAGCAGGGATTCGCCGACAGGGTCGACATGGCGCCCGACAAGGCGCTGGAGCTCTACGACCAACACGCAAAGGAGGTGTTTGAGCTTATGAAGCGCAAAAACCACGACTATGGAGAGGCGTGGCGCACCATGAGGGTGAGCAGCTACACCGACCTCATCCTCACCAAGATTGAACGGGTGAAGGAGCTGGAGGACATCCACGGACAGGCCATCGCATCGGAGGGTGTCGACGCCAACTATATGGACATCATCAACTATGCCGTGTTTGGGGCCATACGCCTCAAGGAGAACGGCACCGATCACATCCAAGCATGAGCGAAACGCCCAACACGACAAGCCTGAAAGACGCACCCACCAGCCCGGAGGCCACGGCCGACAGCCGCACCACCTCCTACAGATGGACAACGCGCGTGGCGGTGAACGCCTGCCGGTTGCTCATCGGAGCGGCCTTCGTGTTCTCGGGCTTCGTCAAAGCCATCGACCCGCTGGGCACACAGTATAAGATCCACGATTACCTGGAGGCGCTCGGACTGGCCAACGCCATCCCCGACTGGCTCACGCTCATGGCCGCCGTGGCGCTGGCCGCTATGGAGTTTGCCCTCGGCACATTCGCCATGCTTGCCATCAGGCGCAGGGTGGTGGCAAGGTTGCTGTTGGCGGTGATGGCCGTCATGACGCTCATCACCGTATGGATAGCCATCGCCAACCCCGTGAAAGACTGTGGATGCTTTGGCGACGCCATACACCTCACCAACACGCAGACGCTGCTCAAGAACGTGGCGTTGCTGGCTTGCGCGGCCCTCACGGCACGATTCCCACACGCCATGTACCGATTCGTGTCGAAGCCCAACCAATGGATAGCCATCAACTTCACCATACTGTTCATCGTGATGACCAGCGTCTACTGCCTGTGGTACCTGCCACTGTTCGACTTCAGGCCCTACCACATCGGCGCCAACATTCCCAAGGGAATGGAGATTCCCGAAGGGGCGGAGCAACCGGTCTTTGAAACGACGTTCGTCATGGAGAAGGACGGAAAGCGCAAGACGTTCAACGTCGACAACTATCCCGACTCCACATGGCAGTTTATCGACTCGAAGACGGTCGTGGTGAAAGAGGGATACGTGCCGCCCATCCACGACTTCGCCATCCAACTGGCCGACGGCGACGACATCACCGAGGAGGTGCTCGGCCACAAGGGCTACACCTTCCTGCTCATATCGCCTCATCTCGAGGTGGCCGACGACTCCAACTTCGGAAGCATCGACCAGATCTACGAGTACGCGCAGGAGCAACACATACCCTTCTACTGCCTGACGGCCTCCACCGAGGGGGCCATACAGCACTGGGAGGACATCACGGGGGCCGAATACCCGTTCTGCCTCACCGACGAGACAACGCTGAAGACCATCATCCGAAGCAACCCGGGGCTGCTGCTCATCAAGGACGGAACAATCATCCGCAAGTGGAGCCACAACGACCTGCCCACTGCCGACGTGCTGCAAGGACCGATCGACAAGCTCGAGATAGGACACCTGCCCGAGGAGAGCGCGGCAAAAACCATCACGCAGGTGGCGCTATGGTTCTTCATCCCCCTGCTGCTACTCATCATCGCCGACCGCACGTGGGCGTGGAGCCTCTACATCAGGCGGAAGATACGAAAGGGCGAGGCGTTGCTCAAGAAGGAGGAGCAGAAAATCATGCACAACCGATAAGTTTACAACACATCATATCAACCATTAAAACGTAAAACAAATGAGAAAGAAAATCGTTGCAGGCAACTGGAAGATGAATGAGAACCTCCAGGAGGGCGTAGCCCTGGCCAAGGAGATCAACGAGGCACTCGTTGCCGACAAACCCAACTGCGGTGTGATCATCTGCACACCGTTCATCCACCTCGCAAGCGTGGCTCAGGTCATCGACCAGAACGTGGTAGCCCTGGGTGCTGAGAACTGCGCCGACAAGGAGAAGGGTGCTTTCACCGGTGAGGTGAGCGCCGCCATGGTGAAGTCTACGGGTGCTCAGTATGTCATCCTCGGCCACTCTGAGCGTCGCCAGTACTACGGCGAGACCGCTGAGATCCTCAAGGAGAAGGTGCAGCTGGCGCTGGCCAACGGCCTGAAGGTTATCTTCTGCTGCGGTGAGACGCTCGAGGAGCGCGAGGCCAACAAGCAGAACGAGGTAGTGAAGGCAGAGCTCGACGGTAGCGTATTCAACCTCACCGCTGAGGAGTGGAAGAACATCGTGCTGGCTTACGAGCCGATCTGGGCTATCGGTACCGGCAAGACCGCCACTTCCGACCAGGCTGAGGAGATGCTGGCTTACATCCGTTCGATCGTTGCCGACAAGTATGGCAAGGAGGTCGCTGACGACACAACCATCCTCTACGGTGGCTCTTGCAAGGCAAGCAACGCTCCTGAGCTCTTCGCCAAGCCCAACATCGACGGTGGTCTGATCGGTGGAGCCTCGCTGAAGGCTGCCGACTTCAAGGGCATCATCGACGCTTGGAAGAAGTAATTCATACCAACGAAAACCATTACCAATGAGGCTTCCCCTACGAAAGGGGGAAGCTCTCATTGGCTTTTGATTATCTAACAACATTCACCAAACAACCAACATGCGCAATACCATCCTATCACTGCTGTTCATGATGTGCGCCACCACGAGCGCCAACGCGCAGACCTTCCTCGACCAACTGAAGAAATCGAAGCCGGGAGAGGGTAAGGTCACCGTGACGCAGAGCAAGGATATCGACAACCTGGTAAACGGTGTGAAAAGCATCACGACGACAACCACCACACCGAAGACCACCGTGGGTAAGACCGTCGGCGAGAAGACGAAGGTTGCACCGAAACCTAACCACAACAAAGACAACGCGGCAAAGGACAAAGCGCAAGCGCTCTACAAGGAACGAGAGAGAGAGCACGAAAGAGAAAACGCCTCGGAGAGAAAAGCGGAGGGTCATAAGACCGAACGAACCACCGAGGAGACGGGCGAAATGAGCATACCTACCGTCGATATGTCGAAGAAGGTCATGCGAAACAGCCATAAGATCAGCGGATACCGGGTGCAGGCTTTCGCCGGAGGAAACACGCGCGACGACAAGCAGCGAGCACAGCAAATCGGCAATGCCATCAAGATGAAGCATCCCGACCAGCCGGTCTACGTGCATTTTTATTCGCCACGATGGATTTGCCGAGTGGGCAACTATCGCACCTATGGGGAGGCGCAGAAAATGCTCCACAGCTTACGGGCCATGGGATACAAGGGCGCCACAATCGTCAAGGGAACCATCACCGTACAGTATTAAAGAAGAACAACCTTACTGACATTTCCAACAAAAACGTCAATCAACCAATATGAATCCAGAAACAGAATTTAGAGAAGGGCTCGACGAGCTCGCAAGCCATTATAAAGAGGTGCTCACCCTCCTGGGAGAGGACCCTACACGCGAAGGTCTGCAAAAAACGCCTATGCGCGTGGCAAAAGCCATGCAGATCCTCACACGTGGTTACACGCAAGACCCACACAAGGTGCTCACCGACGCGCTCTTTGCCGAGGATTACGACCAGATGGTCATCGTCAAGGACATCGATTTCTTTTCCATGTGCGAACACCACATGCTGCCCTTCTACGGAAAGGCGCACGTGGCATACATCCCCAACGGCCACATCACCGGCCTAAGCAAGATCGCTCGCGTGGTGGACATCTTCAGTCACCGCCTGCAAGTGCAGGAGCGCCTCACACACCAGATCATGGAGTGTATCAACGACACGTTGAAGCCGCAAGGAGTGATGGTGGTCATCGAGGCCAAGCACATGTGCATGCAGATGAGAGGGGTGGAGAAGCAAAACTCCATCACCACCACATCGGCCTACAGCGGTGTGTTCGAGGCCATGAAGGTGCGCGAGGAGTTTATGAGCCTGCTCAGAGGCGAGTCGAAGCGCATCTAACCACATAGCGCCCGCAAGGGGCGCATCGACCAACAACAAAGACAACATCATAACCAACAAATAAACTGGATAGCAATATGAAATGGAACAAATGGGTGGTAGTGTTCATGGCGCTCTGCACCATGCTGACCGTCACATCGTGCCTGGGCGACGATGATAAGTACGAACTCTCGCAGGACGAGATGAAGCAGGCCATGAAGGCCATGAAGGGCACCTACACGGGTAAGCTCAAATGGCAGGCCACAAGCGGAGTGAAATACGACAGTCTGAACAACGTGAGCTACACGGTCAACGATACGGCGATCATCATCCACAACTTCCCCGTCAGCTCGCTGGCCGCGGGTGTGCTCGAGGGAAGCGCCAACGACTCGCTGCGCAACGCCATCAAGGCGGCCCCCGCACAAGACTTGGTGTGCGCAATCTCGTTCTACTACAACGAGAACTTTCTCAATCCCCACTGCCTGCTGAACATCATGCCCTACAGCATCTTCATCAAGAATGCGGAGATCAACACTCGAAAGTATGAGCTGCAGGTGAACTTCCTCAACAACAACCCCAACTCCATGGGCTACTTCAACAATGAGCGCAAGACCCTGGAGATCAACATGCGCACCTATAACCTGATGGTGAACAGGCAGGAGCAGGTGGGCATCTACAAGACGGTCTACTTCCAGTTGTCACCCAACGACAAATAACCATGACGAAGTTCATCTCTTGGAATGTCAATGGCCTGAGGGCGTGCATGAAGCCCGACGCCGAGAAGAACAAGCCCGGATTCGAGGCGGTGTTCCGCGAGCTCAATGCCGATTTCTTCTGCCTCAACGAAACGAAATTGCAGGCTGGACAGCTCGACCTGCAGTTTGAGGGCTATGAGAGCTACTGGAACTACGCCGACAGAAAAGGGTATAGCGGCACGGCCATCTTCACGCGACAGCATCCCTTGGCCGTGACTTACGGCATGGGGATCGATGAGCACGACCATGAGGGACGGGTCATTACCCTGGAAATGCCGGCGTTCTACATCGTCAGCGTGTACACGCCCAACGCGCAGAACGCCAACGAGGGCGAGCTGAAGCCGCGTCGACTGCCCTACCGCATGAAGTGGGAGGACGACTTTCGTGCCTATCTCATGGAGCTCGACAAGAAGAAACCGGTCATCGTGTGTGGAGACCTCAACGTGGCGCACGAGGAGATCGACCTGAAGAACCCCAAGACAAACCGCAACAACGCGGGATTCACCGATGAGGAACGGCAAAAGATGACGGATCTGCTCAATAGTGGCTTCACCGACACCTTCCGTCTCCTGCACCCCGATGAGGTGACCTACAGCTGGTGGAGCTACCGATTCCGCTCACGCGAGAAAAACGCGGGGTGGCGCATCGACTATTTCCTCGTGTCAAAGAGACTCAACGAGAACGTCACCAGCGCTTCCATCCTCACCGACATCATGGGCAGCGACCATTGCCCCGTAGCGTTGGAGCTCAACATCTAACAACATCCATTACGGACCAAAAGCCTCTGGCCTTTGGCCTCACACGGCGCCGTTCGCCCCTGCCGCTCTCGTCATGAAAGCAACAAGGGCGGGCGGCGTTACCTTAAGCTACACCAAACGAAAGACACGCGCTTTTGCAGGTGGGCCCACAACAAGCATTTTCGTTGAGAGAAAACTTTTGGCATTGGGGTTTTCTTTATAACTTTGCAGTGAAAAACAGATAGGGAGGGAAACACCTGAAGGTGGTCCTTCCCAAGAGATTAACAAGCCCAACCAGTAAACAGATTATGCTCTTTTCGAAAGCACAAGCCAGCAAGACGGCAGGCGACACCGCATTCATGATCCTGTTCGCCGTTTGCTTTTGCCATCTGCTCAACGACACCATGCAGTCGATGCTCCCAGCCATCTACCCACTGCTGAAGGAGGAACTGAACCTGTCGTTTGTGGAGATCGGCCTGCTGACGCTCAACCTGCAAATCACCTCATCGGTGATACAACCCCTCGTGGGCATCTATGCCGACAAGCACCACCACTCATGGCAACTGGCCGTGGGCATGCTGTTCACCTTCACAGGCATCTTCATCCTGTCGATGGCCACGAGCTACGCCATGGTGATGCTGGCGGTGGCCTTGATGGGATGTGGATCATCCATATTCCACCCCCAGGCGTCGCAGGTGGCACAGGTGGCAGCCGGAAGCAGGAAAGGCTTGGCGCAGAGCATCTTCCAGGTGGGAGGCAACGGCGGATACGCCATCGGACCGCTCTTGGCCGCACTCATCATCATACCCCACGGACTACATGCCGTGCGCTGGTTTGCCATCATTGCCGTGGTGGCATCGAGTGTGCTCTACTACGTGGGACGGTGGCACGTGAAGGCTTTGGCCAACCACCGCAAGGTGAACGCCGTGACCTGGAGTACCGCCAAGACATACGCCATGAGGTGGAAGATATTCTTCGTGGTGCTGCTGTTCATCCTCATGTTTTCCAAGAACTTCTACACGGCGAGCATGACCAACTACTACACGTTCTTCCTCATCGACAAGTTTGGCGTGACGGTGCAAACATCGCAATACTGCCTGTTTGTCTTTCTCGCCTCGCAGGTGGTGGGAACACTGGTGGGCGGATGGATAGGCGACAACTATGGACGGAAGAGCGTCATCCTGTTCTCCATCTTCGGCGCAGCCCCGTTCACCATCGCCCTACCCTACCTTACCAACCTTTGGGCCACCATCGTGCTGTCGGTAGTGATCGGCATGGTCATGGCATCGGCCTTCTCGGCTATCCTCGTCTTTGCCACCGATCTCATGCCCCATCACACGGGCATCGTGGCCGGACTGTTCTACGGCCTCTCGTTTGGAGCGGCCGGTGTGGGAAGCGCCCTCTTCGGATACATTGCCGACGCATGGGGCATCGACAGCGTACTGAAAATCAGCACGTTGCTGCCACTGATAGGCATCGGCGCCGTGTTCCTGCCAAAGATGAACAAGGAAAAGTAATAACCATTCAGCAAGCCTGGGCAAACGCCCGCTTCCACTCCCTATAACATGAACGACAACAACTTAGATATCAAACAATTGGCCGACAAGGACATCAGGCTCCTTGCCTTCGACGCCGACGACACACTATGGGACTGCCAAGGCCATTTCGACAATGTGGAAAAGGCCTACGCACAACTGCTGGCGCCCTACGCCGATGAACCCACCGTGGCCGAAATGCTCTTCCAAACGGAAACGGCCAACATGCCACTGCTGGGCTACGGAAGCAAGGCGTTCACCCTATCGCTCGTGGAAAACGCGGTAAAGGTGAGTCGCGGACAGATTGCCGCGGCCGATGTGCTGCGCATCGTGGAACTGGGAAAATCGCTGCTCACACTGCCCGCCACACCCCTGCCCGAGGTACGCCCCACGCTAGAGGCGCTGCGGCAGTCGGGGCGCTATGCCATGGTGGTGTTTACGAAGGGCGACCTGCTCGACCAACAGAACAAGGTAAGGCGCTCGAACCTCGCACCGCTGTTCGATGATGTGGTGGTGGTGAGCGACAAGACACAGGCCGAATATGCCAAGCTATGCCGCCTCTTCGATACGCAGATCGACCACATGCTCATGGTGGGCAACTCGTTCCGGTCGGACATAGAGCCCGTGTTGCAGCTCGGAGGATGGGCCGTGCATATACCCTTCACCAGCATCTGGCGACACGAGCAAACAGAGGAGTACGACCATCCACGCCTCGCACGTATCACCCACTTCGGCCAGCTCACCAACCTGGTGGATGCCGAACGAGGGTAAGACAAGGGTGTTTACGTCGGATGGAGGTTTAGTAAAGATGGAACATGCGGTCCATCATCTTCCACTTCTCATCGCTGGTTTGTCCGGCCTGGCAGCCTTGCAGCACAGCCACGAAATCTTCCCATTCCTGCTGGCGCGGCAAGGTTGACAGTTTGGCCATAGCCTCGTCCCAATTGAAATCGATGGGCGTCTCAACGATCATGAACAATCGGTTGCCCAAGATGTAAATCTCCATCTCGAGGATGCCGCACGCACGGATACCCTCGCCAATGACGGGCCAAAACTCTTGCTCGCTATGGGCCTTGCAATAGCGCTCAATCAACTCGGGGTTGTCTTTCAAATCCATGGTCTGGCAATAACGCTTCACCGGACCATGATACTCTTGTTGCTTGTATCCTTCTGTCATATTTATGGAATGGTTAGTGTATGCAAAGATACGCAATAGTTGCGGAAGACCACAACATTTACGCCGCTTTTCAACGAGAAAAACCACAGCAACAGGAGCAACCACCCAATCACACAGAGCGCATGCGTTGACGAATTGTGGAAAAATGGACTACAAACGAATGATTATGAAACTTTTTTGTTAACTTTGTAGCGGATAATACATCAATGACAAAAGTTCATGAGCGTCATAGACTTACTCAACGACAACACAAACGCGCACCGATTTTCCTTTGAGGTGCTGCCCCCACTGAAGGGCAACGGAACAGAAACGCTGTTTCGAAACATCGACAAGCTGGGCGATCTTGACCCGCTCTACATCAACATCACAACACATCACAGCGAATATATTTATCGTGAACGGGAGGATGGACAATATGAACGGTTGCGCTTGCGCCGCCGACCGGGAACCATCGCAGTGGCCGCCGCCATTCAGAAACGCTATGGGGTGCCCGTCATCCCACACGTCATCTGCAGCGGTACGACAGCCGAGAAGATCGAATACGAGCTCATCGACCTCCAGTTCTTAGGCATCACGAACGTGTTGCTGCTCCGTGGCGACAAGGCCAAGGAGGACCGCATGTTTACCGCCACTCCCGGCGGACACACGCACACCACCGACCTGATACGTCAGGTGAACGAGTTCAACGCAGGACGCTTCATCGACGGATCGGAGATGCGCAACCCCGGAAAGCCCTTCCACTACGGCGTGGCGGCTTATCCCGAGAAGCACGAGGAGGCGCCTAACCTCGAGATGGACATGAAATACCTGAAAGAAAAGCAAGACCTCGGAGCTGATTACGCCGTGACACAACTGTTCTACGACAACAGGAAATACTTTGCGTTTGTGAAGAAGGCAAGGGAGATGGGCATCACCATGCCTATCGTGCCCGGCATCAAGCCGTTTGCCAAACTCACACAGATAACACAGGTGCCCAAGACGTTCCACTGCGACATGCCACAAGAGCTGGCTACCGAAGCCGTGAAGTGCAAAACCGACGAGGAAGCCAAGGCGCTCGGAGTGGAATGGACCACGGCACAGTGTAAGGAACTCTATGCGCACGGTGTGAGAGACATACACTTCTACACCGTGTCGGCCATGGACAGCGTGGTACAAATAACCAAAAACCTACTATAAGATATGCAATTTAGCGAAGTCATCGGTCAAAGCGAAGCCATCGGCAGGTTGTTGCAACTTGTCGAGGAGCAACGCGTCCCACACGCCCTTATGTTCAACGGGCCGGCGGGAAGCGGCAAACTGGCATTGGCCCTGGCCTTCGCCTCCTACCTCCTGGGCGAGCGGCACGACGGCCACTCGCTGCTAACCAACAACGCCGCCACGGCCAACGCTGAGGCGATGCTGGGCAAATGGCAACACCCCGACCTCCATTTCTCATACCCCGTGATACGCCCCAAGGGCGCGTCGAGCGACCGAAAGATAACCAGCGACGACTTTGCAAAGGAGTGGCGAACGCTGATCGGCAAGACACCCTACTTCACCATGGACCAATGGATGACGGCCATGGATGCCGAAAACCAGCAAGCCGCGATCTTCGAGGCGGAAAGCGATGCGCTCGCCCACGTGCTGAACATGAAGTCGGCAATGGGCGGATACAAGGTAAGCCTGATATGGTTGCCCGAGCGAATGAATATAACCAGTGCCAACAAACTGCTCAAACTGCTGGAGGAACCACCTTCGCAAACGGTGTTTCTCTTGGTGAGCGAGGAGCCTGAACGGCTGCTGGAGACCATTCGCAGTCGCGTGCAACGATTCGACGTGCACCGCATCGACACGCCCGACATGGAGCAGGCGCTCATCAGCAGGCGCGGACTGGACGCCGACATGGCGCAACGCGTGGCACATACGGCATGCGGCAACTGGCTGAAAGCCATGGAGGAGCTCGACAGCGACAGTGAAAACCGACAGTTTTTCGACCTCTTCGTGAACCTCATGCGACAAGCGTACATGCGCGAAATGAAAGGTCTGAAGAATTGGAGCGACAATGTGGCCGGTCTGGGACGAGAGAAACAACGGCGCATGTTGACCTATTTCCTGCACTTGGTGCGCGAAAACTTCATGTTCAACTTTCAGCAACCAGCGCTCAACTACATGACGCAGGAAGAGGAAAAGTTTAGCCAACACTTCGCGCGATTCATCAATGAGCGCAATGTGGTGGAAATGGCTGAAATGCTACAACGCACACACCGCGACATCGGACAGAACGCCAATGCGAAGATTCAGTTCTTCAACTTGGCTCTCAATATGATCATACTCCTTAGGAGATGACACCTTTTATCACATCTAAAAACAATTATCATGAACAATAATACATGTACGGGATGCGACCGTGGACTCTGCAGCGCCGCTGTGGGGCGACAGGACAAGCAACTCAACACCTACGACTGGCTGGCCGATGTACCCGGCAACGCTGAGTCGACCGACTTGGTGGAGGTGCAGTTCAAGAATACGCGAAAAGGCTATTACCACAACGTCAATAACCTCAGGTTGCAAAAGGGCGACATTGTGGCTGTGGAAGCCAATCCCGGACACGACATCGGCGTGGTGACACTCACCGGACGCCTTGTACATTTGCAGATCAAAAAGGCCAACCTCAAATCGGCCGACGACATACGACGCATCTATCGCATAGCGAAGCCTGTGGACATGGAGAAATACCATGAGGCCAAGGCGCGCGAGCACAACACCATGATCGAGAGCCGACAGATCGCCAAACGCCTCGGATTGCAGATGAAGATTGGCGACGTGGAATATCAAGGCGATGGAAACAAAGCCATATTCTACTACATCGCCGACGAACGTGTGGACTTCCGTCAGCTCATCAAAGACTTGGCAGCCACATTCCACGTGCGCATTGAGATGAAGCAAATCGGAGCGCGACAGGAGGCTGGACGCATCGGTGGAACAGGACCTTGCGGACGCGAGTTGTGCTGCGCCACATGGATGAAGAACTTCTCGAGCGTGTCGACCAACGCCGCACGCTTCCAAGACATCTCGCTCAACCCACAGAAGTTGGCTGGCATGTGCGCCAAGTTGAAATGCTGCCTCAACTATGAGGTGGACGATTACATGGAGGCTGGACGCAAATTGCCGCCCAAGGACGCTATACTGCAAACGCAAGACTGCGATTTCTTCCTCTTCAAAACCGACATCCTGGCAGGGCTCTGCACCTACTCGTCGGACAAGAACCTGGCTGTAAACCTCGAAACAATAACTGCCGAGCGCGCCAAGGAGGTCATCGCCATGAACCGACAAGGTGAGAAACCGCTCTCGCTGCAAGAGGACGACAGGGCGAAGGAGGCCAAGAAGCCCATCGACCTGCTGGCAGATGCAGACCTGAGCAGATTCGACAAGTCGAAACGAAAGAAGAAGGGAGGACAGAAGAGCCACAAGCCGAAAGCCGACAACCGACCCGCACAAACCAACCAACAAGGAAACTCGCCGCGTCAGGATGCGCCGCAGGGCGAGGCTCCGCGAAACGGAAACCAACAGAAACGACGCAACAAGCCCAACCGCACCAACAAGCCCAACCGTACCAATGGACCCAAGGGCGAAGCGCAACAGCAACCCCAACAGGGGGCTAAGCCACAGCAACCCAATGGCAAGCCACAGCAAACGGCCAACCAGCAGCAACCAGCCAAAGCCCAGCAGGGTGCCAAGCCGCAACAGGGCGCCAATCCACAGCCAAGCAAGCCACAAGGACAACCTACCCCAAAGGAGAACGCATGAAACACATAATGGCATTCCTCATGGCAGGCGTGCTATGTGTAGCGTGTACGGGCAACAAAGTCTACGACCACTACAACCACACGCCCATTGCCGGATGGGAGAAGATCGACACGCTGAAATTTGAAGTTCCACCCTTGGCCAAACAAGGATTGTACGCCACCAGCATGGGACTGCGCATCAACAACGCATTTCCCTTCATCAGCATGACGCTCATTGTGGAGCAGACGGTGCTACCCGCCAACAAGACGGTAATAGACACCATCAACTGCCCACTGATGGGCAAGGACGGACAGGTAAGGGGCAAAGGCGTAAGCTATTACCAATACCACTTCCCCGTCTCGCTCATGCAACTCAATGAGAACGACTCGTTGCACATCACCGTTCGCCACGACATGAAGCGCGAAATACTGCCAGGCGTGTCGGACATCGGCATCGAACTGGAGAGAAGGCAATAAAACCCAAACGGTCATTGGGGAAAAATGATAGCACTAAAGGCGACCTGCCGCACCACAAATCGAATGACTTTGCGATGCGGCAGGTCGCCTTTTAGCCCAAATCGTCATTAGATTTCAATTCTTGTTAGTGTTTGTTTCGAGCAGGTTGCGACATTCGCATTGAAGCCATAGCGGGCTATGGCGAAATGCGAATGGAAGCAAGATGCCGAAAGAAACGCTGACAAGAGTTGGAAAGAATCCAGAAGGTCCTAACAACCCACCTGTTTCGGTCTAATGACCGATTGGGGTTTAGTAAAGATCATGTTGGTTGAACCCCAATGGCCTCATGACTTGATAGGGGGCCATCACTCGTTCTTAGCTGCGCACAAGGTTGCGAGCGGCATCTATACGTAGAAAGATGAAGAGCAGGATGGTGAAACCCCACAACGACGATCCTCCGTAACTAAAGAAGGGCAACGGTATGCCAATAACAGGCGTTAGGCCCAACACCATGCCCACATTGATGAAAAGATGGAACAGGAAGACGCTTAGCACACAGTAACCATAGACCCGCCCAAACTTGAACGGTTGCCGTTCGGCCAAATGAATGAGCCTCAAGATAAGCGCCAAGAACAGCAGCAACACGCCAGCTGATCCCAAAAAACCTTCTTCCTCGCCCACCGTACAGAAGATAAAATCGGTGTCTTGCTCAGGAACAAAGCGCAACTTGGTCTGCGTTCCATTGAGGAAACCCTTACCACGAAGGCCTCCAGAACCAATGGCAATCTCACTCTGATGAACATTATAGCCTGCTCCAGCCAAGTCTTCATCGAGACCCAACAACACATTGACGCGCACACGCTGGTGGGGCTCCATCACATTATTGAGCAGATAATCGGCGCTATAGAAGAACGCGATGGAACCCACGGAGAACAAAGCGATAAGCAGGTAATGGACAATTTGCGTGGACAAGCCCTCATAGACCAAGTAACCCACAAGGCAGGCACACACGATCAACTGGACCCACACTACATCGAACGGTATGACATAGAGGGAGAAAAGCAACGCTACGACCGTGATGGAAAGCGAGATGAGACCTACACGAATGGCACGCTCCTTCTCCTTGCAATACACAAAGACCATGGCCGAGGTGAACATTTGCACCAAGAGCAGCACAACAAACTTACCAAGCGACGTGGGCGTATTCAACAACCACACCTGTTCGTACTTGATGCCTACCACGAAATAAACCACCATGGCCACTCCCGTAAAGAGGATGCCGCCTGGCATGCCCTCACGATACAGCATCAGGAAGAACGAAAGGTAGACCAATGCCGAACCGGTTTCGCGTTGCCCCACAATGAACAGCATAGGCAAGAGTATGAGCGCCATAGCCGTAGCGAGATGCTTGGGCTTATGGATGTCGAAACCGTAGGTGCTCATGAGTTTGGCCACAGCAAGCGCCGTGGCAAACTTGGCAAACTCGGCAGGCTGCAGGCGAAGGGGGCCCAGCACCAGCCACGACCGCGAACCCTTAATTTCATGAGGGTTGAAGATGGTTACAAAGAGCAGCAGCAACAACAAGGCGTAGATGACATAGGCAAAGGTGTCGTAGAAACGGTCGTCGAGCATGAGCAACACAAAGCCCAGGACGAGCGACGTGCCTATCCATATGATCTGCATACCCGAACGGGTGGCGAAACTGAAAATATCGGTCTCGCCATACGTGTAACTGGCTCCGCAGACACTGATCCACCCAAACGCGAGCAACGCAAGGTAGATGCCTATCGTCCACCAGTCAAGACTGCGAAGCACACTGGGCTGCTGCTTGTCATCGTTCTGCATTTCCATATCCAATTCTACGTTTTTGCATTTCAGTGGCAAGGCGTTCACCGGCCTCGCTCAACTTACCCATGATATACTGTTCCATGATGACCTTTCCCATGGGAACACCGTAATCGGCTCCCCATCCACCATTCTCAACATAAACCGACACTGCAATCTTCGGATTGTCCATAGGTGCAAAACCCATAAAGACGGAGTGGTCGTGACCACGGTTCTGGGCCGTACCTGTCTTTCCACACGCCGCAAAGGGCAACGATGCGAGCATGCGGCACGTACCACCCAAGGCCGACGAGCGCATGCCTGCCGCAATGATGTCGTAGGAGCGTCGTGTGGCACGTGTGTAGTGGCGGTTGGTATAGAGCGTGTCGAGCGGCATGCCCGCTATGGATTTCACCACATGAGGCACATAATAATAGCCGCGGTTGGCGATGGTGGCACCCAGGTTGGCAATCTGCAACGGCGTGAGGTTAACCTCGCCCTGACCAATACTGATACTGATGATCGTCAGGCCGTTCCAAGAGCCCTTGTAAGCCTTGTCGTAGAAACCAGCGTTGGGTATGAGTCCGCGTTTCTCACCCGGAAGGTCAATGCCCAAGCGGTAGCCAAAGCCCATGCTCACCATGTAGTCGCGCCAGGTGTTCATGGCGTTCTGCACCGTGCCGTACTTACGACGATTGGACATCATGTAATACAGTCCCCAACAGAAGAAGGCGTTGCAAGACGTGCTGATGGCAGGCACGATGGCCAAGGGCGCCGCATGACTGTGGCATCCCACATGCAAGCCTTTATAAGAGAAGCCACGATGGCAGGGGAACACGGTATGGCTATTGATGATGCCTTCAGACAGGAAGGTCAAGCCTTGTGTGGTCTTGAACGTGGAGCCCGGTGGGTACTGTCCCATGATGGCGCGATTAAGCAAAGGCTTCCACGTGTTGCGCGACAGGTAGGAGTGGTACTTGCTGCGATTGTGTCCTTCCAACAACCGAGGGTCGTAAGAGGGCGAAGAGGCCATGCACAAGACCTGTCCGGTTTGAGGATCGATAGCCACAATGGCGCCTATCTTTCCTTCCAACATACGCTCAGCGGTGGCTTGAAGATTGATGTCGATTCCCAATGTCAGGTCGTGGCCGGCTTGCGGACGACGGTCGAACCGTCCCTTCTGATACTTGCCCTGGATGCGACCATGAGCATCGCGCAAGAGGATCTGAACGCCCTTCTCACCGCGAAGCTGCTTCTCGTAGCTACGCTCAACACCCAACTTACCGATATAATCGCCGGCCTGATAGTATTCGTCGTCTTCGATATCGGACGGCGACACCTCACCCACATCACCAAGGATATGGGCGGCGTAGGGATATTCATACTGGCGGACGGTGCGTTTCTGCACATAGAAACCAGGAAAGCGGAACATCTTCTCATAGAAGACACTGTAATCCTTATCGTTGATCTGGCTCATGAAGAGCTGTTGGGTGAAACGCGAATATCCAGGATTCTTGTTGCGGTCCTTGATCTCATCCATGCGCTTGATGAAATACTCCTTGGTAATGCCCAACGTCTGACATAAATCGAGCGTGTCGAGACGTCCCTTGGCTTCGTTCATCACCACCATAATGTCATAGGCCGGCTGGTTGAACACCAACAACTTACCATTGCGGTCGCGAATAACACCACGCGAGGGAAACTCAATGCGCTTGAGGAAGGCATTGGAGTCGGCACTCTTACGGTAGTCGTCGCTGAGGAGCTGGAACGTAAAAAGGCGGATGATGTAGATCGTTACAATAATTACGGCTACACCACCTATAACATAACGGCGATTGTCGAGATTAAAATCCTTCATCAATATTACTTCTTCCTAATGCCATCAACAACGATGAGCAATACTTCGGAAAGCACCAAACTGCCCCCGATGCTCAGCAACCACTGCACCCAATTGAAGAAACAGAAGGTCTCGAGGGTAAAGAAGGCCACACAATAGACCAACATCAACAACAGGGAATAATAGAAGAAGGTCAGCGGACCCATAGAGTAGATAGCTGGTTGGAAGTTCTCATCATCGTCGCGCTGCATGAACAACTCGAGCACATAGGGCTGCAAGAAGCCCACAAGAGTCAGCGAGGTAGTAGCGACACCAGGCGTGTCGGCAAAAATGTCCACACAAAGGCCCAAGAGAAAACTATACAACAAGATAGCCCAACGGGGGTATCCCCGCTGGAAACTAACGACAAAATAGACGTAAAGCAACGGTGTAGCGCAATCGAACAAATGGATATTGTTCAGCACCAACACTTGCACCAACAACAGGGCAAGAAAGAGCAACAACCGCTTAAAGAAATCAATGTTCATCCCTAATTACTTTCCATCTTTCAGTTTCAAGGAGTCACGCGCCGAGCGCATGATGTCTATCTGTTCCAACATAGGCTCATTATCGACCACACACACATCGCTCAGGTTGCCAAAATCGGTGGCCAACTCGACCTGCAAACGATAGGACACACCATCAGGCGAGTTGTAAACATGGAGAATCTTGCCCACAGCAATGCCCGGTGGAAAAACCGACGAGTAGCCACTGGTCTCCACCCATTCGTAAAGACGGAAATGGGCGTGACGAGGAACATCCTCAATATAGGCCAAACGAGGGTCGCCCCCATTCCAATGGAGATAACCGAAATAACCACGGCCTCGGATGCGGCAACTAATGTTCGACGAGGTGTTGAGAACGGGAATGACGACCGAATAATGGGTGGAAACCATATAGACGATGCCCACGACCCCTTGGCCGCAGGCAACGCCCATGTCTTTACGCACTCCGTCGGCACTGCCCTTGTCGATGGTGAGAAGGTTGTCGTAACGATCGACCGAGTTGCTAACCACCTTGGCGGGTATCAACTTGAACGAACGAAGCAGGGACAACTGGTTGCGATGAACCCATCCGCTGTCCTTGGTGGCCTCACCCAATTGTCCCGAGAGCATTTTTACCTGCTGCTCGAGATAGAGGTTGCGTTGGGTGAGCTCTTGGTTGGCCTTCGACATGGAGAAGAAAGACTCCACCTTAGCGTCCCAACTCAGCACCTTGCCAGCAACGGCATTGGCGGATGAGAACCACACACTGCCCTGATAGCTGTTGTATTGGAACAACAGCACGACACCTATCACCTCAAGGAGGACGAAGAGAAGCCAATGGTTGTAGCGTGCAAGAAATTCTAATAGATTACGCACTGCTCAAACAAAAACTTATCTCATCAAGAATGAGAAGCGATTGACGTTCTTCAAAGCGATGCCAGCGCCCTTTGCCACGCTGTGGAGCGGATCCTCGGCAATGTGGAAAGGAATGTTGATCTTGTCTTTCAAACGACGGTCGAGACCACGCAGCAACGCACCACCACCGGTGAGATAGATACCGTTCTTCACGATATCGGCATAGAGCTCAGGCGGGGTAGCCTCGAGGGCCGAAAGCACGGCATTCTCAATCTTGGCCACAGTCTTATCCAAGCAATGAGCAATTTCCTGATAGCACACAGGCACCTCCATGGGAAGTGCTGTGATGCGGTTAGGACCATGCACCACATAATCCTCGGGAGCCTCGTCGCCCAAGTCGGTCAGGGCCGATCCCACGTGGATCTTGATACGCTCAGCCATGCGCTCAGAAACCTTCACGTTGTGCTGACGGCTCATATACTCCTGGATGTCGGCCGTCAGATCGTCACCAGCGATACGGATGGAGTTATTGCTCACAATACCACCCAACGAGATGACAGCGATCTCGGTGGAGCCACCGCCGATATCAACAATCATGTTGCCCTCTGGGGCCTCGACGTCGATACCAATGCCAATGGCTGCTGCCATAGGCTCAAAAATGAGGTAAACATCACGACCATCGGCATGCTCGGCCGAGTCGCGAACAGCACGAAGCTCCACCTCCGTTGAACCAGAGGGTACACCAATGACCATGCGCAACGACGGAGAGAACAGGCGCGAACCCGTGTGGACCATCTTAATCAGGCCACGCATCATCTGCTCGCAAGCGGTGAAGTCGGCAATGACTCCATCGCGCAACGGACGGATGGTACGGATATTGTCGTGTGTCTTCTCGTACATCATCTTAGCCTTCTCACCCACAGCAATCATCTTGTCGGTGCGGCGATCCAAGGCTACCACTGACGGTTCGTCAACAACAATCTTGTCATCGCTGATGATGATGGTGTTGGCGGTACCGAGATCCATAGCGATCTCTTGAATAAATGAAAAAAATCCCATGTTCTTTATTAAGTTCTGTGCCCGAAACTACTTAGCAAACCAATTGTGGATGGCAGTGTCGTAATGACTGCTGACGCCAAAAGCACGCTCTGCGAACTGCTTGCGATCCTCCAAATCGGTCTGTGCACCCTTAGCCTTCAGCACATCGAGCAACATGCCATACTCGGCCTTGCTGGGCACGATAACCACATCTTTGAAATTCTTGGCTCCTGCACGGATGAGAGAAATGCCACCAATATCGATCTTCTCGATGATGTCGGCATCAGAGGCTCCACTGGCCACGGTCTGCTCAAACGGGTAAAGGTCGACAATGACCAAATCGATAGAAGGAATATCGTACTCGGCCATCTGCTGCTGGTCGCCCTCATTGTCGCGTCGAGCAAGGATTCCTCCAAAAATCTTCGGGTGAAGGGTCTTCACACGACCACCCAAAATAGAAGGATAGGTGGTTACGTCTTCTACCTTCTGGCAAGGATAACCCAAACCCTCAATAAACTTCTGTGTGCCACCTGTGCTCAGGAAAGCAACACCCTCTTCATGTAACTTGGCAAGGATTTCCTCCAATCCATCCTTGTGGAAGACTGAGATAAGCGCAGTCTTGATCTTCTTTGTTTCAGCCATGTAAATACGTACGTTATTCGATTAGGCTGCAAAGTTAATCATTTTTAGACAAACCATGCCTAATAATTGAGCAATTTCGTTGTTTTTGAAACGTTAAAATGTCACAAGTCAAGTTAGGCGCAGGCATTTGTAGCAATTATAAGGATTGATTAAGGTTACAGCAAAATCGGCTATTAAACTGAAAAAGGAGATTATTGGGATGTTATTGGGGCCTTTCATCTCTAACGATCGTTTCTCTCAGCGTCAGTTTTCACGATCGTTACGACTTAGTCAGTAGCTTCCAGTGCAACTGTCGCGACTCGCTCAAAGCAAACACAAACAAAATGAAAAGCTAATGAACGATTTTGGGGAAAAGCTAATGAACGAATGGGGGAAAAAGAAATGGGATAAATCGTTTCGCACTCTATGCAAATTGCATTACCTTTGTAATTGCTTACAAACAACATCACATAGACAAAAGAAACATGAAGAAATCATGGATCATCATAACGCTGCTGGCCTCTTCCATGGCTGCGCAAGCTCAACGGTGCATCACCGTTTACGACCCTGAGCGAAACGAGCCCGTGAGGGACGCATTGGTGTGGGTGGACCACAAGGAAGCGGAGGCGTCGACAATTCTTGGCGAGGCGTTCATCCCCGAGCGCTTCGACACACTGCACATCAGTGCGACAGGCTATGTGTCGTTGGCCATTCCGGCCTCACTTACTGCCGACTCCATCCCGCTGATGCAGGACTACAACAACATCGGAGAGATTGTGGTGTACGGCGTATATCGCAACAAGCAACTCACAGAGAGCGTGAAGCGATGGACAAAAGAGGCCCGGAAGGAGTTTGAACTGCGAAACCCCATCAGGGGAATCAACTTCAGTATGGCAGACACTGTGGACCCTCGATTGCGACGTATCAAGAAACAGACGAAAAAATTGGAGAAGATCTTTAAGCGGATGAATGCAGAGGGCACCGACCCCATCATACAAGCCTACCGAAAAGCCCTCGGAAAGAACTCGCAAGCGGGTTACTCGAAATAGAAGGTCAGCGCTATCATCTTCGATCGGGCCTTATTAACCGACATGGCATAGGGCAACATCGAACGGTCGCGAATCTGTGAGGCGTGATCGGTGTCGAGACTGTTTGTGAGGCCGTACATGAACTTCAACTCAGGTCTGACCTTGAAGAAAGGAAGGTAAAAGTCGCAACCGATGCCGGCTTCCAGGAAAAGGTCGTAACGCTTGAGTTTTAGGTAATCGTCATTAGAGCCGCTCAAGTTAATGACGGGATTAAGACCCACCATTACGTATGGACGATGGTTATTGAAACGGGCCGAAGCAGCAATTAGATCAAGGGCACATGAGAAATAGGCGGTCTTCAACGTCTGGTTGCGCGCCAACATAGAGTCGGGGGCGCTGGTGTCCATATTATGAAACGAGATGTGACGGGTTCCGAAATACATGGCCGGAGCGATGCGAAACTGGAAGGTGCGATTAAGGCGCAGCTCACCCAACACACCCACATTGAAACCGTCATCCCAACGGTCTTGGTCGCAGGTGATCACATATTGCTGCTGGGTGCCATCGGCATTGGTAATGAGCTGTGGACCCACATTGTTGAACTCAAGGTCCTGCAAATGGGTACCAACAAGAATGCCGAAATGGAACTTACGCAAATCGGTATACGGCCGGTTCTCAACCGTACGCTCCTGCCCACACGCCACGCGAATCACAAGCAGGGAGAGCATAAAAAGGCACAATATTCGCTTCATATAAGGAATAACGCACGCAGCACGCAATTTATTGTTTGGCAAACGCCCTACCCTCATTTTTTAGTAGCGAATGTTAAATCGCAAAAAAAATCTTCATCATTTGTAGGTATTATGGGGAAATTGACTATCTTTGCAAAACAATAAAAAGACAACAGCAAAGGTTGTCGAACGATTGCGAATTAACAAAACAGTATTAACAATAAACATTTTATTATTATGGCTTACGTAATTAGTAATGACTGCGTTGCTTGCGGTACATGTATCGATGAGTGCCCCGTTGGCGCTATCTCTGAGGGCGACATCTACAAAATCAATCCTGACGAGTGCACAGAGTGCGGTACTTGCGCTTCTGTATGCCCGAACGAGGCAATCAGCCTCGCCGAGTAAGTTCTGATAAGCAATCATCAGAAAGACATATAGCCCAGCCTGGTTTCAGGTTGGGCTTTTGTTTTGCCATCCATTTCACATCGTTCAGCATAAGCCCTGAGGTTCTCAGGTTTGTAAAAGGCTAACAGTACATTGTTCACTGGCAGGCTCTCTTGTGAGTGCTACAGAAACAGGAAGATACCCTACGATAGCGAAAACCAATCGGTAACGTGCAAGCCTTGCGAGTACAATAAGACCAAGAAGATTCCCTACACTATCAACAAAATGAAAGCGGGGTGCATCTCTCATCATTAGAGATGCACCCCGCTCATATTATTGAGTAGCAACCATTTGAAGTCGCCTTGATAACGAAATTACATAGCCATCACTTGCTTAGCCACAGCGTTCTCAGGGTCAACGGCCAGGAGTTTCTCAGAAACAGCCTTAGCGGCAGCCTTGTCCTGAAGCACATTGAAATCGTAAACGATAAGGTACAGGTAGGCCTGCTTCAACATGGCGATCTCACTTGACTGCTTCTCAGCTTTTGCCTCCAACGAGGTGGCAAGCGCCTCATAATAAGGCTTGGCAAGACCTTCCTTGCTATCGGGATCGAGGTTGGCGTTAACCTGACCACGCATGTAATTGCAATAGTTGGCGTAGTTGGGATACAACTCCAACATGCGAGCATAAACTCCATCAGCTTTGCGGAAAGCCTCATCAGAACCCGCCTTATCCTCAGCCTTCAATTTCTTAGAGGCAATATCGGCATAGAGTGAGCCAAGGTTGTCGAGCTGATCCATAGTCGGCTTCTCAGAGCCTTCCATACTTTTCTCAAAATAAGCGACGGCATTATCGAAATCACCCTTCTGCAGATAGACGTCAGAGAGGTTCTTGTTGATGATGCTCTTCTGCTTATTGTTGCCCTCATTAAGCTCCAAAGCCTTCTCAAAAGCATGAATAGCATCATCCCAACGCTTAGCCTGCAGCAAGGCTGTGCCGTGATATGTATAGTCCTCTGCAATGAAGTGGGCAGAATCGCTGGCATTGAAGAGTTTGTCGGCATAAGCCAAAGCCTCATCCGTCTTCTTCAAGTCAGTATAGTCGTAGAAAGCGATACGGTTCCAAGCAGCCTTACGAGGATTTACAGAGAGACCAGCCTTACAAACCTCAATACTCTGCTCGCGATGACCGAGCAACCAAGTAGCAGTAGCATACTCAGTGATGTACTCAGGCTTCATCTTAGTAACATCAGACACCTTAGCAAAAGCATCAGCAGCCTTCTGGTAGTCCTGTGCATTGAAGAAAATATGACCAATCAACTGATCAACAGGATAGTCGGGGCGCTGTTGGCGAAGATCCTCAAGCACCTGGGCTGCACCGGCAGGGTCAACACCACGCTGAACCATCGCATACTTATAATAACCATCGGGTTCCTTCGGGTCAAAATAGATGGCGTTCTGATAAGCAACAGCAGCGTCACCGCCATTGTTATCACTAACAGCAATATCACCCTTCAGCAACCATACATGTGCGTTCTTGTTGTCGCGAGCCAAAGCACGCTCTGCGAAATCACGAGCATTTACGAGATCCTTCTGCTCAAGGAATGCACGTCCAATGGCCAAGAGAACCTCTGTGTTTTTCTTGTACTTCTTGCCAAAGTCCTTCACCTGATCGCTGAGATTTGCGGGCTTGGCCTTGATAACACTCACTACCTGCTCGATAACGGCCTTGTTGTCGTCTTGAGCCATACCAGGGGCTGCTGCACCAAACAGCAAAGCACCCATCAATACATATTTAATAGTCTTCATAATTCTAAACGTTAATGGGGTTGTTGTTCTCAAAAATTCTTATTCTCTCTTGTCTGACTTTTAAATAATGGTTTCTTTATAAAGCAGACGATGAATGAGACCAAAAGTTTTATTTATTGACTTACATTAACATCCCGCACATTGATCTGACCCAAAACGGGAAGCAAACCAGCCTTCATCACGATGCGCTGACCCTTTGGCCCCTCAATGAAGTGAGCGAAGCCCCAAGGCAAGCCACGGCGCGGATCATTCAGAAGCGCATAGATGGTTCTCACGAGAGGATATTCACCATTATAGATGTAATATTGGTAAGGCAACCTGCTGCTCGCCGGTGTGGCAGGATGAACCTTGCTGACCCGCATGACGCGAATGTTTTTATTGAAAGTGAGATTGGTAGAATCGTGCTTATCGTTAAGCCAATTGTTACCAATAACACCAATCGCGCCAGGGTTTTCCTCAACATATTTAATCACCTCGGCAGTCTTGTTCACCGCAGCCACATTGGGATTGGTGATCGGCTTACCGCCAAGTATGGAATCTTCAACGAAATGGACTGTGCTCGACTTAGCATTGTCGAATACAACAGTGATGGTGCCACTTGATGCTCCATTGGAAATGTCGCTCCACTTAGTAGCCTTTCCACTCATAACATTCCTGATGTCCTGAACAGAAATAATTGTGTCGCTACTGGCCTTGTTCACAATGAAGGCCAAGGCGTCGTAAGCCACCTTGATCGACACAGGCCTAAAGTTCCTTGCCTGCAAGTTTTGAAGCTCAGACGCTTTGAAGTCACGAGCAGCAAAAGCCAACCAAGCCTTGCCATCCAAAAGACGATTGATAGCATCCGACTCGTTGGTATACACAGGAGTAACCTTAGCTTGGGGATAATCGAATTGGAAGACCGTACGCTCTTCCTCAATAATGGGACTAAAACTTTCATCAGAGACGAAAGAGATCGCCCCTGATGAGTAAGTATCAGTTCGACCGTCTTTACCCTTCTTGTTATCAGAACAAGAAAAGCAAAGACCGGCGAACAGTGTTAATCCTACGAAAAAGTAAGATGTTGATTTCTTCATACAATTAGTTGCTGAGTCTGAAGGTCACAGGAAGTCTGAAACGTGAGCGAACGACATTACCGTTCTGCTTACCAGGAATCCAGTGAGGCATAGATTTCACGACACGAGTAGCCTCGCGGTCAAGAGACGGGTCAACGCCACGCTCCACCTTCACGTCAGTGATTGAGCCATCACGCTCAACGACGAACGATACGGTAACACGGCCTTGAATACCATTTTCCTGAGCCACTGCAGGGTACTTGATGTTATCGTTCAGGTATCTGAACAGGGCGGCATCACCACCAGGGAACGAAGCCTGCTGCTCAACGACCTCAAAGACCTTATTCTCTACTTCGGGCTTCGGAGCGGCGATAGGCTCATCGGCAACACGCTGTGTCACCTTCAGCACCTCACCAGTCTCACTGTTACCCTTAACGTCCAAAGCACCGATGGCTGTGGTGGTCTGCATCAACTCCTCCTGGGTCTTCATCTCATCCTCGGGCTTCACCTCGTTATCCTTCTTGATAACAGGAGCCGTAAACTTGATAGAAGACTTAACCTCCTTAACCACCTCTTGTTTCTTCTCAGGAATTTGGATCTCCTTACGCTTCACCTCAGCCTTCTTCTTAGGCTGGTTGATCTGCGAGATCTCAGTAACCTGTTCGTTCTTCTGGTGGTTCAGTTGGTACTGGTCGTAAGCTGTTTTAGCCACATAGACACCGATAAGGACCAAAGCGATGATCGCAATGATAACGATTGCATAGATGTTTCTCCTAGGAGTTTGTCTACGGAGCTTATATGCGCCGTATTCCTTATTACGTCCTTCAAAGACAAGATCGGTCCAACCGTTCGTTGTTAAATCAATGTTTGCCATTTTCTTAAACTATTAATGATTTAGACCTTTGACTTACTCCTTGACGTTGTTCTTCTTGAGAAGAGCCTCATCGTCGGCATTCATCTTATCAATCACATACTTACCAATGCTGCAAATCTGCATTTCATCGAGAGCGTCAACCAAGTTCTTGTAGGTAGCATTGTCCGTAGCCTTGATGATGACGGTCATTGTCTGGATCTTCTTACCACCGATATTACCGGCCTTGATCTTAGCCAAGGAGGCGTTATAGGTTGAATCGTCCATCTTCTTACCCTCACTCTCAAGCTTTGTGCGCTGGTCATCGAGAGCCTGCTTGGCCTTCATGACATCCTGCACAGGAGAGGTTCCATCCTCAGTGACGTGGTTGATCAGGACCTGACGGATACCCTTGCTTCCCCAAGTAGTCTTTTGCAAGCACTCGGGCTTCTCGGGCTTAATCAGTCCAGCAACATAATAGATCTGGTTATTTGCGCAGCAATAAATCGTAACGGTGTACGATTCCTTTGTCACGGTCCTATCCTGATCCTGCAAGTTCTTATCGTTACTTGGCATACTCAATTCCATAGTCTGCGGCTTAGCCAAAGACGTACAGAGCATGAAGAACGTGATAAGAAGCATCATCATGTCCACCATAGGCGTAAAGTCTACGCGGACGTTCATCTTCTTCTGTTTGCTTTTTCCTGCTGACATTTATTCGTCCTCCGCTTTCTTATATTGAGTAATCAAATAGTAACGGTTCTCATTCATGTCCTGGAGCTCCGACATGAGCTTCTTCACTACCTTGTACGGTGTCTTGACGTCGGCCTTGATAGCGATCTTAGCTTCGGGGTTAGCCTGATGTGCGGCCTTCACCCACAGCTGGAATTCGCTCATGGCAGCCTCGCCCTCCTTACCAGGGACAGAGTCCGTTGGGATACCATACTTCTTGATAGCCTCAGGCATATCTGACTTACTCAGATTCAGATACCCCTCGAGCTCGCTCATTGGAACACCCCACATGGGGTCGTCAAGGAACTTGGCGCGCTGGGCGGCAGTCAGCGAGATACCGAACTGTCCGGTAACATCGTCGAGGACGACCTGCACATCCGACACCTTGTCCATGTTCATGAAAATCTTGCCATCATTACCGACAAGGACATTCAGGACATTCTTATCTGGAACTTTAATCTCAGACACAGATCCCGGCGTTTCCACTTTCACTGGCTCGCTCTTCGTAAATGTTGATGTCAACATGAAGAATGTCAGCAAAAGCACCATCACGTCGGACATAGGAGTCATATCGATCCAGACGTCTGCTTTCTTAATTTTTACTTTACCCATAGCGATAAATTTTTAAGGGGTTAGCAAAAATTAAGCCTCATCTGCGTGGCTGGCTTCGTATGTCTGTGCGATTGAATAACCTACCTCGTCAAGTGCATATGTCAACTTATCGATCTTGTTGGTGAAGAAGTTATAGGCGATAACAGCGCACCAAGAAGTAGCGATACCGAAAGCAGTGTTGATCAGAGCCTCAGAAATACCAGTAGACAGGGCGAGTGAGTCACCACCACCACCAGCAGCCAGAGCCTGGAACGAACGGATCATACCCGTCACAGTACCGAGCAGACCAGTAAGAGTACCAAGAGTAACGATAGTGGCGATGATCGGGAGGTTCATCTGCAGAGTAGGCATCTCGAGCTGAGTGGCCTCCTCGTGAGCCTGCTGGATCTTAGCGACCTTCTGGCTCTTCTTCAGAGAAACGTTGGCACCGCTCTCCATGTCCTTGTAAGCGCGGAGAGAAGCCAGCACTACGTTGGCTACAGAACCCTTCATCTTGTTGCAGAGGTCCTCAGCCTTAGCGAAATCATTGGCCTTCAAGGCAGCCTTGATGTTCTGCACGAACTTGGTGAGGGGCTGCTTACCGAAAGCGGTCTTCAGAGCCAGGTAGCGCTCTACAGCGAGGCAGAGCACGGTGAGCAACAGCGTGTGGATGATAGGCACAACGTATCCACCCTTGAAGATTGTACCGAGCATGTTCACAGGAGCGTTGGCGTTGTCGCCACCCTGGAAGTTAGCGCCGTCACCAAGGACGAAATTGAAGATGCAGATAGCAGCAACGAAGCATACAACGATGATCCAGAATGCGCCTCTGATACCAGTGAAGCCCTCAGACTTCTTTGCAGCCTTGGGGGCTGCGGCTTTTTGTGTAGTTGCCATAATTTAATGAATTAATTTTGATTATTGATAAATTTAAGTTATGTCCGAAGTAATTTAGGTTCTTATTATATTCACCCCAAAGCCCCTCGACAATGCGCTCTAAGCACCATCTGCCGAAGGAATTCTTTCGCAAAGATAGCAAATTACAAGTGACTTTGTGCGAATTTATTAACTTTTAACACAATTTTATTTCAACACGGCAAGAACCTCTTTGATGCGTCGCATCGCCTCGCGGATGTTATCGTCGCTTGTGGCGTAGCTCATACGGAAGCAATCGGGGTCGCCGAAAGCATCGCCTCCTACCGTCGCAACGTGCGCTTTTTCAAGGATATACATGGCGAAATCGGTGGAATTGTTGATCACAGTCTCGCCATCGCTCTTGCCGAAGAAGCTGCTGCACTTGGGGAAGAGATAGAACGCACCCTGGGGAACATTGACCTCAAGTCCGGGAATGTCCTTAGCGAGCTTCACGATGAGGTCGCGGCGGCGCTCAAAGGCCACGCGCATCTGCTCCACGCAGTCCTGACTTGCCACATAGGCGGCCACGGCAGCCTTCTGGCTCACGTCACAAGTACCGCTGGTGTATTGTCCCTGCAACTTGTTGATGCCCTTGACGATCCATGCCGGAGCGGCCACCCAACCCAGTCGCCAACCCGTCATGGCATACGCCTTGCTCACGCCATTACAGATGATAGTGCGCTCCTTCATGCCGGGATAGCTGGCGATGCTTGCGGCCTTGCCCACATAATTGATATGCTCGTATATCTCATCCGACAGCACGAAGATGTCCTCGTGCTTGAGGATGACCTCAGCCAAGGCGTTCAACTCCTCCTGCGAATAAACGCTTCCCGTAGGGTTGCTGGGTGAGCAGAGGATGAGCATCTTGGTCTTGGGCGTGATGGCAGCCTCCAACTGTTCGGCGGTCATCTTGAAGTCTTGTTCAAATCCGGCGCGCACGATGACCGGCGTGGCACCTGCCAACTTAGCCATCTGCGGATAGCTAACCCAATAAGGTGCGGGTATGATGACCTCATCTCCGGGGTTTACCAAGGCCAGGATGGTGTTGCACACACCCTGCTTGCCACCCGTCCCGACGATCACCTCGCCAGTGGTGTAGTCGAGATGGTTCTCTTTCTTAAGCTTGTCGACGATGGCCTCGCGCAAATCCATATATCCCGGAACTGGCGAATACTTCGAGAAGTTGTCGTCGATAGCTTTCTTTCCAGCCTCCTTGATATGATCAGGCGTGTTGAAATCGGGTTCACCGACGCTCATGTTAATCACGTCGACACCTTGTGCCTTCATCTCATTACTCTTCTGCGACATAGCCAGCGTGGCCGATGGAGCCAGGCGGTTGAGTCGATCTGATAATTGTGCCATAATAACCAATTAATATTTATCAATACACCTTTTGTGCAAAAGTAGCATATTATTCATAGAAACGGAAACTTTCCGCCTTTATTTTATGACGCGATGCCACTTTTTATCCACTTTGAAACTTATTGCCTCTTATTTGAGATGTAAGAGGTGCCCCATGCGGTCGCGCTTGGTCCGGAGATACTCCACATCGTATTTGTTTGCAGCCACCTCAATGGGCACGTTCTCCACAATTTCCAAGCCATAGGCTTCCAATCCCACTCGTTTGGTGGGGTTGTTGGTCATGAGTCTCATCTTATGCACCCCGAGGTGTCGCAACATCTGCGCGCCACAGCCATAATCGCGCTCATCGGGCTTGAATCCGAGATGCACGTTGGCGTCAACTGTGTCAAGTCCTTCCTCCTGGAGTTTGTAGGCGGCGATCTTGTTCATCAGTCCGATGCCTCGTCCTTCCTGCTGCATATAGATGATGACGCCCTTTCCCTCTTTCTCGATCATCTGCATGGCCTTGTGCAACTGCTCGCCACAGTCGCAGCGCTTACTTCCAAGGATATCGCCAGTGGCACAAGACGAGTGCACACGCACGAGGATAGGCTCATCCTCCTCCCATGTGCCCTTGATGAGCGCCATGTGCTCCAGTCCGTTGCTCTGTCGGAATGGAATGAGATGGAAATGTCCGTAAATGGTGGGCAGGTCGGCCTCATCGCCCACCTCAATGCTGCTTTCCTTCTTCAGGCGATAAGCAATGAGGTCTTTGATGGTGATGATTTTCATTCCCCACTCCGCAGCTTTTTCCTGCAACTGGGGCATACGCGCCATCGATCCGTCATCGTTCATGATCTCCATGAGCGCGCCAGCGGGATAGAGTCCTGCCAGTTTGCAGAGGTCTACGGCCGCCTCGGTATGTCCTGAGCGTCGGAGCACACCATTGTCTTGCGCATAAAGTGGGTTGATGTGACCCGGGCGTCCGAAGGTCTGCGGTGTCGACATCGGGTCGGCAAGCGCGCGGATGGTAGCGGCGCGGTCGTGTGTCGACACGCCCGTGGTGCATCCCTCGAGCTTATCGACCGTCACGGTGAACGGTGTGCCCAACATCGACGTGTTGTCCAATACCTGATGAGGTAAGTCAAGTTCCTCAGCCCTCGAGAGAGTGATGGGTGCACAAAGCACGCCACGCGCATTCTTCAGCATGAAATTGACATCCTCCGGGGTGATTTTCTCGGCGGCAATGATCAGGTCGCCTTCATTCTCGCGATCCTCATCGTCGACGACGATAACGAACTTACCCTCTTTGAAATCTTTGAGAGCATCTTCAATGCTACTGAGTTTAAAGTCTGCCATATTTTATACCTTATTATAATATCATGTGAAACAGGTGTTGGTTAGCCTGCGCTCGCCGTTCTTTACCGTTGTCGGCAGGCGGTTCTGCGCCCTGAGCATGCCTCAGCTTCGGCATTTCGCCCATGGGCTCACCTCACCTTAATTATATGAATAATATGTTTTTCAGTTCTCGTTCCGATGGCCTATAGTGTTTCTCATCCATCCGGCGGAGGCTCCATGGGGAGGCCCACCGCCGTTATGATTCATGTCATTGGGTTTCTCGCTTACCCCCCACCAAGTGTTTCTCCACATAGTTGGCGATGCTGCTGTTGGTGTTTCTCACCACCTGCAGGTCACGGTACAGTCGCAAGCGGAAACGCCACATACGACAGTAGAAGAACGCGCCGAGTGGCAAGCAGATGGCCGACGCCACGTTGAGCCACGGTTTCTCGAAAGGTCTCGTGTGCGCTTTCACCGCCAGCACCGGGTAGTGGTTGATCTCGTGCATCACCTGTCGGTCGCGCGTATTGCCCAAGTCCTCAATGACGCTCTCCAGTTGCTCACTGATGCGTTCTATCTCATGGTCAGGCTCGTACTTAAAGAACACCTTCACCACATTGGGCGGCGACTTCAGGTTATGCTTGCGTGCGTAATCGGCCACAGCGGCGCTGATGCGGCGCAGTTGGGCTGCGTCAGTCTGATAATCAGGTTCCTGGATGACAATTTCCTTGCCTGCGATATGCCGTTTTTCTCGCAGTCCCAACGCCCTCATGAACACGCTGCGCCACAGATCGGCGTTAAACACCATCGAATCCTTGCATGCCTTATAGGTGATAAACACCGTGGCAGGCAGAAGCACGCCCAACGCCAGCGTCTTTCCGAACCACACATCCCACGTGCCTTGGCGCGCCATGCGATAGCCCACGTTGTCGAGGATGTAGTAAACGATGAACACAAAGACCGACACAATGACGGGCACGCCCAGTCCTCCCTTGCGGATGATGGCGCCGAGCGGCGCACCGATGAAGAAGAACAGCAGGCATTGCAATGCCAATGTGAACTTATTGATGGCCTCTATCTCATGCTCGCGTATCAGGCGTTCGTTGTCTTTCGTCATCATGCTCTTGAACTCCAGGTCGTTCAGCTCATTCTGCACACGCGACATGGCGTCGCCGAGCATTTGCCGTTTCTTATCGCGGCTCTCCTTCTCCACCAGTTTGTCGAAGTCGAAGTTTTTCGCCAGCGCCCGTTTCACGGCCTTCGCCGAGTCGTTCGACGCGATCACAGGCGATTGGTAGTAAAGGCGTTTCGCATCCTGGTAGAACGCGCGTCCCACACTGTCATACGTATGGTTGAGCGAGTCCATGGCATGGTAAATCTGTTCGAGGCTCTTACCGCGCGCGTCGTTGGAGAGCGACGCCGCGTCTGCCATGTTGAAATCGCCGTCAAAGTCGAGCACGATCCGCTTGGCGATGAAGCTCTCACGGCGGTAGGGCACCGAAGCGCTGCCCGACAGCTCCTGCGATTGCATGTTCTCAAACCACTCTCCGCTCCACAGCGTCAGCAACAGGTGCTTCTTCTCGGCCGTCGACTGCAACATGCCCGAGTCGGCGAGGATGATGGCGGCGTCCTCAAAGCTGTTGGTCATGCGATAGATCATGATGCCATAGAGCTTGCCCGTCTTCAGGTCCTTCTTCTGCACATAGATGTTGCTATTGGGAATTCCATCGTAGAAGATGCCTTCAGGAATCTCCAGCTCCGGACTTTTCTGCTTCATGGAGATGAGCAGTTGGGTAATCTTCAGGTTGGCGTTTGGTCCGACGTTGTTTTGGAAATAGAACGATCCCACACAGATGAGCATCGACACCACGATGAGCGACCGGAAGGTCTGCATGAGCGATATGCCCGCCGACTTGATGGCCGTCAGCTCACTGCTCTCACCCAGGTTTCCGAAGGTAATGAGGCTACTGAGGAGAATGGCCAACGGCAAAGCTTGTGGCACAAGCATCAGGGCCATGTACCACAGGAATTGGGCCATGACCTCTAAGGATAGTCCTTTGCCGATCAGCACGTTGATATACCTCCAAAGGAACTGCATCATCAGCACAAACTGGCAGATGAAGAATGTTCCTACAAAGAGGAGGCCGAACTGTCTGACAATGAATATGTCGAGTTTCTTAATTCGAAAGTTCATAAACCATCATCTCTTGGCGCTTTGGGCCCCTAACGGCGCTATACACCAATTTGCTGCAAAGGTAATGGAAAAATATAAGAAACCGTTATCTTTATTCTACTTTATCGCTCTGTTTAGCGATAATTATCAATTCCCCAATCGGCCTTTCGGTCGAAAAGGGCACTCATAATGGGTCTGCGCAGCCCTATTTCTTTCGTTGCTGCGACTTTCGGTTGGCGCGTTGTTCGCGATACTTGGCCTTTTGCTTGGCCGACCCTGAGCCGTGGGCACCAGTGATGTATTTCTTTTTCTTGGCCTTGGTCTTCACCTTGTCGTCATCATCCTTTTTCGCGCCCCGCGAACCGCCACTGAAGTTGATGCCTTGAATGAGTATCTCTTCGAAATTATCCATATTAGAAAGGGTGTTAACCCCAGGCCTCTCCTTGCGTGGAGAGACTTGGGGAGTTAGGGTAATGAATGGGTGCTGTGAGATTAATGGTGGAACAGTCTCACGTGCGTCATGGCCATGGCCATGCCATACTTGTCGCATGTCTCAATAACATTGTCGTCGCGGATGGATCCACCTGCCTGTGCAATGTACTTCACACCGCTCTTGTGAGCGCGCTCAATGTTGTCGCCGAAGGGGAAGAAGGCGTCCGATCCCACACACACGTCGGTGTTCTGGGCGATCCAAGCTTTCTGCTCGGCACGGGTGAAGGGCTCTGGCTGCTCAGTGAAGAACTGCTGCCATGCGCCATCACGCAACACGTCGTCGCACTCCTCCGAGAGATACACGTTGATGCAGTTGTCGCGGTCGGCACGACGGATGTGATCCTTGAACGGCAGGTTGAGCACCTTCGGGTTCTGGCGCATCCACCACTCGTCGGCCTTCGAGCCAGCCAAACGGGTGCAGTGCACACGGCTCTGCTGTCCAGCACCAATGCCGATGGCCTGCCCGTCCTTCACGTAGCACACCGAGTTCGACTGTGTGTACTTCAGCGTGATAAGGGCAATCTTCAGATCGCGCAGCGCCTCGGGGGTGAACGTCTTGTTGGCTGTGGGCACATCCTCAAAGAGGGCGGGGTCGCTAAGGTCCACATTGTTGCGCCCCTGCTCAAAGGTAACGCCAAACACCTGCTTACGCTCAATGGGTTCAGGCACATAGCTGGGGTCCACCTTGATGACGCAATAAGTGCCCTTGCGCTTAGCCTTCAGGATCTCGAGCGCCTCGGGTGTGTAGTCGGGAGCGATGACACCGTCCGACACCTCACGCTTGATGAGCAGTGCCGTTGCGGCGTCGCAGGTGTCGCTCAGGGCGCAGAAGTCGCCATACGAGCACATGCGGTCGGCGCCGCGGGCGCGCGCATAGGCCGTGGCCAGTGGTGTGAGCTCAAAGTCGACATCATCCACGAAGTAGATCTTCTTGAGCGTATCGCTCAGGGGCAGTCCCACGGCAGCGCCCGCTGGGCTGACGTGCTTGAACGAGGCTGCTGCGGGCAGGCCTGTGGCCTCGCGCAACTCCTTGACCAACTGCCATGAGTTGAGCGCGTCGAGGAAGTTGATGTAGCCTGCACGGCCGTTAATCACTTCTACTGGGAGCTCGCCGTTCTCCATGTAGATACGGGCGGGTTTCTGGTTGGGATTGCAACCATACTTAAGTGCGTATTCTTTCATTTTATGATAAGATGGGTATAATCTTACCGCAAAGTTACAAAAAAGTGAAGAAGTGAGAAAGCCACAACGAGTTTTTTGCTCATTTGCTTTCCCACTTTTCTCCCTTTTCGTATCTTTGCACGCGGTATTAGTCTGTTATGAAAATATGAAACGCGATTTAAAGAGTCTCTTCGCCATCGCTGGCAAGAAGATGGCGCATCCCCGCCACGAGTTGGTTAAGGATTTCGAGAATGTCTCCGAGATCTGCTCCAAGCACCACGTCAACCTGAGCAGCCACTCGCTGAAGAAATTGTGGGAGCTGGCAACAGGCAAGCGCAAGTTGTCGAAGGAGGCCAAGGACCGCTTGGCCCTTTTTGCCGGTTTCCAGAGCTGGGACGACCTCGACGATGCGCTGCATGGCGACGTCGACGCCTCCATCAACTACACCGACAAGCCCCGCCAGTAACGTCAGTTCATACGCATCGACTCGATCGACACCACTCGATTGGCATTGACGCGCGCCCGCTTGTTACCCCATTTAAGCTGATAGCTTGCCGACAGCGTAGCCATGAACATGGAACGGTCGAACCTACTGTCATAACGGAACTGTTGTGTCATCGTCCTACTGCGCGTCAGGAAGGTGTAACTGCAATTCAACCCCACATACAATCTGTTCTTCAGGAACCACTTACCCAGACTGCCGTCTATGTTTCCTATGTAATAAAGGTCTGAATACAACGACCGCTGCGGGCTGTTCAGCTCGGCCGAGCAGCTCAAACTGATGTCGCCTGGCAACGTGGCCATCGACAAGAATCCTCCTGTCACTTGGCTGGCCACCCGTCGCTCACCGCCATAGCTTTCCTTCGACCATTTATACGTGCAATGGTAATTGACGCGCCACTTGTCGGAGAACTGCAGCATGGGGAATCCCACATAGAGGAAGATGTACTGATGGTGCAGTCCGTTGTCGTACGAAATCACCTCATTCTTATTGTCGTCCAACTGGTAGATACGCGAGGTGGCCAACGTATTTACATACTTGCTTCTTAACGAGAAACCGCCAACACGTGTTTGCAAGGCTATCTCATCCGTAAACCCCGGCGCAAGGTTGGGGTTGCCTTTGTCGTACGAATACTCGGACCGCCAGGCGTTTGAGGGATCCATGGCGATAAGGTTCGAGAAGTCGTAGCTGCGCTCATACTGTAGGGTTAGGGTCTTGTACGACTCGGGGTCGTAGATGTAGGTAATGGTGGCGAAGGGCAGCAACTTGCTCACATCGCGCGTATAAGACGACGACACGCCGCCTTGTTCCACCACGGGCTTCATGCGCGAGTTGAGGTAGCGTGTTCCCACATTCACATCCCACACCCCTTTGCTATACTCGTAGCCCAACGAGCCATCGAACGAAGATTCCTTGTAAAGGTAACGATAGGCGTTCGCCCCATCGACTAACGGCAGGCAATAGTGGCTCTTGTTGTCCCAACTGGTTACACTTGCCGACGTTATGAGTTGATGTGCTTTGGCCAATTTCCATGTGGCCGACAAACTTCCGGAGAACAGGTGGTAGTAGGCCATCTTGTCTTGCCTAAACAGGTTCTGCTGTCCATTGGCAAGGGTCTGGTCACGGCTCGTGTGCCCATCGTCTTCCTTAAAGGCGTAATTCAACGAGCCATACAATGTTGCAATGGGCAGCTCGCCATAATAGTTTACCATGCCTTCAAACTGGTTGATCTTGCGCCGCTCACCCACATAACCGGTCGTCGTTCCCGTCTGCAAGCTGTTCCCAAAGACGTCGTTGCGTGTTTCGGCTGTCTGCAACCGTTTCTGGTGCATACCGCTTACATTAAGCGACACATTATTGTTTTTATCGATCTCATACGAAAGGCCGCCTGTTAGCCACAAGGTCGGCTTAAACTTCAGGTGCGTCATTTGGGTTTCTTTACGCACCTCGTCCGACTCGTAGAGGTGCGTGGTGTTCTTCATCCCACGGTTGAGCACCGATCGCGGTGTGTAATCTGGCAAGAGAAACATCGACCACTTGCCAATGCGTTGCTGAATGTTGAGCGTGGGCTTGGCCTGGAAATCATAAACATTCGATGCCTTGGCGGATGCGCCCACGGTGGCGTTGCCACCATCCTCATATCTCTTGGTGGTAATCTTAAGCACAAAAGCCATCTTGTCGGTAAGCAACGGGTCGGCTGTGCTATTGAGCACTTGCACAGAGACGATGTTCTTGGCCTGCAAGGTGCGCAGATATCCCACGAGGGCGCTGCCCGTATACATCAAGCGCTTATTGTTGACAAACACCGATCCTATGTTCTCTCCGTAAGCCTGAAACTCGCCATCCTTCAGGTACAAGCCTGGCAACATGCGCATGGCATCAACCAGTGTCACACCTTTGAACACCTGATCATTGGCTATATTGGCCACATATCCCCTTGCATTGTAGCTAATGCGCTTGGCCGTGACCTCCACACCTGCCAGTTCGCTGCTGCTCTCACGCATCACAATGGGTGGCAAATCCATGTTGCCTAAACATTCAACGCGTGCCTCGTATGGGGCAAAGCCCGTAAACGTAACGCGCATCGTATAGTAATTAAGCGGAAGCTTCACCTCGAAATATCCTGCTGTGTCGACCACCACATCGGTCATCTTCGGCGTTTCGTCCATCGAGGAAAACCGCACATGGGCACCCACCAACTTGGCACCAGCCTCATCCACAACACGTCCTGTCACGGTAAGGTTGCCGTCTTGAGCGAAAGACGGCAACACGCCCACGCACAAGCATAATAAAAAAAGGAACGTCTCCTTCATGAAATTCTTAATTCTAATAGGTCTCTACATGGCCACAATTAGGCATGTGGTGATGTTATACACCGCTTACACCATACCAATTTGACTTACCGGAGCAAAACTCGATACCGAAAACGATAGAGAGCATAACAAAAATAGAAGAATTAACTTTTTCATACGCTTGAGTATTAATTGTTAATAACCAATTGCAAATATAATGAAAACAAAAAAAAACAAAGGCTTTTGATAAAAAAAATAAAAGAAAGCAATATTTTACTATCAAATTATCAGTTCGCTTATCTATACGACTTATTATTCAACGGCTTTCATAAAGACTTAGAAATTCAATTCCTTCATGTCATTTGGGATGATCATTAAACATAGCGAAGCATTGGACTACTATCTTCTCATAAAAACGGGTTACCAATAAGATCATAAGTATAGAAATTTAGTTTGTGGTTTTCTTTTCGAATTTTCGTTAAGCCAAATGACCCGATCCGGATTTGTTCGGGTTATGCCATGGCGAGAAAACGTGCCTTGAAAAGGACGGTTGGGAGGATGGGCGCAATGCGAATTATAGCAACAAACTATATTGGAATCTACAGCGTTGGTGGCGATGACGGAAGGATTGGACGGAAATACGCCATTCTCAGCGCAATTGCATAATTATCTAACAATCAACAAGTTACCGCGACAGGAAAGAATTCAACCTTCTTGGCTGGCCATTTCGCATTGCGAAACATGCCTAACCGAGGGACGATACATGGTCTTTCGAGTCGCGGAACGTGGCCTTTCGAGCTGCGGTTAGGCAGGTCTCGCAAAACGAAAGATGCCTAACGGTGAGCGCACGACGCAAACTGGCTACGGCGAGCACGGAAAAACGACCGTTCCGTTGACTGGTTCAACGAAAAACGCCGCACAACTTTTGCACCAAAATATCATACAGGACGCATCGCGCCAAGGCCAGTGTGGCGCGTACCCCAAAAGGCTTTTATCAGTTCATACGCATCGACTCAGTAGATATGACCTTATTGGAATTGACGCGCGCCCGTTTGTTGCCCCACGCCAATCGGTTGCGCACCGACAAGGATTGACAAACGCCGAGCCTATCTTCTCTCCGAAAGCCGAAAACGAGCCCTCCTCCAGGTTAATACCGGGCAACATACGCAACGCGTCTGCCAAACTCGATTTTTTCAGCAGCGGGTCGTTGGCCAAAGAAGCCACATAGCCCTTGGTGTTATAGCTGATACGCTTGGCCGTTATCTCCACACCCACCAACATGGCGCCAGCCTCATCTACAACACGTCCTTTTACACTCAGGTCCTCACCTTGCGCAAACGATGCGAGCGTTCCCAAACACAAGCATAATATAATAAGGTAAAACTGCTTCGCGTTCATAGGTCTACTGTCTTAAAAACAACCCTAAATCGGTCATTAAACAAACGAACCACAAGGCATAAACGGAAACAGGAGGCAAACAACCCCATTGGGATGTTTACCTCCTGTCTTTTTCTTTTCGTAGCACCCCGCAGGACACTGGCGCCAAGAATCACGCGTTTTCGTTAAGCCAATGGAGCAGAACCTATCTTGTTCAGGTTATGCCATGGCGTGAAAACGCGGCTTGAAAAGGAAGGATTATTTTGCGTTGATCACGCGTCTCTCCTTGATGCGAGCAGCCTTACCAGTCAGCTTGCGCAGGTAGTAAAGCTTAGCGCGACGCACCTTACCGTACTTGTTGATCTCGATTGAGTCGATGTTGGGCGACTCCAAGGGGAAGATACGCTCCACACCCACGGTTCCCGACATCTTACGGACGGTGAAACGCTTCTTTGTGCCCTCGCCGTTGATCTTGATGACCACACCGCGATAGAGCTGAATACGCTGTTTGTTACCCTCGACGATTTTGTAAGCGACAGTCACAGTGTCACCAGCTCTGAAAGCAGGGAACTGCTTGCCGGTTGCAAATGCTTCCTCAGCAACTTTAATTAAATCCATTGTTGTTTTTGATTAAAAATTGTTTGTCTCACCAACCCGACGTAGCATGAGAACTCATCTCTCAACCAGCGGTCGGGCCGAAAAGCGGTGCAAAGTTACGGTTTTTCAGGCAAACAGGCCACGTCACAAGGCAGAAATCTTTCATTTTTAACATTTTATTTAGGTTGCGGCTATCGCCAAACAACGAAGAATAATTATCTTTGCACCATCTAAACCAAACGTTATGTTAAGAAAAACTCTGTTTATAGCCTTGGTGGCACCCATGCTCATCACGTCGTGCGGGTCGCATTACCAACTGGCGGGCGTGGAGCGCACACGTATCCTGGTGGACAAGCGCTACGACGCCAACCCCGATCAGAAAGCGGCTGCCTTCCTGGCGCCCTACAAGCACACGGTCGACTCCATCATGAGTCCGGTCGTGGGACGCGTCGACCATTACATGTCGGCAGCCAAACCCGAGAGCGAGGAGAGCAACCTGCTGGCCGACATCCTGGTGTGGGGCGGTAAGGCATTCCAAGAAACGCCCGATTTCGGCGTATACAACGTGGGAGGCATACGCGCCGCATTCGCTCAGGGCGACGTTACCTACGGCGACGTGCTCAACGTGGCGCCGTTCGAGAACCACATCTGTTTCCTCACGCTCACGGGCGAGAAGACCCAGCAGCTCTTCAGCGAGATAGCCAAGGTGGGCGGCGAGGGGGTTAGCCATGGCGTGAAGCTCGTCATCACACACGACGGACAGTTGCGCTCGGCCACGCTCCACGGCAAACCCATCGACCCCAACGCCACATACCGTGTGGCAACGCTCGACTACCTGGCGCAGGGCAACGGGGGCCTCGAGGCCTTCAAGGCGAAGACCCATGAGGTGTCGCCGCAGGGCGAGGAGAACGATGTGCGCCACATCATCGTAAACTATTTCAAGCACATGGCCGCACAAGGCAAGGCCGTCAACGCTCAAATGGAAGGGAGAATAACCTATGAAAAATAAGACACTCATCGCCATAGCCGCCATGCTGCTCTGCGTGGCAACAGCCTTCGGACAGAAGACGCTGACCATTCTTCACACCAACGACACCCACTCGTGCATCATGCCACTCGGCGAGACGCTGGCCGACACCGTGCAGGCGGGGCGCGGCGGATTCCTGCGCCGCATAGCCATGCTCCGTCAGGAGCGTGCCAAGGATCCTAACCTGCTGCTCTTCGACAGTGGCGACTTCTCGCAAGGCTCTCCTTATTACACGCTCTTCAAGGGCAACGTGGAGGCCGGACTGATGAACCAAATGGGCTACGCGGCAGGAACCATCGGAAACCACGAGTTCGACTTCGGACTGGAGAATATGGCGCGCCTCTTCAAGAGCCTCAACTTCCCCATCGTCTGCGCCAACTACGAGTTTAGCGAATACGACCTGCAAAACATTGTGAAGCCTTACGTCATTCTTCACCACCAAGGCCTGAAGATTGGCGTGTTTGGCCTCGCTCCCGAGCTCAAGGGACTGGTTGACCAGCGCAACTACGGCAACACGGTTTACTTAGACCCCGTGGCCACGGCACAGAAGATGGCCGACCTGCTGCGCAAGCAGAAGTGCGACCTCGTCATCTGCGTATCGCATCTCGGATGGCACGAGGGCGGCATGGGCGACCAGGAGGTGATAAGCCACACGCGCGGCATCGACCTGGTGCTTGGCGGACACAGCCACACCTACTTCCAAACGCTGCGCTACGCCAACAACCTCGACGGCAAGCCCATCCCCGTAGACCAAAACGGAAAGAGCGGCATCTACATCGGCAAGATGACCTTGCAGTTCGACAAGAAGTAACGACCGCTCCCCTATTCCCATCCATGGGGATTGCTCACATCATTACCTGTTACCGAGTCATGATAAGTAACCATCCTGATAGGTTCTGGA
>NZ_JAHKBE010000110.1 GCF_018789675.1 Hallella faecis
CACGAATGACCGCTGAACAACGGATATTATCGTTGATTGTTATTCGGTAGATTCGCGCACCTCTTCGAAGCCCTCCTTGTGGATGCCACGGAGGGTAATATATGGTTTTGCGAACCTTATAATATGGCAACGCGCCACTTTCACGCAGATCTTTTATGAAATCTTTGCTTACACCGCCAAGGTAGACCGAGAGGGATTTGACGCGAATTCTCAGATTGTTTTGAGGTGTTTATCAAAATCCTTGCAACAAATGTAATCGTGCTGGATGTGGATCTCCGAATCGAGCGTTTTGCGCGAGTTGGAGATGCATTCTGAGTAAATGCTACTCGAAGACGTAGCTAAGTCGGTTAGCCTATCCGCAAACCATTCTAATCCATTTTCGTTGACATCGATATCGGTTACTAACAGAAACACGATGGGCATGTTTGCAAAAAGATCGGGATTGGAAGTGAGCTCCATGCATAGCCTCTGGCTATCTCTTAGCTTTCCTACGAGGTTGTAATCTGCAGCAGTCTCCTCGACGTTTTTCTTTTGCTGGGAGCGGTGTGCCATATAGTTTTTCCATCCTTTGAGCTCTACGAAACAGAAGTGTTCATGCTGATCTCCAACGCATACCGCATCGACGGAAGCGGGCTTCTTGTCGACACCCAGGTGGTCATAATAGGTGTCTTTCACTTTATCGAAGTCTATTACACCATGATGTTGCTTATCATTGCAGAATCCGTTGCGTTTACATGTTTTTTCGGTTTGGCAGATAGAGTCCACCTCACATTCCTGATAACGCAAACATATAGAATGGTATAGCTCCTGGGGCGTCATTCCTAATTCCTATTACGACGAGCCTCGTCAACGTTCATTATCGCATTGAGCGGAGCTGCCAGTTTGCTAAATATTTGGTTTAGGTCGTCCTTTACATCGTGAATAACCGAAAGTCGACTATCTTCCTCTTCCTCAGCGAGATAGTAATTGGTGAATGTCTCCAAATCGTGCTTGGCAGAGAAGTAACGTATTCCCTGGACAAAATAGGGACTATGGGTGCTTATTATCACAGGTATTCCGCGTTTGGCCAACTTGACCAACAACTCGGCGAACGTAACTTGCCACTGTGGATGCAAATGGTTCTCTGGCTCATCCCAAATCAATATCTTGTCGTTGCCGATAACCTGGGTCTCCAAAAGAATTTGTACCATTCCAAAGGTCTTAATTCCCGATGCTATATTGATAGGTGAAAGTTCCATGCCCATTCGTTCGCTAAAGAACTTAAGTACCTTGCTGTCCTTGTCGAAAGCAAAGCGCCCGCCCATCAATTCTGAAAGTCCATACTCGCTTTGGCTTTCTTTGCCCGAGGGAACCATCTGCAACGCATGTAGCTTATTGGCAAGATCTTTGATATGGATTGGCACCATTCCCCGGAATGTCATCATGGGCCTTGTCTGGTATTCTTGATATGTCGCTGCATAAAGGAGTGTATCGAGTATGTGGAGATAAAGAGGCGACTCCACGTAGGTGGCATCACTAAGATAATCGTCTCCTTCAAAATACACCTGATTGATTAGGTCATCGGCAAATTCAAGGGAGAGAAAACTGTTGGGATTGTCATATTCGAGTTTGGCCTTCGATTCTTTTGTCTTGTAAGAGCATATCTTGTTCATGAATTCCGACTCTGTGAAGACTCTTACTTCTGACGCTATATCTGCCGCCTTGCTATCGCCTAACGCTATGCTGATGTTATCAATATCCTGAGAAAAAAGCGACTTGATACGTGGTGATATATCTTTAGATTCGATCCACGACGATATTTTACCAAGACGTCGCTTAATTTCTTCTTTGTCGGTAAGTTCTACCAATGGGGCTATAAACCGCGAAATAGGAAGTGGCAGTATTTCTGCTAATTTGGCATCGTCGTACCTTGAAAAGCATCCATTGGCACGCTTATACAGTTCTTCAACTCTTTTCCTTAATTTTTCTTCCTTGCTTTGGTGGTTAAGAAATTCAGCGTTTGCCTGCGACTTAACCATAGAAAAGAGAAGCTTGCCTACCGTGCTTTTGCCCGAACTGTTTGCTCCAGCTATCACGGTCAGGCCGTCCAACTTGATGTCGGCAGTTTTTATCTTATTTATATTTCGTATTTTCAGTTTCATAGCTAATTTCTTTGTTGGCTATCTATGCGGTGGCAACGACAGGCAATCACATTACCTTGCGCTCCTGCTGGAGGGTGTGGGAGTGGCCGAAATTGTAAAGCAAGCCTA
>NZ_JAHKBE010000111.1 GCF_018789675.1 Hallella faecis
AAGTTTAAGTTTAGAATTACTCATGTATATATACATGTTCTCCAAACTCAAATGTTTTCATGGTTTCAAGTCTATTACCCATACTTTCGAATGTAAAAAAGACAGTTTTCCTTCAGTAGGGAGAAGGTATAAAAAAGAGCGACCGAAGCCGCTCTTTATGTAGTATCAATATGTAGATTTACCTGGCAAGGTATGTTTCAACCAGTGTATGCAGTTGTTCTATCGAGAGGTTGGAAGTACCTGTTTCTTCAATCTCTGCATACGCTGCTTTGTTTTTTGATATAACAAACTTACGCTCTTTTCCTTGTATCTCGCAAAGAAGATGGAAATTGCCTTTGTAAGTTTGTTCTACACGTACATTCTCATATAGAATGCCATCAATATCAAATGATGGTGAACTGCTATCAGGCAAGAAGCCCCAATTTGCCAGATGGTTGTTCAAGCAAGTTTCAACAGCAGCAATCCATTGCTGACCTACACCACATTCTTCTGCGTATTTACGGAACTTACAGATAGCAGAAGCAACCTCTTTGATAATGGTTTCTGCCTTTCTGATACCATTATCTTTGGCGAGAGCAAGAGCATCTTCAAGGGTTTGACCTTGCAGCTTTCCTTGCATCATAAGGCAGTGCATAGTCTCTGGAAGGAAACCTCCGACATTGAAAATATAGGTCATGTCATATGCTGGCGATAACTGCCAATGACCGTTTTCGTCCATTAGGAAAGAAAAGTTCTTATTGTGGTCATCGGTGTTGTTGGCAAGGATGTTGAACACCATCCTGCGAAATACCTCTTCCTGTGTGGATTCAGGAAGTCGCATCTTACGACATACCATCAGCAGTTTCTCGTAGCTGTCTGCCTCGGGGTATAAGGCAGCCAGTGTCTGCATGTGAAGCTTACGTTCCTCATCACGATCGAAACGATGCGTTATGAAGTGATTCTGTCCCTCAACTTCAATAAGTTCACATGGCATCATGTTGATACCAGCAGCTGTAGCCATTTTGTAATAAGCCATTTCAAGCTCAGCAGAAGAACGTGAAGGATCACCAAACTTAAGAATACAGTATTCAAACTCTTTTTGCCCAGCTATCTGTCCGCTTCTTATCTCACCTGTCTTTGGATTTATGGCAATAATGGCTTTAGGCTGTCTGCCACCTGCAGAGGTGCCAACAGCTATCAAGGATTGCATCGTCAAAGACTCATCTGGCATTATCTTTACGTTCTCACGCTCAGTGAATATCTTTTGAGCCAAGTCCGTCAAAGCTTTAAGATTGAGTTGTTCGGACTTCTTAATGCCAGATGATTCAGGGATAAACTCTAATGCTCCCATTCCTCGCTTGCCAATGAAAGAGAGAATTTCAAGAGGAGTGATTTCCTGGTTTCGGATGCCGCTCTGTATTCTCCAACATTCGAAGACTTGATTTCCCCAAGCATCAGGAAGCGAATCAGCAAGAAAAGGAGGCAATTTACGGTAAAGCTTCATTTCCTTATCTCCCATGATAGGACGACGGCTTGCAGGTGACTTGGTAGAAGCAATAAGAGGGAAAGGATCCAGTTCGCCACCGATAACAGCAGGATTGAACTCGAAGTACGAAATTCCTTTCCTGCCATCCCATGACAAACGACCGATTTCCTTGTCCCAGAGCATTATTTTAAGGGAGCTTGTTATCATGATTTCTTATGTCTAATTCGTTGAACCTTCTTTTCTGACTTGATGAGATATGCAGAATCTGGAAGTTCTGGCATCAGTTCGTCTAGAGTATTTATCTGGCCGATAGCCTTCATCAGCAATAGGAACGTACCAAGCGACATATTGCCTGACGTTCCGTTCTCAAACTTGTGAATGGTAGTAATGGTGATACCAGATTGCTCAGAGACATCCTTCTGCGTCATGTTACTACGCAGACGATAATCTTTGAATCTCGCTCCAAGCAGCTTTATCAATTCTGGTATGGAATATTCGTAATAGTCAGCCATAATGTCACACTTTTATTTTATACTTTGCTATAATTTATATATTGTTTTATCTTCTATTTTATATTGCGCTTATATTTACGACTGCAAAATTACGCAATGTTTTTGAAATAAATGCATAACGGCAAGGAAAATGTTGGATAAAGAGCAAATTTATATGGTTCTGTAAGGAAAAAGAGAGCCCAAAACACAAAAAAGAGCGACCCGAAGGCCACTCTTTGATGACGAGAAGGGTTATTTGCCCTTCTTTGTCTTGCTCTCCTGTGGAG
>NZ_JAHKBE010000112.1 GCF_018789675.1 Hallella faecis
TCTAATGGCGGTCATTAGAAAATGACAAGAAACTTTTTCTAATGACCGATTTGGGGTTATAAGAGCCAACAAGTCAAAGGCTTTGGTCTATGATACATTTCGGGAATTGATTGACAAGGCAATGACGTTGAAGATTAGCGGTTATTACAAGTCTACGGGGCATAGCGGACATGGATACAGCGAGTCTTTCAGCCGTGGCTATCCAGTTGGAAGTGACGGAAACAGACTTTTTTATTGCAAGGAGATTGATACCTATTTTATAATGTACTGCTACAAATCAGAATTTGTCAGCAAGCATAATGGCATGAAGTGGTACAAGTATTATAACCGTCTGATGCCTGTAAATCAGTTCGGAGATTATTTTGTTGATAATGATGCTGACGATATTGAACTGAAAATCGTTCCTGCATGGATAGAGGGTACTGACGACAAGTATGGCAATTGTATGTTTCTCGACTGCGGAGAGTTGGGCAGTAGAGAAACATGGACTATATCGGAAGACGGTACGGGTTCTTCTGGCTCTGCATCTTCTGGAATCTACATAGGACAAAGGCCGAACAATGAAGGGCAATTATCATCGGTACGCTATCACGATGATGTCGACTATGATGCCGGAGACTTGGCACAAGGCACTGCAAGCTATGTGATTAGCAAAGGAGAAACCGAGAAGTCATCTGCATACTTTGATGTTATATATGTCGGCTTTTGGAGTGGACATTATCTTTTCGGCGGTAATCAGCCACATCCTATAATAGATAAGGTGGAGGTTACTGACTCGTTTGGGTATAACAGAACTCTATTCACCTTGCGATTGAAAGACGGCATAGCCAATTCTATGCGCTTGTCAATGCACAAGATTGATGGAAAGCAGAAGTTCCATTTCTCTTTCCTCTCTGACACAATACCTAATCCTCGTGCATTGTTCTACATACGTGGGCAGAGGTATATATGCGAAAAAATAACTGCCACCTTCCATGAGTCGGGAAAGTCGCAGTTACTAAAGGGAATATTCTATCGTGTCTTAGCTGATTGAACGCTGCAGGGCTGTGGCATGGCGCTCGATGGTGGTGCGCAGCACCTTGGCGTAAATCTGTGTGGTCTTGATGTCCTGGTGCCCAAGCATACGAGCCACATTCTCTATAGGCACGTCGTGAGCCAATGCCATTGTAGCGAAGGAGTGGCGACTCATGTGGAAAGTCAACTTCTGCCTGAAGTGCAGCTCCATCTGTATCACATGAAGGTAGTCGTTGGCTTTCTGATTGCTTATCTTAGGCAGTTGGTAGTCGTACTTCTCAAGCACCTTCATGGCAGGAGAGAGGATAGGCGTGAAGAACTTTGTTTCAGTCTTGATACGGCCACCATCGATGTAGTACATCTTGCCTTCCTTCTTCGTCATGCTCTCGAAGTCGAAGGTCTGTGTGTCGCAGAACGACAGACCAGTATAGGCAGCGAAGATGAAGAGGTCACGCACCCTGGCAAGTTTGCCCTCGAACTTGTAGTTGCGCATGAGGTTCAGTTCAAGTTCGGTGAGCGGTTCACGCTCACGGCACTTGCCTCGCTTCAACGTCACCACTTGATAAGGATCCTGTGGAATTTCGCCCATCTGATAAAGTTGGCGAACCCACTTGTGGATTTTCTTGTGGTAGCCGTAACACGTCACATCGGTACGGTTGCCATCATGCAGCCAGTTGTCAAAGGCGATGATGTTCTTCGGAGTCAAGTCGCCATAGGTGTTGAGCTTACCGAATGTGCGCACGGTTTCAATGGCACAAATCTTGTGCTTGCGTGTACCTTCGCGCAAATCTTCATTGGCGAGAGCTTCCTCCATAAAGTCGAGAAAGCTCTTTCCACTTTTCTCCGACTCTTTGGGCTGCTCCTCCTTTACTTCCACCTTAGGCTTCTTGTCTTCGCCATTGAAGTGATACATGAAATTGTCGTAGGTACGCTCTTCATCAAGAACGTCCATCGCAGCAATGATTTTCTTACACTTTGCTACCAGAGCTTGTGTTTCGGGCGAAGCTGCTGCTGCTTGCCAGTCGTCGGGTGAATACTTGCCAATCATAATGTATTTACGAGTGGCACGTCCAAGATAAACTTGCACTTCCAAAAATCCGTAACCCCTCTTCTCGGAGTTTTTTCTACGGTCGAAGACGACCTCTACCAATTCCTTCTTCATCGTTAAAGTAGGGGTTGTCGTTTAATTCTAAGAATTCAATATCTATAGACGAGGGTATGCCT
>NZ_JAHKBE010000113.1 GCF_018789675.1 Hallella faecis
ACAGTTTTGGGTTAGCATCTGCACGGCCTACTCCACAGGGTTTGTCGGGTGCGCCTGAGTTACGCAACGTATTTTCACATTATTATCGAGGCACAATTCTAGGCTATTCAAATACAGCGGTATTACATAAGCACCGCTGCATGTAATAAACAATGTTTAGGGGAAAACAGAAACTATCACATCCCATAATACACCTCACGATACCACGCAACCCAATCTTTTAGACTGCCATCAATTGATGAAGCATAAATCAGTTTATCCGACGTGAAACTATTGAATTTTGGTGAATAGTCAGTCAGCTTAGCGTACTCAGACATTGATTTACCGAGGAAGTGGTTTTCTGGATGATGAACAACTGAGAAATAGACATTTTTGTATGTCCCTTCTTTCTCCAATACCATGGCAAGCAGTTGGTTTCTCCACAACTGGTTCATACCTCCACGGAAAGGACAACCCTTGCCCTCATAGGCTTTTACGTAAAACTCAGCGCCACCATCCTTCATGATGTTCCAATAGTTATACTTGCACACCCTGTGATAATAGCAAATATCTGGATTGTTCAGAATATCCTCCATTGAACACGACCTGCATTTCGCCTTGCCCTCCTCATCATTGCCCTTGCTCTTATAACCGCCACAGGCAGTGAACTCCTGCTCAGTCAGTTTATGTTCGATAAGCCATAGGCAAAGTTCATCATCTGTATTGTAGTATGCGATGGCCACATCACTGTCCGTACCCGCCTTTTGGAATGGTCGCCCAGCAACCCTTTTGACTTCTCGTCTGTAGAGTCCCAAAACTCAAATCGATAGCCGTGGAACAGCTGTTCCTTAGCCACGCACTTGAAATCCTTAGGACAAGCCTCAATACTTTTGAGAATGTCATTCACGGATTCAGACTCCATGATTGGAACAAACAAGTTGACGCAAGCCGTTTGAGAACTTGCCACATGCTTAAAAGCAAAGATATGCGGCGTGTACTTAAACTCACTGTTTTGGATTTCCTTAACCGTCTCTCTGATACCATCGTATAACATGGCAGGAAGCTCCTCGTCCCAATACTTCTCAGGCAAGAACCAGGGATTTTCTTCGCCCTTGTATTTGCCGCTATCACGAGTGATATGCCTCTCTTTGTAATCTACGAGACAACCGTAAATCTTCTTCTTCTGAAAATCTTTATATTCTTCCCCCATATTGGATATATTCTATGTATTAGTATCTGTCACACCATTCCCATAGCGCCTTCATCTCTTCGGCCGTCAACAATTGGTCACGTTTCCAACCCTCCATTCGGTTATACTCCATAATATACGCCAAGAAAAAATGATTGGAGTCTTTACCCCAGGCATTGCCTGAGATTCTATAAAGATGAACAAACCTCTTCTCCATTGGGATATCCTTGCTATCCAATCTTTTGGCATACTCTTCCAATGGCGGACAATCATGAAGGTCAATCTCATCAAAATCATAATTGAGCCATGGGTTTTCGTAATCTTTTTGATATGTCTTAGGATTCAGTCCCCAGTAATACAATGAACCTTTATTAGCGTGAACAATCAGTTTGGGGTCTATCCGTTCGATTTCCTCCTGCGTCTTCTTCAGCAGAAGCATTCTCAAGTCATTGTATGGACGAAGAATCTTCTCGAATCTAAGTTGACGGCTTTCTTTAAGAGGAAACAGGTCCAGATATCCCATATGATTTTGAACCAAATCAGAGTCACGACCACCGAACTGCTTGTGCTTTTTCGCCCAATATCTGCTCCTTCCTTGGTCTTCCGCATTAGAAAAGACGAAAAAGATATTGCTCTTATCATTCTTTTTTTCGTTGAACGAAGGATTAATACCATTCAATAGTAACCCACGCCTGTGTGTATTCTCACAAACGACAAGTCCCCTCTTGATCAAATCGAGAACATCTCCATTTTCCATACGTGTTCTCTCTTTCCATTCATTGATGACATTATTATATGCATCCAATAGTTCTATGTGTCCCATTTTATTATATGTACCCGTTGGCGGAATTAATTTAAGTTGATAAATATGAGTAAAAGGTTGTATATATCGCTGATTTTTAGTAACTTAGTGGTGCTCAAAACATTAAGTTCAAACCATCGTATGTACAACCTTTATACAAAATTCGTCAAAATACTTGAGATATGCAAGCAATTCTCTGAAAATCTCGTCAATGAATCTGGTAATGTTCCACGTCGT
>NZ_JAHKBE010000114.1 GCF_018789675.1 Hallella faecis
AGCTCCGCTTGAATATTATGCTGAGATGCAGCCTATCTTATGCAAAGTTAGCGCATTTATTTCAAAGCGCCACTATGTTGGGTTCCTAAAATAACATTTTTTATTCTGCTAACATCATAGCCATGCCAACACAGTAGGCTCGGCTTTTCCTCCTTCAAATACAAACAATATCATACGCCAAACGTACCCCCTCTATACAGTTTCTCTAAGTTGTGGCCAAATCGAAGTTCCTTGTTAGTAAGGTTGCATATGGCACTTATGTTGTTGTCCTTTAATATGAAAAAACAATCGGGACGCAGCAAGTCATTGGACAACAAGAACGTGTCGTGAGTAGTCAAGAACAACTGATTGTCGCTCTTGAACAATCGTCGACTAAGGGCATACGAAAGCTCATGGTGGTAAAAGGCATCAAACTCATCAATGAAGACAAACGAAGCATTTACCATCTCTTTCAGCCAATAGTATTGCAGTTCCAAGTTCATTGTGCCGGTAGACGCAACTAACAAAAAGGGGATGCGAATGCCATTGATAACGGCATAAAGCATGTTTTCGCCCTGTACGGGTTTTGCAAACACAAAGTGCTGACCGCTCACCTCTTTCAGAAACTCCGAGAAGTCTTCTGTAAGGTTGTTGTTTATGATATATTCCTCTATGTTGCTGCCACCCTCTTTTAGGCCGATAAACTCACGATTGTCGAGACTTCTAAAAAACAGCATGTTCTCAACAAAGCTTCTTAACTTCAACAAGGCATGCCCCTCAGGGAAGGGCACGACGCTTAACAGATAATTGACTATTGAGATATTGTTTGCGCTGTTTTTTAAATTGTCTAAAGCTACATCCGTCAGGCCGAACTTCTTGTTCAAGCGTAAGGAATTGACGTCCTTGAAGAGCAATTCCTTTTCGTTCAGAAATAGCTGCTCCTTTACAATAATTCCCTTGAGCTCCTTTGCTGTTTTTGAATAGCTGTACGACACGATGTCTTTGCCAAATCTGAAAACATACTCAAAATCGACCGGCTGGTTATAGCCATATGCCGAAGCGTAATTCAAATAATAGTCAGGCTTCTTCCATTTATGCGACAAGTGGTTGGCTATATCGAAAACTGCCAACCCCAAGTTACTTTTTCCAGATCCATTGGGGCCATATATAATGCCATTCTTCACAACGCCATTTTTTATGGCATCCGTGTTGAAAGAATAGCTGCATGGATGCGACAAATTCCACTCGATCTTATCGCTAAAGCCTCGATAATTCTTAACGGCAAATCTTATTAGCATAACTCTATTGGATACTTAATAATGACATGCGGCAAAGATACTAATTATTTGTTATTCCGTAAAACATTTACGGAACAATGTCGCTCATTCAATAAATATTTCTATGAAACAGCCTACATGCATGCGTCTTTCGCATGTATCTTACGGAAGACCTTCCCACCGTCCTGCTCATACATCATGTTACTCTTTACCCAACAACCCTCTTGTTTTCTTTAGCAAAGTCTGAGTCGATGCATTGGGGTTAAGTGCCGGTTTCCTCTCTATCCATTCACGCAGCGGAACAGCGTTCTGCTCCGCTATTTCGCAGCACATCATCAACCACTCCTCGCAGACGGCGGCGAGTGTTTATAAATGCGCGAAAAACCTAAGAATCGTGAAAGGGTTTGCGCCATCCGCTTTTCTTTCCTAAATTCGCGGAAAAAATAAAAGCGTAAAAAATGAAACAAGCATCGAGCGATATCATCTGGTTTTGCAGCCAACTACAACAGGCTGAGCAAACCATCTCCCTGGCATTGGAAAAAGCCGAAGAGTTCTCCGAAGACGACAAAGCGATTGTGGGTAGAATCTTGCCCGACGTTGAGCTGATCGACATCACGTTGCTGCAATTGCTGTCGCCCACAATGCCGTAAATGCTAAAGCAGAAAACAATTCTCGTTATGGTTTTTGAGGTATTTGGTTACACCCAAGAAACCGAGATTGTAGCTACTATTGAAGACTTCGTTGGCGTACTGTGCTTGTTCGGCAGGAAGAGTGCGGTCGAAATTATTATCAACCTAAAGTTTCTGATTTAGTTTCAAACGGGCTGAACTAACAGTCACCGGCGCAAAG
>NZ_JAHKBE010000115.1 GCF_018789675.1 Hallella faecis
ATGATAATACGATAATACCCAGGGTGTCGCTTCGCTTGCCCTGGGCTATGCGCTCGTTGGGCTTTACCTTTCCGCTTCGCACCGGTGACTGTTAGTTAAGCCCGTTTGAAACTAAATCCGAAACTTTAGTAATAAACACCAACGGTGTTTCCTCTCGATCGTCATTACCTCCCTTTGGTCGGTGGGGCTACGCCGGGTCTCGATAGAGTGAGATTCGTGTTCTTAAAAAAGTGCCGAGCCGCCGACCGACCCTAACTTCGTTGCCCTCTGCCCATCACATCATTATGTAACCAATCATCATTCCCATGAAACATACCTTTTTAACCATTGCCCTCCTCGCCGCCGCCACCACCGCCGCGGCGCAAGAGAACGCCACGGTCGACATCCACGCGCGCTACACCCAGGTGGTGACGCCCGTCGACGGACAGTACACGTCGAAACGCCCACCCGTCGCCTCCCGCCTCTTCACCTCGCCTGCCGTGGAGAAGAAGATACGCGAGGTGCAGAAGGTGCTGCGCCACAACCCCAAGCTCGCATGGATGTTCGCCAACTGCTTCCCCAACACCCTCGAGAGCACCGTCCATTACCGACAGCTGCCCAATGGCGACGACGACACCTTCGTCTATACCGGCGACATTCCCGCCATGTGGCTGCGCGACTCGGGCGCGCAGGTCTACCCCTATGTGGCGCTCGCCAACCAAGACGAGCGCCTGCGCCGCATGCTGCGCGGCGTCATCCTCCGACAGATGAAGTGCATCAACATCGACCGCTACGCCAACGCCTACAACGATGGGCCCACCGGCGCGGGGTGGCAGAAGGATGGCACCAAGATGCGGCCCGAGGTGTTCGAGCGCAAGTATGAGATCGACTCCTACTGCTATCCCATCCGTCTGGCCTACCACTATTGGAAGGTCACGGGCGACGACACCGTGTTTGCCGACGACTGGCTCGACGCCATCGGCAACATCCTCGCCACCTTCCACGAGCAGCAGCGCAAGACCACACGCAAGGCTTACCACTTCACACGCATGACCGACCGCGCCTTCGACACCGTGGGGTGGGATGGCTATGGGGCGCCCGTGAAGCCCGTGGGCCTCATCGCCTCCATGTTCCGGCCGTCCGACGACGCCACCATCCTGCCGTTCCTCGTGCCGTCCAACTTCATGGCGGTGTCGGCCATGAACAAGGCCGCTGAGATCCTGCGCCATTGCGCCCAGAAGGCCGACGGCGCCAAGGCCGACACCCTGCGCTCTCGCGCACGGCAGTGCAGCGACCTGGCGGCCGAGGTGAAGGTGGCGCTGCAGACCTACGCCGTCTACGACCACCCCAAGTATGGCAAGATCTACGCCTATGAGGTCGACGGCTTCGGCAACCAGCTCCTCATGGACGACGCCAACGTGCCGTCGCTCCTCGGCATGGGCTACATGGGCGATGTGGACCCCGCCGACCCCATCTACCAGAACACGCGACGCTTCGTGTGGAGCGACGACAACCCCTGCTTCTTCCGTGGCAAGGCGGGCGAGGGCATCGGCGGTCCGCATATCGGCTACGACATGCCGTGGCCCATGTCGATCATGATGAAGTGCTTCACCGCCACCTCCGACGACGAGATTCGCTGGTGCATGCGCGCCCTGCTTGCCACCGACGCCGGCACGGGCTTCATCCACGAGTCGTTCCATAAGGACGACGCCACCCATTACACGCGCCCCTGGTTCGCCTGGCAGAACACCCTCTTCGGCGAGCTCGTCTGCAAGCTCATCCAGGACGGCAAGGCTCCGCTCCTCAACAGCCTGTAAGAGGAACCCGCCCCTGGGTGTGCGGCCCGCCCTGAAAGCAGAACCCGTCCCTGGGTTTGAGGCCCGCCCTGAAAGGGCAACAGCGCATAGCCCAGGGCAAGCGAAGCGACACCCTGGGTTTACGGATTGCCGTAGTATTCAATGACGGGCTGAACTAACAGTCACCGGCGCGAAGCGGAAAGGTAAAGCCCAATAAGCGCATAGCCCAGGACACCCGCCCTGGGATTACGGATTGCCATAGTATTCAAAGACGGGCTGAAAGCCCAACAAGCGCATAGCCCAGGGCAAGCGAAGCGACACCCTG
>NZ_JAHKBE010000116.1 GCF_018789675.1 Hallella faecis
GGATGGCGCAGCAACCAATGTTCAACCACTTGTCGAATATTGGGGAGTACTATAGAATGAAGATCCAAATGATGCAATAGATTATGCGTTTTCACGCTGTGAAAAGTTACAAGAGATCGAGGACGCATGTTATAAACGTCCTCCATAAATTAGACATAATCATTTGAAATTATTCATCAGAGTATGTGCCTCTCAAAGCTGTGAGACAACAGGCAACTATAATATTAACATGTATTACGAACGAAGTAACGTTCAGGCGAAAGCGTGTCTGAATGGGACATCTTAAACAACCTTTTAAATATACTAAAACATATGACACTTAATAATTTACTTAACTTTTACCTAAACAGTAAAAAAGATTTTAGGTCCGCTACCGCATATTCAAGGTATGTTCGAAATTTTCAAAATGCCATAATTGGACATGGAGATATTGTTACAGAATTTACTCGCATCATCCAATTGACTAGCAAACAAGTAGCCAACACTCCTGGATATGATCCCGTTGCAGATGCATTGTCATTCTTTAATAAAATGATTATCTTGCCAAATATCTCATCAATGTCAAGTAAGACAAAATCAGATTGGCGAAGTGGATACACGCATTTTGCAAAAACAATTTTAGGACAATTCTATGCAAATACTTGGATTTTTTCAAGTATAAATGATCAAACATTATGTGATATGGTTGCAAAATCAGCAATATTTGCAGATAAAGATATTGTTTCAAAAGTTGTGAGTGGACAACTTGGAACCAATAAAAACAAGGGCGTGGGTAACCCCGAAGCATGTTGGGATCACTATACAAAATGCCGAGACAATAATGTTAAAAAAGGCAATCCAACCACAGATTGTAATGGTATACCATGTATTGCAGACGATAATACAGAAGCAAACAAAGCTATTAAGAACGCAATATTAGAAGGATCAATGATGCAATCGATAACACCAACGGGAGGGTATAGACTTTTTAAGGATTATGAAGCATGTCATATTTGGGGACTCGTTGATGATTGTCATTATTACACAAGTATAGCTAATTTGGTGCTAATTCCTCGCGCAATTTCAGGAATGTCTGATCATTGTCAAGCTGTAATTGATCTTTTACGATATGAGTCATACAAGAGGTTTGGCATTTTGCCAAAAGGGCAGGTTATACCACAAAAGCCTCAGGGGTACAATTCCCTAAAATGGAGAAATTGAAATGTCTCACAGCAAACTACATAACAAATTCATGCGTAAGCAATGGAAGGGTCGGTCTTTGTTCGCAGCAAAGGCTGACCTTCCTGTGCGCAGTGAGCATCGACAGGATGAGTGTCCGAGGAACAAACCCTCGAAGTTCATCACTACCAGATGCAGTTTTAGCAAGGTGGCTTGGTTGCAAGAGTTTACATCCTACGGTGGACACAAGATTCCCAAAGGTGGTCATCGCAAGGTAAGCGGTATTGTAAGAGCCAAAATGCGAGAGGAAGTGAGACGTGAGATAGTAAATGAATTAATAACTCCTAAAAACAATAAAAGCTATGAGTCTATTTGATGATGATATGTTTAACGACCCGGATGACCTGGATGAGTGGTTCTATTTTAAATTGTTCCCTCCATACAAAGACATTCTTGGAGAAAGAATTAGTGAAAAAATAAATGAGTTTACCATTGAAATGAAAGATAAAGATGAACGATTATTCGATGTGCTAAGAAGAGAACTTTCTGAATGGTTAGTTTGTAATGGATTAGCAACAAACGATATAAAATTCGAAGTTGACAACGACAATACTCCCGTATATGAATTTGGTATATGCAGATATGGGCAATATAATCCATCAGAGAAGAAAATAACTCTCTTTAACACAATACTCTGTTAATTCTAACGTAATCGTTTGAAAATGAAGGAGTTAATTAACG
>NZ_JAHKBE010000117.1 GCF_018789675.1 Hallella faecis
GTAAGACGATTACTTATGCCAATAGGGATACTTCTATGGGTGCTGAGTAGTTACTCTTGCAATCCTTAAAGCAAAAAAATGTAAAAAAACAATATCAGGTTTGTGGTATGGCAGGCAAAGAAGCTAAGCGGATGACAAATGCCGATTGGCAGACGAACCAGACAGTATGGTGGAATGGACATGCGATTGATAGGCAAAGTGGCGTTTTCCTTACACTGATAAAGAATGCTTATGAGGCAATGTTTGAGCAGAATGAATGTTTCCGCACTGCTCTCATGGATACACGTGGTAAGATGTTGTATCATAGCCAAGGTGAACAGGATTCTCACAAGACGATACTCACGGAACTGGAGTTCTGCGGAATACTGACTGATTTGCGCGACCGCTATGATCTCCGGGATAAGACAAAGGAATTGGAGGAGAAGTCTATCCGAAGGAAGAAACGAGTGTTTGTGGATATGGACAATGTGCTTGTGGATTTTCAATCGGGACTTGACCTTCAGTCAGATGAGATCAAAAAAGAATACGAAGGACATCTTGATGAGATTCCTGGCCTCTTTGCCGAGATGAAACCTATGCCGGGAGCCATCGAGGCTATGCACACGTTGCAAGAGCATTTTGACCTCTACATCCTCTCTACAGCTCCTTGGAAGAATCCTTCGGCATGGTCAGATAAGGTGAAGTGGGTGACACGTTATTTGGATGATGTGTTCCACAAACGAATGGTCATTACCCATTGCAAGAACCTCTGTAAAGGCGACTATCTCATTGATGACCGTGGCAAGAATGGCACAAGTGAGTTTGAAGGAAAATGGATTCAGTTTGGCAATAATGAATTCCCTGATTGGGAAAGTGTGGTAAACTATTTGTTGAGACAAGAATTATGTTGGTGATACATCCCAAAGACAAGACCACGGCGATGCTTTCAGCCCTGTATGAAGGGCTGGAAGCACAGGTGGTTGATGACCGCCGTTCAACAAAAGAGATGGGGCATCTGTTGCATCATGTCTCTACACAGGAGCGTATCATGTTGCTGGGACATGGCTCAGACAAGGGACTGTTCTACCGTGCGGATGACAGAAAAGAGGGATTTGACAAAGTCATCGTGGGGCATCCCCACGCTTATCATCTGCGCAAGCATGGAGGAAACATTGTGGCTGTATGGTGCAATGCCGACCAATTCGCACGTGCAGAAGGTTTGCATGGTTTGTTTACGGGGATGATAGTTTCAGAGTTAAATGAGGCTCTATTATACCAGGTAGAGACGACACAGGAGGAACTTGATCGTGAGAATGTGAAGTTGGCCCGTAGGCTGAGAGCATTGCTTGATAAAAGAATCCCCCTGAGCGAGATACCTAAACGGATGCTGGCAATGGATGATGTCCACTCACCCTTGACCACATTCAATTACAATAAATTCTTTTATTTTTAAGAATTAACAAGATGATGGATTATCTGTTTGTCAATAAGCCCAATGCTTTGTATGAGGCATTGAAGCAATACCCTATTGTTGACCTTGCCCCTGTCTATGATAAAGGAGTGAGAGGCAGAACAATGTCGGGACGTGGCAGCAACTGGCTGTTGGCAAAGGTGCGTGACGTCGGCGTAAAGGTCATCATCGACCTCCGCACGGCAGACCACACCGATCGCTACGACCGCAATGTAGCAGAGGCTGGCTTGGAATACCACAATCTGCCCATCGACAGCAGGAACACGGACGTACATCAGATTATTGGCTCACTTCCGCTGCTGTTCGAGTTGATGGATAATGGTGGCTTCTATATAGGGATTGTCGTTTAATTCTTTCAGTCGTGGACGCATAGAGGTCATCTTGG
>NZ_JAHKBE010000118.1 GCF_018789675.1 Hallella faecis
GCATAAATTAAAAATAATGGTCAAAATATTTGGATTTTAACATAGAAAGCAGATAAGGACATCGACACCTATAAAGGGGTATCTATTGATTGTCCATATACCTTTGCTCGCCGCACTTACAAGGCTATGCCGTATTTTCAAATAACAGAACCATTTGTTTCCGGCAGCGATTTTTTTGAAATGGTGGATCATTATCTGCAGTTAATGAAGATAATAGAGTCAGAACTAACAAGCAAGAGTGAATTTGATGAAATCCGACCATATTTAGAAATGAATAATTGCAGCATAGGAATGAAACATGTAAGGAAACTATACAAAGCTTCTATTCTACTATATTATGACCGTTTCCATGAGTTTGACCCTTTAGCATTGAAGAAACTCTTTATGTGGGCTTTTATGCTGCGTATTGAGCTGAATAATCTATCGTTCGATTCCATAAACAAATATGCAATTGGAGACGGAATATTCAATAATAAGCCTGTATTTTCTATGATTACACAAGCACGGAAACATACTGAAATTGGGAACACAATAATCAATATTCCAAATTCAAAAGAATTGTCTTACAATAATTGCGTAGAAGAACGTCAGATGCTACATGAACTATTAACAAACATGAAACATAAAGGATTTTAGAATATGGTTACCGGAATTCATATTATCACTAACGAAAAGAACATTTTCACAAATGAGCATTACATTGTGCCTCTGTATCAACGTGGATATGCATGGGAGGAAAAACATATTGTTCAACTAATAGATGACATTATGGATGTTCCTAACGATTCACAATATTATATCGGGTCATTAATAGTACATCGTAGAAATGATGCATATGAAGTTATTGATGGCCAACAACGCCTGACAACACTATTTTTGTTACTAAATTATCTTGAAGAAATCCATAACAAAGAACACGTAGCTCTTAGGTTTGACTGCAGAGCTAAAAGCAACTACACTCTGGAACACATCAATGAAATAGTTTCAGAAACATCTCATGTCCTAATTGATGATAGCAACATCCAGCAAGAGCTTTTAAGTGGTTACAATATCATTAGAGATAAACTCAAAAGCATAGATATAAAAAAACTAAAGAATAATCTCTGCAAAACGGTGTTGTATCGCATTGAAGTGCCGAAGCATACAGATCTTAACCATTATTTTGAGATAATGAATACACGCGGTGAACAACTGGAGCAGAGCGATGTACTCAAAGCTAACCTAATGGCTTATTTGCAAGGAGACAAAAAGTGGCAAGAAATTTTTGCTACAATATGGGATGCTTGCAGAAATATTGATGGTTATATCCAAATGCATTTCCCAAAAAATATAAGAGAGGAAATTTTTGGATCATATTGGAATGAATTACCTGTAAAAAGAATAAAGGATTATCTCAATTTATCTATCTCGAAGAAACAGACTAATGGTCATTCTATTAAAGAGGCTATAAGTACTGACTTCAAAATAACTTCGGAAGAGGCATCAAACGAAAGAAATCAGAAAACACGATTTGAAAGTATCATCAATTTCTCATATTTTCTTCTACATACACTTCGTGTCTTTGTCCATCAAGAACACATCACATCGCAGACAGACTTGCTTGACAAAATGTTGGATGACAAAAAATTAGTAGATGCATTTGACCGCGTGATTCGTCAGGGTGAAATCAACAATAAACCCATTAACCCCCAATATTTTGTTAAAAGTTTTATCATCTGTTTGCTCAGGACTCGCTATCTATTTGATTTATATATTACTCAAGTTTCGGATTTAGACTTTGAGGTTGAATTTATTGTATAAAAAAG
>NZ_JAHKBE010000119.1 GCF_018789675.1 Hallella faecis
ATTATAAGGAGTGTGGCGATTTTCAAATGTATGTTTGATTGCTTCCTGGAGTGTTGTAGGATTATATTTTTCATTCTGCAAGATTTTGTAGAGATCATAATAATCCTTCATTCTACTGCTTTGGTCTGCAAGATCCACAATTGCGTGCATCTTTTCGGCAATAACCGTTTCAAGCGAGTAGGCCAGAATATTGGCACTCGGCAGATGTTCAAGCAATACAGGATAATCAAGATCTATTGGGGAAGGTGTTACCACATCACCAAAACCAATATCCATTGTTAAAACCTGGGCAATGGTGTCCATCTTGACTGGAATGCTGAGCCTAATTCCATGATAGTCTTTGAACTCTGTTATATTTTGTGAAGTAATGAGCTCCGTGTCAAATATTACGCCATCTTCCTCGTATGGCACAGAACATATTTCTCTGAATGCTGCAATTATAGAAGCGCCTTCGTTGCTGATATTATTGCCAAGGAAATCGATATCCAATGTTGGACGAGCCGCAAATTTTTCGTATGCATACATGAGTGCGCCTCCCTTCAGATAGAAATTTCCTCTATAATGAGTCTGCGATATTCTGTAGAGAAGCCTCTCTTGAAAATACCGAGTCAGGATAGTCTGATTAAAGACGTTTTCCTTTCGTGCAACGCTCAGCAATTTTGTACGTATAGACTTCCCGTAGTTTTTATTTTGTTCTTTACTCATAGCTTCACTTGTAGATAATTTTCCAGAATATTGCCAACACGCAATTGTCGGGCATAATCCATTAGTTTGCTGATGTTTCTTCCTGATCTTGAAAGATAGTTGTCGATGATTTCAGAACAGACATCAATACCCACCTTGTTGCGAAACTTTACAGCATCGCATACGCATCGTTCTACATCATATACCTTTACCTTAAATCCATCTATGACTTTCTCCATCACGCCGATTTCAAGAATGTTGGAAGTAAAGTGATGGAGCTCTATCTTTGGGAATGAAGGAACTTTTAGTTTTCTATCCCTTTTGATGGCGACATGATAAGCCTGCGGCATGGATGTCGTAAGCTGATGGATATTCCAGGCAGACCAAAGGCAGAGGATTCCGTTGGGAATAATTGACTCAATATCAACCATGCCTGCTGACAATTGGTCTATGTTAGCATATACGCCACGGCAAACCTGAATCAGTTCACCTTGGCGAACGGCTTCCAGCATTTTGTAGTAAGCTGTTCGTCCTTGTTCTTTGACGTTTGCTGATGATATGAATGAATTCTTTGCTTCCATGATAGTTCTCCTAATTTGGTACAAATGTACCACAAATGTTTTTGATTGTGGTACTTTTGTACGGAAATCTTTTGAAATCCACCCCTTTTTTAATACCTTTCAACAGTTTTGTAGCTATTTTAGTACAAAAATACCACAAATGTATCTAATTGTGGTACTTTTGTACGGGATAATGAAAAGTCTCTTTCTCCAATGTATGGTTATTTGCCTTTTCCGATTTTTTTTCCTTTTATTTCATCTTCAATGTCCGCAGATATTCCTTCTGCTCGGGCGAGATTCTGTAGCTCTCGATGGCTTTCTGTCTGCCTTCAGTTTGCACTATCTTTCCATAGGCACTCCCAGTGTCAGTTTGGCTTGGAAAGCAGCATACTGCTTATCCTGCATGGCGAACAGTCTTTCTTGAAGTGAAGTCATAAATTCTTTGTTTTATAATGCAACATAGAAGGAGCAATCGCCTCTTTATTCCATCCTGCCATATTTCATCTCCACGCCTTCCTTGTCATACTGCTTGCGC
>NZ_JAHKBE010000011.1 GCF_018789675.1 Hallella faecis
CGCGCCTGTCGCAACCTGCTCGAAACAAACGCTAACAAGAATTAAAATCTAATGATCGATTTGGGTTAAAGCCCCATTGGCAAACCCGTTTCCTCTTTAACCCAATCATCGCAGCACAAAGCGTACGTTTCACTTTTCCTTCCAGAAAGAGGAATTCTTTGGAGTTTTATTCGTAACTTTGCACCCGCAAACTTACCGAGGGGTACTTGCTCAACCCCCTTTAACAAAACAAGACATGAAAAAACAGAACCAAACCGTGAGTGTGCTGTTTATGCTTTTCAGCATACTCTTCTGCGTTTGCCTCATTGCGGCAAACGTGCTCGAGACCAAACAAATTGCCGCTGGCCCCATCACGCTGACCGGAGGGCTTATCGTGTTCCCCATTTCCTACATCATCAACGACTGTGTGTGTGAGGTGTGGGGCTTCCGCAAAGCGCGCCTGCTCATCTGGACGGGCTTCGCCATGAACTTCCTCTTTGTGGCCCTCGGTGCCCTCTGCGACGCCATTCCCGGTGCCTCCTATTGGCACAACGACGAGGGATTCCACGCCATCTTCGGCTTGGCTCCGCGCATTGCGGCCGCCTCGTTTGTGGCGTTCCTCATCGGCAGTTTCATGAACGCCTACGTGATGAGCAAGATGAAGATACGCGACGGCGGACGCCATTTCTCGGCTCGCGCCATCCTGTCGACGGTGGCGGGCGAAACATGCGACAGCCTCATCTTCTTCCCTCTGGCCTTGGGAGGCGTAGTGCCGGCCGAAGAATTGCCAGCGCTCATGCTCTGGCAAGTGGTGCTCAAGACCGCCTACGAGGTGGTAGTGCTGCCTGTCACCATCCGTGTGGTGAAGGCCATGAAGCAACATGAGGGCGAAGACGTTTACGACAATGGCATTAGCTACAACGTTTTGAAAATCAAAGCTTTATAATATGCAAACAAGAGAAGAAGAGGGACTGAAGTCGCTCGGAAAGAAAACTGAATACCGGATGGATTATGCGCCCGAGGTGCTGGAGACCTTCGTCAACAAGCATCAGGACAACGACTATTGGGTGCAGTTCAACTGTCCCGAGTTCACCAGTCTCTGCCCCATCACCGGGCAGCCCGATTTTGCGGAAATCCGCATCAGTTACATCCCCGACGTGCGAATGGTGGAGAGCAAGAGCCTGAAGCTTTACCTGTTTAGCTTCCGCAACCACGGCGATTTCCATGAGGATTGTGTCAACATCATCATGAAGGACCTCATCAAACTGATGGATCCCAAGTATATCGAGGTAACCGGACTGTTCACCCCACGCGGTGGCATCAGCATCTATCCTTACGCCAACTACGGTCGCAAGGGCACAGCCTACGAGGAGTTGGCCCGCACGCGCTTTGCCCAGCACGGCCTACGCGGTTAATCGCCCACAAAACAAAATCGGTCATTAGACGCATGAACAACAATGCTTGTTCCGTCTAATGACCGATTGTTTTTATTCCCAACCGAACGTCCCTATTGAGCCAAACGTTTGACTATAAGGCGGCTGGCCGCCATTCCACTACTCGGTGGTCTGTTCCAACGCCTTCTGCGAGCGCATGGCGGCAATGGCCTTGGCGCGCCGGTTCACGTCGTTGATGTCGTTCTTGCGGTAATAGCTGCGCGAAGCCTCGCGGTCGGTAAGCACCAGCGAGTCGTCGTCGAGATAGTCGATGGAGCACGTGTCGTACGAAACGCTCTCGTAGCCCACCACCGTATTGTCCTTGCCCGAGTACTTGGGCTTACCGCTAATCATCACAAACTTGCCGTTCCAGATGTGCCATGCGATGAACCATCCCAACGGAGGATAAACCACCGGGCTCTCTTCAGCCAGCGTGCTCGACTCCTGCACATACCCCACACTGGTGGCCTCCCACTGGCGCTTCAGCCAAAAGCCATACTCGCGGGGAATGAAATACATGTTTTTCAGCGAGTCGGACATCTGCCGCATGGCCTGTGCCTGCTCCTGCTTCGTCATCGTCTCATGGCCGCGCAACTGCGGCATAACGATATAGCACCAAACGCCCTTGAGCTGGTCGAGGTCGATCACAATGTCGGCCTCATGCTTATTGGTCTTGTTCAGCACCACACCAATCCAGTCGCCCGTCTTTATTCGGCCCAACACCCGGTGCTGCCTACTGGCCTTGAGGATGTTATAGGTCACGGGGTCGCTACCATCATTGGGCAGCAACACCACCACCGTGTCGGAGCACCCCTCACACGCCAGTCCGTAGATGGTGCTATCGCCCTTCAAGGGCTGGTCGTAACTGGGAAGCTGTTGAACCTTCTCAACAGGCTTCTTCTCTTCGTGGCACGCCGTCAGAGCAAGGGCGGCCAACAGGGAAACAAACAGAATCTTGACGTTCATCTTAATGTTGTTTATGGTGCGGAGATAGCGCAAACGAGCGCCATGAAAGCTTGCTTTCAAATGGCCGAGTGCAGCCTATCTTATGCAAAGATAGTTATAAAACATAAAAAAACAATCGGATAGTCCGTAATTTGATTTTTTTTATCTAATTTTGCAGCCCAGTACCAACTCCTCATTTATTAGGTATGCAAATGGGTGTTGGCTGCTATCTTTATAAAAATAAGAAATCATCAAGATAAGAATAAATGAAGAAGAAAATTCAGTTCAGTCTCGTCTATCGCGACATGTGGCAGAGCTCAGGCAAGTTCCAGCCACGTAAGGACCAGCTGGAGCGCATCGCTCCCGTCATCATCGATATGGGCTGCTTTGCCCGTGTGGAAACCAACGGTGGCGCTTTCGAGCAAGTGCAGCTCCTCGCCGGCGAGAACCCCAACGACGCCGTGCGTGCCTTCTGTAAGCCTTTCAACGATGTGGGCATCAAAACACACATGCTCGACCGCGGCCTTAACGCCCTCCGCATGTACCCCGTGCCCGACGATGTTCGCGCCATGATGTACCGCGTGAAGCACGCACAGGGTGTTGACATTCCCCGCATCTTCGACGGTCTGAACGACATCCGTAACATAGCTCCGTCCATCAAGTGGGCCAAGGAGGCTGGCATGACACCGCAGGGAACACTCTGCATCACCACATCGCCCGTCCACACCTTGGAGTACTACGCTGAGTTGGCCGACAAGGAGATCGAGGCAGGTGCCGAGGAGATCTGCTTGAAGGACATGGCCGGCATCGGACAGCCCGCTTTCCTGGGCAAGCTCACCAAGATGATCAAGGACAAGCACCCCGAGATCATCATCGAATACCACGGACACTCAGGACCCGGACTCTCTATGGCCTCTATCCTCGAGGTCTGCGAGAACGGCGCCGACATCATCGACACAGCCATCGAGCCTCTGTCATGGGGTAAGGTTCACCCAGATATCATCTCTGTGCAGTCGATGTTGAAGCACGCCGGTTTCGACGTTCCCGAGGTCAACATGAGCGCATACATGAAGGCTCGCGCGCTCACTCAGGAGTTTATCGACGAGTGGTTGGGCTACTTCATCAACCCCGGCAACAAGGTCATGTCGTCGCTCCTGCTCACCTGCGGACTGCCTGGCGGCATGATGGGCTCTATGATGGCCGACCTGGGTGGCATGCGCACCACCATCAACAACCTCAGAAAGAAGAAGGGCGAGGAAGAGTTGTCGATGGACGACCTGCTCATCAAGCTCTTCGATGAGGTGGCATACGTATGGCCTCGCGTGGGTTATCCTCCCTTGGTAACCCCGTTCTCACAATACACCAAGAACATCGCCCTGATGAACCTGCTCACCATGGAGCAAGGCAAGGGCCGTTTCGTCATGATGGACGACGCCATGTGGGGCATGATCCTTGGCAAGAGCGGCAAGGTGCCCGGAGAGATCACACCAGAATTGAAGGAGCTTGCAAAGAAGCAAGGCCGCCAGTTCACCGACGCCGATCCCCACACGCTGCTCCCCAACGCCCTCGACGACTTCAAGAAGGAGATGGACGAGAACGGCTGGGAGTATGGCAAGGACGACGAGGAGCTCTTCGAGCTGGCCATGCACCCCGAGCAGTATCGCAACTATAAGAGCGGCCAGGCCAAGAAGAACATGTTGGCCGATATGCAGAAAGCTAAGGACGCCGAGATTGGCGCAACCGTTTCGCCTGAGGAGGCTGCCGCATTCAAGCACGCCAAGGCCGACGCTATCGTGGCTCCTGTCAAGGGCCAGATCTTCTGGGAGTTCCAGGGCGACGGCGAGGCTGCACCCGCAGTGGAGCCTTACATCGGCAAGGCTTACAAAGAGGGCGACGCCTTCTGCTGGATCCAAGCTCCTTGGGGCGAGTTTGTCGAGGTCAAGGCCGACCTGGGTGGCAAGCTCGTAGAGATCAACGCCAAGCAGGGATCGAAGGTCCAGAAGGGCAATGTGCTGGCTTACATCCAGCGCGACTAATACGCTTTGAATCCCCTATCGAAGATGGATTATCAGAAAATCATCGACAAATATTATCCCGAGGCCAATCGGCTTCGGGATATTTTGATTCTGCATAGCCGGCAAGTGGCCGACCGTGCCTTGCGCATCTGCAACGCCCACCCAGAGATGGGGCTCGACCGCCAGTTTGTAGAGGAGGCTGCCATGCTACACGACATCGGCATCTTCCGTTGCGATGCGCCAGGCATTGCCTGCCATGGCACGGAACCCTACATCTGCCACGGCCGCATCGGAGCCGAGCTCTTGAGAAGCGAGGGCTACGAACGCCACGCCCGAGTGTGCGAGCGCCACACAGGCGCCGGACTGTCGCTCCACGACATCACCTCGCAAGACCTGCCCCTCCCCCACCAAGATTTCCTGCCCGAAACGCCTGAGGAGAAGGTCATTTGCTATGCCGACAAGTTCTATAGCAAGTCGAATCTGCAAAAGGTAAAGACCCAAGAACAAGCCGAGAAGAGCCTCGCCAAGTTCGGACAAGAGGGCCTGGCACGCTTCAAGACATGGGAAAAGCTGTTCGAAGGATAGTTAAAAATAAGAAAAACATCCATAAATCCCTTATTATTGCGTAATTTTGCAGTTCGTTGAGGACAAGCCCTCTCCAACAAGGAGGGCACACATCCTCCCAAAGGAAGGCGCTTCTTATCCAACCAAGAAACGCGTTTCCAATAAAAGGAACATAAATCTCCAACAACGAGAGCACAAACTCTCAGTAACGGGAACTCAAAGTTTCAACTACGAGGACTCAAAAACTCGACAACAAGAACTCTGAGGTTTGACAACAAGAACTCTGAGGTTTGACAACAAGAACTCTGAGGTTTGGCAACAAGAACTCTGAGGTTTGGCAACAAGAACTCTGGAGGGCGACAACGAAGACACACGTCTTCGGTGACGGGAACGCACTTCTCATATTTCAATAAGGGATATTCCGCAGTTTAATGAGGACGAAATCATTCATAGCACTTCTGCTTTTCGCCGTGGCATTTGCCATGGCCGATAGCTCCGTGCCCCAATTTTGGAAACGCAATAAGCCTGCCGCAGCCGATTCGGTAGGCACGGCCGATTCCATCCTTTCACCCACCGACACGACTCAGATGGACTCTCTTCAACTGGCCATCTACCGTCACAACAAGGCCATCGACGACTCCATCCGCCTCGACTCGCTCAACCGCCAGAAGAAGAACGGCATCGACGCCCCCGTGGTCTACGAGGCGCAAGACTCGCTGGTCTACGATGCCGCTTCCAACACCGCACACCTTTATGGCTCATCGACTGTCGACTACGAGAACATGAACCTCCAAAGCGACAAGATCTACATGAGCCTCGACAGCAGCCTGGTGCACGCCACAGGCTCGCCCGACTCAACGGCCGAGGATGGTCTGAAGGGCAAGCCCGTGTTCACCATGGGTCAAGACAAATACGACACTGACACAATGGCCTTCAATTTCAAGACGAAGAAGGGCCTTGTTCGCAACGCATACACTGAGCAGCAGGATGGTTTCCTCACCAGCCAGGTGTCGAAACGCAACGACAACGGTGACATTTACCTGGCTCACGGACGCTACACAACGTGCGATGCGGAGCATCCCGACTTCTACATCGCCCTTTCTCGCGCCAAGGTTCGCCCGGGCAAGGACGTGGTTTTCGGCCCCGCCTATCTCGTTGTGGCCGACGTTCCCCTGCCCTTGGCCATTCCCTATGGCTTCTTCCCCTTCACGAAGAGCTACTCCAGCGGCTTCATCATGCCTACGTATGGCGACGAGAACACACGCGGTTTCTATCTCCGCGACGGTGGATACTACTTTGCCATGAGCGACAAGTGGGACCTGAAGCTGTTGGGCGAGATCTACACGAAGGGCTCATGGGGCATCTCCGCCGCCAGCAACTACCGCAAACGCTACAAGTATAGCGGATCGTTCTACTTCAGTTACCAGGACACCAAGACCGGCGACAAGGGCATGCCCGACTTCCAAAAGCAAGAGAGCTTCAAGATTCAATGGAGCCATCGCCAAGACGCCAAGGCCAACCCGTTCAGTTCCTTGTCGGCCAGCGTAAACTTTGCGTCGACGAGCTATGAGCGCAACAACCTGAACAGCATGTACAATCCGCAATCGCTCACCCAATCGACGCGCACCTCTTCCGTCAGCTGGAGCACCACGTTCTCGAGCCTCGGACTGTCGCTGAGCAGCTCGGCCAACCTCTCGCAGAACATGCGCGACTCATCTATCGCGATGACATTGCCCGACCTGAATGTCAGCATTAGCCGCTTCTACCCCTTCCGCCGCAAGCACATGGTGGGCGATGAGCGCTGGTACGAGAAGATCTCGCTGAGCTACACGGGTCACCTGAGCAACTCCATCAGCACGAAAGAAGACAAGTTGATGCACTCGAACCTCATCAAAGACTGGCGCAATGGCATGCAACACAACATCCCGGTGAACGCCAACTTCACGTTGTTCAATTACCTCAACGTCACTCCTTCGTTCAACTTCACCGACCGAATGTACTCGAACAAGGTGACCCGCTCGTGGGACGAGGAGCGCCAAGTGGAAGTTTCCGACACCACTTACGGCTTCCATAACGTTTACAACTGGAACCTCAGCCTCTCGGCAAGCACCAAGCTCTACGGTATGTACACGGGTAGCCCGCGCTTGTTCAAGAAGCATCCATGGCAAATTCGCCACGTGTTCACGCCGCAGGTGAGCTTCAGCTACGCTCCCAACTTCGGTTCGGCTCGCTACGGCTACTACGACACTTACCAGAAGACCGACGCCAACGGCAACGTATCGCTGGTGGAATACTCGCCCTATAGCAACTCCCTCTATGGCGTTCCCGGCAAGGGTCGCACGGGAAGCATCTCTTGGGACGTGAGCAACAACGTGGAGATGAAGATAAAGACCGACAAGGACTCCACAGGCTTCAAGAAGATTAGCATCATCGACGAGTTGGGTGCCTCCATGTCTTACAACATGGCAGCCGCCACACATCGTTGGAGCGACCTGTCGATGCGCTTGCGCTTGAAGTGGTGGAAAAACTACACCTTCAACATGAACGCCGTGTTTGCCACCTACGCCTACGAGCTCGACGAGAACGGCCATCCCTACGTTGGCAACCACACCGAGTGGGGCAAGGGACGCTTCGGACGCTTCCAGGGCATGTCGCAAAACTTCTCCTTCACGCTCAACCCTCAGCAACTGAAGAAGTGGTTTGGCGGAGGCGACGACAAGAAGGACAACAAGAAAGACGACAACGATGATGAGGGCATGGACACCGACGTTGAGAGCAACGTCGACGACGACATGGTGAAAGGCCAGCGTGGCGCCAAGGGCGGCAACAACGGCGGCAAGGCCGAGACCGACGCCGACGGCTATATGCGCTTCTCCTTGCCTTGGTCGCTGACCATCGGCTATGGTGTCACCATGCGTGAGGACACCCGCGAGGCCAAGTTCAACAAGAAAACCATGCGTTATCCCTACCGTTTCACGCAGACCTTGAACTTCAGCGGCAATGTGCGCATCAGCGACGGCTGGAACATCAGCTTCTCGAGCGGTTACGATTTCGAGAATAAGGAGATCAGCATGACCACCGCTTCCTTGCAGCGCGACCTCCACTGCTTCAACATGAGCTGCTCTGTGGTGCTCGCTCCCTACACCAGCTACAACTTCTCCTTCCGTTGCAACGCCGCCACTCTGACCGATGCGCTCAAGTATGACAAGCGAAGCGGCTACAGCAACGCAGTGCAGTGGTACTAAGCCCTCAATCGGTCATTAGAACGAAAAGATTAGATTATTAGGCATTTTCAACAACCAATTTGGACTAAACGCAACACCCCGGTGCCAACAATGGTTAGCACCGGGGTGTTGCGTTTTTATATCCTAAGGGGCTGTAAGGCCCTAACAGCTAATTGGTCGCCACCAGATCGGCGATCGATTTGCGCTCCCCCACTATCCAGATGATGTCACCCTGCTTGAATTGTCGCGAGGGATTGATCATCGTCAGGTCGTGCTGGCCATCCTCCAATCCCACCAACATACAGTTGTAAACGTCTCTTATGCCACTCTCCGAGAGCGACTTGCCGATAAACGGGCAGTTGGCCGAAAGCTTCATCTTCTGCAGTTTCATCTCGCGCTCCTCGATATGGGGATCCTCAGGCACCAGCTCCCCCTTGAGCGACTGTCCGAAAGCCTGCAACTGTTCGTCGTTTCCGATGACCTGCAACCTATCGCCAGGGAAGATGATGGCGTCGCCACCGGGTATGTTGATACGCTGTCGGCCACGCAGCACACTGCTGACGTGCACGCCAAAGCGCGAACTAAAGCGCAGGTTGGCCAGCGTCTGTCCGGCCCACTGCGAGTCCTTGGGAATGTCGAACGACCCAATATGAATATCGCGGTCTATCAGTTTTCCTTCGAAGAGCGGGCGCCTCTTTCCACTCACCTGCTCAGCAATGTCGCGCGAGCGGAGGTTCTGCACAAAGCGCCTCTCCATGGTGATGCTCTGCCTTTTCAGGTTTCTCGACATCACCATGAGCACGATGGCCACCACGGCCAGCGTGATGACGATGGCGTTGGCAAAGCGAGCCAGATAGTTGCAGATGTAGAACAGGATGGCGGTGGCTATGGCGCTGCGCACCAAGATGGTGAAGAGGAGCGGCAGGCGATTGAGGCGGCTCTCCGTCCACAGGGTGCGAAACTCCTCGCTATGGTTGTTTTTCATGACCAACGCACGCATGAAGGGCGACAGGCAGAGCACCGTCAGCACTCCCGTCACACCGTTGGCCCACCAGTGGGGCAGCAGGTGACGCATGAACTGGAGCACAAAGGTAAGCATCACCGCCGTCACGGCGATACACAGGATGGTATAGATCAGCGTGTTGACCCCCATCTTCTTGAAGAGCCTGCGCCACAAGCTCTGCTCGGCGTTGGTCGACTGGTGGGCCACGCCCATGTGCTCAAGGCGTCGGCGCCACCTATGCGGCAAGTGGTGTTCCAACAACGAATAGGTGGGCTCAGCGGCCCTTATCATATAAGGTGTGAGAAACGTGGTGATGACGCTCACCGCCACAATGACCGGGTAGAGAAAGTCGCTGATGACATGGAGCGACCGTCCCAACGAAGCGATGATAAACGCAAACTCGCCCACCTGCGCCATGGAGAAGCCGCAGCGCATAGCCGTTCGGAGCGGTTGGCCACTGAGCATGTAGCTGAACGTGCCAAGCACCGCCTGCCCCAAGAGAATGGTCACCACCAGCACACCGATGGGTGCGGCATAGGCCACCAGCACATGGGGGTCGACCAGCATGCCCACCGACACGAAGAAGATGGCTCCGAAGAGGTTCTTCACCGGTGCCACCACCTCCTCGATACGCTCCACCTCAATGGTCTCGGCCAAGATGCTACCCATGACAAAGGCGCCAAAGGCCGAGCTGAAGCCCACCGCCGTGGAGATCCACGCCATGGCACAGCAAAGGCCGAGCGCCACGATGACCAGCGTCTCGTCGGTCATGAGTTTGCGGGTGGCCCTCAGGAACGTGGGCACCACATACAGTCCGACCACGAACCACAACACCAGGAAGAAGCCGATGCGCACCAGCGACCCAAGCATCTGCCCGCCATCGGGGTTGCTGCCACTGGCAATGGCCGACAGCATCACCATCATCACGATGGCCAGAATGTCCTCCAGGATGAGAACGCTCATCACCAGTCGGGCAAACGACTGCTGCAAGAGTCCCATGTCGTCGAACGCCTTGTAGATAATGGTTGTCGACGACATGGCCACCATACCGCCCAGGAAGATGCAGTCCATGCGGTCCCAGCCGAAGGCCCCCGCCACTCCCATGCCCATCATGAGCATGAAGAAGATGATGCTTACGGCCGCTATGACGGGCGCCATGCCCATCTTCAGGATTTTCTTAACCGAGAATTCGAGTCCCAATGCAAAGAGCAGGAACGTCACGCCTATGTCGGCCCATGTGTGTATGTCGCCCTTGTCGACCACCGACATGGTGTAAGGCATGTGTGGCGACACCACGAATCCGGCCACGATGTAGCCCAGCACGAGAGGTTGTTTCAGCCGTTTGAACACAAGGGTCACCACGCCGGCCACCACAAGGATGAGCGCCAGGTCTTTAATAAGGTTGGGAAGTTCTGCCATAAAGGAATGTGTTTGTATGTTATGATGGCCTGAGCCGCTCGCCGGCCCCGCCCAAAAAGCAAAAAGGGGCACATCTACATGCGCCCCTTATCTCATACTGATTGTGCTAACACGAGCACACGTTAGTCGTTGTAAGTACCAGTTATCTCGCAAATCTTAGTGATGACCTTCACGGCTTTCTCCATCACCTGGATGGAAACAAACTCGTAGGGGCCATGGAAATTGACACCTCCGGCGAAGATGTTGGGGCAAGGCAGGCCGCGGAAGGAGAGCTGCGCGCCGTCGGTTCCGCCACGGATGGGCTCCACCTTCGGTGTGACACCACTTTCCTGCATGGCTTTGAGCACGATATCGATGACATACATGTTGGGATCGATCTTCTCCTTCATGTTGTAATACTGGTCTTTCATCTCGATGGCCACAGTGCCTTCGCCATACTTCTTGTTCATCTGCTCCGCAATGCTCTCCAGGAAGTCCTTGCGCTGCTCAAAGCGCTTGCGGTCGTGGTCGCGTATGATATAGCTGAGCTTGGCCTCCTCACAGTGGCTGTTGATGCCTATCAGGTGGAAGAAGCCCTGATAGCCCTCGGTGGTCTCAGGGATGTCGGTGTCGGGGATGAAGGCGTTAAACTCGCATGCCAATCGCGAGGCGTTCACCATCTTATCCTTGGCATAGCCCGTGTGTACGCTGATGCCCTTGATGGTCACCTTGGCTGCCGCAGCGTTGAAGTTCTCATACTCCAAGTCGCCAATGTCGCCACCATCCATGGTGTAGGCCCACTGGCAACCAAACTTCTCCACGTCGAAATGGTGGGCGCCCATGCCAATCTCCTCATCGGGGTTGAAGGCCACACGGATGTCGCCGTGCTTTATCTCGTTGTGGTCGCGCAGGTAGCACATGGCCTGCACAATCTCGGCGATGCCGGCCTTGTCGTCGGCGCCGAGCAGCGTGGTGCCGTCGGTCACGATGATGTCCTCGCCCTTGTGGGCCAGCAGCTCGGGGAATTTCTTGGGCGATGACACGATGCCAGGCGAGAGCTCAATGTCGCCGCCATCGTAGTTGCTCACCACGCGCGCCTTGATGTTGGCGCCACTGGCGTCGAGCGCCGTGTCGTAGTGGGCGATGAATCCGATGGTGGGCACGTCCTTATCGGTGTTTCCAGGCAGGGTGGCGTAGATATAGCCCATCTCGTCCATCTCAACGTCCTTGAGCCCCTCGTCCTCAAGCTCTTTCTTGAGATACTGGGCGAAGATCAACTGTTTTGGGGTACTGGGTACGGTCTGAGAGTCCTCAGCCGACTGTGTGTCAAACTTGGTGTAGTTAATAAAGCGTTCGGCTATGTCCATAGTACTATGGTTATTGATTGTAGTGACTCCGGCGGGACTCAAACCCGCGACACTCAGAACCGGAATCTGATGCTCTATTCAACTGAGCTACGGAGCCTTAGTTTCCTTTCACTTGCAAAGTTAGCAATTCTTTTATATAAAACCAAGGCTTCGCAAAAAAAAATCGGTGGTCCCACAAACACAAGAACGAAATGGCCAACCACTGCCGCCCCACTTTCTCGCATTGCTTTCCCCGTTCTCATTGGTTTTCGGCAGTTCCGACCGACCATCGGTTCACCACCCCACCCTCATTCGTTTCATGCCATCGCCCACACCCGAACACCCGCCGCACAACAACCTAAAAATCGCAACAAACTACATTAAAAACTACACATTTGTTTTCCACGACACAATGATTTGTCGCAAATACGCAATTCTCAGCACTTTTACGCAAACACCTAACAATCAGCACATTACGTTTTTAGCCCTACATTTCACACTTCATTTTTCACCTCACGCCTTGCGATACATGCCTTTTCGCAATGCGATAGCTTACCTTTCGAGCCACGAAACATGCCTACAGGCAACTCCATTAGCCATCTTTCGCAACTCGATACATGCCTAACGGCAACCGCATGGCTATTTTTCACCGCGCCCATCCCACAAAAACGCCGTTTTCGCACTCTATTTCACGCAAAATCCTGACACAACTTTATGGCAATAAAATCGAACAAGCGGGCACAGGCAATCGACCATCCGACGGACAAGGGCAAGCGACCCTAAAGCACCAATGGAAAGAAACAAAAAAAGGCGACCCACTTGCCGCCCCGATACAAAGAGAGAAATAACAAAAGCAAAAACTATTGGCCCTTTTGTTTTGCATTACCCTTCGTTTGCATTATCTTTGCATATTGGAAAGGATGGAACTCCAATCCACAAGAAAGCCTTTTCCAATCAGACGAACTGTTATCGCTACATCTATCTATTAAATTATGAGAGCCCTACTTTTATCCCTCTTCTGCCTGTTGACCCTGGGAGCACAGGCCAATCCCGTAGACGGACTATTGGAACGCATCGACCATGGCGCATCGCGGAAGATCAAGACCGAACTGGTTAAGCAAGACCGCGACTTTTTCGAAATAACCACCAAGGGCGGAAAGCCTTGCATCAAGGGCAACACCTGGGTGAACATAGCCTCAGGACTCAACTGGTACCTGAAATACTACGCAGGCGTGCAACTGACGTGGAACCAGATGAAGGCCACGCTGCCCGCCACGCTGCCGCTGCCGAAGAAGCCTGAGCGGCGCGAGACCGACCTGAAGTTGCGCTACGATTTCAACTACTGCACCTTCTCCTACTCCATGGCCTTCTGGGACTGGGCACGCTGGCAGACCGAGATCGACTGGATGGCGCTCCACGGCGTCAACCTGCCGCTGGCCGTGGTCGGCGAGGAGTGTGTGTGGCGCAACTTGCTGCTGCGCTTGGGCTACACCAAGGACGAGGTGAACCAGTTTATCGCCGGACCAGCCTTCTTGGCGTGGTGGGAGATGAACAACCTGGAGGGTTGGGGCGGCCCACTGCCCGACACATGGTACACACAGCAGGAAAAACTGCAAAAGCAGATACTCAGGCGCATGAAGGAATGGGGCATGGAGCCTGTGCTGCCCGGCTACAGCGGCATGCTGCCCAGCAACGCCCACAAGAAGTTGGGCGTGAACGTGGCCGACGGTGGAAAATGGAACGGTTACACACGGCCCATCTTCCTGCAACCCACCGACAGCAGATTCCATGAGATAGCCTCGCTCTACTACGATGAGCTCACCAAGCTTTTCGGCAAGGCCAACTACTACTCCATGGACCCCTTCCACGAGGGGGGCAACGCGCAGGGCGTGGACCTCGACGCATCGGGCAAGAGCATCATGCGCGAGATGAAAGCCGTCAACCCCAAAGCCGTATGGGTGATACAGGGATGGAGCGAGAACCCACGCAAGGCGCTCATCCACAACCTGCCGCAGGGCGACCTGCTCATCCTCGACCTCTTCGCCGAGTGCCGCCCGAAGTGGGGCATCGCATCCATCTTCCAGAACGACGAGGGCTACGGACAGCACCAGTGGCTCTTCTGCATGCTCGAAAACTTTGGAGGAAACGTGGGACTGCACGGCCGCATGGACCAACTGCTCAACAATTTCTACCAAACCCAAACCAACCCCAAGGCCGCGCACCTCAAGGGCATCGGCTTCACCATGGAAGGCTCAGAAAACAACCCTGTGATGTTCGAACTGATGAGCGAGCTGCCCTGGCGCCCCACGAAGTTTGGCAAGGAGGAGTGGCTCAAGGGCTACGTGCGCGCCCGCTACGGCACCAACGACCCCACGCTCCAAGAGGCTTGGCAACTGCTGGGCGCCACCATCTACAACTGTCCTATGGGCAACAACCAGCAGGGGCCTCACGAGAGCATTTTCTGCGGACGGCCATCGGCCAACAATTTCCAAGCATCGAGCTGGTCGAAGATGTCGAACTATTACGACCCCGACGACATATTGCGCGCCGCCACGCTCTTTGCCAGTGTGGCCGACAAGTATCGTGGCAACAACAACTACGAATACGACCTCGTCGACATTGTAAGGCAGGCCATGGCCGACCAGGCCCGTGTGCAGTATGAGCAAACCATGGCCAGCTACAAGTCGTTCCGCCGCAAGGCGTTTGCCACCAACAGCGAGCGCTTCCTGAAGATGCTGCTGTTGCAAGACAAGTTGCTGGGCACACGCAGCGAGTTTCGCTTGGGACGCTGGACCACACAGGCCCGCAGCCTCGGCACCACGCCCCAGGAGAAAGACCTATACGAATGGAACGCCCGCGTACAGATTACCACATGGGGCAACCGCACCTGCGCCGACGAAGGCGGACTGCGCGACTATGCCCACAAGGAATGGCAAGGACTGCTCAAGGACTTCTATTACCTGCGGTGGAGCACCTATTTCCGTGAGCTCACGAAGCAGATGGAGGCCAAGTCGAAGCCCGACATCGAGAAACTGGGGTCGGGCAAATACAAGGGCATGACCACCGATGAGCTCTTCAGCCTGGCCTTGGAGCAGGACGTGCACATCGATTGGTACGCCATTGAGGAGCCGTGGACCCTGCAGCACAACCCCTACTCGCCCCAGCCCGAAGGCCAACCGGTCGACGTGGCGAAAGAAGTAATCAGTTTTCTTAACCGATAAAGCCCATGAACGAACCAAACGCAACACCCCACACGCAACCCACCCACGCCACACCTCCCACGGCCACAGGAAAGAACCAACGACTGATGAGCCTCGACGTGCTCAGAGGACTCACCGTGATGCTGATGATCTTCGTGAACAACGGAGCGGGCGACGACATCTTCCCCATGCTGAAACACGCCAAGTGGAACGGCATGACGCTGGCCGACTTGGTGTTTCCCTTCTTCCTCTTCATCATGGGCGTAGCCTCTTATCTCAGCCTGAAAAAGTATCAGTTTGAATGGTCGGCGCCTCTCGTCAGGAAGATTATGAAGCGCACCGTGCTGCTCTTCGCCATTGGCCTGGGCCTCAACTGGTTCCATATGCTCTGCGCCGGCAACCCATTCGACCTGGCCCACCTGCGCGTGATGGGTGTGATGCAGCGCATCGGCCTCTGCTATGGCTTCACCTCCTTCGCGGTGCTCATCTTCGCCACAGTGGCGCGCGCCAGCGGCACCAAGCGTGCCATGACGGGCGGCCTGTCGGCGCTTATCGCCATCATCATCATCTACCACGCCTTCATGTTGCTGGCCTATGGCGGCTTCAACTACGACGCGTCGACCAACTTCTTGGCCCAGTTCGACCAAACAATTCTCGGCAGCGACCACCTCTACCACAAGTCGCCCGTCGACCCCGAGGGCCTAAGTTCAACGCTGGCCGCGGCCTGCAACACGCTCATCGGGTTCCTGATGGCATCGCTGGCCTTCGGCAAACGGCGCCCCGACCCCGCCCGCGTGGCCCTGCGCGTGTTTGGCGACGGTGGCGGACTGCTCCTGGTGCTGGCCACCTTGCTGTGTGGCTTCATCAGCCTCAACAAGCGAGTGTGGAGCCCCACCTACATTCTCATGACCTGCGCGCTGGCCGCCCTGCTGCAAGCGGCGCTCATAGCGCTCATCGACGTGTACCCCATGGCACGCAAGTGGATGGTGGCGAAAGGCTTGGGCAAACTGACCCTCATCTTCGGCACCAATCCTCTCTTCCTCTACGTGGGATCTGAGATGGTGGCCATCGTTCTCTCGGCCATCGGTGTGAGCGACGCATACTACAACCTGCTGCATAGCGCCATACCCAGCGCTGCGTGGGCCAGCGTGGCCTATAGCCTCACTTTCGTGGCCCTCATGACCCTCATGGGCTACCCCCTGTGGAAGCGGCGCATCTTCATCAAACTGTAATCCATTTTGACGGCCATGGCCCCCGCCAACCCAAACGGCGAGAGCCATGGCCCACCTTTTACCACTTACTCGCTGAATGAAAGGTGTTTCCGTTGGTCGGTTCGGAAAAACTTCGTAACTTTGCACTCACAAAATTCATCTATTAAGTTTTTCGACATCCATGGAATTGCTTAACAAATTATTTTTTGGATCGGACCAATACTGGGCCGGCGGAGTTTCCCACTCCATCTTTATCTTGGCACTTGTCATCACGCTGGGCTTGACTCTCGGCAAACTGAAGGTGCGCAACGTATCAATCGGGCTCACTTGGGTGCTGCTCATCGGTGTGGTATTCGGCTATTTCAGCCTGAGCCTCAATGAGCAACTGCTCCACTTCCTCCGCGAGTTCGGCCTCGTACTCTTCGTTTATTCCATCGGTTTGTCGGTGGGTCCCAGTTTCTTCTCATCATTTAAGAAAGGAGGACTGGCGCTCAACATACTCGTGCTCATCACGATCTGCCTGAGCCTGCTGACCGTGGTGGCCATTCATTTCACCACCAACACGCCCTTCACCGCCCTCGCAGGCATCCTCTCGGGTGCCGTAACCAACACACCCGGACTGGGAGCCGCTCAGCAAACATACTTTAGCATGACCGGCGTAGACGCACCCGACATTGCCATGGGTTACGCCGTGGCCTACCCCATGGGTGTCATTGGCACCATCCTGGCTTTCATCCTGCTGCGCTACCTGCTGCGCATTAAGCCTACCGACGAGGAGCAACAGGCTGAGCGCGGACTCGGACAGCTGGAGCAGCTCACCGTGAGAAGCATCACGCTGGAGGTGACAAATCCCCGCATCGACGGACAGACGGTGAAGGAGCTGCGCCACATCGCTGAGCGCCGCTTCGTGGTGTCGCGCATTATCATGGATGGCGACGAGAAGCACAACAAGCTCGTCAACGGCGCCACAACACTCCACATGCACGACAAGCTGCTCATCGTGGCAGCACCTATGGACATCGACGCCATCACAGCGCTCGTGGGCACACCAGTTGAGGTTGACTGGGCGCCGTATGAGAAGGAGTACATCAGCCGCCGCGTGCTTGTCACCAAGCCCGAGGTGAACGGCAAGACCCTGAGTCAGCTCAACCTCGGCGACAACTTCGACGCTACCGTGACGCGCGTGAACCGTTCGGGCGTGGACCTCGTGGCACACCCCAGCCTGATCCTCCAACTTGGCGACCGCCTCACCGTGGTGGGCTCAGAACTGGCCATCGGCAAGGTGAGCAAGATGCTGGGCAACTCGCTCAAGCGCCTCAACCACCCGAACCTCATTCCCATCTTCCTGGGCATTGCACTGGGTTGTGTTGTGGCAAACATTCCCCTGCTCATTCCGGGCATTCCTGAGCCCGTCAGACTCGGACTGGCCGGCGGTCCGTTTATCGTGGCCATCCTCATGGGCTACTTCGGCCCGCGTTACCACCTCGTTACCTACAACACCATCTCTGCCAACATGATGCTCCGCGAGATCGGCATCACCATGTTCTTGGCTTGCGTGGGTCTGGGAGCCGGGCAAAGCGTTAACAGCAGCCTGTTCAACACACAAGGTCTCTCATGGTTTGCGTATGGCATCATCATCACCATGGTGCCCATCATCTTGGGTGGCATCATCGGCCGCAAGTTCTTCCACCTCAACTACTACACACTGATGGGTGTGCTCTCGGGTGGCAACACCAACCCGCCGGCCCTGGCTTTCTCGAACACGCTTACCGACAGCGACTCGCCTGCCGTGGGATACGCCACCGTTTACCCCTTCGCCATGTTCCTGCGTATCATATCGATACAAATCATGGTGCTGCTCTTCCTATCGTAAGCAGCGCCACAATACATAACCCTTTCATTCACCTAACATTCTTACATGAAGAAAGAGATTCAAGAATTATCGTTTGAAGAACAAATGAAACAAGAAGAAGCCATCGTCGAAGAACAAGAAATCAAGAGCGAACAAGGCACCGACGTGCAAACGCTACGCCGCAAGCTCGACCTACTGGTGCGCACAGCATGCCTGCTGATGGCCAGCAACGCCGACTGTGCACGCATCATGCGCAACCTACACCGTTGTGAGGCGTATCTGGGTTTGCCGCACGAGTACATTCACATTTACCTCAACTTCAACATCGTGATGGTGAACCTCAGCGATGAGACCCACTCCTTCTCCAAATACCAGCGCATCGACAGCCACTGCGTGGATTTCACCATCATCTCGAAGGTGAGCAAGGTGCTGTGGACAGCCATCAGGGAAGACTGGAGCCTCGACAGATACGAGGCGGAGCTCACGGCGCTCAAAAATGCCAAGAAGAACTACACGCCTTGGATGATTGCAATTGCAGCAGGCTTTGCGTGCGGCGGATTCTGTGTGCAGTTTGGTTGCGACTGGCCCGCCTTCTTCTATGCGTCGTTCGCTGCCATTCTGGGCTTCCGCCTGAAAATGTTCTTGAGCAAACTCCATTGGAACGGATATGTGGGCATCGCCATTAGCGCGTTCTTCGCCACCCTGCTGGGCTGGCTCACCACATTCCTGTCGACCAACCCAACGCTGGCCAGCCAGGTCCCCGACTTCATGCATTCCGACACGCCTTTCCATCCGCTCATGGCCTGCACACTGTTTATCGTGCCGGGCGTGCCGCTCATCAACTTTGTGACCGACATGGTGGGCAACTATGTGCAAGTGGGCATCACCCGAGCCCTCATCACGCTGATGATGATCATTGCCATGTCGTTCGGCATCGTGTTTGCCATACAGATCTGTGGCATCGACAACTTTGTGAAGGACCTCAGCATGACACCGCACAACACCTTTGTAAACTACGCTATCGCAGCAGCCGTCTCGGCCATGGGTTTCGCTACCATCTTCAACGCCCCGAAACGCATCATGCCGGTGCTGGCCATCATGGGCATCTGCGCTGTCTGCATACGCAACTTTGTGAACCTCGGTCCGTCGAATGGCAACGTCGGTCTCGACCAAGGCATCATCATCGGTTCGTTTGTGGGATCATGCGTGGCAAGTCTTATCGCCACACAGTCGCAGCATTGGCACCATGTGCCCCATCAGGTCATCGCCATACCAGCGGTCATCCCCATGATTCCGGGTGTGATGATGTATCGCGCACTCTTCGGATTCATACAGATGGACGGCGTGATCGGCGAACTCACCGTGGCCTTCAACTGGGCCATCAAGGCTTCGCTCGTCATCCTCTTCATCGCACTGGGTGTGGCCATCCCTAACATCTTCGTGCGCCGACTGATTCAGCCGAAGCGTAAGATGAAGCTGCTGAAGCTCGTGGAGGAGCGCCACAGACGCCATAACGACATGGTGGACCTCAAGAAACTGTAAACCACAGGGGCAACACCCCGCAACAACCAACGGCAAATGAACATAGACGAGATAAAGGACAAGCGCATAGCCCTGCTCCTCTCAGGAGGGGTGGACAGCAGCGTGGTGGTGTACGAGCTGACAAGGCTCGGCCTCCATCCCGACTGCTTCTACATCAAGATTGGACCTGAGGAGAAGGAGGAATGGGACTGCAGCTCGGAGGAAGACCTCGAAATGGCCACCGCCGTGGCAGCCAAGTATGGTTGTAAGTTGCAGGTAGTCGACTGCCACAAGGAATACTGGAACCAAGTGACGCGCTACACCATGGACAAGGTGAAGGCGGGCTTTACGCCCAACCCTGACGTGATGTGCAACCGCCTCATCAAGTTTGGCGCATTCGACGAGAAGGCCGGGCACAACTACGACCTCATCGCCACAGGCCATTACGCACAGACGGAATGGATCGACGGACGGAAATGGCTTACCACAAGCCCCGACCCCGTGAAAGACCAAACCGATTTCTTGGCGCAGATACAGCAGTGGCAACTCAAGAAGGCCATCTTCCCCATCGGCCATTACCTGAAACATGAGGTCCGTGAGATTGCCGAACGCGAGCATCTTGTCAGCGCAAGGCGCAAAGATTCGCAAGGCATCTGCTTCCTTGGCAACATCGATTACAACGAGTATGTGAGGCGATACCTCGGTGAGAACCCAGGCGAAGTGATCGAACTGGAGACGGGAAAGAAGATCGGCGAACACAAGGGACTGTGGTTCCACACCATCGGACAACGCAAGGGACTGGGCCTCGGAGGCGGTCCGTGGTTTGTTATCAAGAAGGATGTGGAGCGCAATGTGTTGTATGTTAGCCACGGATACGACCCCCAAGACGCATATAAGCAGGAGTTTGTGATCCACGGTTTCGACTTCCTGACAGAGGGAATCAGCGAACTGCCCAAACGTGTTACGTTTAAGATTCGGCACACTCCCGAGCATCATGGAGCCACCGTGGTGACAGAGGAGGGTGGCCGTTACCGCATCTTGTCGGACGATAAGATACACGGTGTGGCACCTGGCCAGTTCTGCGTGATATACGATGCGGAGCACCACCGTTGCTACGGTTCAGGCGAAATCACGGTTTAACCCAAACATATATAATAAGGTCGAGACGTTTTGGTTATCCTATTGGAAACCAAAACGTCTCGACCTTTTTTATCTCTAATCCAACTACGGAGCGCCCTTCGGCATCATTTCTCCCAAATCCGTCATTAGATTTCAATTCTTGTTAGTGTTTGTTTCGAGCAGGTTGCGACAGGCACGACTTGTTCTTTTTCGTTACCGCCTCTTGCTGTTGGCGCTCCGCATGCTCCTTTTCGGCAGTTGTCGATTGAAGGTTGGCAGCGCCTTGCATGTCGAGTTGCAGCTCACGACGGGTGTTTGTGGTCTGTTCGCGCAGGCCATTCGTTTTCTTGGCAACAAGGGTGTCGGACTTAACGTGAAGCGAATCGGTGGCGATGGGCAGGCTATCGCCACTTGTTGCCAAGCTATCTTGCTGCGTCAGGCGTTGCGTTTCGGCCGCCGCCTGCCTCAGTTTTTCCTCTCTTTTCTTCCGCAACAGCGCAATTCGCTCGTCCAGGGCTTGCTGTTGTTCCTGATGCAAGCGGTTGGCTTCTTGGCCTTTCAGATAAGCATTCACCACAGGGTCGTCGTCGAGCTGATCCATCTTCTTAAACGCTGCGCGCACCTTCTTCAAGTGCTTGCGGTCGCGTCGGCCCCTTTTATCGAGCATATTGGCAAAGTCGAAGCTGGCCACACCACTGGGAGCCTCGGCCGCGCCTTGCTGAATGGCTCGCGCAAAGCCGTCAGCCATTTTCTCGTTGATGCTTTGAGAACCATCCTTTCCCCACACCACGACCTCACGAAGCGAACTGCCGCTCGGAATGAGATAGGTGGTATCGGCCACCTCTTTCATCGTCAGCTTAGCGGTTAGGTAGCCCGCCTTATATACCATTAGCGTGTCGAAATCGGTGGGAATGTGCACAACGCCCCGATAATTGGTACTGTCGCGATAACCATCCTTGGTGGCGACAACGGCCTTGCGAATTGGAACACGGGTCTCCATGTCGGCCACAACAAACTTGCGCACGGGTCTATCGGGCACGGGATAAACCCGTGTCGACTCTTGCGAAAATGCCAACAGCGAAGGCAAGAATAGCAATATCAAACAAATTACTCGCTTCATTACTGCAAAAGTAATGCTTTCGCATGGTCTCTCTCCCGTCCATTATCATCTTTTATGTTATTTAATCTTAATCCCCAAACGGTCAACAGACGGGAACGTGGAAACGGAAAGCAATAACGGTTAGGCACTTATGCTGTGATCCATCGAAACAATTGGTGGGCCCAAATCGGGAAACAAGAGAAAGCGTTCGGCGAGGGAAAAACTATGTCAAGGGCGAAAGATAGTCAGAAGACGGCCGATATGGAATTGCGAAAAAGACGAATCGGAGATGGGAGCAAGGGAAGATAAAGATGGAAAAAAGATGAAACAAGGATGGGAACAGGAGAAAACAAAGACGGGAAAATGGAGAAACGAAACCGGGATTGGAAATGTGCAACGGGTAGAAACGAAAGGTGTCGGACAAACAGAACGCTCTATTCGCATAACGATTTGGGCATTTTGCTTGTCCGACACCTTGTGTTTCCTATCGACTTTTGGGAGCTCTACAATCCAAAGTCAGCCCACTGCTCGCTCAGTTGGGCAATGCATGGGAAGAGCAGATGTGCCCCTTCGTTTGTCAACGCCTCATCAGGCAGCGGACCACTGTTCACAGCTACCGTGAAGCATCCGGCAGCCACGCCAGCGCGAACGCCCAAAGGAGCGTTCTCTACCACGATGCCTTGGTACGGCTTAAGGTTTCCGGCCTTCTTCAATCCCATCAGATAAGGGTCGGGATTGGGCTTGCCACGCTCCACATCGTAAGCCGTCACGATGTGTTTCTCATCCACAAACTCACCGAAATCCGCGAGCAACCGCTGGATAAGGGGGCGCTGACCAGAGCCCGTCACCACACCAACCTGCAGGCCGCAACGCTTGATCTGCTGCATTAGCGAATACACGCCATCGAAGATTTTGGCCTCGCCCATCTCATGAAAGAGGGCTGTCTTCACATCGTAAATGCGTTGGGCTTCCTCCTCGGAGATGTCTTCACCCTTCTGTTGCTTGACAAACACGCGAATGGTATCGATGCCACGAGCACCTTCCGTGGCGTAAGCGTCGGCAGCGGTCATCACCAAGCCAAACTGCGCCATGGCCTTCTGCCACGCAATGGCATGATGAGGCATGGAGTCGTAAAGAACGCCATCCATATCGAAAAGCACCACCTTAAACGGCCGTTCACCACGCTGAACGCTAAGGTTTCCGTTGCTCAAATACTTGTTTATTGCTTCTTGTATCATTGTTGAATGCGTCATCGTTGGCCATCAACCTGCAAACCAACCGTCTAACCCAAAACGGTCGTCAGACCGAATCATGTGATATAACCTGTGAATTGTTCTCCTTTCCAACTCCAACCGGCCCTTCTTTCCGCCTCGTATTTGAAGTCAGCATATCGCCTTGTTGCGCTACACCTTCCACGAAGCCAGCAGAACCTACTTGAGACAAAGCCAATCAAATTGAAAAAACAATGACCGATTGGGGGTTAAAGAAGAGCCATTCCTACCCAAAGGATGAGGAATGGCTCTTCGCATTTTGTCCTGTCTTAAGGGGGAGGGGCGATTGTTAACGTTCAATGTCCCATCCCACACAAGACGTCAAAAGGTTCACGCTATGCCAATTACTTCTCCTTGGCAAGACGCTCTTGGATAGCCTTGCTGTCGGCCTCATAGCCAGGCTTGTTGAGCAGCGCGAACATATTCTTCTTATAGGCCTCAACACCCGGCTGGTTGAACGGATTGACCTCCTCCAACAGACCGCTGATGCCACAAGCCTTCTCGAAGAAATAGATGAGCTGACCAATGTAATACTCGTTGAGCTTGGGCATGCTGATGCGGATGTTGGGAACGCCACCATCCACGTGAGCCAGCTTCGTACCCAGTTCAGCCATCTTGTTCACCTCGTCAACACGCTTGCCCTCCAGGAAGTTCAGGCCGTCGAGGTTCTCGTCGTCGTGGGGGAAGAGCACCTTGTTGTTGGGCTCCTCAATCGAGATAACCGTCTCGAAGATGGTACGCTCGCCATCCTGAATCCACTGGCCCATAGAGTGCAGGTCTGTGGTGAAGTCGCAAGCTGCGGGGAAGATGCCCTTATGGTCCTTACCCTCGCTCTCTCCGTAAAGCTGCTTCCACCACTCAGCGATGAAGTGGAGCTTCGGCTGGTAATTGGCAATGATCTCGATCTTCTTGCCGGCCTGCGTGTAAAGAGCCTGGCGAACAGCGGCATACTGAGCGCTGATGTTGTCGGCGTAAGCCACGTCGGAAGCCGTAGCCTTCTCCATGTCCTGAGCACCGCTCACCAAAGCCTTGATGTCGAAGCCTGCCACAGCGATGGGAAGCAGACCCACCGGAGTAAGAACTGAGAAACGACCACCCACATTGTCGGGAATGACAAATGTCTTGTAGCCTTCCTTATCGGCAGCGGCGCGAGCGGCTCCCTTGTGTGCGTCGGTAATGGCAACGATGACATCCTTGGCGGCCTCTTTGCCCATCTGCTCCTCACACTGTTTCTTCAGCAGGCGGAACGTGAGGGCGGTCTCGGTGGTTGTGCCCGATTTAGAGATGTTGATCACGCCAAACTTCTTACCCTTCAGATAGGCGGTGAGTTCAGCCAGGTAATCTTCGCCAATATTGTTTCCAGCGAACAGGATAACCGGGTTCTTCTTATCGCCAACGAGCCAAGCGAAACTGTTGCCCAAAGCCTCGATGACGGCGCGTGCGCCAAGATAGGAACCGCCGATACCAGCGACCACTACCACTTCGCACTTCTCACGCAACGTGTTGGCCACAGCCTGCACACTGTTGAGGAACTCCTCTGTTATCTCTGAGGGCAGATGAAGCCATCCCAGGAAATCGTTGCCTGGGCAAGTAGCGTTTTCCAATGCCTCTTGGGCCTCTTTCACTTTGCTCTCATAGCCTTCCACTACGCCTGCATTTAGGAACTGGGTGGCTTTTCTAATGTCTAATTGGATGTTTTCCATTGTTATCTGAAACTATCTGTTAATAACTTTATTTCTATTTGGGGATTGATGCCTTCGTAAAGGATGTTGTACATGGCATCGAGGATGGGCATGTTGACGTGCATGTGTCGGTTGATCTCTTTCATACACTTCGTTCCGAAGTAGCCCTCGGCAATCATCTCCATCTCGATCTGCGCCGTCTTCACGGAGTATCCCTTACCGATCATCGTTCCAAAGGTCCTGTTGCGCGAGAAGTTTGAATATCCGGTCACCAAGAGGTCGCCCAGATAAACACTGTCGTAGATGGAACGTTGGATAGGATGTACGGCTGTCAAGAATCGGTTCATCTCCTGCACAGCGTTGCTGATGAGCACCGCCTGAAAGTTGTCGCCATACTTCAATCCGTTGCAGATGCCGGCTGCAATGGCATATACGTTCTTGAGCACCGACGAGTACTCAATGCCAATGACATCGCTCGACGTCTTGGTCTTGATAAACTCCGACGCGAGCACCTCGGTGAAAGCGGCAGCCTTGTCCACGTCCTTGCATCCCACGGTGAGGTAGCTCAGTCGTTCGAGCGCCACCTCCTCGGCATGCGACGGACCGCCAATGCACGCCAAGTTCTCCAACGGCACATCGTAGACCTGATGAAAATACTCGGAGCACACCAGGTTCTCGTCGGGCACAATACCCTTGATGGCCGTAACAACAAACTTGTCACGGATATTGGTCTTCAGCTTCCGAAGATGATTCTTGAGATAGGGAGAGGGAGTTACAAAGACGAGCGTGTCGTACTCCTTGACGATTCTGTTGATGTCTGACGAGAAGAATATCTCGTCGACATTGAACCGAGCCGACCTCAGGTAGGCAGGGTTGTGTCCCAGCCTCTTAAAGTCTTCGATACGGTCGTCGCGCCGCATGTACCACCCTATGTGGTGCGTGTGACCCACAACAATCTTTGCAATGGCCGTGGCCCACGACCCGCCTCCAATGATGGCAATCTTTCCTACGTTGTACATAAGCTCTAAGTCCCTAAGCATTCCTCCCACTTTCATGGGAGGATTGTCTGATTACACAACGGTGGTTCCCTTTGGCGGTCGCCACCCGCGAAGCTTATTCTCAGGCCTTAGCCCCGTCGATCCATTTCTGGATCTCCTCGACAGAAGGCTTCTCGTAGCCCAACTTGTATTTCTTGTTGATGTCGCCCAACTTCTGCTGCAAGCCTTGCGCCTTCTGGTCCTTGATGTCGGAAATGAGGTTGAATCCAGCCTTACGCAACACGTAAACCCAGTTTTCCTCCACACCGAGCTCGGCCCATTCCTTCACAGTGCTCTGCGGCATCTTGGCCTCGGGCTTCAACTGCGGGAAGGGCATTACCTCTTGGATGTTCTCCTTACCCGTTACGAGCATAACGAGACGGTCGATACCGATACCGATGCCACTTGTTGGAGGCATGCCATACTGCAGGGCGCGCAGGAAGTCGTGGTCGATGACCATGGCCTCATCGTCGCCCTTGTCGGCAAGCTTCATCTGGTCGATGAAACGCTGTTCCTGGTCAATGGGGTCGTTGAGCTCCGAGTAGGCGTTGGCCAGCTCCTTACCGTTGACCATCAGCTCGAAGCGTTCGGTCAGTCCGGGCTTTGAGCGGTGCATCTTCGTGAGCGGCGACATCTCCACAGGATAGTCGATGATGAAGGTCGGCTGAATGAAGGTACCCTCGCAATACTCGCCGAAGATCTCGTCGATGAGCTTACCCTTGCCGGCAGTCTCGTCCACGGTCTCAATCTTGAGTTTGTTCAAGGCGATGTCGCGAATTTCCTCCTCGCTCAGTCCGTTGAGGTCGTAGCCTGTCTTCTCCTTGATGGCGTCGAGGATAGGTATACGCTTGAAGGGAGCCTTGTAGCTGATGGTCTTGCCTTGGTATTCCACCTCGTCTGTTCCATTGACGGCAACGCAGATGGTCTCGAGCAATTTCTCGGTGAACTTCATCATCCAGTTGTAGTCCTTATAGGGCACATATAGCTCCATGCAGGTAAACTCGGGGTTGTGGAACTTGTCCATTCCCTCGTTACGGAAGTTCTTTCCGATCTCATACACGCCATCGAAGCCACCCACGATGAGTCGCTTCAGATAGAGCTCGGTAGCGATACGCATGTACATATCGGTGTCGAGCGCATTGAAATGGGTGATGAACGGGCGTGCCGATGCTCCACCCGGTATGTTCTGCAGGATAGGTGTTTCCACCTCGGTATATCCATGCTTGTCGAAGAAGTCGCGCATGGTGCGCAGCACGGTGGCTCGCTTGATGAACGTTTCCTTCACGCCATCGTTGACCACGAGGTCCACGTAGCGCTGGCGGGCGCGCATCTCCGGGTCGTCAAACTTGTCGTAAGCCACACCATCCTTATACTTCACGATGGGCAGCGGCTTCAGGCTCTTGCTCAGCATTGTCAGCTCCTCCACATGCACAGAGATCTCTCCCATCTGTGTGCGGAAGGCATATCCCTTGACACCCACGATGTCGCCGATGTCCATGAGCTTCTTGAATACCTTATTATATAAGTCCTTGTCCTCACCGGGGCAAAGGTCGTCGCGTGAGATGTAGAGCTGAATGCGGCCCTTGCCGTCCTGGAGCTCAGCGAATGAGGCCTTACCCATGATTCGCTTCGTCATCAGTCGTCCGGCGATGGTCACTTCGCGTTTCTCGTCGTCCTTGAAGTTAGCCTTGATATCCTCACTGGTGGCATTCACGGGAAACTCGGCGGCGGGATAGGGGTCGATGCCCATATTGCGCAGCTCCTGCAGGCTTTGGCGGCGGCCAATCTCCTGCTCACTTAACTCTAAAATGTTCATAAGTCCTTGTTAATCGAATATATTCTTACGGTGTGCAAAGGTAATAAAAAACAATTGAAACTATGTCGTTTTTAATAATAAATAACCTCGCGCATCGCCATGCTTCCACTCCGCCCCACCCCAACAAGCGCCCCATGCAGTCATAACAAGTGTTAAATAATAGGGCAAACTCTTGACGGGAATCTCGTTTTTACATATCTTTGCGATATCATAATGATATTATACTGAACCCAATATCTCATCAAACAAACTTCAATATGGAAACAACAAAAACAACACAAGCCGTTTCCTCGCCCGCGACCAGCGGCGAGCGCAGTTTCGAGGGCTACACCATGAATGGTTTCTTAGCGCTCTTCATCATTCTCGCCCTGATTTTGGCCGTAGGCGGATGGCTCATCTTGAGCATCATTGCTGAGAATTCCGTGCCCTGCGTCATCAGTTCCCTCCTCCTCGTCTGCCTTCTGTTTTGCGCCAAAGGTTTTGTGCAGCAAGAGCCCAACGAGGCACGTGTCATGATGTTCTTCGGCAAGTACAAGGGCACGTTCAAGAGCGTGGGCTTCTATTGGATGAACCCATTCATCAACACAAAGCGCCTCTCCCTTCGCTCGCGCAACATCGACGCCGAGCCCATCAAGGTCAACGACAAGCAGGGCAACCCGGTGATGATTGGCCATGTGCTGGTGTGGCGCCTGAAAGACACCTACAAAGCCATGTTTGAGATCGACTCTCAGACCATGGCTCGCAACACGGCTTCCGTGGGCACCGATGTAAACAGCATCATGAGCGCGTTCGAGAACTTCGTGAAGATTCAGAGCGACGCTGCCCTGCGCCAGGTGGCCGGCCTCTATTCGTACGATAACAACGAGAGCAGCGACGAGGTGACGCTGCGCGGTGGTGGCGACATCATCAACAAGCAACTGGAGGAGCGCCTCGACGAGCGCCTCAACATGGCGGGCATCGAGATTGTGGAGGCGCGCATCAACTACCTGGCCTACGCTCCCGAGATTGCCGCCGTGATGCTGCGTCGCCAGCAGGCCGATGCCATCATCGCTGCTCGCGAGAAGATCGTGGAGGGTGCCGTCAGCATGGTGAAGATGGCGCTCGACCGCCTCTCATCCGAGCAGGTGGTGGAGCTCGACGACGACAAGAAGGCGTCGATGGTCTCCAACCTCTTGGTGGTGCTCTGCGGCGACGACAGCGCCCAACCCGTGGTCAACACAGGCTCTCTCAACATGTAATTCTCTTGTTCTATGGCTAAAGCAACCAAAAGTTTTGTGCTCAGGCTCGACTCCGCCACGATGCAAGCGGTGGAGAAATGGGCTGCCGACGAGTTTCGGTCCACCAACGGCCAGTTGCAGTGGATCGTAGCCGACGCCTTACGGCGCAACCGCCGCCTGCCTAAGCACGCGCCGGCCAGTAGGCAGGGCGACAATCTTGAGGAGAGCGCCGAGGCCCAAACACAACACTAATCATCATCCGGCGGTGAGGGCCACACGCGCTCACTGCCGCTTACTTCCCATTCATGAAGCCTCTTATCTTAAGCACCCGCAACATCATTCCCACGGGCAACAAGGAACGCCCTGTCGTCGTGCGCCGCACATGGTCCAGCACCCTCATCAACGTGCTGTTGGGCATGCTTCTTCTCACCTTCAGCGTCTTGCACATCTGCGTCTCCGGCGTTGAGCACACCTTCCGCTTTTACTTCACGTCGGCACTGTCCGCACACGTCATCCTCATGTACTTCACCCACGCCGTGAAGGGCGAGCATCCCGAGAACAACCTCGACACCGAGGAGTTCACTTGCCTGCAACAGTATGCCTTGTTCATCTGGAAAGAGCGGCTGAAGAGCGCCAGCCTTGCCGTGGCCCTCATCTGCTGCTGCTTCAGCGACGACGACCTTGTGGGCGTCATTGGCATTCTGTTCTTGGCCTTTTTTTTCATAACGACATGGTATTTCAAACAGCAGATCAAACTTGCCGGACGGTTAGCGCCCGACCTGAACCTGTCGCCTCGCATACAGGTTGTGCTCGGCCTCTCGCCGCTGGCCGCCAAGTTGGAGAAGGTGGCGCTGGCCTCCATGGCCGTGGCGGTTGGTGTGGGTCTGTGGGGCGGCCTGTCGTCATTTCTCAACGATTCCAATAGCGGCATGCTCATCTGGGGCCTTTGCCTATCGTTCTGCGCTGTGGGGGTCACCTTCTCGCTCCGCAAGATGATGCGCCAACCCATCAGTCTGGCCGACCAAGACGAGGCCAACGAGGTGATGCGCGACCGTTGGATCGTTCCGCTCATCAGCCTCTGCATCAATGTCATAGGCTCCATCGTCTTCGTTGCCTTCCGCCTGTTTTGCTAACCCCCAGGCAACCGTTAGGCGTTCTGGCCGACGAGACGCATGGCCGACGCCCACATGGCCTCCCAAAACCAGTTGTCCCCCTCTCCCACATGTCGTGTGGAGGAGGGGGACAACTGGTTTTGGACATCCCGAGAGGCGATACGCCCATGAGCCGAATCGCGCGCATGGGCTATGGCGCTCACTCATGCTTCCTATGGAACGGGAAGCGGAGGCGGGGCGGCACAAAGCTGATGCGGTAGCGCTTGGGTGCCGCTTCTTGAGGCTTCTTGTCGCTTCGCGCCATGATGATGATGATAACGGCCGAGAGGACGAGCACAATGCCGATGGCGAGACGCAACGAGAAGGTCTCAGAGAACACCACGCAACCGATAAACACGCCCGTGACGGGTTCCAAGGCGCCCATGATGGCCGACGGCGTACTGCCGATGTTGTTGATCGACACGGTCATGAAATAGAGGCTCAGCACGGTGGGCAACAAGGCCAACTGGACGGCCGAGACCCACTGGCGCGTGCCGTGGAGCATCTGCAAATGCTCGCCCGACACAAACGAGAAGGCCACAATGGAAAACAGTCCGCCCAGCACAATCCAGAAGGTGAACTTCAAGGGCGAATAGCTGGTGGTCCACTGGTTTACGCTGATGATGTAAACGGCGTAGAGCAGCGAGGACAGCAGCACAAGCACCACGCCCACCGAGGAGAGCGCCACGTCGCCGTCGCCCCGATAGAGCATGGCTATGCCAAGGGTGGCCAAGGCTATGGAGAGCGTGGTGGTCAAGGTGATGCGCTCATGGAAGAACGCCACCATGAGCACCGCGGTCATGATGGGATAACTAAAGAGAATGGTCGAGGCAACGCCCACATCCATATAGTGGAAACTGAGGAAGAGGGCTATCGACGACAAGGCGAACACGCCGCCTAAGACGACAAAGCGGATGGCGTGGCCCCAACTGATGCGAAAGCTCTCGCCCTTCACCATCATCCACAAGGCGAAGAACACCACTGCCAAGCCATAGCGGTAAAACAACACCGAGGCTGAGTTGATGTCGTCCTGGTACAAATAGACGGCTCCCAACGGATTGGTGCCATAAAAGATAGCGGCCAGCACGCCAGCCACAAAACCTTTCACTTTTGAGTTCATGCGTTTTAAGCGATTTAAGTTAACCTTACATGATAGAATAAAACGATTGCAAAGGTAAGCATTTCCCCGTACGCCGCCAAGCAAACCCCAAGAAGATTGCCGAAAGGCCGCATATCAAAAAAAATAAGGAAAAAAACAAGCCAAACCCTTGCATGTTAAACCATTTTGCCCTATCTTTGCGATACAACAAGAATCTAAAACATCGAACTGAAAGCAGAACACCCCTCCCCAACCACAAACACCAATACTTTTTGGTATCATCTGCAAAAAATGGCGAGTGGCACAGCCTAACTAAAAACACAAGCCTATGGCAACAGTGCCCATATCAGTCGTTATGCCCGTCTATAATGGCGCTAAGCATATCAAGGAATGTTTGGAAAGCATACTTTGCCAATCATTCCAAGGCCTTAATAGGATCATTGTAATAGGTGCTCCCGTGGAATACCCCCCCTTAGTTACAACCATAATTCCTGCACAACTTGTTTCAGGAATCAATCCTCCGTTTGTTTCCCTACTTATTTTTCATCTGCTGCACATTGGTCCTCACAGGCTTTTGTGCAGTCATAACTGTAATTGTATGCGCAAATTACTCTTACTTATTTTTATCTTCACATCCTCTTTGGCTTTTGCCCAAAAGTATCATATAGACGGATTCATCAAGGACTCCTTTACGAAGGAAGATCTCGATTCCGCAACTGTGACGCTCATGAGCATGGACAGCACAGTAGTGGAGACCTTCTCGGCAAAGCGTTTCGGTTGGTGGCAGGTGTATCGCGACATCAAGGCCCCGGGCAAATACATCATGAAGTTTGAGCACGACGGCTATTACCCCGCCTATAAGAACGTCGACTTCAAATACACGAAGTACAGGCACACGGGCGACTCGTTTGGCGAGATACTGATGCACAAGATACGCATGAAGAAGGAGGTGACGCTGAAAGAAGTGGTCGTAACGGCAACCAAGCTGAAGATGGTGATGCGCGGCGACACCATCGTCTACGACGCCGACGCCTTCCAGCTGAGCTCAGGCTCGATGCTCGACAAGCTGATCCGTCTCCTTCCCGGTGCCCAGCTTGAGCCTGGAGGCGAGATTTACATCAACGGACAAAAAGTGGAAAGTCTGCTCGTAAACGGCGAGAATTTCTTCAACGGTGATCCCAAGGTCGCCTTGGACAACCTACCCCACTACATGGTCGACAAAATCAAGGTGTACCGCAAGATGGATGAGCGACTGATGGTCGCCTCCGACTTGCGGACGCTGCGCAAAGACCAGCTGCCCTTGGTGCTCGACGTGGGCTGAAGAAGGAGTACACCACCTCGTGGGTGGGCAACGCCACGGTGGGTTACGGAACCGACCACCACCATGAGGCACGCATGTTTGCCATGCGCTTCACCCCCAACTCGCACATCGCCATGGTGGGCAACAGCAACGACGTGCGAGGCGACAGCTACTACAGCTCTGATGGCAACTGGCAGGAGCCTTACGGAAACACGGCCGAGGTGACCACACATGAGGTGAAGGTCGACGGCATGCTGCGCGACGAGGACAAGAAGTGGAAACTGTCGGACCAGCTCTCGCTGAAGGCGCAGAAACGCGATTACCTCAGCAAGACGTCGAGCACCATGTTCCTGGGCGACGACGTGTACAGCCGCTACCTCTTTAACAACACCAACAAAAACATCAAGCTGGGCTTCAGCGGCACCAACAGCTACACGCCATCCAAGCAATTCACCCTCGACTTTACGCCCAAGGTCAGCTATTACCATTACGACAACAACTACACAAGCACATCGGCCGACTTCAACCGCCAGCTGACTGAGCGCTACATGGGCGAGGCTCTCGACAGCCTGTTTGGCGGAAACCTGGAGAGCGAATACCGCAAGATCCTCATCAGCTCACTGAAGAACCAATATTACGGCAAGGGCAACGAACTGACTGCCGAAGGCAAGGTTTCATCCTCCTATCGAATCAGGAACGACCGGTTGAGTTGGTCGCTGTCGGGTTACTACAACAACAAGAAGAACCGCAGTCTGAACAACTATGAGCGGGTGGAAAGCGCCAACGACATGGCGCGATTCTCCGACATGCCCCAACGCAACTACCGCTATGAGGGAAATATTGGATACGATTATTCACTTGACTTTCCTGCATTAATTCTATACATCTCTCCTCAATACGGCTTCAAACAGTCGTATGCCTCCGACAGCCGCTGGCACCACATCCTTGACGGGACAGAGGCATCGGCATGGGGACTTGACCAGTTGTACTCTAACCGCGACTCCATCTCACGGTACATCGACTATTCCAACAGCTACCGCTCACAGGCGTGGAACAAGACCAACACCATGGGGCTTGACTTTTCCTTCTATTTCAAACGCGAAGACTACAAGAATATCACACTTGACCCTTCCATACAGTTTCGCAACGTGTATGACCGCATCAGCTATACGCGCGCCCAGACAGACACTACCATCCGCAGGTCGCGTTGGCTGATGGAGCCATCGGTAGCCTTGCGCATCGACGCCAACACGGGAAATGATTTAGAATACCACTGGCGCCTCAACTACAAGTTGCAACACCAACTCCCATCGCTGCTTTATGCCGTGAACTACCGCGACGACGCAACACCGCTGCTCGTGCGCGAGAGCGGCTACAACCTGCCCAACACGCACCAACACACGGCGTCATTCAGCTACGAGCGCAAGATGATCAAGACGCAGCGATTCTTCAACACGTCGCTCACCTACAGGCTGTGGCAGAACATGCTGTGCCAGTCGATGCGCTACGACATGAGCACGGGTGTAACGACCTATCGTCCCGATGTCATTGCCGGCAACTGGGAACTAAGCGGACAGGCGCGCTACCAAATGCCGCTCGACAAGAAGCGCAAGGCATGGAAGCTGACCTCGCAGACCAACCTCAACTACCGTAACTTCCGCGACTATCTCAACTCCGCAAGCGCCACCACCTCGTTGGTGAGCTCGGTAAGAAGGTTCAGCGCCTCGGAGAGCCTCCAGGTGGGCTATTACCGCAATTACTACTCACTGACCGTCTCGGCCAACGTGTTCTACAACCACTCGGAGAGCGACCGCTTCGCCACGCTCAACGCCTTCGACTTCAACTACGGCGTCAACTACGGCATGCCACTGGTTTGGGGCATCGACTTCTACACCACCCTGAAGATGTACAGCCGAAGGGGCTATTCGGACGACAAGTACAACACCGACCAGTTTATCGTCAACTTCAACCTTGGCAAGGACATCTTCAAGGGAAAGGCACGCCTAAAGTTTGAGGTGTTCGACCTGCTGAACAAGATGTCCAACTACAGCTACAACATCAACGCGCAGATGCAACAGGAAACCTACACCAACCTGCTACGACGATACGCCATGGTGAGCTTGACTTACAGGTTCAGCCAAAAGAAGAAACACACCAAATAGCCATATAATCGAGAAGGAGGGTGTCAAAACAGCACGCCCAAAAAGGGGCAGAAGCGTTGAAACAGAGTCAATTAGACACGCTTTTGCCCTTAGCAGGGCGTGGCGTAGCGCTAACGGTTTACCCAGGGCGTCGCTTCGCTTGCCCTGGGCTATGCGCAACCTTGGGCTTTCAGCCCGCTTCGTTTGACTTTTGCCACACTCCCTTCTTTTGCGTTTAACCCCAAGCGGTCATCATAGACGACCGTACACCGACACCCGCCTTTGGCGCACATCAGGGCAAAAAGCGTGCTTGCCACGCAAGGGGAAAATGCCATAGGCCCGTCGGCTTGCACCAATGGGTAAGTGTAAATGGGGAGAATGGCGTTGGAAATAAAAAGCTTATTAGCCTCAGCGCCACGATGGGCGCGCAGGGCTAATAAGCTTCTCTGTATTTGTTTTCGTCTTTGTCTTGCAACATGGAGATGTAGCTGCGGTATCGGCTCTCGGCTATGTAGTGGTCTTCTACGGCTTTCCGCACGGCGCACCCGGGTTCATGGGTGTGTGTGCAGTTGTTGAAGCGGCAGTCTTTGGAGAACTTGAATATTTCCTTGAAGTAGCTTCCTATCTCCTCGGGCTCCATGTCGAACGATCCGAAGCCCTTGATGCCCGGTGTGTCGATGATCCATCCGCCGCCCGGCAGTGGCATCATCTCCGAGAAGGTGGTGGTGTGCATACCTGTGTCGTGGGCGTCGCTGATGTCGGCCACGCGCGCTCCCGCTCCGGGTATGAGCAGGTTGAGCAGGGTCGACTTGCCCACGCCGCTGTTGCCGCTGAGCAACGTTACGCGGTCGCCGAGCAGGGTGCGCAGGTCGTCGGTGCCCTCGCCGGTGGCCGCCGACACCTGTCGGCACTCGTAGCCCACGGTTTCGTAGAGCCTTACCATCAGTTCCTGGTAGCGTCGCTCCTCGTCGCTGAGCAGGTCGGTCTTGTTGAACACGAGCACCACGGGCACCGAGTAGGCCTCGGCTGACGCGAGGAACCGGTCGATGAAGGTGGTGGCGGTCTCCGGGTGTGCCACGGTGACCACCAGGAAGGCCTGGTCGACGTTGGCGGCAATGATATGGCTCTGCTTGGAGAGGTTGGTGGAGCGCCTCACGATGTAGTTGCGTCGGTCGTCGATGGCGGTGATGAGCGCCTGGCCCTCGGCGTTGACACAGATTTCCACACCGTCGCCCACGGCCACGGGGTTGGTGGACCGTATGCCTTTGAGGCGGAAGTTGCCTTTCACCTTGCTGTCCACCTCACGCCCATCGTCGGTGAGGACGGTGTACCAGAATCCTGTGTTCTTGATGACTGTGCCGTGCATTGCTTAGACAGTCATGATCTCTTTCTGCTTTCTTGCCAAGATGGCGTCGATGTCCTTGATATACTTGTCGTGGAGTTTCTGCAGGTCGGCCTCAGCGTCCTTGCTCTGGTCCTCCGACAGTCCGTCCTTCACAGCCTTCTTCAGCTTGTCTTTCACCTCTGAGCGCACGTTGCGCACCTCGACCTTTGTCTTCTCTCCGGTCTTGTTGCACTGCTTCACCAGTTCCTTACGACGCTCCTCGGTGGGCTGCGGCAGTCGCAGGATCACCATCTCGCCATTGTTCTCGGGCGTGATGCCCACGCCGCTGTCGAGGATTCCCTTCTCAATGTCCTTGATGGCCTTGCGGTCCCAGGGGCGGATGGTGATGGTGCGTGCGTCGGGCACCAACACGTTGCCCACCTGGTTGAGGGGCACGGTCTGTCCGTAGGCGGTTACTCGCACGCCATCGAGGATGGCGGCATTGGCACGGCCGGCGCGCACGCGGGCCAACTCTTCTTCGAGATACTTCGACGCCTTCTGCATGCGAGCCTCAGCGTCCTTCAATGTTTGCTTTACGTCTATCATGTGTTTTTGCTGAATTGTTTCTTTGCACAAATTTAGGGATTATTTCCTAATGATGCAACTAATTGGCTAAAAATTTATGGCTTGGGCATTACTTCTGCCACTCGGTTGGTGAGGTCCACAAACTGCGCCACGGTGAGTTGCTCGGGCCGGCGCGTCATGATGTCCTGTGCGAAGAAGGCGGCGTCGGGCATTTGGTCCTTGCCAAAGAGGGGCTTGAGCGACACGCGCAGCATCTTGCGGCGCTGGTTGAAGGCGGTCTTCACCACGCGCTTGAAGAGGCTCTCGTCGCACCCGAGGTTCTCCACGCCGTTGCGCGTCATGCGGATAACGGCGCTCTTCACCTTGGGCGGCGGGTTGAACACGTCCTCGTCGACGGTGAAGAGATACTCCACGTCGTACCACGCCTGTATCATCACGCTGAGGATGCCGTAGGCCTTGTTGCCGGGCTCGGAGGCGATGCGCTGGGCCACCTCGCGCTGTATCATGCCCGTGCAGCAGGGAATGAGGTCCTTGTAGTCGAGCATCTTGAAAAAGATCTGCGAGGAGATGTCGTAGGGATAGTTGCCCGTCAGCACAAACTGCTTTCCGCCAAACACCTGGTTGAGGTCCATGCGCAGGAAATCCTCGCCCAGGATCTGGTCGCGCAACTGGGGATAGGTGGCGTTGAGGTAGGCCACGCTCTCATCGTCGATCTCCACGGCTTTCACCTCGCGCGGTTTCTGCACCAGGTACTGCGTGAGCACGCCCATGCCCGGCCCTATCTCGAGCACGGGAATATCGGGGCAGGCATCCACCGTGTCGGCGATGCGGCGCGCTATGTTGAGGTCGGTCAGGAAGTGCTGACCCAGGTTTTTCTTTGGCCTAACTTTTTTCATGTTTATCGTTTTTGCGGATTGTGTGCTCCTTCCATCATGCGCAAAATTACGAAATTTTATCCATTCCACCGCATGACGAGCGCGATAAGTGAGTGGGCAATACCGAAAAAGGCAAGAATGATTAAGCCCATCACATGCGTGCATCTCAAACGGCCCGATGGCCGAGGTGCGAATTGATGATGATTTAATCGGACAAAAAGTAAAATACCGTAACAAAAATATTTTTTATTTTAGCGTCATTCGTCGACTTCCAAACCGCTGGGCGAGGCGGATGGGTGGTAGGTGGCGCATGGGAAGGACCCGAATGGTGACAAGGGGTGGTTTTACCCACATAAATACAGGGATTTTTTGCGAAAGATGCCTAACCGAGTTGCGCCTGGGCACCTTTCGTCACTCGATACATGCCTAACCGAGGCTCGATACATGCCTAACCCCAACTCAATACATGCCTAAACGCAACGGGAAACCTATGGTTTTTATTACAAATTAGGCATCTTTGGAGGTTGGTGATGTGAGACGAGCACCCCCAAAAAGGGGTCTTTTCCTATGGTTTTTCACCCCAAAACAGGGGCAAAAGAGGGCCTTTGGCTGCCACACTAAACACAACCAACTGATAGTCAGCACTTTGCAAACAGCCCGCCATGGGCGTATTTCAGGGCGAAGGCGCGGTGGTGGAAAACGCGGTCCTTCTCAGAGGCCATCCGCATGAGTTTTGTTTTACACCGCACCATGGCCGCCACAACAGGAAAAGGCTGGGACTCCACGTGGGAACCCCAGCCTTCTTTATCGAATCAAAACTAATAGTCAAAATTAAAAAGCGGCTGTCCGCTTACTTGGCACCCTCCACCATGTGGTTCATAACCAATGCCAGGGCTGAAGCACCTACGAACATGACAGCTGCAATTGTGATAAATGTCATCATACTCATAACTTTTTCCTTTCTCTGTTTTTTTAATTTTCTAATCACCACCCCTTGTGGGCGGCCTTTCTTTTTCCCGCTTGCGCGGTGTTACTTGAATTACAATCTTCTTGTCTTTCGACGATGCAAAGATACAAAAAGCGTGCTGTGTGCGCAAACAGTAGGCTAAAATCGTGTGTTTTTCCTATATTTAATTGACCGATATCAACTCGCTTGACGTATGTCAGCGCCCCCGTTTGACATAGGTCAAGCCTAAGTCGGCAGTTTGCCGCCGGCTTCTTTCAGATTCCAACTCACGATGGACACCCTTGCCTTTGGCTATGTAATTCCCGCTATTAGGGCTTACTCGGGAGTTCCACCCGTTAGACAATGCTCATGCCGAGCATACAGAAAGGCTGGGACTCCACGTGGGAACCCCAGCCTTCTTTATCGAATCAAAACTAAAAATCAAATTAAAAAGCGGCTGTCCGCTTACTTGGCACCCTCCACCATGTGGTCCATAACCAATGCCAGGGCTGAAGCACCTACGAACATGACAGCTGCAATTGTGATAAATGTCATCATACTCATAACTTTTTCCTTTCTCTGTTTTTTTAATTTTCTAATCGCCACCCCTTGTGGGCGGCCTTTCATTTTTCCGCTTGCGCGGTGTTACTTGAATTACAATCTTCTTGTCTTTCGACGATGCAAAGGTACAAAAAGCGTGCTGTGTGCGCAAACAGCAGGCTAAAATCGTGTGTTTTTCCTATATTTAATTGACCCGCGTCAATTCGCTTGACGCATATCAACGCCCCCGTTTGACATAGGTCAAGCCTAAGTCGGCAGCATGCGCCTATATGTCATTCAGCGTGTGCCATCGGCCATTTTGGCACGCCACGGCGGCCCACCCCGTCCCCTACCATGCCACTGGCAGATGGAATAAAGAGGTGGAAAATCAAAAAAAAGTTTATTTCCTTTGCCGTTCGACCGATTTACACTATCTTTGTACTAATAAAGTTGCATCACAGCATAACACAGATTGCATTCGGCGCAGCACGCGCAAACGCCCATTGCGCCCTATGGCAAGACCTTGATAGAAATAAATGAAAAAGACCCTCTGCGACATTCTCAAAGTGGCGCTGTCGTTGATACTCGGCGGTGCCATTCTCTATTGGATGTATCGCGACTTCGATTTCCATCGCATGGAGCACGTGCTGTTCCACGAGATGAGCTGGACATGGATGCTACTGTCGTTCCCATTCGGCATCATGGCGCAAGCCTTCCGTGGCTGGCGATGGCGGCAAACGCTGGAGCCCGTGGGCGAGAAGCCCCGCACCGCCGTGGCGATCAACTCCGTGTTCCTGTCGTATGCCGTAAGCCTGATCATACCGCGCATCGGCGAGTTTGCACGGTGCGGCGTGCTCAAACGGTGGGACGGCGTGTCGTTTCCCAAAGCCCTGGGCACCGTGGTGACAGAGCGGGCCATCGACTCGACGCTCATCCTCGTGGTAACGGGCGTCACGCTGCTCTGCCAATTCAGCATCTTCGACACCTTCTTCAAGAAGACGGGCACACGCGTCGACGAGATGCTGGCCAGCTTCTCCTCCACAGGATGGATGGTGACGGCCATCTGCGGCGTGGCGGTAATCATACTGCTGTGGTACCTGCTGCGCAGCATGGCCATATATAATAAGGTGAAAGGAATATTCCTCGGACTGTGGCAAGGCGTGCTGTCGGTGCGCTACGTGAAGAACGTGCCGCTCTTCATCGGCCTCACGGCGGCCATCTGGCTGAGCTATTTCCTCCACTACTACCTCACGTTCTTCTGCTTCGACGCCACCTCCCACCTGGGAATGAGCAGCGCCCTGGTGACCTTCATCGTGGGATCGATAGCCGTGGTGGTGCCCACGCCCAACGGAGCAGGGCCCTGGCACTTCGCCGTGAAGACCATGCTCATGCTCTATGGCGTGGGAGCCAACGACGCGCTCTTCTTCGTGCTCATCGTGCACACGGTGCAGACACTGCTGGTGGTGCTCCTCGGCGTTTACGCCTGGCTGGCGCTCTCGTTCACACGCAAGCGGTCGGCCATGGCGCCACACACAGCCTGATTCCATTAACTTTTAAAACATAATATTATGAGTGAAATCGCAAACCTGAAACCCGCCGCCATCTGGCGCAACTTCCATGCGCTGACACAGGTGCCACGTCCGTCAGGACATCTTGAGAAAGTACAGCAGTTCCTGCTCGACTGGGCCAAGGAGCACAACGTGGAGGCCTTCCAAGACCCCGCCGGCAACATCGTGATGCGCAAGCCCGCCACACCGGGCTACGAGGACCGCAAGGTGGTCTTGCTGCAGGCACACATGGACATGGTGCCGCAGAAAACGCCCGAGAGCACGCACAACTTCGAGACCGATCCCATCGAGACCTACATCGAGGACGGATGGGTGCATGCACGCGGCACCACGCTGGGCTCTGACGACGGCATCGGCGTGGCAGCCATCATGGGTGTGATGGAGAGCGCCGACCTGAAGCACGGACCCGTGGAGGCGCTCATCACGCGCGACGAGGAGACCGGCATGTACGGCGCCAACGAACTGCCGGAGGGCGAGTTGCACTCTGACATCCTCATAAACCTCGACTCGGAGCTCTGGGGCAAGTTTGTCATCGGCTCAGCCGGAGGCATCGACGTGACCTCATCACTCGAGTACAAGCCCGTGGCCAACAACCAGGAGAAGGCCGTGCGCGTCACGCTGAAAGGACTGCGCGGCGGACACAGCGGACTGGAGATCAACGAGGGACGCGCCAACGCCAACAAGGAGATGGTGCGCCTGGTGCGCAAGGCCATCGCCGAGACGGGCGCACGCCTGGCCTCATGGCACGGCGGCAACATGCGCAACGCCATCCCCTTCAAGGCCGAAGTGGTCGTGGCCCTGCCCGCCGACCAGGTGGAAGCCCTGAAAGCTCTCGTGGACAAGCAGCGCGCCATCATCGAGGATGAGTATCGCGGCATCGAGAAGAACGTAGAGTTCTTTGTCGAGGATGTGGAGAACCCCGCCGAACTGGTTCCGCAGGAGATACAGGACAACCTCGTGAACGCCATCTATGCCTGCCACAACGGCGTGGTGCGCATGATCCCGGCCTACCCCAACGTCGTGGAGACCTCTTCCAACCTCGCCATCATCGACATCGAGGCCGGAAAGGCCGTCATCAAGATCCTGGCACGCTCAAGCCGCGAGGACATGAAGGAGTATGTGGCCACCACGCTCGAGAGCTGCTTCGACATGGCCGGCATGAAGACCGAGCTCAGCGGCAGCTACGGCGGATGGGACCCCAACCCCGACAGCGAGATACTCAACCTCATGAGAAAGGTCTACAAGGACCAGACGGGCGAAGAGGCCATCGTACAGGCCGACCACGCCGGACTGGAGTGCTCGGTCATCCTGAGCAAGTATCCGGGCATGGACGTGGTGTCGTTTGGCCCCACACTGCTCTCGCCGCACACCACCACGGAGCGCTTCGAGATTGCCACCGCCGAGCCGTTCTGGAAGATGCTCATCGCCGTCCTGGAGCAGGCTCCGAAGAAGTAAACACACAAGCGGAGGTGCCACTTGCCATGGCAGCCTACCCCTGTGTGACAAAACGGATAAAATAACCAAGGGCGCGCAAAAAATAGAGTTTTTTGCGCGCCCTTTGGTTGTTTTTTTATAATTTTGCAGCCACAAAACCAATATCACAAAACAAATGGACGATTATCACGCGGACAATTTCAACCAATGACGTGAGGATCAGACGCAGACGCGGCTAATCCCCACAACATGTTTAATGACGGAGATTAGCTACAATGAAGACATATTGGAACATTGAAAAGACCCTGAAAGCCATTCCCGAATGGCAACCCAACTGCTGGATTCAAGTGACATGCCCCACCGACGAGGACCAGCGAGAACTCGAAGAGAAGTTCAACATACCCGATTATTTCCTCAGCGACATCAGCGATACCGATGAGCGCGCACGCTATGAGTACGACGACGGTTGGATGCTCATCATCCTGCGTATACCCTACGTCAAGGAGATACGGTCGCGCACGCCCTACACCACCGTGCCCCTCGGCATCATCCACAAGCGCGACGTAACCATCACGGTATGCTTCTACGAAACCAACATGATGATCGACTTCGTGTCGTATCAGCAGAAACGCGGTGAGGGATTCACCGACTACGTTGACATGATCTTCCGACTCTTCCTGTCGTCGGCCGTTTGGTACCTCAAACGGTTGAAGCAAATCAACGCGCTCATCGAGAAAGCCAAGCACAACCTCGACCACGAGGTGAACAACGAGAGCCTCATCGGACTATCAAGGCTGCAAGACTCGCTCACATTCTTCATCACCTCCATCAGGGGAAACGAGAACCTGCTGCAGAAACTGAAGTTCAAGCTGCAGGTGGACGAGCTCGACGCAGACCTCATCGAAGACGTCAACATCGAGATGACGCAGGCAAGAGAAACCACCAGCATCTACTCAGACATCCTGGAGTCGACCATGGACACCTACTCGAGCATCATCAACAACAATATGAACACGGTGATGCGTACGCTCACCTCCGTCACCATCATCATGATGTCGGCAACGTTCATCGCATCACTTTATGGCATGAACGTAATCAACGGACTGGAAGAAAACTCATGGGGATTCGCCATTACGCTCGTCATGTCGTTCGCCGTCAGCGCCCTCTGCTGGGTGGTGCTGCGATACAAGCGGTTGCTGTGAGCCATCCTGCCTGAGCAAACCACACGCCTTTTTGTTACGACAACGGGGCGGTAGGTTCCTTGCGAGCTTACCGTCTCCACCTCTATTCACGCCACAAGCCACAAAAGACACGATGCGTCTTTTATGTCCATGCCTTACAGCAGAAGGTTGGGCACATGACATGCAACATGACACGCTGAAGGCTCGTGTTGCATATTCCCAGGCGTTACGCATTTACAACTCGATCATAAAAAAAGATCCCAATATGTTCAACTTAGTCAACCGTGCTTTCATCATACAAGCGCTCCATGGGAAAAATGCCTACAACAAAGCACTTGACGAGATATTGGCCATCAGACATAACCACAAGGATTCACTGAAAGTGGAACAATATTGGAGGAAGGCGGATTATGACTCTATAAAGTCACAATTGCATTTTGCACAATAAGCGGATCAGAAAAACTCCACGGATACCAAAACACCTTTCATACACTTAAAACATAAACCTATGGTAACAGAGACTATCAAGACACTCTTTTTCATGGTGTGCGCGCTGTTGCTCACCTTGCTGCTGTGCAAGGCGAGAAACGACAGGCAACAGGAAGCCAAGCAAGAACGCTTTCAAGCCGGAATGCGTATTGACGCATTGATGCGCAGCCATGACTTCCAAAACCTGTATCCATGCCTCGACTCCCTGCACCGGGTATATCCGCAAGACCCGATGTTTTACACTCTTGAGGGAATGGCGCACGACTATCAGGGCGACCGCACCCAGGCACGCAAGGCCTTTGCCAAAGCCATTGAACTCTACGATGTCCTCATCAGCACCAAGCACAACTTTGACGACCGCATCAACCGAGCCAGCGTCATCCTATTCAAGGATGGCAAGATGGCTTACTTTCTGGCACTCGACGAGGTGCTCACCCATGCCAAGACCCCGCAAGAAGAGCAAGAGGTCAAGATGCTTAGGAAAATGGACTATGAGAATCTCCTCAAGGAATCATTCGGTGAGCCCGTCAAGGCCAAGATAACCGAAGAAGAGTATTATTAGCCAGATGGCCCTTGCCTTCGCCCAGCGATGAAAGGGCAAGGACCACAAAAAGGGCCATGCAACGAAAAAAAAACATCGATTTGTTGCCATATCCGTTTTTTTTGTTTAAGTTTGCAAAAAATAATTTAAAACATTGGTCGCCACGCCCTTCAACGGCTATCGTTGCGCAAAGGGCATGGCACAGGAACCTGAGTCATAAACTTAAAACAGTGAAATGATGGACTCTCAAGAGAATGTTCTGCAGCAGGACAAGTTTGAAAACGAGCAGAAGACAGCGCAAGCTGCTTCTGAAGTGGAGAATGTGAGCACCGAAGAGGTGAAGGCGGAAGCAACGCCCAACGACAAGCCGGAGGCGAAAGCCGACAATGTGGCCAGCAACCAAGAGGTGGCTGAAGCCCAAACGGACGACGCTGAGGGCGCACCCAAGGAAGAGACATTCAAGAAAATCTACGCCAACAAGCAAGAGGTGCTGGCGCGTGCCAAGGAAATAGCCAGCAGCGAGGATGCTCCCAACAAAGACGAGGTGGAGCACCTGAAGTCGGCTTTCTACAGGTTCCACGTAGCAGAGCGCGAGCAGCAACAGAAAGATTACCTGGAGGCCGGAGGCGACCCCGAGAAGTATGTCGTGACACCAGATGAGGACGAAGACGACTTCAAGGCGCAGATGCAGGTCATCAGAGAGAAGCGCGCCAAGCTGTTCCAGCAGCAAGAGGCTGAGAAAGAGAGCAACCTCAAGCGAAAGCTGGAAATCATCGAAAAGATAAAAACCATGGCTACCTCACCCGAGGAGGCCAACAAGTCATACAATGAGTTCAAGGCCCTGCAGCAGGAATGGAAAGACATCAAGGCCGTTCCCGCTGAGAAGGCCAACGAGGTGTGGCGCAACTACCAACTCTATGTGGAGCAGTTCTACGACTTGCTCAACCTCAACCGCGAGGCACGCGAGTACGACTTCAAGAAAAACTTGGAACTGAAGACCAAACTTTGCGAAGAGGCTGAGCGCCTGGGTACTGAGGATGATGTGGTGAGCGCATTCCACCAGTTGCAGGAGCTGCACGTACAGTATCGCGAGATTGGCCCCGTTGCCAAGGAGCTTCGCGAGGAAATATGGAGCCGCTTCAAGGCCGCCAGCACCGTCATCAACAAGAAGCACCAGCAGCACTTTGAGCAGCTGAGAGCCCAGGAGGAAGAGAACCTGCAGAAAAAGACCGAGCTTTGCGAGCAGGTAGAAGCCATCGCCAAGGAGGAGAACAAGAACTCAAGCGACTGGGAGAACCACAGCAAGCAGATCATCGCTATCCAACAGCAGTGGAAGAGCATCGGATTCGCACCGCAGAAGATGAACGTGAAGATCTTCGAACGCTTCCGCGCCGCCTGCGATGAGTTCTTCACCAACAAGGCTGCACACTTCAAGGAGATGAAGCAGCGCTTTGCTGAGAACGCCGAGAAGAAGCGCGCCCTCGTGGCTCAGGCACAGGAGCTCGCCGACTCAACCGACTGGAAGGCTACCAGCGACAAGCTCGTGGCCCTGCAGAAGGAGTGGAAGACCATCGGAACAGTGCCCAAGAAATTGGGCGACAAGCTCTGGAGCGATTTCCTCACGGCCTGCAACCACTTCTTCGACGCACGCAAGGCCGCTCACGCCGGCACAAGAAGCGAGGAGAACGCCAACCTGGAGAAGAAGCGCAACGTCATAGAGCAGCTGAAGGCTATAGCCGAGGAAGCTACCGACAATGTGCAGGAGAAGGTGCAGCAGCTCATCGAGGAATACAACGGCATCGGCCATGTGCCCTACAGGGAGAAGGACAAGGTGTACAAGGAGTTCCACGATGTGCTTGACAAGATCTACAAGGACTTGCACATTTCCACACAGCGCCGCCGCCTCGACAACTTCAAGAGCAACCTCAAGAGTGTGGCCAAGCGAGGAGAAGACGCCGTCGACAACGAGCGTTCACGCCTCATGCGCCGCTATGAGCAGCTCAAGCAAGAGGTGTCGACCTACGAGAACAACCTCGGATTCCTCAACATCGCCAGCAAGCGCGGCAACTCACTCGTCGACGAGATGAACCGCAAGGTGCAGAAGCTCAAGGACGAGGTGGAGCTGACACGCCAGAAGATCAAGGCCATCGACAACCAGAACAAGGAAGAGAAGACGGCCAACGAAGCTGCTGAAAACAAAGACTAAGCGGCATCCAAGCGCCTGAACGCTACGCCACGGCCCACAACCGCCGAATCAATCGTAGCCACAACAATCACAGCCCTCTCCGTGCGAAAGACAACGCACGGAGAGGGCTGTTTGCTGATATAAGATGCAGGGGGGAAGAATCAAGAGAGCACAAATAATCCCCAATCGGTCATTAGTCCAATTGGGGCTCAATTCTAATGGCCAATTGAAAGCAAGACCTAATGGCCGACGGGAATTAAACCATGGCCGATCGAGGGTAAACCTTGGCCAGCTGAAAGCAAGACCTGATGGCTGATGAGGAACTATTTCTCGAAGTGCTGATAGTCCTTTACCGTGCGCCATGCGCCTCCCCAACGAAATCCGTGGGCTACAAAGAGACGATAGGCCAGGTCGCCACGTGTAATCTTATAAGGGAAAGATGCCATGCGATCGCAGTATTTGGCGGCATTCGACGGTTGGATCGTCACCTTGCCATTGCGATGCTTGCGATAATAAGGATTGTAAAGGGGGTTGATGTCAACCGCTGTCCCAAGGGCATGAGCCGAGAGCTTACTCGACCCTTTCACCTCACGATAGCAGAAACAACTGGTGTTGTTGGCGCGCATCGACCGCTCATCGTCTGCCCCAAAGTCATCGATCAACCGCACACTTTGGATGGGATAGCGCTCATCATAGAGCCGACGGAAGATACGAAGCATGTCGGAAGCCACCTCTTTGTGGCACACCAACTCACCCATGCGAATCCTACCGTCCGCATCGCGATGCAACAACCGTACATATCGCAAGCTCTCACGGCTCACGCGGCAGTGAGCAGGGTACGACTTGCCACGCATGCGGGCAAACACCTCATCGGGTATCGGTTCCACACGGAAGCATCGCTCCACACCTACCCTATCCACCTTCTGTGGGCTGACAACCGTCCCTGCACGCCACAAAAGACCTTTTCGGGGCGCAACAGGACCCTGGGCCTGACCCAGGCAAGGCCAAACCAACATGCCGACGAACAACAACGACAGCGCCACATACGCCAGTCGGACTATCCATTTTTCTCTTGATACCATAAGCGTTATAAAACAAAAAAACCAAACTGCCGTTGAAAGCAATTTGGTTTATTGTTGGGGTACACGGACTCGAACCATGAATGACAGGACCAGAATCTGTAGTGTTACCATTACACCATACCCCAAAGTTTCTTGCGTATTCATTTCTGAATTGCGAGTGCAAAGGTAGTGGGTTTTCTCGAAACCACCAAAGGTTTCACCAACTTTTTTCGCAAAATCTATTATTTTTTCTCCTTTTTCAACAAAACACCCCAATTCGGATCTTCACAGCTCGCATCGCATCATAGCCAACATATATAATAAGGTAGAAAGGCGCGAACCTTAAGGAATGCACTTAGTTCATAAAAAACATCAAATATGTATGTTTTTCCAAGGATATGTCAATGATTTGATGTAACTTTGTACCAACTATCTAAGATAATTATCACGACAATCGTATTATTAAGAACATTTTAATGACAGAGACAACAAATCTTGTAAACGCCATTATCAAAGGTATCCAAGAGAAGAAAGGACAAGACATCGTCATCGCCGACCTGAGCCACATCGACGGAGCCATCGCAAAGAGCTTCGTCATCTGCCAGGGCAACTCACCCTCACAGGTGGAGGCCATCTCCGAATCGATCAGCGAAGTGTGCCGAAAGGAACTGAAGGAGAAGCCCGTTGGAGTGAACGGACTGGGAGCCAACCAATGGGTGGCCATCGACTTCGTAGACGTCCTGGTGCATATCTTCGTTCCCGAACTGCGAACATTCTACGACTTGGAGAACCTTTGGGAAGACGCCAAACTGACCAGGTTGCCCAATATCGACTGATCGTTGGCACACCAACAGGCAAGTGCCGACCAAGCACACACATCAATAAGTAATCATGGAAAACAACAATCATCCCTTCCCCAATAAGGATAACCAACCCAAGATGCCCCGGTTCAACATGAACTGGCTATACATCTTCATTGCCGTGGCCCTGGCATTCTTGTTCTTCACGGGCGGCGGCGACTCCTTGGCCAAATCGGCAGGCGCCAGCAAGGATGCCTCTTACACCGACTTCAAGTCGTATGTGGAGAAAGGTTACGCCGACAACGTCATCATCAACAAGGACGAGAACACGCTCCAGATGTTCGTCAAGGCCAAATACATCCGCAACGTCTTCCAACAGACGGCCCAGCAGGTAGGATCAAGCCCCTTTGTCAAGGTGGAGTTTGGCTCGGTCGACGAGCTTGAGCGATACCTCGACACGCAACAGAAAAGCGGAAAGCTGAAGAGTTTCAGCTATAAGAACGAGAAGAGCGGCGACATGCTCAACCTCTTGGTCAATGTGCTGTGGCTCCTGCCATTGATATTCTTCTTTTGGTACATGACACGCGGCATGCGTGGCGGTGGCGGAGGAGGCGGCATCTTCAACGTGGGGAAAAGCAAGGCCAAGCTCTACGACAAGGCTGGCGAGATGGGCATAACCTTTAAGGACGTAGCAGGCCAGGAGGGTGCCAAACAAGAGGTGCAGGAGATCGTCGACTTCCTCAAGAACCCACAGAAATACACCGAACTGGGCGGAAAGATTCCCAAGGGAGCACTGCTCATTGGCCCTCCGGGAACCGGTAAGACCTTGCTTGCGAAAGCCGTGGCGGGCGAAGCGGGCGTGCCCTTCTTCTCCATGTCGGGTTCCGACTTCGTTGAGATGTTTGTCGGTGTGGGCGCATCGCGCGTCAGAGACGTATTCGCGCAGGCCAAGCAAAAGGCTCCGTGCATCATCTTCATCGACGAGATCGACGCCGTGGGACGCGCACGCTCCAAGAACCCCTCGATGGGTGGCAACGACGAACGCGAGAACACGCTCAACGCACTGCTCACCGAAATGGACGGATTCGGCACCAACTCGGGTGTCATCGTGCTTGCAGCCACCAACCGTGTCGACATGCTCGACAAGGCATTGCTGCGCGCCGGACGTTTCGACAGGCAGATCCACGTGGACCTGCCCGACCTGGCCGAGCGAAAGGCCATCTTCCAGGTGCACCTGAAACCGCTGAAGACCGACCACACGCTCGACATCGACTACCTGGCCCGACAGACGCCGGGATTCTCGGGCGCCGACATCGCCAACGTGTGTAACGAGGCTGCCCTCATCGCAGCTCGCCACAATAAGAGCACGGTAAGCAAGCAAGACTTCCTCGACGCCGTAGACCGCATCATCGGCGGACTCGAAAAGAAGACCAAGGTGATGACTGCCGAGGAAAAGCGTTCCATCGCCATCCATGAGGCCGGACACGCCACCATCAGCTGGTTCTGCCGCCACGCCAACCCGCTGATTAAGGTAACCATCGTGCCACGCGGACAGGCTTTAGGCGCCGCTTGGTACCTGCCCGAGGAGCGAGTGATCACCACCAAGGAGGAAATGCTCGACGAAATGTGCGCCCTGCTGGGTGGACGAGCCGCTGAGGATCTCTTTGTGGGACAGATTTCAACGGGTGCCATGAACGACCTGGAGCGCGCCACCAAGAGCGCTTACGGCATGGTGGCATACGCAGGAATGAGCGAGAAATTGCCCAACATCTGCTATTACAACAATCAGGACTACCAGTTCCAGCGCCCCTATAGCGAAACAACGGCCAAGATCATGGACGATGAGGTGCTCAAGATGATCAATGAGGAGTATGCTCGCGCCAAGGACATCCTGACCCAGCACAAGGAGGGCCATCACCAACTGGCCGAACTGTTGTTCAGCAAGGAAGTGATCTACGCCGACGACGTGGAGAAAATCTTTGGCAAGCGCCCTTGGGCAAGCCGCTCGGAAGAGATCATCCAAGAGAATGAACGACTGGCCAAAGAGAAAGAAAAAGAAGACGAGCCTAAGTTGGAAGACATGCCCGACATCGTGAAGCAGGCGCAAGCTGAGCACGACGCTGCGCAAGCCGAGCAGAAACGCCTGACCAACGAACAGGGCAGCAACGACGAAACGCAAGATACCAACAAGGCATAAGCCCCCACAGGTGCCAAGCCATGGCCTTCGCAAGGGCATAAAAACACTGACAGACATGACAGAAAAACAAAAGAACCTGATTGTGAGATCCATCACAGGAGTGCTCTTCGTAGCCGTGATGGTAGCGGGATTTCTCAATCCCCGGGCAATGATCCTGCTCTTCACCCTCATCACCGGACTGACGATGTGGGAGTACACAGGACTGGTCAACGACAATGCTGCCTACGTGCAAGTGAACCGCTTCATATCGACCGTGGCCGGCGTTTACCTCTTCATCGCCGTGGCTGCATGGCGAACGGGAATCGTGAGCAACTTCATCGTCATGGTTCCTTATGTGCTGACCATAGTTTACCTGCTCATCAGCGAGCTCTACGCCAACACCAAGAACGCCATCAACGATTGGGCATACACCATGTTCGGACAAGTGTATATTGCCATGGGCTTCTCGCTCATCAACATTCTCGCCTTCGAGATGGCTCCCGACGGCAGTGGCGTCAGCTACGACATGTTGCTGCCCCTGAGCGTCTTCATCTTCCTTTGGGTGAACGACTCAGGTGCTTACTGTGCCGGCTCACTGCTGGGCAAGCACAAACTGTTCCCACGCATCTCACCGGGTAAGACATGGGAAGGCAGCATTGGCGGCGGCATACTGGTCATTATCGTGGCGGCCATCATTGGCTACCTGGCCAACAAAGGCACCGAGACCCACACGCTCAGCATGGTAGGCTGGATAGGTTTGGGACTGGTGGTCGTGGTGTTTGGAACCTGGGGCGACTTGGTGGAGAGCCTGTTTAAGCGCACATTGGGCGTAAAGGATAGCGGCAGCATCCTGCCCGGACACGGCGGCATGATGGACCGCTTCGACTCAAGCCTCATGGCCATACCCGCAGCTGTGGTTTATCTTTACACCATCACCATGCTGTAAGCGCAATCGCCACATCCTATCATTGTTAAGCTATTATTTCCGAGGCGCAAGAAATCGGCCCGGAAATAATAGCTTAACTGTTTTGTTACCACACCCCCAAAACGGCCATTAGACCGAAATGGGGAAATTACCAAGATGTTCCGATTCTTTTCAACACTTGTCTGCGTTTCTCTTGAGCATCTTCACCATGATATGGGCAGCGTTGTCGGGCGCCACTTCCTTGCCCAGGGCGGCCCTTACAGCCTCATAATCGCGCATCATCTGTTGACGGCCCTGACGGCCAGGCAACAACTTGGCCAGTTCCCCGCGTATCTCATCCACTCGGAAACGGTCGGCAAACAACTCCTGCACAACCTCCCGATCAGCAATAAGATTGACCAGCGAGATAAACTTACATTGTATGATATGGTTGAAGGCGAAACGCATGAGGCGCGGTAGTGGCGTCTTGTAGCACACCACCTGCGGCACGCCGAAAAGAGCCGTCTCCAACGTAGCCGTGCCACTGGTGACCAGCGCTACCGTGGAATGAGCCAACAACTGATAGGTCTCACCAGTCACCATACGCACAGGCTGACCACCCACAAAGGGCTCATAATAATCGTGGTCGATGCCGGGCGCACCCGCCACCACCAGTTGGTAAGGCTCCATCGGCGCCTGCGCGCCTTGTCCAACGTCACCACTCTTCTCGGCCAGGGGTGCCGCCGCCCGAATCATCGAGGGCAGGTTGTCCTTGATTTCTTGTTTTCGGCTGCCCGCCAACAAGGCGATGATAGGTCGCTTGGGGTCGAGCTGATGACGCAAACAAAACGCCTCACAACTCTCTTGGTACGACGCGCGAAAACCGTCGACCTCTTCCACAGTGGGGTTGCCTACGTAATGAATCTTGAAATGGTGCTTCCCCTCAAAGAACGGAACCTCGAAAGGCAGAATAGAGAACAACTCGTCAATATCGCGCTTGATGCGCTTGATGCGCCATTCCTTCCACGCCCATATCTTGGGCGATATGTAGTAATAAACCGGTATCCGCGTCTCGGCATGCACAAACTTCGCTATGTCGAGGTTGAATCCCGGATAATCCACGAGAATCACCACATCGGGGTTCCACTCCACGATGTCGCGCTTGCACATCGCCATGTTGCTAAAGATGGTGCGCAAGTGGAGCAACACCGGCACGAAGCCCATGTAAGCCAACTCCTTATAATGCTTCACACGGCATCCACCCTCCGCAGCCATCAGGTCGCCACCGAAGAAGCGAAACTCCGCTTGGCTGTCCTCGCTCTTCAGGGCGTGCATCAACCGGGAAGCATGGAGGTCGCCCGACGCCTCGCCAACTATCAGATAGTATCTCATGAATTATCTTTTTTCAAGAAAAATCGTAGTGTTTTATTCATAAATCTGCTTCAGGCCATCCATCGCATCATAGGCCGTCACATCAGTCTGCGTGGGCGTGATGGCCACGTAGCCATTGTCGAGCGCCCACTGATCGGTGCCTTCCACACCCGGCTCATCGTTGCGATACTTGCCCACCACCCAATAATAATCATAGCCACGCGGATGGCGCTCCTTCACCGTCTCCTCAATCCAACTACCAAAAGTCATTCGGCACACTTTGATACCCTTAAATTTCTGGGCGGCGGGGAAGTTCACATTGAGGCAAACACCCTTGGGAAGCCCCTTTTGCAGCACGTCGCCAACAATGCGCTGAACATACGGACGTAAGGGCTCCAGGTTGGCGTTCTCATCGTAATAGCAACTCGAGAAGGCCACAGAAGGGATGTATTTCATGCAACCTTCCTTGGCCACGCCCATTGTTCCACTGTAATGATTATTCACAGACGAATTGTCTCCGTGATTGATGCCGCTGAGAATCAGCGTTGGGCGACGCTCCGCGCACAATTGGTCGAGCGCAATCTTCACACAGTCGACAGGTGTGCCGGTGCACGAATAGACCATTGTGTCGCCCATGTTGTGGCGAGGTTTCAGCCGCAAATAATCGACAGCCGAGAAGGCGCAGGAATAACCCGAGCGAGCGGCCTCAGGGGCACAAACCAGCACATCGGCCATGTCCTTGACAAACTCCACCAATTTGCGAATTCCAGGGGCGTGATATCCATCATCGTTCGATATCAGTATCAAAGGTCTTTTGTTTTCCATCTTTTCAAAAAGTTTTGCCTTGCAAAAGTACGAAAAAACCTTTAATTATCTTCTTTTTCGCACAAAATATGTATCTTTGCATTCAAAACCTTGTTGCAACAGGGTTTGCTCGAAAAAAGAAAAGATATTCGGAAAATGGCAAAAATCATTGCATTAGCTAATCAGAAGGGCGGTGTGGGCAAGACAACCACCACCATCAATCTGGCTGCATCGCTGGCCACGCTGGAAAAGAAGGTTCTCGTCGTCGACGCTGACCCGCAGGCCAACGCATCCAGCGGATTGGGAGTAGACATCAGCGAAGTGGATTGCTCGCTCTATGAGTGCATCATCGACCACGCCGATGTGCGCGACGCCATCTACACCACCGACATTGAAGGGCTCGACATCATACCCAGCCACATCGACCTGGTGGGTGCCGAGATAGAGATGCTCAACCTCGACAACCGCGAGAAGGTCATCAAGAAAATTCTCGACCCACTGAAGACGGAGTACGATTACATACTCATCGACTGCTCACCCTCATTGGGCCTCATCACCGTCAACTCACTGACGGCTGCCGACTCGGTCATCATCCCTGTGCAATGCGAGTATTTTGCATTGGAGGGAATCAGCAAACTGCTCAACACCATCAAGATCATCAAGAGCAAACTCAACCCGAAACTGGAGATCGAGGGATTCCTGCTGACCATGTACGACAGTCGTCTGCGCCTGGCCAACCAAATCTACGACGAGGTGAAACGCCATTTCCAGGAATTGGTTTTCAAGACCGTCATCCAGCGCAACGTGAAGCTCTCGGAAAGCCCCAGCCACGGTCTGCCCGTCATTCTCTACGACGCCGACTCCACAGGTGCCAAGAACCATTTGGCCTTGGCGAAGGAAATCATTGGCCACGAACATTAAACCACACCCATGACAGTACGCAAGAAATACAACGCCTTAGGTCGAGGACTCGACGCGCTGCTCTCTACGGAGGCCGTGCGCACAGCAGGGTCGTCGACCATCAACGAGATACCGCTGGACCAGATTGAGCCCAACGCCGACCAGCCCCGTAGCCTCTTCGACGAGGACGCACTGAAGGAGTTGGCCGTCAGCATCCACGAGATAGGCATCATTCAACCCATCACCCTGCGCCAGATAGCCGAAAACCGCTTCCAAATCATAGCCGGCGAGCGTCGTTGGCGCGCCTCGCAGATGGCCGGACTGAAGAGCATTCCCGCCTACATCCGCACCATCGACGACGAGAGCGTCATGGAGATGGCGCTCGTGGAGAACATCCAGCGCGAGGACCTCAACGCCATCGAAATAGCCCTGGCCTACGAACACTTGCTCGAACAGACAGGCATGACCCAGGAGAAGGTGTCGGAGCGTGTGGGCAAGAGCCGCACAGCCATCGCCAACTACCTCCGACTGCTGAAGTTGCCGGCACAGGTGCAGATGGCCTTGCAGAAGAAAGAGATCGACATGGGCCACGCCCGTGCCCTGCTGGCGCTCAACAGTCCGTCGTTGCAGCTCAAGGTGTTCAAGGAGATCCTGAAGAACGGATGGTCGGTCCGCAAGGTGGAGGAAATTGCGCAACACCTGAAAAACGGCGACGACATTGAGGACGGAAAGAAAAAAATTGTGGCCAAGCCACAACTTCCCGAGGAGTTCAACCAACTGAAAGACCGCCTGTCGTCATTCCTCCAAACCAAAGTGCAGATGACCTGCTCCAGCAAAGGCAAGGGAAAGATTAGCATTCCCTTCAACAACGCCGACGAATTGGAGCGCATCATGATGATTTTCGACCAAATCAAACAGCAATAGGTGAAACGTCTTAAGACCATAATCACACAGGTGGCAATGGCCACCACCCTGCTCATGGGTGCGCCATCGGCCCACGCCCAAACCGATTCCGTGGCGGCGAACGCCCCGGCCCATCGGTCGTTGAAGCCAATAGCGTTGGCCGACGACAGCGTGCGCATCGACGGCGAACAACTGTTGGCTGTCGACACCACGGCACTCTCCGTCATCGACAGCGCATCCGTCCGCCACAAGCGCAACTGGAGCACATGGCGACCCTCACCCAAACGCGCGCTATGGATGGCACTCGTCCTGCCGGGAGCCGGACAGATTTACAACCGCAAATATTGGAAACTTCCCATCATATACGGTGGGTTTGTGGGATGCGCCTACGCCATGCGTTGGAACAACATGATGTATCGCGACTACAGTCAGGCATACCTCGACATCATGGACAACGACCCCACAACCGAGAGCTACAACCAGTTTCTGCACCTCGGAACACAAATCACAGAAGCCAATAAGGCCCGCTGGCAGGAAATCTTCCGTAAACGAAAGGACCGTTACCGCCGTTGGCGCGACATGAGCTTCTTTGTCATGGTGGGCGTTTACGCCTTCTCGGTCATCGACGCCTACGTCGACGCATCGCTGTCGGAGTTTGACATATCGCCCGACTTGAGCCTCAACATCGCTCCCGCGGTGCTCAACGCCAACCCAAGCCAAGGCCCCCTGAGCCACGCAGCCATCGGCCTGCAATGCAGCCTGAGCTTCTAAGCAAAGGCCCACACCCCAAAAACATTATACGAATCGTTACTCCTCGCGCGTGGGCACACCACTCCACACGCATGGGAAACATAAAAAGAATAGAACCGTGAAGAAAATATCATTATGGATTGCCTTGCTCATGATGGGCTGCGCCACCCCCACCCTCGCACAAATCAACGAGGAGGAGACGGTGGAAGTCACCAACTACCAAGGCAAAAAGGAAAACATCGAACTGCCGGCTTCCATGACACAGGAGCTCGACAGCCTCATGAACCTCTACAACGCGAAGATGCATCTCAAAGCCGACAGCGATTGCAACCTGCCCGATGTCAACCCGGTTTACGACCAAGAGGTTTACAAGGAGCGACTCGCACACTTGCCCACCATCATCGAGATGCCCTACAACGATATCGTTCAGAAGTTTATCGACCGTTACAGCAGCGACCTTCGCCGCAAGGTGGCCTACATGCTCGGCGCGCAAAACTTCTACATGTCGACCTTCGAAGAGGCCCTCGAGGCCTACGACCTGCCCTTGGAGCTCAAATACCTGCCCGTCATCGAGTCGGACCTCAACCCCAAGGCCGTATCGCGCGCCAAGGCCGTGGGCCTGTGGCAGTTTATGCTTCCCACCGCCAAACGTTACGGACTGACCATCAACTCGCTGGTTGATGAGCGTCGCGACATCATCAAGGCATCATACGCCGCCGCCCATTACCTGAGCGACCTCTACAAGATCTTTGGCGACTGGAACCTGGTCATCGCCGCATACAACTGTGGACCGGAGAAGATCAACAAGTCGATCCACCGCCTGAAGGGCGAGAAGGACTATTGGAAGATCTACTCCCTGCTGCCAAAGGAGACACGCGGATATGTGCCCGCCTTCATAGCCGCCAACTACATCATGAATTACTATTGCGAGCACAACATCTGCCCGCTTTCGGCCGACCTGCCCGCCAAGACCGACACCATCATGCTCGACCGCGACGTTCACTTCGAACAGATAGCCCATGTGATAGGAATCGACATCGAGCAACTGGAAGACCTGAACCCCCAATACCGTCGCAACATTGTGAATGGGAGCAGCAAGCTGTCGGCTCTGCGCCTTCCCGCCGACCTGGTGAACGTGTTCATCGACAACGAGGAGGCTGTTTACGCCTTCAATCCTAAGAACTACGTGCCCAAGCGCAAGGAGGCCGGACCTACCGACGGCGGCACTTACGTGGTGCACAACAACCAGGTGGTGCGCATCGAGAACCCCAACAGCCATGCCGCAAGCGCCTCTGCCACCGATGGAAACCTCGTGACCACCGTCATGGATGGCAACGAATATGATGCCACCGAGCGCAAGACCACCACGGCAACAAGCCGAAGCAGCGCGAGCCACAAAAGCCGCTCAAGTAGTAAGAGGTCGAGAAGCAGCAGGAGCAAGAAGCGTACCGCACGCTCAAAGAACGTCACCATCAAGAACGGCGACACCCTGAGCGAGATTGCAGAGCGCCACCACACCACCGTGTCCAAGTTGCGCAAGCTGAACGGCATCAAGGGCAACAGCATCAGAGCCGGTAAGAAGATTAAGGTGAAATAATCACCTCCCATCCTAAGGATACACCCCCAAGAAGCCTTTTCACACGTTTTCCCATTCGCCAAGTCATACCCATAAAACCCCAATGCCATGGATGAGCAAGAGCTGAAAAACAAAGAGCGCGAGGCCGCTGACGACAAGCTGATCACCGATGCGTTTCATCATCTGTTAGACACGTACCTCCATACGCGCCACCGCAAGAAGGTAGACATCATTACCAAGGCGTTCAACTTTGCGCGCCAAGCCCACAAGGGTGTGCGCCGCCTGTCGGGCGAGCCCTACATCATGCACCCCATTGCCGTGGCGCAGATAGCCTGCGAGGAGATGGGGCTGGGCTCGACGAGCATCTGTGCGGCCCTGCTCCACGACGTTGTGGAAGACACCGACTACACGGTGGAGGACCTGCAGAACATCTTCGGGCCTAAGATCGCCATGATTGTGGACGGCCTCACCAAGATCAGCGGTGGTATATTTGGCGACCATGCCTCAGCGCAGGCAGAGAACTTCAAGAAACTTCTGCTCACCATGAGCGATGACATCCGCGTCATCCTCATCAAAATTTGCGACCGCCTGCACAACATGCGCACCCTGGCCTCGCAGGCTCCCAACAAGCAATACAAGATTGCGGGCGAGACGCTTTACATCTATGCGCCGCTGGCCAACCGCTTGGGACTCAACAAAATCAAGACGGAGCTGGAGGATCTGAGTTTCCGCTATGAGCACCCCGAGGCCTACGCCGACATCACCAACAAGCTCAATTTCACCAAGGAACAGCGCGACAAGCTCTTCGACGATTTCACGGCGCCCATCCGCAAGAAGCTCGACCAGATGGGAATCAGCTACCACATCAAGGCCCGCATCAAGAGTCCTTACTCCATCTGGTGCAAGATGCAGAACAAGCACGTCACCTTCGACGAGGTGTTCGACATCTTGGCCGTGCGCATCGTGTTCCATCCCGACAACCGAAACGATGAGATCAACGAGTGCTTCCGTATCTACGTGGCCCTCAACCAGATATACAAGAGTCATCCCGACCGTCTGCGCGACTGGGTGAACCATCCCAAGGCCAACGGCTATCAGGCGCTCCACGTTACCATGATGAGCAACCAAGGCCAATGGATTGAGGTGCAAATACGTTCCGAGCGCATGGATGAGATTGCCGAACAAGGCTTCGCCGCCCACTGGAAATACAAGGAGGGCGACTTCAAGGAGGATGAGGATGAGCTCAACAAGTGGCTGGGAACCATCAAGGAAATTCTCGACGATCCACAGCCCGACGCCATGGACTTCCTCGACTCCATCAAGATGAACCTCTTCGCCTCGGAGATATTCGTCTTCACGCCAAAAGGTGAGGTGAAGACCATGCCGGCCGATTGCACCGTGCTCGACTTCGCCTTCCAAATCCACACCTTCCTGGGCAGCCATTGCATCGGCGCCAAGGTGAACCACAAACTGGTGCCCATGAGCCACAAGCTGAAGAGTGGCGACCAGGTGGAAGTGCTCACCTCCAACTCGCAACATGTCAAACCCGAATGGATTGGCTTTGTGGCCACGGCCAAAGCCAAGGGCAAGATACAGGCCATGTTGCGCCGCGAGAACCGCGAGTCGCAAAAGAAGGGCGAGGACATTCTCAACAACTGGCTGAAAGCCAACGACATGGAATCGTCGATTCCCATTCTCGACAAGCTCTGCGAATACCACAATTTCCCCAAACACGACGACTTTTTCCAGGCTCTGGGCGAAGGAACCATTGAGCTTGACGACAAGGATCTTGATGTGCTTCAGGGCAAGGCCAACAAAGAGAAGAGTGGCGGCGGATGGCGTAAGTTTGTGCCTTTCTTGGGCAAAGGAAAGAAAGACAAGGGCAACGACGTTACTGTGCAACCCAGCAAGAGCCTGCTTGTGGTGGGCAAAGGCTTCAACAAGAAACTGCCTTGCATCATCCGCGAAGACACCATTGGCATGTATATCTTCCCCTCATGCTGCCACCCCATTCCCGGCGACGACATCCTCGGCTTCATCGACAACAAGAACCACGTAGAGATCCACAAGCGGTCGTGTCGCGTGGCCAGCAAACTGAAGACCAGCTACGGCCCGCGCATCCTCGACGCCAAGTGGGAAATGCACAAGCAACTTTTCTTCGATGCCACCATCGAGGTGCACGGAATAGACCGCAAGGGCATGCTTCACGATGTATCGGAGGTCATCTCGCAGAAGATGGACATCAACATCTGCCGAGTGAATTTCACCGCCAACCAAGGAATCTTCGAGGGGCAGATTGAGGTGCGTGTGCACGATCGCGCCGAGGTGAAGGTCATCATCGACGCCCTGAAGAAGATCGACGACATGAAAGAAGTGCAGCAAATCATCTAACCCCAATAACGACCACACAACAAAAGGGCCGTATCATCATCCCCGAATCATAGGAGAGTTGATACGGCTCTTTTTATTAGAGCTGAAATGAAACTCAAACGACAGCGCGTGCTGGACGAAGCTCGTTTTGTGGGTATGGGATGCGAATTAGGGCAACAAACTATATTGCAATCTACATTGTTTTTGGCGACGACAAAAAGATTGGGCGGAAATTCACAATTCTCAGCGCATCTGCCTAACAATCTGACAAACAGCAACTTATCGCAAAAGTGATTTTTTTTCACAGTCCACGCTTTACATTCCACACTGCGAAACATGCCTAACCGAGGGACGATACATGGTCTTTCGAGCCTTGAGACGTGGCATTTCGAGGTGCGGTTAGGTAGGTATCGCAACTCGAAAGATGCCTAACGGTGAACGCACGCCGCAGATCTGGGACGGCGAGTACGGAGAAACAACGGTTTCGTTGGCTATTTCAACCCAAAAAGCCGCACAACTTTTGCGCCAAAAATCCTTACACTCCACACATCGGCGGCCATCTGTCGACCAACCTTCCTTTCCTGCTTCCAGCCTTAAACCCCAATCGGTCATTAGACCGAAACAGGTGGGTTGTTAGGACCTTCTGGATTCTTTCCAACTCTTGTCAGCGTTTCTTTCGGCATCTTGCTTCCATTCGCATTTCGCCATAGCCCGCTATGCCTTCAATGCGAATGTCGCAACCTGCTCGAAACAAACACTAACAAGAATTGAAATCTAATGACCAACTTGGGTTAAACGAGGCCGTTAAGCTGATCGCGAAGAAGTTTCAGCTCGTTGCGCACGCTTGTCAAGGTTTCGAGAACCACCGACGACTTATCCACCGACTGACGGTTCTCGCGCATGTATTTGCGAGCAGCCGCAATCTTAAAACCCCTCACCTTCAGCAGGTTATACACCACCTTAAGTTGCTCCACATCTTTCTCGGTGTATTGGCGCACCTTTGTTGAGCTCACCGTACGGGGCTTGATGCTGGGAAATTCGGTTTCCCAATAACGCAAAGTGCTCTCGCTCACACCAATCAGCTGTGCCACCTCCTTGATGGAATAGTAAAGTTTCGTGTTCTTATCTGTGTTCAATACCATAACAACATGGATAATTGTTTGCCTGCAAAGTTACAAATAAATTTTCCCACCAACCACTAACCAGTCCTATTTTTCTGTTTGTAAGCCTTTTCCCGCCTCAACCCACACGCCCTGGCTGGGCGCCTTTCCCCATTCGCCCTCCCCCCAAAAGACACCAACCATAGGGCCGGCCTAATGATCATTGGAGTCCAAATGGAAGCGCTGGATAGGGCGACCCATGTCGTTTCCTATCCAGCGCGTATCATGTGTTGGTAATATTGGTCTATTGCGACGGTGCCGCCTGCGTTATCTTGCGCCTCTCATGGTGCCGCGACGCATTTCGTGCCGCATGTAGATGGCCTCAGGCCCATTGTTGCGAAACTCGCGATGATGCTTCTTCATATGCTTCATGTGCTTCTTCATCTTCTTTCCCGGATGACCATGTTTGTGGTCATAACCGCAATATCCATGTTGCGGATACTTCACGTAGATGTAGTGTACGTAAGCCTGGTCGCGCCAACCGATGGGGCGATAGAAATAGTTGGCAGCCCTGTAGCGCTTCCACTGCTTGCCCGTGAGCATACGCTTGAGCTCCTTGTTGCGCTTGTGCCACATGTACGAGTCGATGTCGCGGTAGCTGTTGATACCATTGAGATAAGCCAGGTTGATATTGAGAACGCTACCACGTTGGGCACTGGAGAGTCCCAGTTCGGCCACCATGCGGTCGGTGATAAAACTTGCTTCGGCCCTAACGCCAGCGAGTCTCTGAGCGCTAACCGATGTGAACATCATCATCGTAGCGAGGATAGCTAAAAACAAACGTTTCATAACTGTTGGTTTTAAGGGGGTGTTACTTACTGCTTTTCTTGTTTCGATGGCAAAGATAGTGCTTTTCCAATGGCTTGCAAAGGGGAAATCCATAAAGCGAAGGGTGAATTTCCCTAAAACATCCGAGGGTTCCCCCAATAGACTCTGGAAGGGTTGGAAATGCACAAGAGGCTGAACCCTTGTGTTTTCAGGAAAATTATTGCGTACAGAAAGAACCTTCTCCAATCTTTTTCGTACCTTTGCAGATGATAATCATGACATCACAAAAACAAAAAAATAGTATCACAATGATGACAGCTAATGAAATCCGCGACTCTTACTTGAAGTTTTTTGAGTCAAAAGGACACGTCATCGTACCTTCGGCTCCTATTGTAGTCAAGGACGACCCCACCCTCATGTTCACCAACGCTGGTATGAACCAGTGGAAAGACATTATTCTCGGCACCAAGGAACCCGACCCACGTCGTCGCACCGACTCGCAGAAATGCCTGCGCGTCAGCGGTAAGCATAACGACCTGGAGGAAGTGGGACGCGACTCGGCTCTGAGCCACCACACCATGTTTGAGATGCTCGGCAACTGGAGTTTCGGCGATTACTTCAAGGAGGGCGCCATCGACTACGCCTACGAGTATCTGGTCGACGTGCTCCACCTCGACCCGAAAGACCTCTACGTCACCGTGTTTGAGGGCGACGCCAGCGAGAACCTCGGCCGCGACGACGAGGCTGCCGGCTACTGGGCAAAGCATTTCCCCAAGAACCACATCGTCAACGGAAACAAGCACGACAACTTCTGGGAGATGGGCGACACAGGCCCCTGCGGTCCCTGCTCGGAGATCCACATCGACTTCCGCCCTGAGGAAGAGAAGGCCAAGGTGCCTGGCGAGGAACTGGTCAACAAGGACCATCCGCAGGTTATCGAGATTTGGAACATCGTGTTCATGCAGTATAACCGCAAGGCCGACGGCAGCCTGGAGCCGCTGAAGATGCACGTCATCGATACGGGCATGGGCTTCGAGCGCCTGGTGCGCCTCATGCAGGGCAAGAGTTCCAACTACGACACCGACATCTTCACGTCCATCATCACCGAGATCGAGAACCTCTCGGGCAAGAAATACAGCCACACCTTCCCCGAAGGACCCAACGGCGAGGGCACCAACGCTGAGCAAAAGGTCGACATCGCCATCCGCGTAGTGGCCGACCACCTCAGAGCCGTGGCTTTCTCCATCGCCGACGGCCAGTTGCCCAGCAACGCCAAGGCTGGCTATGTCATCCGCCGCATCCTGCGCCGCGCCGTGCGCTACGCCTACACGTTCCTCGACCAGAAGGCTCCGTTCATGTATAAGCTCGTTCCCGTGCTCGTTCATGAGATGGGCGGCGCTTACCCCGAACTGCCCGCACAGCAGGAGCTCATCAGCCGTGTCATCAAGGAGGAGGAAGACAGCTTCCTGCGCACCTTGGAGAAGGGCATCCAGTTGCTCAACGGCGACATGGACGAACTGAAGAAGAACGCCAAGACGCAGCTCGACGGCGAGAAGGCTTTCCGCCTCTTCGACACCTACGGTTTCCCGCTCGACCTCACCGAACTGATCTGCGGCGAGAACGGTTTCACCGTCGACGAGGAGGGCTTCGACCGCGAGATGGCCAAGCAGAAGGCACGCGCCCGCAACGCCGCTGCCGTGGAGAACGGTGACTGGGTGGAGATCAAGAATGGCGAACAGGAGTTCGTGGGTTACGACTACACCGAGTATGAGTGCCACATCCTGCGCTACCGCAAGGTCACACAGAAGAAGAACACATTCTACGAGGTGGTGCTCGACCATACGCCTTTCTACGGCGAGATGGGTGGCCAGGTGGGCGACCAAGGCTCCCTGGTATCGGAGAACGAGACCGTCGACGTCATCGACACCAAGCGCGAGAACAACCAGAGCGTACATATCATCAAGAAATTGCCCCAGAACATCGAGGCCGACTTCATGGCTTGCGTCGACACCGACAAGCGCAACGCATCTGCTGCCAACCACACCGCCACCCACTTGCTCGACTATGCGCTGAAGCAGGTGCTCGGCGGCCACGTGGAGCAGAAGGGTTCTTTCGTCAGCCCCACAACATTGCGCTTCGACTTCTCCCACTTCCAGAAGGTAACCGACGAGGAGTTGCGCCAGGTAGAGCGTTTGGTCAACAAGATGATTCGCGAAGACTACGCGCTCGACGAGCACCGCAACGTGCCCATCGAGGAGGCTAAGGAGCTTGGCGCCATCGCCCTCTTCGGCGAGAAGTATGGCGACAAGGTTCGCGTGGTTCGTTTCGGTCCCACTTGCGAGTTCTGCGGTGGTATCCACGCCACAAGCACAGGCCGCATCGGCTTCTTCAAGATTTTGGGTGAGAGCAGCGTGGCTGCGGGCGTTCGACGCATCGATGCCATTACTGGCGACCAGTGTGAGGAGGCCATCTACCAGGTGGAGGACACCCTGAAAGCCATCCGCGCCCTGTTCAACAACGCCAAGGACCTGAAGGCCACCATCGCCAAGCACATCGAGGAGAACGCAGCCATGAAGAAGAGCATCGAGAGCTTCCGCCAGCAGGCTGTGGAGCGCACCGTGAAGAAGCTCGTGGAGAACACCATCAACGTCAACGGCACAACAGTGGTGAAGGCCACGCTGCCCATTGATCCCGCTTCGGCCAAGGACATCGTATTCAAGGTTCGCGAGAAGATTTCCTCAAACCTCTTGTGCGTGCTCGGCACCGTGCACGAGGGTCGTCCGGCTCTCTCCGTGATGCTGTCCGACGACATGGTGAGCGAGCATGAGCTCAACGCTGGCAAGATGATCCGCGAGGCCGCCAAGCTCATCCAAGGCGGTGGCGGCGGTCAGCCCCACTACGCTCAGGCCGGCGGCAAGAACGCCGATGGCATCAGCGCAGCCGTCGACAAGGTGATTGAGCTGGCCAACCTCTAACCCCCGCACAGGCGAATAAGCATCATGACACCAAACGTGAACGTACAAGACACGAGCCATATCCGCATGAGCGAGAACATCATCGTAGCCGATGCCGATTACATCGACTATGTGGCCTTCCAGTTGAGTGTGCAGTTTGAGCGCATACTCAACCGCCGCATACCGCAGGCCGACCTGAGCCGATGGGCCATCAACGTGGCCCTCGACGGAGGGTTGCGCGCCACGGAGGGCGTGAAGCACGAAACACAGGTGGTGCTCGTCCACGACAAGGGTAAGACCAAGCTCGAAAACTTCGCACCGTCCAACTACGCCAAGGAACTGAACGCGCAGGCTTTCGAGGACCCCACATTCGGCGAGTTTCTCGTCAACGCCTACGCTGTGGGCGATGTGGTGAGCAAAGACGATTACATCCTCGACACCGTGCAAACCATTACCCAGCACCCAGAGGTGAAGCGCCTCATGGTCATCCCCAACGGCGAGCAGGGCGATCTCTACGGACAGCTCAGACGTATGTTGCACAATGTGGACAACGACCAGCGCATCACGCTCTTCGCCATGCAACCCATGGAGGGGGGCAACTTCCGACAGGAGATACTGGGCTACTCCATGTTGAGCGCCCTGGGCATACGCGGTGATGAAATCAAGTGAGCGAAACGGGCGCCCAACAAGCGTGGGCGCCCATAGCAAACCATATTCATGAACCTAAAAAATCACAAACAAGACACATGCATAAAGTATTAATGATTGGCGCTGGTGGCGTGGCCACCGTTTGCGCATTTAAGATTGCACAAAACAAGGAGGTGTTCTCCGAGTTGATGATTGCCAGCCACCACGTGGAGAAATGTGACCGTCTGGCCAAAGCCATCCACGACAAGGGCTACGACTTGAACATCAAGACGGCCGAGGTGGATGCCGACGACGTGGAGCAACTGAAGGCGCTCTTCAATAGCTACAAGCCTGAGCTGGTCATCAACCTGGCCCTGCCCTACCAAGACCTGACCATCATGGATGCTTGCTTGGCTTGCGGATGCAACTACCTCGACACGGCCAACTATGAGCCGAAGGACGAGGCCCACTTCGAATACAGCTGGCAGTGGGCATATAAGGAGCGCTTCGAGCAGGCTGGCCTTACCGCCATCCTCGGTTGCGGCTTCGACCCAGGTGTGTCGCAGGCTTACACGGCCTACGCCGCCAAGCACCACTTCGACAAGATCGAGTATCTCGACATCGTCGACTGCAACGCCGGAAACCACCACAAGGCTTTCGCTACCAACTTCAATCCGGAGATCAACATCCGCGAGATCACACAGAAGGGACTCTATTACGAGAACGGAAAGTGGATCGAGACGGAGCCGTTGGAGGTTCACAAGGAGCTCAACTACCCCAACATCGGTGGACGCGAGAGCTACCTCATGCACCACGAGGAACTGGAGAGCCTGGTGAAGAACTATCCCACCATCAAGCGCGCACGCTTCTGGATGACCTTCGGACAGCAGTATCTCACCTATCTCGACTGCATACAGAACCTGGGTATGAGCCGCATCGACGAGGTGACCTACGAGGCTCCGTTGGCCGACGATCCCACCAAGACGGTGAAGGTAAACATCGTTCCGTTGCAGTTCCTCAAGGCTGTGCTGCCCAATCCGCAGGACCTCGGAGCCAACTACGACGGCGAGACCAGCATTGGTTGCCGCATCAGAGGAATCAAGGACGGCAAGGAGCACACCTATTATATATATAACAACTGCAAGCACCAAGACGCTTACGAGGAGACTGGCATGCAGGGCGTGAGCTACACCACGGGCGTACCGGCCATGGCTGGCGCCATGATGTTCCTGAAAGGTCTGTGGAGCAAGCCCGGTGTGTGGAACGTGGAAGACTTTGACCCAGACCCATTCCTGCAGGTGCTCAATGAGCAGGGACTGCCTTGGCACGAGGTGTTCGACCAGGACATCGAGTTATAAGCATCGATTATTTTAATTCCATATAACTTATTGATATGGCAAAAACAGAAGAACAACTGGCAGCGGAAAAGGCCGCACAGCAGAAAGCGGAGAAAGACGCGAAGCTGAAGGCGCTCCAGGCTGCCATGAGCAAAATAGAGAAAGACTTCGGAAAGGGCTCGATCATGCGCATGGGCGACGAGAACATCGAGGCTGTCGACGTTATTTCGACAGGCTCCATCGGGCTCGACGTGGCATTGGGCGTGGGCGGTTATCCCCGCGGACGCATCATCGAGATCTACGGTCCGGAGTCGTCAGGTAAGACCACACTGGCCATCCACGCCATCGCTGAGGCCCAGAAGAAGGGCGGCATCGCCGCTTTCATCGACGCTGAGCACGCTTTCGACCGCTTCTATGCCGAGAAGTTGGGCGTGGATGTCGACAACCTTTGGATTTCACAGCCCGACAACGGTGAGCAGGCCCTGCAAATCGCCGACCAGCTCATCAGTTCATCGGCTGTCGACATCTTGGTGGTCGACTCTGTGGCTGCCCTTACACCGAAAAAGGAGATTGAGGGCGGCATGGGCGACTCGGTAGTGGGTCTGCAGGCCCGACTGATGAGCCAGGCCCTGCGCAAGCTCACATCGACCATCGCAAAGACCAACACCTGCTGCATCTTCATCAACCAGTTGCGCGAGAAAATCGGTGTGATGTTTGGCAATCCGGAGACCACCACTGGTGGTAACGCCCTGAAGTTCTACGCCAGCGTGCGCCTCGACATTCGTCGCGTAACGAGCCTGAAGGATGGCGACAACATCATCGGCAACCATGTTCGCGTGAAGGTGGTGAAGAACAAGGTGGCTCCTCCCTTCCGCAAGTGTGAGTTCGACGTGATGTTCGGCTGCGGAATCAACAAGATTGGCGAGTTGGTCGACCTCGGTGTAGAGTACAACATCATTCAGAAAAGTGGCAGCTGGTTTAGCTACAACGGCTCCAAACTGGCACAAGGCCGCGACGCCACGATGTCGTTGCTGCGCGACAACCCCGAGCTCTGCGAGGAGTTGGAGGGCTTGGTTATGCAGGCCATCAAGGACCAAGACGCATAAGTCATCATAGGCTCGCATCCTTACGGAAACGCGATAGATGCCTCTTCGCGAGGCTCAACGAAAGCGAAGCCATAAACGCAGGATGACGAACCCATTCGATAAAGGCGCATCAGGAATAACACCTGATGCGCCTTTTTTATTTAGCAATTGCTTGAAAGATCGTTCATCTGTTGATCCAAAAGCACGAGTTGACCATCACACGGATGAGGGATTGACCCCTCTCATCCCATCAGTTCTCTCTCCAGAACTGCGGAGTGAGTATCATCAGAATGGAGAATATCTCCAAACGGCCAATCAGCATCAAGGCCGACGCCACCCACTTGGAAAGGTCGGGCAAGTCAGACCAGGCTATATGGTTCGTCGTGCTGAACATCAACGATGGTCCCGCATTGGCCAAACTGGCGATAGCTATGGAGATGGAGTTCTCCACATCGATATTGTCGGCCATCAGGATAGCGACGGAAAGGAGCAGCAATAGCAGGTACGACGTAGTGAAAGCCAACAACGACACACGATGGGAGTTGTCCACATTCTGCCCGTCGATCTTCAAAGGCAACACAGCATTGGGATGCAATCGCTGGCGCATCTCGTTCTTGATGATCTTGAGCAACATCACCACGCGGGCACATTTCATACCTCCAGTGGTGCTTCCACCACACGCGCCCACAGCCATGCCTACCCAAAGCACCAGCCAGGTAAGATGATGCCAACGCACCACATCGTCGTTCGAATAACCCGTTGTTGTAATCAACGACACCACTTGGAATATCGATGAGCGGAACGCAAACTCGAAATCGTATCCGTTCCACGCCATGAGTTCCGCCATGACAATGGCGGCGCAACTGAGCACAAAGAAGGTATAGAACTTAAACTCGGAACTTTTCCAAAGGTTGCGCAGCTTCAACTTGGACACGGAGAAATAGAGCAGCGTGAAGTTGACACCCGAGATGAAACAAAAGAATGTGGCCGTGTACTCCAAGGCGGGGGAGTTTTCGAAGATACACTTGTTGTCGATCACAAAACCTCCCGTAGCGGCCGTGGTCATGGCATAATTGATGCCGTGGAACCAATCCATGCCAAACAACATGTAGCAGGCGCAACAACTGGCCGTGATAAACACGTAGACGAGCCAAAGCCACTTGGCGCACATCGACAAGCGAGGGTGCAACTTGTTCTGCATGGGGCCCGTAGCCTCTGCCGCAAACACCCTGGTGCTTCCACCCACCACCGACGGCAGGATGGCGATCGTGAAGAACACGATACCCAATCCACCCAACCACTGGGAGAGCGAGCGCCAGAAAAGGATGCCGTGAGGCAACGCCTCCACGTCATTGATGATGGAAGAGCCTGTAGAAGTGAAGCCCGACACGCTTTCGAAGAAGGCGTCGGTGAAACTGGGTATGTAGCCTCCGAAAAGGAAAGGCATGGTTCCAAATAAGGAGAAAAAGAGCCATGAGAGCGTCACCACGACAAAGGAGTCGCGGCGCGAAAGCCTGTTCTCCGCATTGCGTCCATGGTATTTGAACAAGAATCCGAAGAACACCGTAACCACGATAGACACCATGAACGGCAGGATGTCGTCTTCGCCAAAGACAAAAGCCATTCCCAGGCAGACAATCATCAATAGGGCTTCCAAGAACAGAAGCGATCCCAGAATCTTGTTTATGATTTTAAAGTTGATCACCTTTCAAATGTTTCAGTTTACAATCAAAACATCTTCTCGATTTGTTTCATATTCACATCATGGCAGAACACCACCACGATATCGCCGGGATTGATCTTCGTGTTACCCGAAACGAGCATTCCCTCTCCGTTCCTCACCAGTCCGCCAATGGTCATTCCCTTGGGCAGGCCCAGGTCTTTCACGGGCTTCAGCGTGATGCGTGCTCCCTCCTTGGCCACAAATTCGCCCACATCGGCGTTGGCCTGCATGAGGAACGTGACATTCATCACGTCGGCGTCGAGCATGAGCTGATAGATGCGACTGGCGGCAATGGCCTTCTTATTGATGATGGTTCCTATGTCGAGACTCTCGGCCATACTCGCATAGTCCATGTTCTCCACCACGGCCACAGTCTTTCTCACGCCCAATCGCTTGGCCGTCAGACAAGCCAAGATATTGGTTTCGGCATTTCCCGTGAGCGCCACAAAGGCTTGTGTGTTCCTGATTCCCTCATCCATGAGCAGCGAGATGTCGCGTGCATCGCCATTGATGACCAGCGTTTTCTCGCCCAATACCTGGTTGAGCACCTCACAACGGTCATTATCTATCTCAAACAGTTTGACGTTCAGGTACTCGGGCATGGTCTGTATGGCTCTCACGGCTGTGGCACCTCCCCCCATCACCATCACGTTCTTCACGTCGGCATAGTTCTCCTTGCCCACAATCTTGCGCATGTATGGGATGAAGGGACGTGTGGTCATGAAGTAGGCCAGATCAAAGCATTTCAGCTCGTCGTTACCACCCGGGATGATGGTTTCACCGCTCCGCTTGATGGCCACCACGTGGTACGGGTCGTTGGGGCCGCACAGGTTCTTAAGGGGTTGGTTGAGGATTTCGCAGTTCTCACGCAACTTGATACCCAGCATGACAAGCGCTCCATCGTGCACATCCCACCTTCTTCTGACCCACGACATCTTCAGTCCGCTGTTGATGTCGCGCGCGGCCAGCACCTCCGGATAGATAATGCGGTCTACACCGAGGTTTTTATAAAACGCCTTGATTTCCTCTTCCGCATATTCAGCGTCGCCCACCTTCGCCACAGTCTTCTTGGCTCCCAAGGCGTGGGCCATGATGCAACACACGATATTGGTGTTCTCGTCGGGTGTAACGGCAATAAACAGGTCGGCGGCGGCCGTGTTTGCTTCTTTCAGCGTCTTCACACTGGTGGGCGATCCCTGCAGAGTGAGCAGGTCGTAGTCGAAGCCAATCTTCGCCAGTCGTTCTTGATCGCTGTCGATGACGGTTATTTCCTCTTGGTTGCGCGACAAGAGTCGGGCCAAGTGGGTTCCGATGGCGTAAGCGCCGCAAATGATGATTTTCATTCCTTTTTCAACTCCTTGATTAGCTTCATGATGCTTTCCTTGTCGAATCCGCAGATGTGCTTCAACTGGTCGACAGAGCCATGCTCCACGAAATGGTCGGGCATGCCCAGTCGATGCACGGCAGGTGTGTATCCGTGATCATTCATCCATTCGAGCACCGCCGATCCCATTCCTCCCTCGCGCGATCCGTCTTCCACGGTGATGAGGGTTGAATAATTATCGGCTACCTCCTTGAGGAGCGCCTCATCGAGCGGTTTAAGGAAGCGCATATCGTAGTGGGCCACATCAAGTCCGCTCTCTTGTATGGCAGCTTCCACGTCGTATCCCACTGGGCCAATGGTCAGCACGGCCAGTCCTTGGCCTTTGCGGATGCATCGGCCAGTGCCCACGGCCACCTCCTCGAGGTCGCATTTCCAGTCGGTATCGTGGCATCGGCCACGTGGATAACGAATGACAAACGTGCCCATGCCAGGCTTTTGGGCGGTAAACATGAGCCTGCGCAACTCCTTTCCGTCCATCGGCGAGGCGATGGTCAGGTTGGGGATGGGGCGCAAGGCGGGCATATCGAACGCGCCATGATGGGTGGCTCCGTCCTCGCCAACAATGCCAGCGCGGTCCAAGCAGAGCACCACGGGCAGGTTGAGCAACGCCAAGTCGTGGATGATATTGTCGTAAGCGCGTTGTGCAAAGGAACTGTAGATGTTGCAGAAGGGCTGCAATCCATCCTTGGCCATGCCGCCCGAGAAGGTCACGGCGTGCCCCTCGGCTATGCCCACGTCGAACACGCGGTCGGGCATCTGCCTCATCATGGTTATCATGGAGCACCCTGTGGGCATGGCGGGCGTGACGCCCACAATCTTGGGATTTTGCTCTGCGAGCTCAAGCAGGGTGTCGCCAAACACGTCCTGGAACTTAGGCAGCTTGCCGCAACTGTCGTCCACCAGGCGTTTTCCGGTCTCAGGGTCGAACTTTCCAGGGGCGTGCCACACGGTGGCTGCTTTCTCGGCGGGCTTGTATCCCTTGCCCTTCACCGTATGCAAATGGAGCAACTTGGGGCCCTTCATGTCTTTGAGTTGGCTCAACAGGCGCACCACCTCCTTCACATCGTGGCCATCGAACGGTCCGAAATAGCGGATGTTCATGCCCTCGAAGATGTTTTGCTGATGACTGATGGCGCTCTTGATGGCGTTGTTCAGGCGAATAAGTCCCTTCCGGCGGTCTTCATTGAGGTAGCCTTTGTCGTGCAACCAGCGCGAGGCCTTGAAACGAAGGCGGTTGTAGGTGGCGTTGGTATCGAGATTCAACAAGTATTTCTCCATGCCGCCCACGGCGTGGTCGATGCTCATATCGTTGTCGTTGAGGATGATGAGCAGGTCGTTGGGAGTGGAACTTACGTTGTTGATACCCTCGAAAGCCAGTCCTCCGCTCATGGCTCCGTCGCCAATGACGGCTACAACATGGCGTTGGCTGTCGCCTATTTTCTTCGCCGCCACAGCCATTCCCAGCGCTGCCGAGATGCTGTTGCTGGCGTGCCCGCAAGTGAAGGTGTCGTATTCGCTCTCCACAGGCGTTGGGAACGGATGCAGTCCGCCCAACTTGCGGTTGGTGGCAAACTCCTCGCGACGTCCCGTAAGAATCTTATGGCCGTATGCCTGATGGCCAACATCCCACACGATGCGGTCCTCGGGCGTGTTGAAAACATAGTGCAAAGCTACTGTGATTTCCACCACACCGAGACTGGAGGCAAAGTGGCCGGGGTTGACCGAGACCTCGTCGATGATGTCCTGACGAAGTTCTTGGCACACCTCGGGCAACTGCTCGACGCTCAATTTGCGCAAGTCGGCAGGACTTTGTATTTGACTTAACAGATTGTACTTCTCTTGATCCATGAATTGTAGAATGGATTAACCTTGCAAAGATACAATAAATAAATGATAATGCGCTCAACTAACAACAAAATAATCCCCGTGCGCCTTTTTATTGGCGCATACTCATCGACGCCAGCCCTTTTTGCGTTTCTTGCAACAAATATGCTGCTTTTCGGAAGAAAAAAACGATGAATTCATTTCATTCTCGACCTTTTTGCATTATCTTTGCAGAAGATAGGCGGCGTTCGGCAATTCGAAAGCAAGCTTTCATTGCGCTCACTGGCACTATCTTTGCAGAAGATAGGCGGCGTTCGGCAATTCGAAAGCAAGCTTTCATTGCG
>NZ_JAHKBE010000120.1 GCF_018789675.1 Hallella faecis
CTCCAGAAAGGAGGTGTTCCAGCCGCACCTTCCGGTACGGCTACCTTGTTACGACTTAGCCCCAATTACCAGTTTTGCCCTAGGCCGATCCTTGCGGTCACGGACTTCAGGCACCCCCGGCTTTCATGGCTTGACGGGCGGTGTGTACAAGGCCCGGGAACGTATTCACCGCGCCATGGCTGATGCGCGATTACTAGCGAATCCAGCTTCGTGGGGTCGGGTTGCAGACCCCAGTCCGAACTGAGGCCGGCTTTTGGGATTGGAGACTGCTTGCGCAGACCCGGCTCTCTGTACCGGCCATTGTAACACGTGTGTAGCCCCGGACGTAAGGGCCGTGCTGATTTGACGTCATCCCCACCTTCCTCGCACCTTACGGTGGCAGTGTCCCCGGAGTGCCCGGCATTACCCGATGGCAACTGGGGAGAGGGGTTGCGCTCGTTATGGCACTTAAGCCGACACCTCACGGCACGAGCTGACGACAACCATGCAGCACCTTCACAGCCGCCCCGAAGGGCCTCACCATCTCTGGATCGTTCGGCTGCAATTCAAGCCCGGGTAAGGTTCCTCGCGTATCATCGAATTAAACCACATGTTCCTCCGCTTGTGCGGGCCCCCGTCAATTCCTTTGAGTTTCACCGTTGCCGGCGTACTCCCCAGGTGGGATGCTTAACGCTTTCGCTTGGCCACTCAACCGCAGGGGCCGAATAGCGGGCATCCATCGTTTACCGTGCGGACTACCAGGGTATCTAATCCTGTTCGATACCCGCACTTTCGAGCATGAGCGTCAGTTACGCACCCGTCAGCTGCCTTCGCAATCGGAGTTCTTCGCCATATCTAAGCATTTCACCGCTACACGGCGAATTCCGCCAACGTTGCGCGCACTCAAGCTGGGCAGTTCGCGCTGCAGTGCAGACGTTGAGCGACTGCATTTCACAACACGCTTGCCCGGCGGCCTGCGCTCCCTTTAAACCCAATAAATCCGGATAACGCCCGGACCTTCCGTATTACCGCGGCTGCTGGCACGGAATTAGCCGGTCCTTATTCATGCGGTACCTGCAAAAGGCCACGCGTGGCCCACTTTATCCCCGCATAAAAGCAGTTTACAACCCATAGGGCCGTCGTCCTGCACGCTACTTGGCTGGTTCAGGCTTCCGCCCATTGACCAATATTCCTCACTGCTGCCTCCCGTAGGAGTTTGGACCGTGTCTCAGTTCCAATGTGGGGGACTTTCCTCTCAGAACCCCTACTGATCGTCGTCTCGGTGGGCCGTTACCCCGCCGACTAACTAATCAGACGCATCCCCATCCGCAAGCGACGGATCTTTGTTCCTCATCAGATGCCCTCTAAGGAAAACATAAGGTATTAGGCCGCATTTCTACGGGTTATCCCTTACTTGCGGGAAGGTTGGATACGCGTTACTCACCCGTGCGCCGGTCGACGCCCAAAGGAAGCAAGCTTCCTCTGTCGTTTCCCCTCGACTTGCATGTGTTAAGCCTGTAGCTAGCGTTCATCCTGAGCCAGGATCAAACTCTCCATTGTAAAGTATCTTGCGGACATTGCCGACAACGGCCGAGGCCGATGGGCGTGTCCTTGTTTGTCTGTCTCGGGACGATTATCCAAATCTTTCGTACTGCCTCCGCAGGGGAGGCCGAATTGATCGGTTCGTTTTTTACCCAAGCGCCTCAGGAACAACCCTTGGCGCTCGCTTCTTGTACTACTTCTCTGTTATGTAAATCTGTTCAAAGAACTCTTTCTTTCGTGCCTC
>NZ_JAHKBE010000121.1 GCF_018789675.1 Hallella faecis
TTCGAAGGGTTCGATTTTTATGATTTATTTCGAGTTACGTTTGAAAACAGCGAACTTGGACGTATGAAACGGCTTCTCCCTCTTCATGAGATGGCAGTGAACTTTGGTTTGGTGAGCAACCATCCAGTACGTAAGCGTGGTCGGAAGTCCTTCTTCTCCCCGGAGGGTAAAGTTGCTCTGATGTTCCTGAAGATGTACACCCAGCTGAGTGCCCCGAAACTGCTGGAGCAGTTGAACGGCAACGTCCACTATCAGATATTCTGCGACGTGTACGTCAATCCTCTGTGCCCGCTTACGAACTACAAGTTGATAGATGACATCATCTCCGAGCTTTCCGACAAGCTGAAGATCCAGCAACAGCAGAACATACTCGCGGATGCATGGAAACCGTACATGAAAGAGCTTGATACATTCTACACAGATGCGACATGCTATGAGAGCGAGATGCGGTATCCGACGGACCAGAAGTTGCTGTGGGAATGCGTTGGGAAGTCATATCGGATGATGTGTGATGCCTGTCAGCGTCTTGGTATCCACCGTCCGAGGACGAAGTACCTTGACGTGGAGAAGGCGAACATGGAGTATGTGAAGCAGCGCAAACACAAGAAGTCACAACAGCGCAGGATTATCCGCCGGTTGTTAAACCTACTGGGGAAGATCCTGAAGGAAATACGAAGGATGATGCGCGAACATAATGAGCAGGAGGTGCTGACCGTGCGTGAGCAGTCAACCCTCGGCATTATCACAAAGGTGTACCGCCAGCAGAAGAACCACTTCGACAGCAATGACCCCAGGGAAAGCATTCCCGACAGGATCGTGAGTACATCAAAGCCATACGTGAGGCCCATCGTCCGTGGCAAGGAGGTGAAGAACGTGGAATTTGGAGCCAAGTGCAACAACATACAGGTCGACGGTATCTCTTTCATCGAGAAACTCTCCTTCAACGCCTTCAATGAGGGCAGAAGACTCGGACATTGCATCAAGATGCACAAGCGGCTGTTTGGTGTGGATGCGAAGAAGATAGGTGGCGACACCGGCTATACAGGCACAGCCAACAGGGACCTCTGCAAGGAACTGGGCATACAGACATCATTCGCCAAGCGTGGCCGTCCATCAGCAGAGAAGAAGAGGGAGGAAGACTATGTCCGCCAGGAACTGGCAAGAGTCAGGGCCACTCAGATGGAAGGATCGTTCGGAACACAGAAAGAGCATTACGCCATGCGCAGGATCAAGGCCAGGAAGAAGAAAACAGAGATCCTGTACATCTTCTTCGGCATCCACACAGCGAACGCAGTCCACATGGCGGAGCGTCTGGCAGAGCTGCAAGAGACCAAGGCGGCATAAGAGACATCTGAAACGGAATTAAGATGGAGTCCTCCGAAGAGGACTCCTAATCTGTTATCGGCAAAGGCAGCAAATACACTACTTTGGAGTGCCGTTAAACCAGCAAAAAGCAATTAAAACTGATTGCACGGAGCATCAAATACCAAGATGACCTCTATGCGTCCACGACTGAAAGAATTAAACGACAATCCCTA
>NZ_JAHKBE010000122.1 GCF_018789675.1 Hallella faecis
CTGGCAGCGTAAAACTGCTTAGCCTTTATCTCAAATTTTAACGAACTATTGCTAAATGTATGTTTCCGCTAAATTACTAAAAAAACACATATATCCCAAGCGTTTCTCCCCTTTTTTATGGTTACATTGTTTTTATGTATCGCCTTTCTGCAACCCATTGCCCCATATCCACGCTTTGCCAACAGCATGCGCGACATGTGGAACCACCTTATTGTAACATGTAACATGTAACATTGTAACAAGGCGCGTTTTTATTTTCCCACAGATCCCGCGGAATCTCCCCAAAAAGCGTTACCTTTGTAGGAGATAGGCGCACGCCTGCAACGTTAGCAAGCTCCAGGAACACTTAGCCGCCCCTGCTCGCAAACTATTACTAAAAAAATCCGAAGTCAGTTACCTTACAAAGAAGGTTTCGACCATCGAACACAATTATTGCCTTAGGTTGGCGACCACCTGCCGATGTTCCGACAGCTATCAACGACTGCATGGTCAGCGATTCGTCAGGCATCAGTCTTACATTCTCACGCTCAACGAATATTCTCTGGGCCAGATCTGCCAATGCCTTCATATTCAGCTTTTCCGACTTTCTGATGCCAGATGATTCGGGTATAAACTCCAAAGCTCCCATACCTCGCTTACCTATAAACGACAGAATTTCAAGAGGAGTAATTTCCTGATTGCGAATACCATTCTGTATGCGCCAACACTCAAACACCTGGTTACCCCAAGCGTCAGGCAAAGAGTCTGCGAGAAAAGGAGGCAGTTTGCGGTAAAGCTTTGTTTCCCTGTCACCCATGATGGGACGTCGGCTGGCAGGTGACTTGACAGAAGCCACAAGTGGGAACGGATCAAGTCTTCCGCCAAGGAAAGCTGGATTATACTCGAAAAACGAAACACCTCTCCTTGCATCCCAGGACAAGCGACCGATTTCCTTGTCCCAAAGCATTATTTTCAAAGAACTTGCTATCATGACTTCTTATGTCTAATTCGTTGAACTTTCTTTTCTTCCTTCACAAGGTACGCAGATGGAGGCAAATCCGGCATCAGCTCGTCAAGTGCGTCTATCTGACCGATTGCCTTCAGCAGCAAAAGAAAAGTGCCAAGCGACACATTGCCCGATGTGCCATTCTCAAACTTATGAATGGTAGTGATTGTAATACCCGATTGTTCAGATACCTCTTTCTGAGTCATATTGCTACGCAGACGGTAATCCTTGAATCTTGCACCAAGAAGTTTTACCAATTCCGGTATAGAATACTCGTAATAATCAATCATAATTCGCTATTTTAATTTATACCACAATATAAGTTAGACCAATAATATAGCGTTATATTATATTCTGCTTATATTTATAAATGCAAAAATACTCATTCCTTTTCAAAATCCATCAATTAGCTTGAAGAAAATCTGACTAAAGTTTCGGATTTAGGCAGGGTGGGCTGAAGGCCCAACAAGCACATAGCCC
>NZ_JAHKBE010000123.1 GCF_018789675.1 Hallella faecis
CTATAGTACTCCCCAATATTCGACAAGTGGTTGAACATTGGTTGCTGCGCCATCCAGAGCATGCGGACAATCCCGAGCGTTCTCTTGTCTTGGCAAAATCCGATGGGGCTCGATGCCCCTTCGGATTTTTAGATCAGCGTGCGGCATAAACCGTCGCGTCTCTGTCTTGGAGTAGCAAAGTTAATACTATTAGTTGAATTGTGCAAGAGTTTATCCTACTTTCTTCTCTTTGTTGCCGTAAAATGATGCTGGTGTGAAGTTGTCCAGTCTCTGATGAGGACGCTCATAGTTATAAAACTTCACGTAATCAGCAATTCCAGAACGGAGTTCACTAACGTTTTCCGCAGGGTTGAGATATATGTACTCCTGCTTGATGCTGCGCCAGAAGCGTTCTATCCATATATTGTCTTTACAACGACCTCTACCATCCATGCTTACTTGTATGCCATAGCTGGTCAGCAGATCCTGCCAGTCCTTGGTTGTATACTGGCTTCCCTGGTCAGAATTCACTATTTCCGGTGCTCCGTGTACCCCGATACATTCTCTCATCAACTCATAGGCATTGGTAGCTGTCAGCGTGTTGCTCAATCGCCAACCTACGATATAACGGGTGAACACATCTATGACTGCATACAGGTACATAAAGCCGCCTTTCATAGGGATATACGAGATGTCAGTACTCCACACTTGATTACGATGGGTTATGTCCAGATGCCTAAGCAGATACGGATGGAAGTACTTTGGTGCACCACCCTTGCTGAGTGATTTCTGCGGATAGATGGCCATCAGACACATCTTTCGCATCAGACGGCGTACACGCTTCTCATTCACTGCAAATCCCTCATTGCGAAGATATCCTGTCATTTTCTTGACACCTGTCGTTGGATGTTCAAGGAAGAACTTATCTATCTTCTCCATAATACAGAGATTCTCTGGTGTTTCGCCTTTGGGCTTGTAGTAGAAAGTGCTACGTGTCAGTCCAAGATACTTGCAGAAACTATTCAAACTCATGCCTGCGGGACGCACCTTCTCATACTCCATCATCTGACTTTGAGTCCGGCATCCTCGCAGGCAGCTGCAAAAAAATCACAGTCAATCACCAGTTGACCTACCTTGCGTGTCAGATTCTCATTGGCAGCTTTCAGCTTCTTTATCTCGCGCTTTTCATCGGAAGGCTTCTCAAATGCTTGGTTTGCATTCTTCAGAAGTTCATCCTTCCATTCGGTAATTTTAATTGGGGACACTTCATAGCGCTTTGCAAGTTCTGCAAGCGTCTCCTTTTCCTGAATAGCCTCTATGGCTACTTTTGCCTTGAAGGCAGGGGTGAATTTACTCATTTTGCCCATTGTGATTTTAGAATTTTCCGCAAAGGTACAAACTTGTGTTGGATTAGCCTAAGCGGTTGTCTGAATATCGGGGGGTATTATA
>NZ_JAHKBE010000124.1 GCF_018789675.1 Hallella faecis
GTAATGTTTTTTTTGTCACATCTAATTTACTCATTTTCCGTGATATACGGAAATATTCAAAGCCTTTTTTATGAACTTTTTTATGAACTCATTCTAAATCCGAAACTTGAGTACATTACCGTCTTGCATCCCATGCAATCTTATTAAACAGCACGATACGGTTCCAATGGCTATAGTCCAATACTCGTGTTATGGCATCACGGTGACGTTCGTCAAACACAATGATCGCATCCGCTGCCATCAGTTTCTCACGTGTCATAACCATAGTCGTACCACTTAATTCATAGTCCAGTTCCTTCGCCACATCCACCATCGCAGCATCACGAGGATTCTCGCCCCAGTCCAATGTACCAAGGGAGAACACTTCAATGTCCTCTATTCCTGCATCAGCCAATAGTTTCTTCGTCACACATTCTGCGAATGGTGACCTACAGGCATTGCCTGTGCATACAAAGCAAATCTTGTAGTTCATGGTTTCCGTTTTTTAATGATCTCTTCAACCTGTCGGTATGATACCGGCGTATAATTGTTGTTATCTACGCCAACATCATATTGGCTGGGGAGCAACATAGAAAGCCGATGTTTGTCGATAATATTGGATTCCTGCTGATTGGAATGAATATGCCCGAACAATTGCCATGTGCCGTGATTGTCTCCGCCATAGGAGAGAAACGGGAAATGGTGGAGATATATTTTCTGGCCATTCACATGAAGACGCATCTGAATAGCAACACATTCAAAACGTGATGCTATTTCTTCGTTGATATGTCTAGTATCATGATTTCCCAACACAAGAAATATCCTTCCCTTCAGCCTGTCGAGTATGTAGTTCCAGTTGTCGGGTTTACCGAAGCAGAAGTCGCCAAGATGGAATACGATACCATCGCGGTGTACCACGGAGTTCCAGCGAGCTATCAACTCTTCGTTCATCTCTTCCACGCTGGCAAAAGGACGCTGACAGTATTCCACAACCTTATCGTGAAAGAAATGAGTGTCTGAGGTGAACCATATCTTGTTGGGAGAAAGTCCACTTTTTAATTCTATTTGTTCTATCATTTTCATTTTAATCTTCGAAATTACGGTTTACCTCAAACAAATGCTTTTTACGTCTCAGAAACTCTGCCTCATAGTCAGCTGGCAGCCCCAGCATGGCAAGCTCGTCGGGAGTGACTGCCTTGATAATGCTGTTGAGCCTTGCGGCAATATCATCACAGCGGAACTCCTTTTTCTCCACATAGCGATGCCCTCTCATCTCCGGCACTTCTTCAAACGGAACGGAAGGGTGCATCACATAGTAAAGCGCAATGGCAATGTCCGTGCGGTGTCTGCCCATAGCACAGGCTATATAGGGAGTGTCGTTAAATATTAAGATTATTTACAACTATCTAATCCTCAATGTG
>NZ_JAHKBE010000125.1 GCF_018789675.1 Hallella faecis
TACCAAGATGACCTCTATGCGTCCACGACTGAAAGAATTAAACGACAATCCCTATTTATTTTGTTATCAATTCATTCAATTTATCTTCTCGTATTATCTTCGGTTGTGCCTTACCTGCCAGAATGAGAATCTTCTTCCCGTTTCTGTATATGTTCAACTGTCTGCTTCGCACCACAGCCGTCAAGGTCTCATCATCCTTCATGGCTTGCCATATCGGATAATACACACCATCAGGTTCAAATAGCTTCTTCTTAAGGTGTGAGCACATATTGGTTGTATCTATTGTCATATCATTGCGTTTATATCATCAACATAACCCTGCCCGCCTTTTTTCGCCATTGAATAGAATGTCGGCATCCTTGACGCCGTTCGGTAGCAGCACAATCTTTTCCGTAGCCAAAACATTCCATAGCCAAAAAATAGAATCTCGCTCCATTGCCGAATTCCACTGGTGGGGCTGAATATAATATGATGTATCTTCATTTTTTAGTTGTTCAATTCATTATTTTGATGTTAGAAATAACTACAATTACATTCCACATGCATCTTTCAATAGATTGAGCATTTCTTCTTCATGTTTGGAGCAAGTATCTTCTCTCCATAATTGACTGTTGTCGGTAGTCATTTCGCTCATTATTCGTAATTTTAAGCTCCCTTTGTCAATCATTTCTTGAAATGTTGATTTTTTTGCACTTGGATGCAAATTGGAGAACTTTGAGTTGACGCTTCTCTGAATTAAGCATAAATTTCCAAATCTATCCACTCCATTTGGACCTTCATCCTCCCAACGTGGAAAACTTCCTTCCGATGGGTTGCGAGGATACCAATGTTCAACTGAGTTTCTGAATTCAAAATCAAAATCTATCTTTGGGCTCTTTTTCCAAAGCAGAAAATCAAGATAGTTGAGAACAATGTGTGGGGTAGCCACACCTAAATAGAAGTTTTCTTTATTATTTAAGAACTCTGTAACAGGTTCTCTGGCTGTATCATTTACAATATCCTCATAAATCCATCCTTCCGGGGCACGGTCAAGAAAATAGTCCGTCAGCCAAATCAGAAGTTTTGTAATCCAGTGCATAACTTTGGGTGAAGTAAAGGAAACACGCATTGCGGCCTGTAGCATTAGAATGTATTTATTATGCTGCTCATTATACCAACGACCATAGTCCACTACATTGGTGAGTTTGTAGAGAGCTTTTTTGTTACCTCCTTGTCCGTATGAACATATCTCTTTTAAACTCCATTCTCCATCTTGTGCCGCATCTCCGACATACTCTCGCTTGATAATATACTCAAGTTTCGGATTTAGAATTCAAGCCGTTTGAGCATACTCTCTAAGTGCA
>NZ_JAHKBE010000126.1 GCF_018789675.1 Hallella faecis
CTAATATGACATGGCAAAAATACAAATTAAATCTGAGAAACTCACACCTTTTGGAGGAATTTTTTCAATCATGGAGATATTTGACTCCATGCTTTCACCCGTTATCGACTCAACACTGGGTCAGAGATGCAGCAGTATCTTCGGATATCAGTTCAGCGAGATAGTCCGTTCGCTGATGAGCGTTTATTTCTGTGGCGGCTCATGCGTGGAAGATGTAACGTCACAACTGATGCGCCATCTCTCGTATCATCCTACCCTTCGTACATGCAGCTCTGATACCATCCTCAGAGCCATCAAGGAACTGACACAGGAAAACATCTCCTATACTTCCGACCAAGGCAAGACCTATGATTTCAATACTGCAGACAAACTCAACACATTGCTTATAAACGCTTTGGTTTCTACAGGCGAGTTGAAGGAAATTGAGGAATACGATGTTGACTTTGACCATCAGTTCCTTGAAACGGAGAAGTATGATGCAAAACCGACCTACAAAAAGTTCCTCGGCTACAGGCCTGGCGTATATGTTATCGGTGACAAGATAGTCTATATCGAGAACAGCGATGGTAACACGAATGTGCGTTTTCATCAGGCAGACACCCATAAGAGATTCTTCGCTCTTCTGGAATCCCAGAACATCCGTGTAAATCGCTTCAGGGCAGACTGCGGTTCCTGCTCGAAGGAAATCGTCAGTGAGATAGAGAAGCATTGCAAACATTTCTACATCCGTGCCAACCGATGCAGTTCGCTCTACAATGACATCTTTGCTCTGAGAGGATGGAAGACGGAGGAGATTAACGGCATCCAGTTCGAACTCAATTCCATTCTCGTTGAGAAATGGGAAGGCAAGTGCTATCGTCTTGTCATCCAGAGACAAAGACGCAACAGTGGCGACCTTGACCTGTGGGAAGGCGAATACACTTACCGTTGTATTCTGACCAACGATTACAAGTCATCGACAAGGGACATTGTTGAATTCTACAATCTGCGTGGCGGCAAGGAACGTATCTTTGACGACATGAACAACGGATTCGGTTGGAGCAGGCTCCCCAAGTCATTCATGGCGGAGAATACTGTCTTTCTTCTGCTTACTGCATTGATACACAATTTCTACAAGACCATCATGAGCAGGCTTGACACCAAGGCTTTTGGGCTCAAGAAAACGAGTCGCATAAAGGCTTTTGTCTTCAGATTCATCTCCGTACCTGCCAAGTGGATCATGACTGCAAGGCAATACGTGCTGAATATCTACACAGAGAACCGAGCTTATGCAAAACCCTTCAAAACAGAATTCGGATAAGAATCCTTTCTTTCCGGTT
>NZ_JAHKBE010000127.1 GCF_018789675.1 Hallella faecis
GCTTTCTATGTTAAAATCCAAATATTTTGACCATTATTTTTAATTTATGCTGATATTTTATATTCAGGTGAGAAAAGTTGGCGATTCCGGACCATAGCTGTGACCAAATGTATGAGTTTGTTCTTTACATTGTTCAGTGCAACCTGCTTCTTCTTTCCGCGTTCCACGAGACGCATGTAGTACCTCGCCATAATGGGATTGAACTTGACGGCAGCCAGTGATGCCTGCGTCAGCATTGCCTTAATCTGGCGGTTCGCCATGTAGTGCACATGTGGGTCAGAATGCACGCTGGTACCCGAATCCTTGCCGAATGGGGCTATACCATAGTAGCAGGAAATCTTCCTTGAGTCGTAGTTGAAACGACGGAAGTTGTCGGTGTATACCATCAGGCAGACAGCGTTCTGCGTTCCTATACCAGGCACCGAAGTCACGATGGTGAACACCTCGGTGAGTTCCTCGTCCGACTTGATGAGCTCGGCGATTCGCTTGTTTATCTTCTCAACTTCCTTGTTGAGTTCTGACACGATATGCCTTCCGCTCTGCGAGATCATCGTCTTGATAGGCGATTTCTCCAGGGTGAGTCTCTTCTCGCCTCTACGCACCTGAAAGCTGCATTTATGGCGTACCACCATTTGACGATACAGAAACAGCTCGCGCAGTTGTGCAAGTGACTCGCTAAGTGGCTCGTACATAATGGCTTTATCGTAGTTTCTCATTGCATATTCGGCAATCATCGAAGCGTCGGCACGGTCCGACTTCAATCGTCTCAGACCTGATGCGTCCTTGATGCTCTTGGCGTTCTCAAGCCACATGTCGTAGCCTTTGCCGTAGAGGAAGTTGCACAGTCCTTTGCTGTAGTCGCCCGTATTTTCTCCGCAGAAGAGCCAAAGTGAAGAGTCGATTCCGTATGAATTCTGCTCCACCCACTTGACCAGTTGCTTGTAGCCGGACACTGTTGTCTTGAACCCGTTGAACACTCGTGCAGCTGTTTCTGTCAGTCCATCTGCAAAAATGATAGCCACATCAACTTTTTCTTTCGAAAAATCAACTCCGATAAATAAATTCTTCATACTTTTGTACTATTAGTATTGTGTAGGATTGGTCAATAGTTGTATGGACTAACACTCTAACAAGGCTCAGAGCCGATAACTTTCTATCTGGTCTTTGCAACTATGTCGATGGGGTCCAAAACGAATTATAGTCTTCAGACTATGTTAATTCCAGGTTTACCTCTCCGACAGACCGATTCTACCTTTTTACAACAAAGGTACGAAACTGTCTTTAGCAATCA
>NZ_JAHKBE010000128.1 GCF_018789675.1 Hallella faecis
AAGCTCTGCCATGGCGAGAAAACGTGCCATGAAATGGAAGGTTTTCGTTAAGCCATTCTGCCCTCACTGTGGAGCAAAAGTACGCGTAGGAATTGTATTATTGCCCGAATAACTATAGTCATCATCACTCTCATCCCTTCACAAACCTATTCAATACCCACCTTTACACCGCTGCATCTCCCTCAAATATGACTTCTACAAAGGCACAAGACGAATGAAGCTGCTGGACTCCAATGAAATTCGGAAGCTTCGAGACGTGTGTATATTTGAGGTGAATGGAATAGAGGTGTATATGTGATTGGTTACCAAATAATGTTAAATGGCTACCATTTCGATGGTTGTTTCAATAAAAAAAGAGTATCTTTGCATAAGAAAGGCTGCACCTCGGCAATTGAAGTGAACTTCATTGCACTCGGTTTGCACTTTCTTTGCATCGTAAATAAATATTTTGAATTATGGTTATAGTTAGCACAAGAGACTTTCGCACTAATCAGACTAAGTATCTGAATTTGGCAAAAGCAGGAGAGCACGTAGTCCTAAAATCGCGTGCTGGCAGTTTCCGCATCTTCCCCGATGACGGAAGTAATACCATTGACGCACCGCGCGACTTGATGAAAGAGCTCAGAAACGCTTTGACGGAGGTAAAGGAAGCCATGGCCGGAAAACGTAAACTTCAATCTGCTGATAGTTTGCTCGATGAGTTGTAATATTACAGTATCGGTTTCTGACGACTTTGCAAAAGAAGCAAAACGTCTCGCTAAGAAATATCCAAGTTTTAAACAAGACTACAAGGATTTTCTCGATAGTATTAAAGAGAACCCTTTGCAAGGCGATGAGATTACAAAAAACATACGCAAAATCCGTATGGCTATCAAATCAAAAGGCAAAGGAAAATCAGGTGGCGCAAGAGTCGTCACGTTCAATGTTCTTACCAATACTGAAAAAGGTCAGGTAGTATTCCTTCTTCTCTATGATAAAGAGGATGCTTCTACGGTTAAAGTCAATGTTGTCAAGCAACTTGTTCAAGACTTGGGATTTGATATCGAATGAATCTATAATGAAGCTGTTGGACTCTAACGAATTCCAATAGCTTCTTGTCGTATATGTAAGGAGAAAAAGCAGCAAGCCGATTTCGGGGAGAAAAACTAATGGCGCGCGTTTCATAATGAGGAAAGCCATTTAACCCCCCACCAGTCCGCATGGCATCTGTGCTTATCTGAGAGATCCGTGGGAGAATAAAAACATC
>NZ_JAHKBE010000129.1 GCF_018789675.1 Hallella faecis
ATTGGAAGGTAATTTATTGAACTTCAGTTGGTTACATTTAATTAGTAGACCCTACGTAAATATCGCTATAATGATTTGCTGTCCTATAGCAAATGTGGTGATAAGTATTGGTACACCCAAACAGACATTGATGAATTTATGGCAAACAACAAACGTGAAGCATTTTGCTAATACGCATTATTATATATTTAGAACTAACTTTAAAAATTATGACAGAAAAGAAAGAGATGCTGCTTATTGAAAAAACACAATGGGAAGCCATTGTGTCGAAAGTCAGAGACTTAACTCTAAAAGTCTCTATACTCAAAGATAAATGTGTTGCTCAACCGCAATATTACAACAACAAAGAAATGTGTAAAGTGCTTGGTGTTGAAGAACGGCTTATACAAAAATACAGAGAGCAAGGATTGCTCGCCTATTCAAAAATTGGTGATAAGTACTGGTACAGCCAACAGGATGTCTTAGACTTTTTAGAAAAGACTCGACATCCTGCTTTTTAGAAGATCTTGAAATCCTTGTCAAACAAGTTGGATATTGGTTTGAATAGTCTGCACAGGATAAGTCCGACGACTATCAAGCCTATACGCACTAATGCAGAGCCGCTCATCGTCAATCCGAGCCAAACAAGGTACAGCGGCGAACACATAGCGGCTATGGTTATCAGCATCATTAGTGATGCAAAGAATGTTTTAATGCCCATGTCTCTATTTTTTTATCTTTTTCAATGGTTTAAGGAACAACAATGTAGTCGCTCGGCAAGCCGTGGAAATACTTGCGGTAGGCATCGTTGGTGGTATAGATGTCGCCTTCTTTGTCTTCCGTGATGAAATAGACTTTCATGTCTTTGTAGTGATTTTCAACCAGAATCTTGAAATCTGTGATGAATGCGACTTCCTCAGCTTCCATTTCGAGAACTCCATCTTTAAGGTCACAATGGAGAATGTTACCACAAAGATTGCGGTCGCCATAGTCTATACCGAGTGCTAAAATAATGTTGCCTTCCCAACCTGGCTCCTCGTCAGTTTCCATAACGGGGCGTTTCTTGTCGGCAAATTCCTTGTAGAGATTGTATATTTCTTGAAGGTTCTCTTGTCTGCCCTCTATTTTAGGGATGCTCGTAAATCAGTCAAAAACAACCTAACGATCTAATTGTCAG
>NZ_JAHKBE010000012.1 GCF_018789675.1 Hallella faecis
TGCCATCCGGCATTGTCCAACGCCTTCTTCGTATGTGAAGTACCGCCTTCTTGTCTCGGGCTGGATAGTCAAGTAAACATGATTCTGCCCCAAAACCATTGCTCACGGAATCCTTCATGTCTGGTGTGCGATTGTCGCGCTCATCCAGATAGATGTGAAGCTCTGTTGTGTAAAGAACATCCTTGTCCAAAGTACGCTGTGTTGCAAAGTCTGTCACCTCAAAATACTTAAGAACTCCTTCGGGGAGGAAATATGAGGCGAGGCCTTCATACATGTTTATATTGTCATTCTGATTCATAGTGCAAAGGTACTACTTTTGGACAATCATGTATCGTTTGGCAACATAGTTTTTGGGTTAGCATCTGCACAGCACTCCACAGGGTTTGTCGGGTGCGCCATATTTCAATTATGGATTAAGGGTGCAGCGCTACCGCTGAATAGTTACTTCCAAAGAATACTTTTGTAAAATAATGTAAAATATACATGCCAGATGCGGTTATTTCAGCTAAAAGTTCTATATTTGCCATCGAAAGATGGAATTTTACTCAGCCTGTTGAGTAGAATTACTCAGCCGACTGAGTAAAACTATTCATTATGCTGAGTAAAACAGCTTGAAAAGCCCCAATTAAATATAATTAGACTATACATATCACATTATCATCTATAAGCAACAGATCATGTACAAAAGAAAGATATATGATACCATCATCAAGAGATTAGGTGAACAAAGAATGTTCATCCAAGTAATCATGGGACCACGACAGATTGGAAAATCTACCGTTATCAAGCAAGTATTGGATGATTTAAGTAAACCGTTTCTTTTCTATTCTGCCGACACCATACCTTCAACATCTTCCACTTGGATTAGCGATTGCTGGAATAATGCGCGTCTTCAAATGCGCACACAAGGACTTGAAGAAATGATCTTGGTTATTGACGAGATACAAAAACTTAAAAACTGGAGTGAATATGTAAAGAAAGAATGGGACGCTGATAGTCTAAATCACATCAACATCAAAGTGGCATTATTAGGCTCGTCAAGGGTGTTATTAGAAAAAGGATTGGCAGAATCTCTCATGGGACGATATGAGGAAATCAGAATGAGCCATTGGAGTTATCCAGAAATGAAAGAAGCCTTTGGAATGACTATTGAACAATACATCTATTTTGGAGGCTACCCAGGAGCTGCCATGCTTATTGGTGACGAAGAACGTTGGAAGAACTATGTTAGCGGAGCCATCATTGATGCTACTATAAACAAGGACATCTTGATGGATTCTCCAATAGGAAAGCCTGCTCTGCTTCGTCAAACTTTCGAATTGAGTGTAGCTTATTCGGGTAAGATACTTTCACTAACAAAAATGCTGGGAATATTGCAAGATGCTGGCAACACAGTTACATTGGCAGGCTATCTAAATCTTTTGAGCGATAGCGGACTTGTCACAGGACTACAGAAATTTTCTATAGATGTAGCCCGCAAACGTGCCAGCATTCCTAAATACCAAGTGTACAACAATGCCTTATTGAGTTCTCAATTAGGTTTAACATTTCAAGAAGCCGTTTCTGATAGTAAGCAATGGGGACAATTCTTTGAATCCGCCATAGGAGCCTACATATTAAGCGAAGCTTTTACCCATCGTTTTGAAGTCTTTTACTGGCGAGAAGGCAACGACGAGGTTGACTTCATCCTCAAGAAGAATCGGAAGATTATTGCTATAGAAGTAAAAAGTAATGGAGAGGCTTATACCAAGGGCTTAGAGCGTTTCCGCAATCTATTCCATCCGTCGGCAACATTTATCGTAGGCGAGAAAGGTATCTTACCAGAAGTTTTCTTGAACATGGATCTAAGAAAACTATTTGAATAACTTAATGACAAATAATTATGGCAACAAATAAAATACGTGAAGAGGAAGTAAAGAATAAAATTCGCCAAGAATTCTTTCAAGACTATGATGCGACACCTATCTTGGGCGACATAGACTTTGCTGTAACAACAAAAAAATCAAGTAAGGACGAGCTATCCGACCAAGAATATTTCTTATGGGCAGAAGCTAAAGCAGGAAACACAGAAGACATCTATGCATCTTTCGTGCAACTCATCATTACCATAGGAAAAGCTCACACTCATGAATCATACTTGCCACCTCGTTATCTTGGAGCATTCGATGAAGAAAAGATTGCCTTTATCGAATACCATCACATTGTAAGTGTATTCTATCAAAATGACTTCAACTGGAACGTCACCCCTTCCAATCATAGCACTAAGGAGTTCCACATGCTCTATGACTTACTGCATGAGCAACTCAAAAAGGAAATCAGCCTTTTCGACCTACGTAAGGATGAGAAGGAGCTAAGAAAGTTTATTCGCTCTAATTTCAAGCTGGGGAAGCAACGTACCAATGGTATCAACATCACAAAGAACAACTTCATTTTTGTTTTCCAACGTTGGGTGGAAGAAGTAAAGCCTTCTATTGCCGTAAATTGGGACGATGTACCCAAGACCAGCGTTGTCGATTTCTTTTATGCTGACCTTATATCTCGCAATGATTATACATTACGAGAAGAACTTGCTGTAGTACTTCGTGGTGACAAATACCGCATTCTACAAAATATTCTCAAAGGGGCAACTCAATTGTTTAGCGAAGCTACATTCAATGATGGTAAAACTGCATACAATCAGTTTTGGAATAAGTATGTACGTCCACCAAGAAAAGAATATCTTGACTTGATTCTCAAGCGTCGAGACTTGCTTATTCCACAAGATCTCCGTCGTTATCAAGGAGCTTTCTTTACTCCTCCACAGTGGGTACAAAAGTCACAAGAATATTTAGCTATGGAATTAGGCGAAGATTGGCAAAAAGAATATTATGTGTGGGATTGTTGCGCAGGTACTGGTAATCTGCTCTTTGGTCTCACAGAGAAGTATCGTGTCTATGCCTCAACGCTTGACAATGCTGATGTACAGGTAATGCATGAGCGAATCAAGGAGAAAAGTCTCGATTTGCTCGACAGCCATGTATTCCAGTTTGACTTCCTCAATGACTCTTTCGACAAACTTCCTCAGTCATTACAAGACATTATCAACGACCCTGAAAGGCGTCGTAAACTTGTCGTGTACATTAACCCTCCTTATGCTGAGGCAGGTGAAACACGACAACTCAGTGGAACATCAAAGAATAAGACTAACGTAGCTGTAACTAACATGACTTACCAAAAGTATTTACCAGTCATTGGAATTGCAGGACGTGAGCTGTTTGCTCAATTCTTCATGAGAATCTATGATGAAATCCCTACATCGGTGCTTGCAGAGTTTTCAACTTTGAAAACTCTGCAAGCACCGAACTTCCGTGATTTCCGCCAGGCTTTCCGAGCGAAGCTCGGTCGAAATTTTATAGTTCCTGCCAATAGCTTCGACAATGTAAAGGGACAATTCCCTATAGGTTTCTTCATCTGGCACACAGAGGAAAAAGTGACATTTGAGCATACTACAAGTGATGTCTATGCCAAGAACGGTGACTGTTTGGGAGAAAAAGGAGTATACTCATATGACAACACTAATGGCAATATTGGTAAATGGGTTAATTCTTTTCGAAACGATGCAAACAAGGATAAAATTGGTTTTATGAGCAATGGTAGAAATGACTTTCAAAACCAAAAGTTGGTATACTTAATAAATAAGAAAGAACAAATGCCAACCCCTAGAGGTTGGTGGGTTACACCATTTAATTTTATCATTATAAGTATCTTTCTTGCTGTTAGACACAGTATAGAAGCCACATGGCTCAATGACCGAGACCAATTCCTTTATCCTAACGATGAATGGAAGAGTGATAGAGATTTTCAAAATAACTGTCTTGTCTTCACCCTATTTAGCAACAGCAACAAAATCCAAAGCCAGCATGGCACTAACCATTGGATTCCATTCAGCGAGGAAGAGGTAGGCGCACAAGACAACTTCGAGAGTCATTTTATGCACGACTTCATCATGGGCAAGGTTAAAGAGGAAAAGCCTCAGCAAAAAGAAACTATGCAAGACCTATTCGCAGAACAAGATTCTCAAACAACAGATGACAGTTCATTCACTCCAACCGAACCCTTGAAGTTTTCACAAGAAGCACAAGCTGTATTGGATGCCGGAAGAGAGCTATGGCGTTACTATCACAAACAAGCAGGAGCCAACCCTAATGCTTCTTACTATGACATAAAGATGCACTTCCAAGGTACAAAGACCACGAAGAATGGAAAGGTGCAGATGAACTCCACCAGCGAGGATGCAACCTATAATGCCTTGCTTGCCGACCTCAAACAGTCCATGAAACTACTTGCTGCTCACATAGAGCCTAAAGTGTACAACTATGGCTTCTTGAAGAAATAATCTTGATAAAACGAGAAAGGATGCCTTTAATGTTGGCCTCCTTTCTCGTTTTATTGTAGATTTAACTTTAGTGCTCGCCTACCGTTTGATGTAATACTTTTGTACAATAATCAAAAATATACACTCAAGTTTCGGATTTAGAATTCAAGCCGTTTGAGCATACTCTCTAAGTGCAGCCAATCTCTTGTCATTCTCAATAATTTGGATGGTTAGTTCATCGGAGTCAGCACCAATGAGTTCAGAAACGATGGCTACCACCTCTATTATGATTGCCCATATCTTTTCAACCACCGTCAGTTCGTGTACTCCGAGATACATGTCACCGAACAGTCCTCCTATGGTGTCATAGTCGAGTGTTCTTTTTATTGAGGCAAGTATGTTGTAGCGTATTATGACCAATGAAACATGCGCTAGCCCTTGTTCATTTGCATTATTCCAATATCGCCGACCCGGCACCATTTTGCCGTGAGGCCTCATTGTTTTGTTTTACGTGTTTGCCGAAGCCGAACACATAAGAAGCGCCCAATTTTACATAGCAATGACTGTCCACTCCATAACCAAACTGCTTGCGGTCGAAATACCTGCTGTTCATCTCATTGCTCGAATTCTTCCAGTTCCATGTGAATGGATTTGCAATCTGGGCCAATACATTCCATGATGAGTTTCCCCATCCTATACTCAAGGAGTAGGTTTCTTGATGCTTAGTCCATAATCCATTTATTTCACTTCCCGGTGCGCTCTTGTCTGAAAAATAATGAGCACCTATATTCCATCCACCGAAATACCAATAAGCTTGCAGCGAGTAGTTCATATCTACATGATCCGAGTTGAAAGGTTCACCGTTATGACAGAAAGGCATTGCTATCAGTCCTGCAATCTGCAACCTGTTTTGTAGCAGTCTCACTCGTCCGTAGGCTCCCGTTGTCAATGATGTGAAACCGCCCATAGGCTGTTCTATTGTTCGTAATATTCCGGTTGAGGATGGGGTGTATACAAAGGCGTATCGGTCGCGTACAGACCATGCCGTGGCGTAGACTGAAAAACTGAAATTGCTATTCGGTATGCAGGTGTAGGTTATGCCATAGTCGAAACTCTTGTAGGGCTTTAGGGCAGGATTGCCAGTATAGCTCATTAACGGGTTTGACTGTACGACAGCCTCGCTACGGTAAGACGAGAGTGGCACGGAGGTCATGTGATGAAATTCGGCTGAGATATGATTCTTTCCGTTGAATGAGTACTGAACCGATGCGTCCGCCCAAGGTTGGGTGGAATGTTCTATGGTTTGTCTATACTTCGAGTGGTCGTAATTGTATCCCACACCTAAATATATATAATATTTGTTCCTTGAAAGTGAATAACCCAATCCCGGACCTATACGGTATGTAGTGAGTCGGTCACGCATGTCTGCAGTTCCTAAATATCTTGTCGAAGCTCTGTAAAACAGACCCTGACAGAAGATCTTCAGGTTTCCATAGTTGCCGAACGAGTGGTTGAACTGCAGTCTGGCGCGGACGGAATGGGAATCGTCTTCGGCATCATTTGGAAATTCAGCCCTCCCCTCCCTATAAAGGCTTGATTGCCGTGAATGGGTATAGGAGTAAACAGGGTTGAAGTTGATCGTGTTTCTCTTTCCCAGGATGAAATTCCAGTTGCCCGAGTATGACAACGAATTTTGACGCATGGCTTCGGTCTTGTTGAAGGCTGTCAAGTCCGTCTTGTCGGGATTAATGCCGACTGTTCCCGTCGTGTTGTTGATAGGCGTATGGTCGAAGGCAGCTCCGACAATGTTGCTAATAGTGATTTTGTCGGTATTGTAGACAACTTTCAGGGTAGGCCACAACAATCTGTTGTGCTTGTCAGCAGCTATGACCGATTCTGTCCGTCTGAAAGTCTTTTCCGAGCCGTCATTCTGAGGAAGACGGTAGGTCTCGAAGCTTTCTGCGAAATCGTGTGTTGATTTACTATACGAAGCTCCCAATCCCAAATCAAAGGTGAATCTCTTTGACTGGAATTTCCCGAAAAGGTTAAGTTGGCCGTCATTGGCTATAAAGCGTTCCGAGCCTAAAGCCTTTAAATATCCTCCATATTCATACCGTTTCATGACAAAGTTCACAACATGTGCATTACCAAGAAATCTTGGGTCGGATGGATAGTCATAATATTCAACCTTTTTGACATCGGTAGTTCTCATGTTCTTTAAATCATCGGCAGTAGCAGGAAGCCTGTCTATGAACACGGCTACAGGTCTGTTGCCCACGGTGTTTATCGTTGTGCCTGCTCCAAGTGCCAACTGAGGAATCGCCATGCGGTTCAGTAAATCTATTCCGCTTTGTGAGGCGTTCTTCTGTTTTGAAGTGGGGAAATATGTTGAAACAGAGGCTGATATGTTTTGTTGGTCGGCCTCAACCACCACCTCCTTTAATTGTATGGATAAAGAGTCTTTTGTTTTTACTTGTGCATCAAGGGTAAGGCAAAAGCTGATACTGCCGAATAGCAAGAGTGCGATTTGGATTAAGAGATATCTCATAAGCAATCAAATTTTTGTTTCACCCCAATATCTTCCTTGGGGCTTATTAGACTAACGAATAAGGTATAGGATTATCAACAGTTATTAACGGTTCTTAACCATAACATGACATCCATCCTTATCTATTTCGCCAGTCTTTGTGATAAGAAATGCTAAGCTCAGGTTGGGGCAAAAAGGCGGAATGTCGTTGGCTGGTCTCACAGCAGCCCCAATGATATGTGGCTTATTCTGACTGCTCGTGTGAGAGCGGCCGTTGCAATTCTTCGTCTTTGGTCGGGTTAGGCGTGGTTGGTTTGGTGGGCACCATGCGCTTTCGGGTCGGCAAGAGCTATGGGTCGGCAGGAGGAATATGAAGAACCGTTTGGGGTGGCATGGCCCCCAATGACAATCGGTCAAGCGAAGGCCGACCAACGAAGGTGTTGGTGGGGCTTTGCTTGACCGATGTTTTTCCTGTAGCGAGGAAGGTGAAGGTTGGCGTTTGCCAGCCTGCCTGGGATGAGGCTATTTTCTTTCGAGTTCCTGCAGGCTCTCCATCTTCTTCGTTTCGAGGAACTCGTAGATGCCACACAGGTGTTCGCGTACGCGTCCATGGCCAAACTCGTAGACCTTGCTCACCAGACCATCGAGGAAATCGCGGTCGTGGCTCACCACGATGAGCGTTCCGTCGAAGTCTTGCAGGGCTTGCTTGAGCACATCCTTGGTCTTGAGGTCGAGGTGGTTGGTGGGCTCGTCGAGGATAAGCAGGTTCACGGGCTCCAGCAGGAGCTTGAGAATGGCCAGTCGGGTGCGCTCTCCGCCCGATAGCACCTTCACCTTCTTCGTGGAGTCTTCGCCTCCAAACATGAATGCGCCGAGGAGGTCGCGTATCTTGTTGCGTATCTCGCCCTTAGCCACATCGTCGATGGTTTGGAACACGGTGAGCTCTCCGTCGAGCAGCGAGGCCTGGTTCTGCGCAAAGTAGCCTATCTGCACGTTGTGGCCGAGCTCGAGCTTGCCCTCGTGCTGCAGTTGTCCCATGATACACTTCACCAGCGTCGACTTACCCTCGCCATTGCGTCCCACGAAGGCTATCTTGTCGCCTCGCTCCACGGTGAGGTTCACTCCGCCAAACACCTTCTTGTCGCCGAATGTCATGCCCACGTCGCTCATCTGCACGGGGTAGGCGCCGCTGCGTGGGCTTGGTGGAAACTTGAGCCTCAGGTGGCTGGTGTCCTCCTCGTCCACTTCGATGAGCTCCAGCTTCTCGAGCATCTTCACGCGGCTCTGCACCTGTAGCGTCTTGGAGTAGGTGCCCTTGAATCGCTCTATAAATTCCTTGGTCTCGGCGATCATCTTCTGCTGCTCCTCGTATTTCTTCATCTGCTGCTCTCGGCGCTCCTTTCTCAGCTCCAGGTATTGGCTGTAGGTGGCCTTGTAGTCGTAGATGCGTCCCATGGTCACCTCGATGGTGCGTGTGGTGATGTTGTCCACAAACTTGCGGTCGTGGCTGATGACGACGACGGCCTTCGAACTGTTGCAGATGAAATCTTCCAACCATCCTATCGATTCGATGTCGAGGTGGTTGGTGGGCTCGTCGAGCAGCAGCACGTCGGGCGACTTGAGCAACAGCTTGGCCAGTTCGATGCGCATGCGCCATCCTCCCGAGAACTCGCTGGTGGGACGGTCAAAGTCGGTGCGCTCGAAGCCCAGTCCGAGGAGCGTCTTCTCCACGTCTTCCTCGAAGTGGGTCATGTCGATGGCGTAGAACTTCTCGGAGAGCACCGACACCTTCTCGATGAGCTGCATGTAATCGTCGCTCTCGTAGTCGGTGCGCGTCGTGAGCTCGTTGTTGATGCGGTCGATCTCAGCCTGGATCTCGTGGAGGTGGGCAAATGCCTGGCACGTCTCCTCGAATACGGTTCGCCCGTCTTCGGTCATCAGGTGCTGAGGCAGGTAGGCAATGACGCAATCTTTCGGAGCCGAAACGCTACCCCTTGTGGCCGTTCTCACGCCGGCTATGATCTTGAGCAGGGTGCTCTTGCCTGCGCCATTCTTACCCATGAGGGCTATACGGTCCTTCTCATTGATCTGGAAGGAGATGTCTTTGAATAGGGTGGTGCCGCCAAACTCGACGGTCAGTCCATCAACTGAAATCATACTTGTTTCTTGGGCTTATGGTAAAAAACGCTGCAAAATTAGGCAATTTTATCCGGATTTCCACGCATAATGCCAGAAACCTCACGGCCCCGTAACTTCCCAACCCTTTGCTCCCGTGCGTCATCCCCATTGCTCTCAGCCTGTGGTGACCCTCGGGCATGGGTGGGGCCTTGTGGCATGGGTGGAATGAAAAAATGGGGTGAAAGATTCTTTTGTTTAAGGGTTTTGTGCTAACTTCGCATCAACAAATAAGAATTCAAACCGAAACAATCCGATTGACATGAACTTTTTAAAGAAGCTGTTTGGCGTTCAGGATGCTCCCACCGACCCCAAGCAAGAGGAAGAAAAGAATTTCGAGATGTTCAAATACGACGGCGTGCGCGCCCTCCAGCAGCATCAGTTTGAGTATGCCGCCAAGTGTTTTGACCACGCCCTTGAGCTCAACGCCGACGACCTCGAGTGCCGCGACTACCTTTCGCGGGCCTGTATCGCCACGGGCGACCTGCAGAAGGCTTACGGGCAACTGGAGGTGATCTCGCAGGCCGAGCCCGACAACGTGGCGGTGTGGCTGCGCATGGCCGAGGTGGCCTATATGATGGAAAACTACGCCATGATGGCTGAGGCTTGCCAGAAGGCACTTCCACTCGACGAGGAGAACGCCAACACCTATTTCATGTACGCCAAGGCTTGCAAGGGACTGGACGACGCCGCTAAGGCCGTGGACCTGCTCACCAAGGCCATCGACCTGCACGACGATTTCGACTCGGCCCGATTGTTGCGTGGCAATGTGCTGTTGGAGAGCGGCGAGCCCGACAAGGCTGCGCTCGACGCCAACTACCTCAACGAGCATATCGACGGCAACGAGGACGTGTTGCTGCTGACGGCGCGTGTGGAGAAAGCCTTGGGAAATCTTCAGGAGGCCGAGGTGTCGTACGGCAAGGTGATCGACGCCAACCCGTTCTCCATCGAGGCTTACCGTGAGCGTGGCGAGGTGCGCAAGGAGTTGGGCGACAGCCAAGGCGCCAACGCCGATGAGGCTTACGCCCGCGAGATGGAGAGCAACGGCCCGGTTCCCACAGAAGGCATAGAGGAGAGCATCAAGCAGAAAATGCAGCAGATGGACCCCTACAAGGTGTTCCACAACGAATAGCCAATGGCTCCGCCCGTACCCCCCCAATCGGTCATTAGAACGAAACAGGTGAATTATCCCAAATCGGTCATTAGACCGAAATAAGGAAAATAGTAGGATGTTATGGTTTCTTTCCAACTCTTGTCAGCGTTTCTTTCGGCATCTTGCTTCCATTCGCGTTTCGCCATAGCCCGCTATGGCTTCAAAGCGACTGTCGCAACCTGCTCGAAACAAACACTAACAAGAATTGAAATCTAATGACCGATTTGGGATTATTAGGGGGGATTTATTCTGATTTGCGGGAAAGAACTATCTTAACCACAGCGTGGGCTTTCGAGTCAAGAGGATGCGCATACTTGCACCCCTCTTGCCCGAAAGCCCACGCTGGCTTTTATCAATAGTTTTGGAAGGTTCCTGTCCTGTGTGTTTACTTCTTTTTGTCGCGCTTCCACATGTGCTTGGCGTAAACCAAGCCGTATGCGTCGTAGAGCTTCAGCATTCTGGTTTGGCGCATCTTGTAGTTCTCAAAGTCTTTCTGGCCCTGTGGGCGCCACTGCACCTCCGAGAGGGCGCCCATGCGTGGCAACACCTGATACTCGGCCAACGACGGACCGGCGATATATTCGGTCCACAGGTTGCCCTGCACGCCAATGATGTGGCTGGCCGTCTCGGCGTCGGCTCCCTCGGGAACAGGCTCCAACGAATAGGTGCGCTCAATGGGCAGGTTGCCGCCAATGAGCAGAGGCTCTTCCCATTGCGACTCGCCCTGGCGGGTCTGGTAGTAGTCGAAATAGACGTGCGACGAAGGCGACATGATGACGTCGTGGCCCATCTTGGCGCCACGGGCGCCCGGAGCGGTGCCGCGCCAACTCATGATGGTGGCGCTTTGGTTGATGTCACCGTCGAGAATCTCATCCCAACCGATGATGCGGCGGCCCTTGCTGTTCACAAACTTCTCGATGCGATTGGTGAAATAGCCTTGCAGCTTGCCCGGCGTAAGGTTCTCCTTGGCCATCAACGCCTTGCACTTGGGGCACTCCTTCCAGCGCACATTGGGTGTCTCGTCGCCACCGAGGTGAATGTATTCTGAGGGGAAGATGTCCATCATCTCGCTCAGCACATCCTCGCAAAACTGGTAGGTCTTCTCGTTGCCGAGGCAGAGCACATCGGGCATGATGCCCCAAATCGGGCTCACTTTATAAGGACCGCCCGTGCAACCCATGTCGGGGTAAGCGGCGAGCGCGGCGATCATGTGGCCCGGCATGTCGATCTCGGGAATGACGGTGATGAAGCGGTCGGCGGCGTACTTCACGATCTCGCGAGCCTCCTCCTGGGTGTAGTAGCCCCCATAGGGCGTGTCGTCGAACACGTCGGAGTTGTGTCCCAGCACCGTCTTCTCACGCACCGAGCCAATCTTGGCCAGGTCGGGATACTTCTTCACCTCGATGCGCCATCCCTGGTCGTCGGTGAGGTGCCAGTGGAAGACGTTCATGTTGTGCATGGCGATGAGGTCGATAAACTGCTTCACAAACTTCACGGGGAAGTAGTGGCGAGCGCAGTCGAGCATCACACCGCGGTAACCAAACCGTGGAGCGTCTTTCAGCACCACGCCGGGAAGCGTCACCTCGGTCAGCGACTTGTCGACGGGAATCGACTTGCGAAGCGTCTGCACACCGTAGAACACGCCGGCTGCCGTGGCACCCTCGATCACAACCCCCTTCTTGTCGACCGTAATTACGTAGCCTTCCTTGCTCTGCACCTTCTTGTTGAGGCGCAGGGTGATGGCGTTCTTCACCTTTGCCGAGGTGGTGGTGAGCCTCAATGCGGTAACGTCGGCAATGTAATCGCTCAGAAACTGTGCGTCATTCTTCAGTTGCTCGTCACCCTCGGGGTAGACGATCGGTGTGGCGCCAGTCAGCACGAAAGCCCCCTTCTGTGTGAGCGTAACCTCCTGAGGCAAAGGTATCACGTTGTAATCGGCCACACGGTTGTCGTCGGCCGCCATGGCTCCTGCAAACGACATAAAAGCCGCCAGGAGCACCATCAAGAATCTTTTGTTCATATCGAATGATTAATAGTTGTTTGCAACGGATCAAGGTAGCAGGGCCCGATGGCGCTCATCGCCCATCAAAGCCACAAGCAAAATTATGAAAAATACCGTTTGCAGCCAAACAAAACGGCAGAAATCGTTGTGGAGGGCTACAAGCGAAGGCATAAAAAACGTGGGCCATCGTTGGCGACGGCTCACGCTTTAGGGTTATATGGTGATGTAAGAAGTGTGATGTGGCGTGGTGGGCGCCGCATGGCAGAACGTCCGTTGGGGGCGATTAGTAGGCGCGGTTGGCTTGGCTGGTGCTTATGGTTATGATCTCGGCGGCCTTTTGCTTGTCGCTCTCAAACGAGAAGACGTTGTAAATGTCGATGGCGTTTTGCGGGTCTACGATGTAGGGTGCCATGAGGCTAAGGGCCTTCAGTTGGTCGCTGCTGAAAGAGAGGAGCTTGATGATGCGCGCCGTCTGTGCGCACGAGAAGTTGCAGCCCAGGCAGGCCACCTCCAGCAGGTCGAGCTTGTTGTCTGCGAAGCTCGCTTTCTGCACCTTGCCATAGAGCACGTTGAAGGCGTCGTCGCTCAGTGGGCCGTTATAGTGGTCCGTTCCATCCGGGAGGATGTCGTCGCCGTAAGGGGGAAGCACCGGGTATAAGGGGCGGTTGGTGTTGCTGTCAGACGTGCGGCTATAATAGGCCACCACTTGCTCGTTTCGGTCGAACACCACCGTGATGAGCTCGGTCGGCTTAAAGGGGCTCAACTCATTCTTGACATACTCCCATCTGTCGCCCGTGGCGTCGAAGCTGCGCATCTTGGGCTTGCCCAGAAGGTGCATCACCGCGCGCTTGGTCATGCCACGCTCCACGGTCTTGTTGTTATTATAGGTGTTGGCCGATGCCGACATGCATATAGCCAGCATCAGAAAGCTTGTGACGATAAGCGCCATCCATTCGTTTCTCTTCATACGCTATGTGGTTTTGAGAGGGATTATGGTTTTATGATTCGCTTGCAAAGGTAGCGCAATTGTCGAAAAAGCGCAAGGTGCAAATCCCTATGGATGGGGTGGGGAATCCCTATGACCTTCAACCCAAATCGGTTATTAGACCGAAATTGGGAAAATAGTAGGATGTTATACTAACAAGAATTGAAATCTAATGACCGATTTGGGCTAAAAACAAGCGGCCAATATGTAGATTTTTTGTCGCTTTTGCCTACGGAAACAACGCAAAATATGTAACTTTGTAATCAACTATCATTACACAACATGGCAAGCAACAGATCGACATACACGCTCGGCAACGCCCATGGCGCCCTCAAGGCCGCGACATTCAAGCAAGCAAGACGCATCTTTCCCACCTCCTTCGCGGCATCTGGCATGGTCCTGCGGGTGGGATTGCTCCTCCTGGTCATGTCGTTGGCCATGCCGCTATGCAGCGTGGCCCAAAACAAGAAACCCCGAAAGACGCTGCGCGAGATACTGCTGAGCGCCGACAGCCTGCGGCTCCTGCTGAGACAGTCGGCCGACAAGGGCCACATGTTGCAATGGGGCGACTCGCTGGTCATGGAGGAAGTGAGGAAGAGCAACATGAGCGAGAAGAAGAAACAGAAGTTTATGGCCCGCTATGCCAAGCGCCGCATGAAGTTGGAGCGCTACGACAAGCTGCTCTTCCGGGGCGACTCGCTCCTGGCCGCCAACTACCGCAAGGTGAAATACGACACGGCCTACATCACGCGTCCCGACGCGCGGTGGACGGTGAAGTTCAACGGCAACCTGTCGGGCGCCCACATGGAAACGCGCGCCAAGACGGAGGACGCAACCAACCGCACCCGCCTGTTGGCCGAATTCAGGGGCACGCTCAGCATGGCGGTGGCTTACCGCGGACTGGGCCTGAGCCTGGCGGTCAACCCCGCCAAGCTCGTGGGCAAGAGCAAGGACTATGAGCTGAACCTCAACTCCTACAGCAACCGCTATGGTTTCGACGTGGTTTACCTCGCCTCGAAAACCTATCATGGCCATCAGGAGATGGGAGGCGAGCGAATCGACATAGACCGCGGACAGGTGTCGCAGAAAGCGCTCAACCTCAATTTCTACTACGCCTTCAACCACCGCCGGTTCTCTTTCCCCGCCGCCTTCAGCCAGAGCTACATACAAAGGCGCAGCGCCGGCAGTTGGATGGTGGGCGCCAGTTTCGACGGTTCGAAGACCACATTGGGCAACACCACCATCCGGCTCAACGAGTTTGCCGTGGGCGCGGGCTACGGCTACAACCTGGTGGCGCGCCCCCATTGGCTCTTCCACCTCTCGGCATTGCCCACCCTCACCGTCTACTCGCACGACTATACCAAGCAGACGCAGCCACAGAACGCCAGCGACGAGGACGCTGAACCCACCACCGAGCGCACCAACATGAAGTACCACTTCCCCTCGGCCATCGTTACCTGCCGTGGCGCCGTGGTCTATTCGTGGCGCAATAAGTTTATGGGCGCCCGAGCCATCTACAACTACTCGGTGGCCGGCGACGACGACCACCTGCAGGTAATGAGAAACAAGTGGCGGGTGAGAGCCTTCTTCGGCTTCAGGTTCTGAGGGTTTCGCAGACTTCCCATCAACGCTTCACGAACCTTTTGAGCAAGAAGGTCAAGAAGTAAGGGAAAGTATAGAACTGCCCATTGAAACCAATGTTTTTGTTGCAGAGCTTGATGCCATACCGTATGTCGGGATATTTGCCATCGTGCGCCGTCAGTTTCGACAACAACCGGGAGGCGTGGTCGGTGGCTTTTACCTCAACGGGTATGAGCGATTGGGTGTCGCGAATGAAGAAATCCATTTCGAGGGTCGACTTCTCGTTGCGATAAAAATAGAGGTTGTAACCCTGCTTTACGAGCATGTCGCCAACCACATTCTCATAGATGGCCCCTTTGTAGGTGCCATAGTTCTTGTTGACCCTCATGTCCTCTTGCGACTCCTCATCGAGCGAGGCCACCAACAAGCCGGTGTCCTTATAATAGAGTTTGTACGACTTAGGGTTGTAGTTGCCTTTCAGGGGTAAGGAAACTTGCGCCAAGCAATAGCACACATTGATGATGCCTGCGTCGCGAAGCCATTCTACCGTACCCACGTATTCGCGGTTTCGCGCTCCGTGAGCTATCTTGCTGATCAGGAATTTCTTGTTGTCTTGCCCCAGGAAAACGGAGATATGGTCGTACACGTTTTTAATTTTGCCCTTATCGAATCCTTGCGCATATTTGGTGATGTCCTCCTCATAGTCGAGCAGCAGTTGGCGTTGCAATTTAAGCGTTCCACTGTAATTGTTGTTGGAAATAAACATATTGACCACAGCGGGCATTCCGCCTATCGTCATATATTCGCGGAATAGGCCCTCCAGCACTTCCATTTCGATGTTGGAAAGCGGGGTTACCGTCACCATCTTCTCGTAGAGGTGTTCCACAAAAGCTGCATCGTAGCCCTTGGCCCACAAAAACTCCTCGAAATCCATCGAGTGCATGGTGTAGTCTTCCTTGTAGCCCACACTGTTCGATTCGATCTCGTGATAGTTGATGCCCATGAGCGAACCAGAGCAGATCACGTCGTATCTGCCATCTATCTTGAAGGCTTTCAAACAGGTGGCACATGCCGGACACTCCTGCATCTCGTCGAAGAAAACAAGCGTCTTGCCTGGCTCAAACTGAAGTGAAGGGTCAATGAGCGTGAGGTTTCTGACAATGCTGTCAACCTCATAGCCTTCTTCGAAAATAGCCTTGTATTTAGGTTGGAAAACAAAGTTGATGGCAATTACATGCTCGTAATTGTCGTGGGCAAATTGCATGATGGAAGCGGTCTTTCCCACCTGTCGGGCGCCTTTCACAATAAGGGGCATTCGATGCTCGCTTTCCTTCCACTCCTTGAGATAATGGTCTATCTTTCTTCGCAAAAGCTTCATAGTCAATGTGTTTATGGGGATTTCTAATTGCAAAGATAGGACAGTATCACAAAATTCCAAAGGATTTGAGTCGAAAAATCACAAAATTCCATGGTTTTAACCTCTGCTTATCACAAAATTCCATGGTTTTTAGGATGTGAAATCACGAAATTCCTACTTTTCGGCCCTGTCAGATCACAAAACTCCTGTGCGCACCCCATAGCTTTTGTGATCCGACACGGTAGTTGGCGCATCCCCATCCACCCCTTGCTTGACGCTTTGGGAGCCCCTGTCGCCATTCGTGGCTTGCGGTAAATATCGCAACAAACTATAGTGAAAACTACACACTTCTTTTCAACGACGGAAATGTTTGGCCGAAATACGCCATTCTCGGTGAGTTTGCGCAATGTCTTAATATTCAGCGTCTTATGTTTTTAACCCCACGCTTTACGCATCGTGCTCTGCGTTTTGCCTTGCGAAAGATGGCCTTTCGTGATGCGAAAGATGGCTTTCCGCAATGCGATACATGGTCTTTCGCGTCACCGTTTGGCATGTTTGGCAACTCGATACATGGCTAACGGCAAACGCGCCGGGCGGTTTCGGCGACAAAATGGGGAAAAAACGGCGGGCCGGCACTCTGGTTCACGCAAAATCACGACACAACTTTTTGGCCAAATAACCCAACAAGTGGCGTTGCCATAAGGTAAAAAAGGAAGCACCCGCCTTACGGGCCGTTTGTACCGTAGGGCGGGTGCGGGTAAGATGGAAGGCCGTTGGCCTATGCGCGTGGTGTGGGTTGGCGCTGGGTCATTTGCCTGAACCGCCACCACATCATGATGCCCGCCGAGGTAAGGCCGAAGGGGAACGCCATCCAGACGCCCACCAAGCCAAACTTGAGCACAAAGCCACACAGGTAGCCCACGGGCAGCGAGATGATGAAAAAGGCGATGAACGCAATGATCATGAGGGGTTTCACGTCGGCTATGCCACGCAGGGCGTTGGCGTAATTGATCTGCAAGCCGTCGCCAAACTGATAGATGAAGAACGGCAACATGAGCGTGAGCACCGTGGCCGACACCTCGGGCGAGTCGGTGAACCAACCGCCGATATGGTTGCGCAGCAAGAAGATGATGCCGCTCAGCACCAGCTCAAGCGCCACCATGACGTGCAAGCCCGCCGTCACCGTGTGGAGCATGTTCTTGTGGTCGCGCTGGCCGTTGAAGTAGCTCGTGCGCACAGCCACGGCGGTCCCCAGTCCGTAATACACCATGAAGGTAAACTGCGATATGGTGCTCATCACCTGATGGGAGGCCAGGGCGATGGTGCCGAGCCATCCCACCATGATGATCGACAGCGAGAACGAAGCCGTCTCCATACCCATCTCAAGGGCGATGGGTGTGCCGAGCGTGAACATGCGGCGTATCAATTGGCGTGGCCAGCCAAGGCTCCAGAAACCCTCGCGGTAGGGGCGCATGCTCTTGCGCATGAAGAACACGGCGAGAAACAGGCCCACCATGACCACGCGCGAGAGCAGGGTGGCCACACCGGCGCCCAGCACGCCCATCTCGGGCAGCCCGGCCTTACCATATATAAGGAGGTAGTTGCCCACAATGTTGATGAGGTTGCCCGAGAGCAGGATCCACATCGACGTGCGCGTCTCGGTGATGCTGTCGGTAAACTGCTTGAAGGCGTTGAACAACATCACAAAGGGCAGCGAGGCCAACAGCACGAGGTAGTAGGGGCGCATGTAGGGCATCAGCTCCTCGGGCTGGCCTATGTTGCCCAGGTTGAAGAAGAGCACCACCAGCGCAACCATCATCAGCAGGCCCGCCAGGGTGTTGGCCAGGAGCGCACAGCGCAGCGCATTGCCCGCCTGCGGCAGTTCGCCTCGTCCGAAGAGGCCGCCCACAATGGGCGTGAGGCCGTAGGAGAAGCCCGTGGCGGTGATGATGACGAGGTTCATGATGTTGTTGACAAACGAGGCCGCTCCCAGCTCCGTGGTGCTGTGGTGCCCCACCATCATGGTGTCGGCAAAGCCCAGGATGATCATTCCCAACTGCCCAATCATGATGGGCAGACCCAGGGAGAGAAGCGATCGGTAATGGTATGGATAAAATTTCATGTTCTTGTTTGGAATGAATGTGTGGCGTAACGGTGCCCGATTTCAAGGGTGCAAAATTAGTGCTTTTTATCCATATATACCCCCTAAAAGGCCCTCTAAGGGGGGAAAAACAAGAAAAAACCACTTTTTTGATAAAAAATCTCTCGAAATATTTGGTGGTTTCACAGAAAGTCACTACCTTTGCAACCGCAATTCAGAAATGAATTACTTATCAAGCTTCAGTAGCTCAGTTGGTTAGAGCACCTGACTGTTAATCAGGGGGTCGTTGGTTCAAGCCCATCCTGGAGCGCATCTAAAGGAGTTAAAGTTCAAAACTTTAGCTCCTTTAATTTTTTTTGTCACCTGCCGTTTATCCCAAATAGCTCATTAGATTCCAGTGCTTGTTTGTGCTTGCCAACCCTTTCGTCGACACAAAAAAATCCCTGCCAAGTCCTTGGTTTGGCGCCGATGGGGGCGCCGAGGAGGTGGCAGGGAAGAGAGAATGTGGAGAAATGGTGTGTTTGTGGTGGGTTAACCCCAAATCGGTCATTAGATTTCAATTCTTGTTAGTGTTTGTTTCGAGCAGGTTGCGACAGTCGCGTAGAAGGCATAGCGGGCTATGTCGAAACGCGAATGGAAGCAAGATGCCGAAAGAAACGCTGACAAGAGTTGGAAAGAATCAATAACAACCTACAATTTTACCTATTTCGGTCTAATGACCGATTGGGGTTAAATCATGAATCCCAACGACACGCTTTGGAACTTGGGCGCATACTCGGTGTCGAGGATGTTGCAAGGGTTGTACTTCACGTAGAAGTTGACAACGGGCGTGGTGATGGTTCCCATGAGGTCGATGGTGACCGGGTTGTGGTGAAGGTCCTTGTACTTGTCCTTGTGTTTCTCACCGTCGAGGCGATAGCGCGTCTTGACAGACGAGTGGCTGGTGCAGTTGATGACCGGACCCAGCGAGAAGCCCCAGTCTTTTTTCGAGTAGCTGTACATGATGGGGAAGATGAGGCTGAAGGTCTTCACGCGCGAGAATTTGGGGTCGGCGCCCTCGGGCAGTGGCACCACCGATACCGTTCCGTCGTTGGCCTTCACAAACTGGTTGCGGTTGGTCATGCGCCAGTTGCTCCATTCCACACCACAGCCGAAGGAGAAACGGTTGCCGTCGCGCCAAGGGTGTATGCCCCAGTCTACGTACATGCCGATGTTGGCGCCGCCCCAAAGGTTGGTCTTCACCACATCGTTGTTGCCTGTGGCGCCGTTGAAACCGAGGAACATGTGGAACTCAGAGTCGTACAATGGGCGGCGTGCGCGCTTCTTGCTAAACTTGTTGCCAAACCCGAAACTGAAGAGGTCGCCCGTGACAGACGTGCTCTCGTAGTTGCCGTCGGTGTTGCGAAGTGTGGTCTGGTAGTGGTAGTCGGGCTGTCGGTCGGTGCCGTCGACCTCCACTTGGAGCAGTGAGTCGTTGCTCACAACGGTTACCTTATGGGCGTTGTATACCGTTACGGTGTCTTCGGGTTCTGCGGCTTGTGCAATCGAGGCGGTCAGCAGGGCTGCCATGAGAATCATTGTTTTCATTTTTATGTTGCGTTTTAATTGTTTATTCTCTTCTTGAGTTCGGCGATGTTCTTCACCGTTCCCTCCATGTAGATGACGATGGTGTTGTACTGGTTGTTGCTCTCCTTGGAGCAAACGAAGCTAATGAAGCGGTTGGTGGTGCCTTTGGGCTTGAGCATGAGGGTGATCGACGTGTGCTTTTCCGACCGTTTCGTGGATGAGCCAAGCCTGTTGTTGGCCATGTCGTTCTCCACGATGGCGATACACTGGTCGCGCTCCCATCGCGTGGCCACGAAGCGCGCGCTGCGATAGTAGGTGAGGCCATACTTGCTGAGCGACCGTCCCTTCACCCTGGTAAGCACCATGCGCTCCTTGGGAACAACCCTGCCGTCGAATATTTGGTTCACCTTCAGGTTGGCCGATTGGGCGTGGCCCAGGGTCACCGACAGGGTTAGCAATAGCGATATGACGAATTTGAGTTTCATGATATATGGTATTTTTAGTATTGTCCGAATGCGTCTTTCAGTTCAGCCCCTACATTGGGTGCGGCGCTTTTGGCGTCGCCGAGGGTGCGTTCCACCTCGTTCATCACCGTCTCGCGGTCGGTCTGGCGCACGCCGTAGGCCACAATCTCATAGTCGCTGGTGTTGCGCTGGCTGAACCATAGCGTGGCGATGATGCCCGCCGTGGCCACGAGGGCGGCGGCTGCGGCGATGCGACGCCAACGGCGGCGGGGCTTGAGCGTGGCCACCTGGGCCTTGGGCGTGGGCTCGCAACCTTGCAACTGGCACATGTCGAGAAACATCTGCCGCACAGGCATGAGCTCGGGGCCGACGTTGGGCGACGTGAAATAGTCGTACAACTGTTGCTCCTCGCTGAGCGTGGTGGCACCCTCGAAGAACTTATCGATCAGCTGTGTTGCTTTAGTCTCATTCATATTGCTTTTTCTTGATAGCGTTTCACATATTCGTTTCTTACGGCCATGCGCGCCCGGCTGAGCGCTTTGCGGGCCGTGGCCTCGTTCATGCCCAGTGTGTGGGCTATGTAGGCCATGTCGCGCCCTTCGATGTGGCGCATGCGCAGCACCGTTTGTTGCACCAAGGGCAGCTCCGTAACGATGTCCATCATGCGGTCGACGGCCTCGTGGCGCTCGGCGGTTCCGTCGGCCTCGTCGACCTGGGGGAGCTGCGCCACGTCCTCGGTGTGGGGCGTGCGGCGAACGAAGTCGAGGCAGAGGTTGCGGGTTACAATCCTCGCCAACGCAGCCATGGGGGAGCGCAGGTCGCCGTGCATGTCCCACAGGCGCACCAGGCAGTCTTGCACAATGTCCTCGGCCACGTCGGCGCGGCGGACATATTGCATGGCTTCGCTTACCAGGCTCTGGCGCAGGTGGGCTGCTTCGTTTTGGAATTCTTCGGGCGTCATTTCTTTCTTTTGTTCGCTTATAATACGCAAAGGTAGGTGGATTGTGACATGAAAACAAGCACTTTTTTTTCATTTTTCTTTTTCCAACGACAAAAGGGCGGAATGTTCCGTTGAAGGATATTCCGCCCTTTTGTCGTGTGTGAAGTGCTTATGTGCTTGACTTACATGTTGCTGCAACTCTGGGTGTTGTCGCGCTTCACCTTCTCGTTGGCCTTCACCTGGCGAGCCTCGTAGCCAAACTTCTTGAATGCTTTCTGCAACTTCTCGGCTGAGGTCTTGTCGGCGTCATACTTCACCGTGACCTTCTGCTGCTCCACGCTGGTGTCGATGCGCTTCACGCCCTTCTCGTAGCGGAGGTTGCCCTTGATCTTCTTCTCGCAGCTGGCGCAGTGCATTTGTGGCTGGGTGGTGAAGATGACGGTCTTGATGTCTTTTGCTTGTGCTGCCACACCCATCAGGGTGATGGCCAGCGTCATGATAACTTTTCTCATAATCTGTGTCCTATGTTAATTCTTATGCCTATATATCCAGTGATGCCCGTGATGGGAGCGTAGACCAGTGTGGGCTCGAAGGTGTGGGCCCAGGGGTTGTCGGCGCCAATGATGGGCTGTTTCTGCTTGTGGTTGGTGAGGTTCTCGCCGCCTATGTAGAGCGAGAAATGGCGGAAGTGGCGCGTCACCTGGGCGGTCAGGTTCTCGTAGGCCCTGAAGTGGGTGCCCCACGAGGGCGTGCCGTCGCTGGTGGTGTAGGGGCGGGGCAGGCGGCCGCCGCCGTTGAGGGCGAAGGTGGCGTCCAGTTGCCAGAGTTCCAACGGGTCGTGGTAGGAGGCGCTCACCAGGGCCTTGTAGCGGCTCTGCAGCGGTTTCCACAGGCGTTGGCCGCCATACGTCGACTTCACGAGGTTGTAGCGGTAGGCCGCTGTAACGTCCAACCCTTGGGCCACGGGGTAGGAGGCGTCCACTTGGATGGTGTGCGAATAGCTGCGCCCATTGAGGTTGGTGAGGTGCAACGTGTGGGGATCGCTGTCGTAGTCGATAACGAGTTGGCGGGTGAAGTGGGTGTAGTAATATTCCGCATTGATCTTCAGGGTGTTGCCGGCCACGGGCACATAGAGCGCAATGGTGGTGCCATAGTTCCATGCGGCTTCCTGCTGAGGCTCGTCCACGACTATCTGCCGACCGCTTGCCAACAGGTAGTTGTTCTCTGCAAGAGGGTGGGGCGAGCGGTAACCCTTGCCGGCGCTCAGCCGAAGGGTGAGAACGTTGTTGACTTGCCATTTCAGGTGGAAACGCGGTGTGAGAAACGTGCCGTACACATTGCTGTGGTCCACACGCAGGCCGGCCATGGCGATGAGGCGGTTGTGGTGGTTGAAGGTGTACTGGGCGTAACCGCCGGGGGTGGTCTCGCTCACGATTAAGCGGGCGGGCGCGTCGCCGAGGTTGTAGTCTTGGTGAAGATAGTCGTAGTTCAGGCTCAGTCCGGCCGACAGGTTATGGTCGGATCCGATGCCTGTCTCGTACATCAGTTGGGCGTTGGCGTTCTTCTCGTTAACGTTGTAGGTCCGTAGACCGTAGTCCGCATCTTGCTGGTGCATCGACATGCGCCCCATGAGCGCAAGGTTGCCGCCGTGGGCCGCGTCGGTGATGAAGGCGTGCTTCATGTAGGCGCCATAGTGGTTGTTCTCCACGCCGATGTGGTACAGCCCCATGTCCTCCATGGCTTGTGCGTGGCCTTCCACCTGACCGCTCGACCGTTTCTCGTGGATCATTTCCACGCCGCCGTGGAACAGGTAGCGGCCCGCCTTGGCGTACCAACGGTTTTGCAGGTTGTATTGTCGCACGTTGGGCTCATCCTGGAAACCGTCGCCATTGCCGTCGTGGTGGCTCCAGTTGTTCTCGAAATGGCCCAGCAGTTCGGTGCTGAGGTTCTTGTTTCCTCGGATGTGGAAGTTGGCGTCGGCGTCGGTAACGAGGCGGGTCATCGTATTGCCGTAAACGCTGAGGTCGGCGCCGGTGTCTTCCTCAGGCTTTAGATACTCCACATTGATTTGCCCGGTCATGGCCTCATAGCCGTTTTTCACCGACGAGTTGCCTTTCGACACCTGTATGCTCTTCATCCAATTGCCTGGTATGTAGCTGAGCTGGTAGGGCAGGGCGGCGCCCCGGTAGGCGGGTTGCGCCTCGGTGAGGAGCTGCACGTAGGTGCCACTCAGGCCGAGGAGCTTGATCTGTTGGGCGCCTGTGGTGGCGTCGCTGTAGTTCACGTCGACGCTGGGATTGGTGACGAAGCTCTCGCCAAGGTTACAGCAAGCTGCCTTGAACAGTTCGTCGCGACCGATGTAAAGTGAGTTTTCTGCTCCCGACAGGCGGCGTGAGGTCATCATTCCTTTGCTTACGACGACCTCGTGGAGCTGTGTGGCGTGCCCAAGGGTGTCGGCAGGCGTGGCATGGTTGGTGTTGGGCGCTTGCGCCATGGCGTAGGCGGGAACCAGCATGCAGATGGCGGCAGTGTGTAATTTGCGGATGTTGTGTGTCATGTTGTCATGATGTTTGGGGTGGCGTGGGGCGCGAAAGGCCGTTACGCCACTCATGGCTTATTTGTGTTTGCGGTTGCAAATTTACAATGCAAAAGCGTCTTTCGTGTTACAATATTTTGGAAATGATTTATGTATGCGCCACCTATGTTGGTTCCTGCTGTCATGCGAAGGCTCTCTTGTTGCCACCTATGTTGGTCCCTGCTGTCATGCGAAGGCACCCTTGCTACCATGAATGGCCGCTAAGGGTGCCTTGCGTTGTTTGACGAGTGAGCCTATGGTGACTGACCGACTCGTCTGGTTTTTGGGTAAAAGGCAATTGGTTGTATTGTTGTTGGATTAGTAAGCTTGCTCGTGCACGCCCTTCACGGCGCGACCGCTGGGGTCGTTCAGGTTTTTGAACGAGGCGTCCCAAGCCAAGGCTTCGGCTGTGGAGCACGCTACGCTTGGCACGCTTGGCACTGAACGGGCGGCTGAGTCGCTCGGGAAATGCTCAGCGAAGATGGAGCGATAGCAGTATTCCTCCTTGTTGCGGGGTGGGTTGATGGGGAACCGTTCGGCGGCGTGCGCCATCTGCTCGTCGCTCACACTGCTCGCGGCGATCTGCTTCAGCGTGTCGATCCACGAGTAGCCCACTCCGTCGGAGAATTGCTCTTTTTGTCGCCATGCCACCTCTTCGGGCAACAGGTCGGCAAACGCGTCGCGCACAATCTTCTTCTCAATGGTGTGGCCGGGGCACAACTTGTACTCGGGGTTGAGGCTCATCGCCACGTCGAGAAACTCGCGGTCGAGGAACGGAACGCGCCCTTCCACGCCCCATGCCGACAAGCTCTTGTTGGCGCGAAGGCAGTCGTAGAGGTGGAGCTTGGAGAGCTTGCGCAACGTCTCCTTATGAAACTCGGTGGCGTTGGGCGCGCGGTGGAAATAAAGGTATCCGCCGAAGATCTCGTCGGCGCCCTCTCCCGAGAGCACCATCTTGATGCCCATCGACTTGATGACGCGCGCCAGCAGGTACATGGGGGTAGAGGCGCGCACTGTGGTGACGTCGTAGGTCTCGATGAAATAGATGACATCGCGGATGGCGTCGAGACCTTCCTGGATGGTATAGTTGATCTCGTGGTGCACGGTTCCAATGTGATCGGCTACCAAACGGGCCTTGGCCAAGTCGGGAGCGCCTTTCAGGCCCACGGCAAACGAGTGGAGGCGTGGCCAGTAAGCGGCCGTCTCTCCATCGTTCTCAATGCGTTTGGCCGAGTATTTCTCGGCGATGGCTGAGATGACGCTCGAGTCGAGACCGCCCGAAAGCAGCACGCCGTAGGGCACATCGCTCATCAACTGGCGCTTCACGGCGTCCATGAGGCCCTTGCGCACGGCTCGCACGCTATCGTTGTAGCTCAGTTCCGACACGGGCTTTCCTTCAAATTCCACATCCTTGAAACCTTGTGCGCCGCCTTCGCCAGTGAAGCTGTAGTAGGGCTTCATGCCAGGGTCCTTGCTCCAATAGTAATGCCCAGGCAGGAAAGGCTCGTAGCGATCGCACTGTCCTTCGAGGGCTTTCAACTCAGAAGCCACATAGACCGTGCCGTCGTTGTCGTAGCCTATATAAAGTGGGATGACGCCTATCGGGTCGCGGGCGATGAGGAACGAGTCGTCGTTGCGGTCGTAAAACGCGAAGGCAAAGATGCCCGAGAGGCGGTTTAAGCCATCCACGATGTCGCCCTTACGCATCAAGGGCAGGATCACCTCGCAGTCGGAACCGGTCTGAAACTGGTAATCGGCAAACTCAGCGCGCAGCGCTTGGTGGTTGTAAATCTCGCCATTGACGGCCAATACCTGCTTTTTGTCGGGCGAGAACAACGGTTGACGTCCCGACTCGGGGTCCACAATGCTCAGGCGTTCGTGGCAAAGGATGGCCGATCCGCCCGTGTAGATGCCGCTCCAGTCAGGTCCGCGGTGCCTGATTTTCTGGCTCATTCGCAATGCTTTCTGTCTCAAACCAGGGGTCTGCTCCTGGATATTGAATATTCCTACTATTCCGCACATGGTTGTTAAAGTTGTGAGTTAATACGCAATATTGCTTTCTTTTTGTTATATTGTAGGCGCAAAAGTACGACGTTTTGTCAATATTATATTAACAATAGCTACTATTTGAAAGTTTGATTTTGTGTTTTTCGCCAAAGTGTAAGCATTTGGAGATTGTAGCCTTACAGATTGCTTGCAAAGCAACGGCTGATGCTTTCAAATTCGTATTTTAACTAAAATAAAAGGTAGAAAACTGTGTTTGCGTAACGAATATCCTAACTTTTTGTTTTACCTTTGCAACGTATTTCAGACAAAAGGTTGATTGAAACGTTATAATTTGACGCAAAATGACACAGTTAGTTCACTTCACAAAGATGCATGGCGCGGGTAACGACTATATTTACGTTGACACCTCTTTATATGATGTGCCCAATCCCGCAGCCCAATCCATAGCTTGGAGCCGTCCCCATACGGGCATCGGAAGTGACGGATTGGTATTGATCGGCCGACCTCACGACAACACACAAGCAGATTTTTCGATGCGCATCTTCAACGCCGACGGTTCGGAGGCGATGATGTGCGGCAACGCCAGTCGCTGCATAGGCAAGTACTTATACGAGAAGGGCGTGTTTCATAAGCCTGTCATCAGGCTGCAAACACTCTCGGGAGTTAAGGTCTTGCAACTGCACCTCACGGCTGACGACAAGGTGGAGAGTGTTACAGTCGACATGCTGGAGCCGCGGTTCGAGCAGTCCGAGCAGTACACTGGAGCTGAAATCAAACTGCCGGCCGACTTCGACGGACATGTTGTCGCGGCCAAGTTTGTGTCGATGGGCAATCCCCACTACGTGATATTTGTGGACAGAATGGAAGGACTCGATATTGCCCGAGCCGGCAAATTGTTAGAGAGAGACGAGGCGTTCCCCGAGCGTTGCAACATTGAGTTTGCGCAGCTTGTGGGCAACGACCAGATCCGCACAAGGGTTTGGGAGCGTGGCAGCGGCATCACTCAGGCTTGTGGCACGGGCGCTTGCGCCACGGCAGCCGCCGCGGCAAGCCTCGGTTTGGCTTCGCGCCATCCCGCCGTCCTCATGGATGGTGGTACGCTCGACATCCGATGGTCGGCCAACGACGACCATATCTATATGACAGGCCCGGCCGCATTTGTCTTCGAAGGCGACATCCCAATGGGCTGATTGGCCAGAAGGCGCGGTCGGTAGAACGCTTGCCTCGCAGGAATAGCTTGCTCGCCACAATGGCGGAAGTCGCAGGTTGCAATGGCGGAAGTAGCAAGAAGTAATGGCGGAAGTCGCAGGTTGCAATGGCAGAAATCTCACGCCGTCGTGGCAAACCATCAGGACAACGACAACACAGACTTACAACAACATAAAAGGAATAGGTAATATGGCATTAATCAACGAGCATTTCTTAAAGCTACAGAAGAACTATCTCTTTGCCGACATAGCCAAGAAGGTGAATGCTTTCAAGGCTACCCACCCGAAGGCCGATGTTATCAGCCTGGGCATTGGTGATGTTACGCAGCCGCTTTGTCCCGCCGTCATTGAGGCGATGCATAAGGCTGTCGACGACATGGCGCACAAGGATACATTTCATGGCTATGGTCCCGAGCAGGGTTACCTCTGGCTTCGTGAGGCCATTGTGAAGAACGACTTCTTGCCGCGAGGCGTGCACCTCGACCCCGACGAGATCTTTGTGAACGACGGAGCTAAGAGCGACACGGGAAATATCGGTGAGTTGGTGCGGTGGGACAACTCCATGGCCGTAACCGATCCTATCTATCCAGTTTACGTAGACTCAAATGTGATGAACGGAAGGTCGGGCTATTTTGAGAACGGACATTGGAGCAACGTCACGTATATGCCCTGCACCGAGGACAACAACTTCGTCCCGGTCATTCCCGACCATCGTGTCGACATGATCTACCTGTGCTATCCCAACAATCCCACAGGCATGGTCATCACTCGCGAGGAGTTGCGCAAGTGGGTCAATTATGCCATCCACAACGATTCCATCATCTTTTACGATGCAGCCTACGAGGCTTTCATCCGCGATGAGAACATACCCCATTCGATCTACGAGATCCGTGGCGCCCGCAAGGTGGCCATCGAATTCCATAGCTATTCGAAAACAGCCGGTTTCACTGGAGTGCGTTGCGGTTACACCGTTGTGCCCAAGGAGCTCACCGCAGCCACCATGGACGGCAACCGTCTGCCGCTCAATCCCTTCTGGTTGCGCCGCCAATCCACCAAGTTCAACGGCACCAGCTACATATCGCAGCGCGCCGCAGAGGCCATCTACACACCCGAGGGTAAGCGACAAACGCAAGCAACCATCAACTATTACATGGAGAACGCCCGCATCATGCATGAGGCGTTGAGCCAGTTGGGCTTCAAGGTCTATGGTGGAACCGACGCTCCTTACCTCTGGGTGAAGACCCCTGGCAACACCCCCTCCTGGCAGTTCTTCGAGGAATTGCTCTACGGAGCGCAGATCGTTTGCACGCCGGGCGTGGGCTTCGGTCCATCGGGCGAGGGCTTTGTGCGACTCACCAGCTTTGGCGATCGTGCCAACTGCATAGAGGCCATGGAGCGAATCCGTAAGTGGATGAACAAGTAACAGAGAATAACGAACAAGCAAAAGAAATATCAAGTAAGTATGGAAAATCAAAGATTTCAGGCAGTAGCCGACGCTTCCAAGAAGAAGCCTGTGTCCGTGATGACTCCAGTAGAGAGACCATCGGAGTATTTCGCTAAGAAAGTGTTTAACCGCCAGAAGATGTATAAGTATCTTCCCGCCGATGTTTACAGCAAGCTCATCGACGTGATCGACAATGGCGCACAGCTCGATCGCAGCATCGCCGACGAGGTGGCGAAGGGCATGAAGCAGTGGGCCGACGAGAATGGCGTGACCCATTACACCCACTGGTTCCAGCCGCTGACCGAGGGAACGGCCGAGAAACACGACTCCTTTGTGGAGCACGACGGCAAGGGCGGCATGATCGAGGAATTCTCTGGCAAGTTGCTGGTGCAGCAGGAGCCCGACGCTTCGAGCTTCCCCTCAGGTGGTATCCGCTCCACTTTTGAGGCTCGCGGCTACTCGGCTTGGGACCCTACGTCGCCTGTGTTTATCATCGACGACACGCTTTGTATCCCCACCATCTTCATTTCCTACACGGGTGAGGCCCTCGACTACAAGGCTCCGTTGCTCCGTGCCCTCCACGCTGTGAACGTGGCCGCTACGGATGTGTGCCATTACTTCTATCCTGATGTGAAGAAGGTTACCTGCAACCTGGGTTGGGAGCAGGAGTATTTCCTCGTCGACGAGGATCTGTATGCCGCCCGTCCCGACCTCATCCTTACCGGTCGCACGCTGATGGGTCACGAGAGTGCCAAGAACCAGCAGATGGACGACCACTATTTCGGTACCATCCCTGAGCGTGTGGTGGCTTTCATGAAAGACCTGGAGATACAGGCCCTGGAGTTGGGCATCCCCGTTAAGACCCGCCACAACGAGGTGGCCCCCAACCAGTTTGAGTGTGCCCCGATCTTCGAGGAGACCAATCTGGCTGTCGACCATAACATGTTGCTCATGAGCCTCATGAAGCGCGTGGCCCACAAGCACGGCTTTGAGGTGCTGCTCCACGAGAAACCGTTTGATGGCATCAATGGTTCGGGAAAGCACAACAACTGGTCGCTCTCTACCGATACAGGCATCTTGCTCCATGGAACAGGCAAGACCCCCGAGGACAACCTGCGCTTCGTGGTGTTCACTGTGGAGACCCTGATGGGCGTATATCGTCATAACGGCCTGCTGAAGGCCTCTATCATGGATGCCGGCAATGCCCATCGACTGGGCGCCAACGAGGCTCCTCCCGCCATTATCTCCTCATTCCTGGGTCGCACGGTGAGCGATGTGCTGAAGCATATCATGCAGGCCGACAAGGATGCGCTTGTCATCACGGGTAAGGAAGGTGTGCAGATCGACATCCCCGAGATTCCCGACATCATGCGCGACAACACCGACCGCAACCGCACCAGTCCGTTCGCCTTCACCGGCAACCGCTTTGAGTTCCGTGCTGTGGGTTCAAGCGCCAACTGCGCCAGCGCCCAGATCGTGCTCAATACCGCTGTGGCCGAGGCACTCAACGACTTCAAGGCCCGTGTGGACAAGCTCATTGCCGAGGGCGAGGATAAGTTTGCCGCCATCCTCAGCGTGGTTCGCGACGACATCAAGACCTGCGCGCCCATCCACTTCGATGGCAACGGATATTCCGACGAGTGGGTTGAGGAGGCTGCCAAGCGCGGTCTCGACACCGAGAAGTCGGCCCCCGTCATCTTCGATCGTTATCTCGACCCCGAGACCATCAAGATGTTTGAGTCGACCGGTGTGATGAAGAAGAACGAGCTGGAGGCCCGCAACGAGGTGAAATGGGAGACCTACACCAAGAAGATCCAGATTGAGGCACGTGTGCTGGGCGACCTCTCGCTCAACCACATCATCCCTGTGGCCACCCACTACCAGTCGATGATTGCCAAGGATGTGCAGAACCTTATGGTCATCTACGGAGCCGAGAAGGGTAAGAAACTGTCGGAGCGCATCATGAACATTATCGAGCAGATTTCCGAGCGCACTGCCGTCATTGAGGAGAATGTGGAGGCAATGGTTGAGGCCCGCAAGGTAGCCAACAAGATTCAGAATGAGCGCGAGAAGGCTATTGCCTACCACGACACCGTGGAGACGTTCTTCCAGCCCATCCGTTACCAGATCGATAAGCTCGAGTTGGTAGTGGCCGATGAGCTTTGGAGCTTGCCTAAGTATCGCGAACTGTTGTTCGTGAGATAAGCCAAAAGGCAATAATTAAATATAAGACTAAAAGAAACAGACAATCTATTTCTTTTATTGGTTGTTTAAGTGATGCGGAGCGTGGTTGTGAAATCACGCTCCGCTTTTGGTTGTTGTGGTTGTTTGGGCTTAGTAGATGGCGTCGATGGCCACGGGGAAGATGCGGCAGGGATCGAAGTATTCGGCGCAACTGTTGACCATTGCCTGCAGGTTGGGCTTGGCCATGCCCTGAAACACCTGCTTGCCGTTGATGGTAAGGGTGATGGGCTCATTGAGGTTCACCAGCTCATGGTTGAGGTAAACCCTCAGTTTGCCGCCTGTGGCGGGCGTGTAGTTGCGGTTAAACTTCATCTCGATGCCCCACTGCTTGTCCTTCTGCGTGGTGACGTATTCCACGTTGCTCACGTTGATGTCGACGCGGTTGTTGTCGATGTTCATCTCGTAAAAGGTTCTTGCCTCCGACGGGCGCTCCAAAACCTGCAAGTTGTAGAAGCCTGAGCGGTGGCGTCCGTCCATCTCATAGTCCTCCCATAGCACCGTCTTGGGGTAGGGATTGCGCACAAATTGTTTGAGCCACGGAGTGGTGAGACCGTAGGGAACGTAATGTTGCATTTCAGGAAGGAGCTGTATGCGATGCCGGAAGAGCGGCTGCTTGTCTGCCGACAGCGGCCGGGCCAACTGCAAGGAATCGAACGCCACTTGCGTGTACCAGGTGAGTTGGTTGCGGTAGAACCCCCTGTCGTCGGCGCCCGTGAGGAACGAGAAACCGATGTTGGCGCAGTTTTCCACAGGCGCGTTCTTCAGTGGCTCACCGCCCGCCATAGGACCCGCTGCCGCCCAATAGTCGGCGTAGAACGACGCCAGGCGCTGACTGCCATATCCGCCCTCACTGATACCGAACACGTAGAGCCGGTTGGCGTCGACCTCACCGCTTGCCAAGGCCTGCCGAATCAGTTTTTCCCACGCATACTGCTTGGCCAGTTGCCACCAGCGATAATACTCGCCCTCGTTGGGAATCTGTGGGATGAAATAGATGGAAGGTGCGTCTTGGAACCGTTGGCCCAGTTTGATGCCATTGGCCCATTCCGTTTGCTTGGGTCCCGACCCATGCAGATAGAGGAAGAGCGGAGCCTTTGTGGTTGCCCCGTTCTCTGCCGAAGCACCCTTGCGGCCGTAGTAATAAGGCATCGTGGCGTTGGGTTCCAGGCAGGTGGGCAGGTTCCATGCGCTGTGCTTCTCCTGTTGGAGGTCGTCGGGCGCTATGAGTTTTTCCTCCTGTAGCCCCTTGTTTGCCTCACACCAAGCCGTCCAAACCATCGCTTGGTAGTTGGCCACATTGTTGCCCTCTATCGGCGTTTGCAGTTGGGTGTCGGTCGGATGGTTTCTCACGAAAGCCTCTCGGCCGTCGTTCTCGAGCGTTTTCTGTTGTGTGGTCAACGACTGTAGGAAGAAGCCTTTCACCTTTTCCTGCAATCTCTTCGATTGCGCCGTGGCGTTGGTGGCGCAGGTAAGCGACACGAGGGTCGCCACCATGCAAATCATCTTGTTCATGATCTATTTAGGTTGTTAGTGTGTTTATTCTTTGATGATGGGGTCGGCACCGGCAGCACCTGTTGCAAATAGTGCTTCGGCGTGGAGCCACAGTGCTGCTTGAAGTAGCGCGTGGTTGTCTTTGTGCAAAGGTAGTTGTTTTTTCTGTATGTTCTTTCTTTCAAGTCAAAAGAGTGTAACTTATTGAAGTTGGATTGGGATGAAAACCCTGGTTTGTTGGGTATTTTGGTAAAAAAGTTGGTTCGGGATTTTTGATGAACCAGCGTATGAAACCGCCGTTTTTTCCCCATTTCATCGTCGAAACAGCCCGTTGGTTTTGCCATCGGGCATGTTTCGAGTTGCGGAAGATGCCTAACCTTGGCTCGATCGGGCATGTTTGGCGGTGCGATCGGGCATGTTTCGCGGTGCGAAAGGCCATCTTTCGCAAGGCGTCAGGTGGAATGAGGGGTGTGAAATGTTTGTTTTTGAATGTAAGGCGCTGAATGTAAGGCAATTGCGTAAATGCGCTGAGAATGGCGTATTTCGGCCAAATATTTTCGTCGTGGAAAAGAAGTGTGTAGATTGATATGTAGATTGTTGCGAATTTACACAGGGTTTTTCATTTCCGTTCTGCCACACGTGGCGTGTGTCCCAAGGCGGAACGTTACTTTTTGAGTTCTATGCGGAATGTGGTGCCGTGGCCCACCTCGGAGCTCTTCACCCAGATGCGCCCCTTGTGGTACTCCTCCACGATGCGCTTGGCGAGGCTCAGGCCGAGTCCCCATCCACGCTTCTTGGTGGTAAATCCGGGCTTGAACACGTTGCTCAAGTCTTTCTTTCGTATGCCCTTGCCGGTGTCGCTCACCTCGATGATGGCTTTGGTGGGCGTTTCCTCTACGTGGAGCGTAATGGTGCCCGCCTCGCCTCCCATGGCGTCGACGGCGTTTTTCGAGAGGTTCTCAATGACCCACTCGAAGAGCGAGGCGTTGAGGTTCACCGTGATGTCGTGGTCGGGAAACTGCTTCACCATCTTCACCCGCTTGCTCGTGCGGCGGTCCATGTAGTCGATAACATGATCCATCACCTCGTTGAGGCTCGTGGGTACGGGCTCGGGCAGCGATCCTATCTTCGAGAAGCGGTCGGCTATGAGTTGCAGGCGCTTCACGTCCTTGTCGAGCTCGGGTATGAGGTCGTCGGCGGGATATTGCTCCTTCAGAATCTCCACCCAAGCCATAAGACTGCTGATGGGTGTGCCCAGTTGGTGTGCCGTTTCCTTGGATAGGCCCACCCACACCTTGTTTTGCTCGGCGCGCTTGGAGGTGAGCAGGGCGAAGATGGCCACCACCACGAAGAGCAGCACCACACCCAGTTGGGCGTAGGGGTAGAGGGCCAGTCGTTTCAGCACCAGCGAGTCGTCGTAGCAAACGTCGATATAGTCGTGCGTGTGCTCGTCGAGCGTGATGCGTATGTTGCGGTGTGCGGCCAGTAGGCGGTGGCCCTCCTGGGTGGCGCGTGCGAGACTGTCGGCGTAGTTGTCGGTCTGTATGTCCACGTTGCGGAAGTCGGTTACCTTGCCATGCGAGTCGATGACGATAACGGGAATGGTGTTGTTCTCGTTGAGCACGGTGAGCACCAGTCCGAGGTCGGTGTTCTCATCGGCGTTGTTGAGCGAGCGCATGGCCTCGGCCCACACCTCCATGCGCGAGCGTTCTTGTTGTTCGAGGTCGTGTGTCAGAAAATTCGACACGACGAGTGAGCCTACGGCGATCAAGATGGCCGCGACAACAAGGATGATTTTCACCTGTCGTATTCTGTCAGTCCACTGCATGTTATCTAAACGTCGGTGTGGTGCCAATTATTGTTTTGTGGCCATTGATTTCTTACTGGCGTGGTGTGGCGACAAAAAATGGGCATTCCCCTGTGTCACAACTGACCTTGGAGGAATGCCCCGAACAAGTAATGATAGGAAAATCGTTACCGTCTATTGTTATGGCCTGAATACTATTCTTTTGGGCTTAGGAAAACATCGACCTTCTTGGCTGCGTCGCGACCACTGGCCATGGCGCGCACCACGAGGCTTGCGCCACTGGCCGCGTCGCCGGCGACAAAAACATTGCTTGCTAATTGTGGTTGCTCAGGCCGCAGGAAGCCCATGGCCAGTAGCACGACCTGTGCCTTGATGACCTCGGGCTTGCCAGCCTCCACCATGATGGGACGGCCCCCCTCAGGGTTGGGCTTCCAGTCGATGGGCTGCACGCGCACCCCCGTGAGCTTGCCATCCTTGCCCAGGAACTCCAGCGAATTGATGTTCCAACGCCTCACGCAACCCTCCTCGTGCGACGAGGTGGTCTTCAGCGTGCGTGGCCAGTTGGGCCAGGGGTTCTTCGGGTCGTCGGGACCCACGGGCGGCTTGGGCATGATCTCGATCTGCGTAACGCTGCGGGCGCCCTGTCGGTGGGCCGTGCCGATGCAGTCGGAACCGGTGTCGCCACCGCCGATGACCAGCACATCCTTGTCCTTAGTGTTGACAAGCTGGTCTTTCTTGATCTCCTCGCCGGCCAGCACACGGTTTTGCTGGGCCAGCATCTCGAGGGCGAAATACACACCCTTGAGGTCGCGTCCTGGGATCTTGAGGTCGCGTGCCTGCGGTGTTCCGGTGCTCACCACAACGGCGTCGAACGCAGTGGAGAGCTCGTCGAATGTCATCACTTTGTCGGCGCTCAGCGTGGGGTCGTTCTGAATGTCGCCCACAGCCTTCTTGTCGCTCACCACATGCACGCCAAACACAAACTCGATGCCCTCCTCGCGCAGTAGGCGTAGGCGGCGGTCTATGACCTCCTTGTTGAGCTTGAAGTTGGGGATGCCGTAGCGCAGCAGGCCGCCGGCGTTCTCGCGAGCTTCGTAAACGGTTACCTTGTAGCCCATGCGGTTGAGGCGGTTAGCGGCCACCAGACCAGCGGGACCAGCGCCTACGACCGCCACTTTCTTGCCGTTGCGCTCGGGAACGACGGGGCGTATGTAGTCTTCCTCCCAGGCATGCTCGGTGATGGCGGCCTCGTCCTCGCGGTTGGTGGTGGGCTGGTGCTCGATGAGGTTGAGCACACACGCCTTCTCGCAGAGGGCCGGGCAGATGCGGCCCGTAAACTCGGGGAAGTCGTTGGTGGCGTTGAGCAACTCGTAAGCCAGTCGCCAGTCGCCTTTGTAGAGGGCGTCGTTCCACTCGGGTGGCTTGTTGCCCAACGGGCAGGCGCTGTGGCAGAAGGGCACGCCGCAGTCCATGCAGCGGCTCGCCTGCAACTGGCGGTCGTGCGAGTTGAGGGTTTGCTCCACCTCGCCATAGTCGTGTATTCTATCGTGTATGGGCCGGTAGCCGGCCTCTTTGCGGTCTATTGTAAGAAATGCTTTTGGATTTCCCATGATTCCAAATGTTGATTGTTGATGGTTGAATGTTGGGTTGTCGCCTTCGGCAATGTGGCGTGAAGCTTTGTCGCCTTCGGCTGCGTTGAATGAGGTGTGCCGCATGTGGCGTTATGGCCTTCGGCCATGTGGCCTCAATAGTCTCTCTGCATGTCGGCGATCTTCTGCTGCAGCTTGCGCACCTGCTCCTCTTGCAGCACACGCTTGTACTCGATAGGCACCACCTGGATGAAGTCCTCGATGTAGCGGTTCCAGTCGTCGAGCATGGTACGGGCCAATTTCGACCCAGTGTAGAGGTAGTGTTGGCGGATGAGTTCGTGCAGTTCCTTGCGGTAGCTGCTCTCCTCCACGAGGTTGATCTCCACCATGTCCATGTTGCAGAAGTAGTCGAAGTTGTGGTTCTTGTCCCACACGTAGGCCACGCCACCGCTCATGCCGGCTGCGAAGTTGCGGCCCGTCTCGCCGAGCACCACCACGCGTCCGCCGGTCATATACTCGCAGCAGTGGTCGCCTGCGCCTTCCACGACGGCAATGGCGCCCGAGTTGCGCACACCGAACCGCTCACCCACCTTGCCGTTGACATAGAGCTCTCCGCTGGTGGCTCCGTAGAGGCCGGTGTTTCCGGCGATTATGTTGTCCTCGGCGGCGAAGTTGGAACGGATGGGCGGCAGTATCGATACGCGACCGCCTGAGAGGCCCTTGGCGAAGTAGTCGTTGGTGTCGCCCTCGAGCTTGAAGTCGACGCCGCTGACGAGGAATGCGCCGAAGCTCTGTCCGGCCGACCCCTTGAACTTCACGTTGATTTGCGCCCTGCGGGCCTTTGCCATCCGTTCGACCACGGCGCTCACGCTCTCGCCCGTGGCGTGCATCTCACGCTCGATCTTCTCGGTGCGCTGATGCTCCATGTAGCCCGAGAGCATGGCACCCACGGCGCGGTTGGTGTTGCGTATGCTATAGTCGAGGTCGATCTCGCCACCCGTCTCAATGGTGTTGGCGGCGGCCTTGATCATCTGCTCGTCGAGCACCCCTTCGAGGTCGTGCTCCTGCGCCTTGGTGCAGTAGAACGAGGTGTCGCCATGCTCCTGGTGCAGCAGGCGGGTAAAGTCGAGAGCGTTCCACTTGCGTGTGACGGCAGCCGCCTTGGCCTTGTCGGCGGCAAGCGGTGTGGCGGCCTTGGCCTCCAACGGCTTGCGCACGATGAGCTCCGTGTGGCCGATGATGTCGTCGAGGCGACGGTAGCCCATCTGTGCCAGATACTCGCGCACCTCCTCGGCGAGGAAGGTGAAGAAGTTGACCACGTGCTGGTAGGTGCCCATGAAATGGGCGCGCAACCTCGGGTCTTGGGTGGCAACACCCATGGGACAGGTGTTTTGCGAGCACTTGCGCATCATGACACATCCCAAGGTGATGAGCGCTGCTGTGCCAAAGGCATACTCCTCGGCGCCGAGCAGGGCCGTCATGATGACGTCGCGACCGGTCTTGAGCTGGCCATCCACCTGCAGGCGAACGAGCGAACGGAGACCGTTCTTAACCAATGTCTGTTGCGTCTCGGCCAGTCCGATCTCGGGAGAGATACCGGCAAAACGCATGCTGGAGGCAGGGCTGGCGCCCGTTCCGCCCTCAGCGCCCGATATGACGATGAGGTCGGCCTTGGCCTTCACCACACCGGCGGCGATGGTTCCCACACCGCTCTCGGCCACCAACTTCACGGATATGGCTGCGCGGGGATTGACGTTCTTCAAGTCGAAGATCAGTTGCTTCAGGTCTTCGATGGAGTAGATGTCGTGGTGAGGTGGGGGCGAGATGAGCGAAATGCCTGGAATGGAGTGGCGGGTCTTGGCGATGATCTCGTTGACCTTGAAGCCTGGGAGTTGGCCGCCCTCGCCCGGCTTGGCACCTTGGGCCACCTTGATCTGTATCTCCTCGGCGTTGACGAGATACTCGGTGGTGACACCGAAGCGGCCGGAGGCCACCTGCTTGGTCTTGCTCGACAGCGAGATGCCATCGACCGAGGTATGGAAGCGCTCCTCATCCTCGCCGCCCTCGCCCGTGTTGGAGCGTGCGCCGAGCTTGTTCATGGCCAGGGCCAAGGCTTCGTGGGCCTCCTTGCTCAGGGCGCCGAACGACATGGCGCCGGTGACGAAATGCTTGACGATAGACTCTACCGGCTCCACCTCGGCCACGTCGATGGGCGTGGCGGCGCGCTTGAAGTCGAAAAAGTCGCGAATGAAGATGGGCTCTTCCTTGTCGTCGGCCATCTGGGTGTACTTCTTAAACAGAGGATAGTCGCCGCGGCGGGTGGCCAGTTGCAACGTGGCGATGGTGTCGGGGTTCCAGGCGTGGCGAATGCCGTCGCGGCGCCAATGGAACTGTCCGAGCGTGGGAAGGGGCTTCTCTATGTAGGAAGGCTTCATGCTCGCCTCCTCTTCGCGGAACGCTTCGTCGTGAAGGGCTATGGCGTCGTGGGCGATGGTCTTCAGGCCCACGCCACCGATGGAACTGTGGTCGGTGCCGAAATAGGTCTTCAGCAGCGACTCGGACAAGCCGATGGCCTCGAATATCTTAGCTCCCCGATAGCTGCGGATGGTGGATATGCCCATCTTGGCCATGATTTTGAACAGGCCCTTCTTCACGGCCTTGATGTAGTTGGCCTCGGCCGTGGGATAGTCTTCTTGTATCTTGCGCTGCTTCACGAGGTCGTCGAGGATGGCGTAGGTCATGTAGGGGCAGAGAGCCGACGCGCCATAGCCCAGGAGAAGGGCGGCGTGCATCACCTCGCGTATCTCGCCCGACTCGACGATAAGGGCCGTCTGTACGCGCTTTCCCACGGAGATGAGGTAATGGTGGACGGCGCTCACCGCCAGCAACGATGGGATGGCGACATGCGTGGTGTCGACGTCGCGGTCGGTGAGGATGATGTAGTTGTAGCCTTCGTCGACACTCTTCTCGGCGTCGTGGCAAAGGCGGTCGAGCGCGTCGCGCAAACCACTCTCACCTTGTTTGGCCTCAAAGACCATGGGCAACTTGATGGTGTTGAAACCCTTGTAGCGAATGTTGCACAGAATGTCGAGCTGGGTGTTGGTGAGGATGGGGTGGGGAAGGCGCACCATCTTGCAGTTCGACTCGTTGGGATTGAGGATTCCCGTTCCCACGCGACCGATGTACTCGGTGAGGCTCATGACGAGATTCTCGCGGATGGAGTCGATGGCGGGGTTGGTAACCTGCGCGAACTGCTGGCGGAAATAGTTGAAGAAGATCTGCGGGCGGTCGCTGAGCACGGCAAGCGGTGTGTCGTTGCCCATCGAGGCTGTGGGCTCCTGGCCCTTCACGGCCATGGGAACGATGGTGTCTTCGATGTCTTCACGACCGAAGCCAAACTCCACACATTTGCTCTGGAGGTTGTCGACGGCGTTGCTCACCTTGCGTCCGCTGCGTATCTTCTCGAGCTGGATGCGGTTGGTGTTGAGCCATTGGCGGTAAGGATGCTCGTTGGCCAATCGTTCGCGAATCTCGCCATCGTAGTAGATCTTGCCCTCCTGGGTGTCGATGAGCAGAATCTTTCCGGGTTGCAAACGACCCTTCTCGGCAATCTCCGTGGGGTCGAAGTCCATGACGCCGACCTCCGACGCCACCACCATCGTGTCGTTCTTGGTGATGGTGTAACGCGCTGGGCGCAGACCGTTGCGGTCGAGCATGCCGCCGGCGAAGCGTCCGTCGGAGAAGAGCAGCGCGGCGGGGCCATCCCAAGGCTCCATGAGGATGGAATGGTACTCATAGAAGGCCTTCAGGTCTTCGGATATGGGGTTCTTGTCGTTGAAGCTCTCGGGAATCATGATCGACATGGCATGGGGAAGCGACAAACCGCTCATGACGAAGAACTCGAACACGTTGTCGAGGCTCGCCGAGTCGCTCATGCCCGGCTGTATGATGGGTGAGATGTTGCGGATGTCGCCCAGCGTTTCGCTCGACAGCACTGACTCGCGCGCCTTCATCCATCCACGGTTGCCTCGGATGGTGTTGATCTCACCGTTGTGGGCCACCATGCGGAAGGGTTGCGCCAGACTCCACGTGGGGAATGTGTTGGTGGAGAAGCGACTGTGGACAATGGCCAGGCCACTGGTGAAGTAGTTGTTGGTGAGGTCGGGATAGTACTGCCGCAGTTGCAAGCTGGAGAGCATACCCTTGTAGATGATGCTCTTGCTCGACAGGGAGCATACGTAGAAGTCGTTGATGGGCATCTCGGGATGCTGGGCGCCCAACTGGGCCACGCGGTTCTCGATCTTCTTGCGGATGATGTATAATGTGCGCTCGAATGTCGGCACCTTGTCGTCGGTGACGCCGGTGATGAACACCTGTTTGATGTCGGGCTCGGTAGCCAGGGCAGCCTCGCCCAGACAGCCCGGGTTGGTGGGCACCGTGCGCAGGTGGGTGAGCGACAGGCCCTCGCGCTCGATCTCCTCGATCATGATTGAGAGAATGAGCTGTTGGCAGTTGGCTTCCTTCGGAAGGAACACTAAGCCGGTGCCATACTTTCCCTTCTCGGGCACCGGAATGCCTTGAAGCAAGATGAACTCGTGTGGTATTTGCAGCAAGATGCCAGCACCATCGCCCGTCTTGCCGTCGGCGCCCTCGGCACCACGGTGGCGTAGGTTCTCGAGAACCTTCAACGCGTTGTCGACGAGATCGTGGCTCTTGTTGCCGTGGATGTTCACGACCATGCCCACACCACAAGCGTCGTGCTCGTAGGCTGCATTATACAATCCTTTCCCCATAGAAATTACAATTAATCAGTAAAACAATAACTTTTCCTATCAAAGTGGTTGCAAAAATAACATTTTACTTTCGTTTTGAACACTTGCAGATGTTGCAATCTATCTAAAAAAAACAACAAAGTTAGAATCTAACATTTCTTTATTGCTTTCAAATCGTAAGATTATGTCCCATATTTTACGCCAATACTTTTAAGTTGACGTTTTGTAAAGGATTATCCCAAATCGGTCGTTAGATTTCAATTGTTGTTAGTGTTTGTTTCGAGCAGGTTGCGACATTCTCGTTGAAGCCATAGCGGGCTATGGCGAAACGAGAATGGAAGCAAGATGCCGAAAGAAACGCTGACAAGAGTTGGAAAGAAACCATAACATCCTACTATTTTCCTTATTTCGGTCTAATGACCGATTGGGGATTATTAGTTGTGATGGGACGAAAACGAAAAGGCGCAAGCCCTTGGGAGGAGTTGCTCCCGGGTTTGCGCCTCATTATGATTAAGAGAAAATGTATGGATTGCTGATGGCTTCCTACTGATTGAACAGTTCCTTGATGCCGCCCAGGCTTCCCATGAGGTTAGACGCCTCGTAAGGCAGGAAGACGGTCTTCGCCTTGTCGCCTGAGGCCACCTCCTTCATCATGGCGATGTAGTTCTTGGCCAACAGATAGTTGGCGGGGTTGGTGGTCTTTCCTACGGCCTCGGTGATGCGATCGATGGCTTGCGCCTCGGCCTCGGCCTTGCGGATGCGGGCCTGCGCCTCACCCTCGGCCAAGAGAATGGCCTGTTGTTTCTCGGCCTCGGCACGGTTGATCTTGGCTTGCTTCTCACCCTCCGACTGAAGGATTTGGGCCTGCTTCGTGCCCTCCGAGTTGAGGATGGTGGCGCGCTTGTCGCGCTCGGCCTGCATCTGCTTCTCCATGGCCTGCAGCACGCTTGCGGGTGGGATGATGTCTTGCAGCTCCACACGGTTTACCTTGATGCCCCATTTGTTGGTGGCGTCGTCGAGGACGGCGCGAAGTTTCGTGTTGATGATGTCGCGCGAGGTGAGTGTTTGGTCGAGCTCCATGTCGCCAATGATGTTACGCAGGGTGGTTTGCGTCAGCTTCTCGATGGCGTTGGGCAGGTTGTTGATTTCGTAGACGGCCTTGAAGGGGTCGACAATCTGGAAATAGAGCAGGGCGTTGATTTCCATCTGGATGTTATCCTTGGTGATAACGTTCTGGCGGGCGAAGTCGAACACCTGCTCGCGGAGGTCGATGCGACTGGTGTAGAGGTAGCGGCCGTTGGCCATGGTGACGATCTCCTTGGCGCGGTCGATGAAGGGAATGATGACATTGATGCCGGGGTTGAGCGTGGCGTAGTAACGGCCGAGACGCTCAACGATCTTGGTTTCCGATTGTGGTATGATGACCAACGCCATCTTGGCGAAGATCAACACGCACACCACGAGTGCAATAAGTACGTAAGACATGGTAGTTATGTGTTAGAGGTTTGTAAATAAGCTGATTGTTACGCGGGTTTGTTGGTGGGGTTGGGGGTGGTTGCGGGCACCACGTCGATGATGATGCTCTCGCGTCCTACCACCTTGACCAGTTGTCCGACGCTGATGTCGTGCTTGGTGGTTGAGGCTTGCGCCTTCCAGTCGTCGCCATCGATGGCCACACGTCCGAAATGTCCGGCGGTGATGGTCTCGCTGACGCGGCCTATGCGCCCGATGATGGCGTCGGCGTTGCTCACGGGCGCAGGTTTGTCGTCGTGCAAGTATTTGAGCGCGAAGGGGCGCACCAAGAAGATGCTGAGAGCCGAGAACACAACGAAGGCAAACACTTGCAGGCCCAGTCCGCCGATAAGGGTGGTGAGGGCAGCGGCCACTGCTCCTACCGAGAAGCAGATGATGAAGAAACCGCCAGAGACAAGTTCCATGATAAGACAACCGACGGCGAGGACCGTCCAGAGCTGCCAAAGGTTGGATGTGATGTAGTCTAACATAGTGGTATGGGTTATGATGTTCTGTTTGGTATGATCGGTGTGGAATGGTGAGGTGTGTGTGAGGGTCAGAGGGAGAGCACGAAGTCGTCCCACTCCTTGGTGGTTCCCTTGCGCTGAAACACCTTGTGGAAAAGGCGGCTGCGCGTGCTGGCCACGCTCTCCTTGCTATGGGCCGTGAGGGTGGCTATGTCCTTTGGGGCGAAGCGAGCCTTGATGAGCAAGCACACGGCATACTCTTGTGAGGTCATGCGGTAGAGGCCATAGAGTTGTGAGGTGAAGCCCGTATAGACCGAGTTGATTACTTTGTCGAGCTGCGACTGTTCCTCGTTGCTCATGCTCTCGCCCCGGTCGAGCAGGTCTTGCAGGCGGATGTAGACTGGTGATGAGAAGATGATGTGGTCGGCTTTGCTGCGTTTCTCGTTCTCGATGACCGCAACCTTGTTGTTGTAGTCGAGTCGCGCTTTCTTCTCCTCCAGCTCCAGGCGCAGTACGTCGTTCTCATCGTCGAGCTTTTGGATGAGCTCTTCCAGTTCGGCCACTCGCTTGTGGTTGGCCTCAAGGCTCTGTTGGCTCATGGCCTGCTGGTCGGCTTGTATCTGTCGGGCCTTGTCGAGGCGGTCTCTGAGTATCTGCATCTTGCGCCGGCTGTTTTGTATGGTTACCACCAACAGGGCGGCGTAGGTAACCAGGAAGATGCCCACCAGAAACCACTCGCGGGTGGTGAAGGGTGCGAAGGGAAGTAGGTCGTAACTCGTCATGCGGCATTTGTTTTTTGGTTTTTACGCTGGCAAAGATAGTTGAATTATGCTAAGAAAGCAAGAAATGGGGTTTGCAATTGTGCGCAATATGGGGGTTGGGTTCGCAGGTGTTCGCAAATGGATGGAAAATGCGGTCCTTGGAACGCTTAGGGCGACAAAATGTCGATAAACTTGGTAGAAGGGAATCTTATTGTCGGTGGGGTGTTTCTGTTTCTGACGAAAGCGTTAACTTTGCACGCATGATGGACAAACATAAGATAGAAGGCCACTCTGCCGTGTTGTTGGCCAATGTGATTTTCGGTCTCGGAGTGCCCGTGACCAAGTTGCTTCTCGACGAATGGGTGTCGCCCATGGCTTATATGGCCACGCGCTGCATGGGCGCCGCCGCCATATTTTGGCTCATCTCGCTCTTCATGCCACGCGAGCGTGTGGAGCGTCGCGACCTCCTGGTCATCATGGGTGGGGGCTTGTTGGGCTTCGTGGTCTCGCAAACGCTCACCGCATGGGCCTTGCATTTTACCACCCCTGTATATTTTAGCATCATCGCCACACTCACGCCTGTGGCCACCATGGTATGCGCAGCCTTGCTCATTGGCGAGCGCCTTAGCCTGCGTGGTGCCTTGGGAGTGGCGATCGGTGTGGTGGGCGCGCTGCTCATGGTGATGGTGGGCTGGCAGGGTGGCTCGGGAATGAACGACCTGTTGGGCATAGGGCTGGCGGTGCTCTCGCTGTTGACGTGGGCTGTGTACCTCATCATTACGCGAAAGGTGTCGGTGAAATACACGGCCGTGACGCAGATGAAATGGGTGTTTTTGGTGTCGACCCTCGCCGTGTTGCCCTTCTCATGGACCGACTTGCAAGCCTCGCGGCTCTATTCAAGCCAATGGGCGTGGAGCGGTGTGGCCGAGATGGCCTTTATTGTGGTGTTTGCCACGGTGGCCGGTTTCTTCGCCATCCCGTTCGCCTTGCGCTATCTGAAGACCACCACTGTGTCGGTTTATACCAACCTGCAACCCATTGTGGCGTCGTTTGTGGCTATCGCCATTGGCCAGGACCTGTTGAGTTGGGACAAGCCTGTGTCGTTGGCTTTGGTGCTGCTGAGCGCTTGGATTGTGACCAACAGTCAGCAGAAGGGCTAACCCAGTGGGGGGATTATTGTGTGATGAATGGAGCATCCATAGGATTTTTGGGTTAAAAACCAATAGGGGAGGCTTTGCCATGTGGTGCAAAGCCTCCCCTATTTAACTCCAATCGGTCGTTAGATTTCGGTCTAAAGACCGATTGGGGTTTAATGGGTCGCGGGTTACTTGGATAGGGGGTGTGCGCCAATTTGGAATGGCGAGCGCCATGGTGGGTAACCCTCGTGGTGGTTGGTCAATCCTTGGGCGTTAGGGTTTGCGCCTTGAACGCCCAAGGATTGTGGTGCTGATTACTTCTTGTAGCAGAGCGTCTCGCTACCATCGTAGCTCACAGCGTTGATGTAGGCCACGTTGCTGCCCAGTGTAACGCTTGTGTATGACGGACGGTAGTTCTTGTTGCTGCCTACGTAACCGATACCGTAGCTGTAGATCTCAACCAGCTTGCCGTTGGCGTCGTAAGCCTTGAAGCCGATGACGTTGGGCCATGCTGAGTGCTTGATGGTGATCTTGCCACTTGCAACGCTGCAACCGGTGCCAACGGCGATGCCCTCGGGAACGGTGAGCTTCTCACGGAAAGGCTTGGTGTTGTAGATGTTGATCAGGTACAAACCGGCGGGAGCCTTCGGGTAATGCTTGCTGTCGATGTAGCTCTGAAGCTCGTCGACCATGGCCTGTGTGATTTGCAGACGACGGTTGGCGTAGTCGCCGATAATCTCGTTGTGAGGCATCATCATGCCGCAGAGACGGAAGTATTCGGTGTAGTCGGTCTTGGTAATGTCGCAAACCTGCTTTACGAAGTTGAGCTGTTGCTCACCGTCGGCGGTGTAGTCGGCGTTCTGGCCGATGCCGTTGTTCTTGCTGGGAAGATCCATGGTGCGCATTCTCTCGAAGATTCTCGGATAAGCGGTTGAGTCGACGCCTGCTCCGTAGGTGTAGCAATGGATGCCCCAGAAGGCCATCATTGTCGACCATACGTTGTGGCTCTGATGGAAGGTGCTGTTCGGGTTGATCATGTTGGGCTTGATGATGTTGTTCACAAAGCCGTAAGCCTTATCGCCATTGCCCTCGTTCTCCATGCGGTGGAAGCCGCTTTCCTGGGTGCGGTCCTGTGCGAAGGCGGCCAGGAGGTTGTTGGTTACCTCGGTGAGACCAATCCAAATCACACCGTCGGTCTGGTTGTTGTGACCCAGCTCGTGGCCGGCACCCCAGTAGTCGAAGTAGTCGGGATTAGATGAGGAAGGCTGGCTGAGCGCGTTGACAGGAACGCACATGCCGTCGTTGCTGGCGTGGTAGAGACCGGCCGACTTAGCTACGCAGATCACGGTCTGGTGGTTGCCGTAGACGCGGTTGTACTTGTAGAGACCCATCATGGTGAACTCAGACGATACGATGCTGTCGTAGGTGTTGACGAGCCACACGGCATCCTTACAGTTCTGCTTCAGGGTCTGAGTGGGGAAGTTGATCTGGCAGTGGTAGCCCAGCAGGTCGGTGCAATCGCCGTTGGTGTTGTTGATGATGGCGTTGTAGTCCTCATTGGTCATGCCCTTTGTGAGGTCGAAGTAACCATGCTCTGTGCACATGGCGAAGTGGATCTTCACCTTCGGAGCCTTGGCATAGTCGTTGGTGTAATAGTTCACGTAGATGTTACCCCTGTTGTTCACGGTGATGATGTTCACACCGTTCGACAGGGTGTAGTTGCTCTCGGCGAACACGGTAGGACCGAAGTTGCGAACCTTCATGCCCACAGCGTAGTCGGTGATGCCCTCGACGATGACGGCGATGCGCTCACCCTTTTCTACGAAGATACCAGTAGGGTTCTCGTGGTTGCAATAGCTATGAGAGGTCTTCAGCTCCTGCTGCAATGAAGATACGGGCTTGTAGGCGCGGAACTCGCCCACGCGGAACTTGGTAGAGTAGTTGCCGTCGAGCAGTGTGTAAACCAAGCGCTTGACAAACTGGTCCTTGATCTTAACGGCGGTCTCCTTGTTGATGCCCGGCTTCAGCGTGGTGCAGAGGTCGTCGGCGAAGAACTGGCGGAGGTACTCGGTGGTAGAGTTGTCGCGCTGGTAGAAGGCCATCTCGGCGCAGCTGGCAAAGCCGGCGCCACCGTCGGAGATGGTGTAACGCACAGCGCAAATGTTATCGATGCCCTCATCGCCAAACTTCACTTTCGTGTCGGTTCCCACCTGGCCGAAGTTGTAGTTGCCAAGGGTTACCCATGTGCTGTCGGACAGCTGGTACTCGATAGTGACGTTACCCCAGTTACCGTTGCTGTTGCCGTCTTGGCGCGGAGTGTAGACGGCGTAGTCTACATGGCCGGGAATCGACAGGCGATAGGTGAGCACCACGGGGAACTTGGTCGATGTGCCGCCCCAAGGTGAGTGGTAGAACGTGTTAGGGTTGCTGTCGTACGAATTCTCGATGCCATAGCCGTCCATGTGCTGGTTGTCGGTGGCCGAGCCGATGTTGATCTTTCGGTCGGTGCTTCTCGATGCGGCGCCCTCCATGGTGTTGGGCTGCTGGTCGATGACAAACTGGGCGGTGTAGGAGCTGTCGATGCTGGTCAGGGTCACGGTGGCGTAACGGTCCACACCGCTGACGTTAAACTCTGAGAACATGGCGAGGTTGCCGTTGGCGTCCTTCTGCACCTTCACCCATGTCTCGGGCGAGTTGACCGTGTAGTCGCAAGTGGCGTTGATGGGCACAACGGCGAAGTCGTTGTTGTAGCCCAAGGTGATGGTGTCGCCAGGAAGCATGATCTTGGCGGCGTTGGTGGTGTTATTAAGCTTGGTTTGCGCACTGGCTGTCAGTGACAAAAGGACAGCAGCGGCGGTAGCAAAAATCTTATGTTTGTTCATGGTGATTCTGTTTATCGGATAATGACTTTCTTGCCGTTCGCGATGTAGATGCCGTGAGTAGGCTTGTCAACACGCTGTCCGTTGAGGTTGTAGTAAACTGCAGGCTTCTCCTGGTTGTTGTCGGTGGTAACGCCGTTGATGCCCGTAGGTGTGGTTACGAGGAACGGAGTGGTGGTCAAGACAATATCGGGATAATAGGACGATGTGGCCTTGATGCTGACGGTCTTGCCAAAGGCTGAATCCCAGAATGTGATGCGGCGAATGTAGTTCTTGTAGTCGCCACCCTCGGCGGTCTTGCTCTCGGTCAGCTCGTTGTTGTTGCTGTCGATGATGCTGATCATCGGAGCTGACGACTGGCCCCAACCGTTGGTCGACATGGGCTCGTATTTCCCGTTGCCCCAGTTGTACTCCTCATTGGTGTAAACATATCCTTCCTCTACCAGGGGGTAGGGGTTCTGGGGAGCGAGAATGGCGGTGGTGAGCACCTTGTTGTTACGAGTGGTGGGGAAAGAGTTGTAGAACAGGCTGTTGTTGCTCAGGTCGACGAGCGACAATGTCTTCTTGCAATCCTCGTTCCAAGTCACAGTGGTCAGGCCGCTGTTGGGCACCACGAGGCTCTGCAGGCTGCCGCACGATGTAACATCGAGCTGCTTGAGCTCGTTGTCGCCGGCCCAAATGTCTGTCAGGTTGTTCAGGCCCTTGGTGTCTAAGGCGGTCAGGTCGTTGTTGGAAACCGAAAGCACCTTGAGCGATGTGCACTTGTTGAGCTTCAGCGTCTTTATGGCATTGCGCTGCAAAAAGAGCTGCTCCACTCCCGTCATCGAGCTAACGCCAAGGCCTTTCAGCTGGTTGTCGGCCAAATAGACTTGCTTCAGGCGGGGAAGCAGTGAGACGGCGAAGGTGGCCAACTGGTTGTCGGAACCATTGACAATCTGAGGGCCGTAGACCTTGAAGGTGGTCAGCTTGTTGCCTTGGGCGTCGATCTCAGCGAGGTTCTTGAAGTTAGTGAGGTTCAGGGTTACCAATTCGTTGTTGCCGCAATAGAGCTTCTTCAACGAACTGCTAATGTTGGTAAGGTCCATGTTTGTCAGGCCGTTACCAGCAACATAAAGAGAGGTCACTTCTGTGTCGGTCTCCAAGGTGAACGCAGACGACGCCAACGTTAGTGTTTGCATCGATCCATCGGTGACAAAGGTCTCCTTTTCTCCGTTTGCCCATGTGACGGTGACCGTCAGTCCGGGGTTCATGGCGATGGCGAAGGTTTCGCCCACTGCCTTGTTGGTAGTGAAACTCATTGTCGCTGCTTGCGTAACCGTAGCAGAACAGAGAAGCAATCCAATCAGTAGATGCTTGTAAAATTTTCTCATAAGCTTGTGAAAGTTAGATAGTAGTTACAGGGTGCAAAAGTAAGAAAAAGTTTAGACTGACGCAAACGTTTACCCTAATAAATATCGTAAAAAAACTAAAAACGCCTTCTTGGGTAAATTTTAGTATTGTTTTCTTCGTCAGTTTCATTTTTAATAGGTATCTTTGTCCGCAGATTTTTTAGATGTTAGTCAAAACAATAAGATTTTTTTAAGATTTTCGATGAACGTAATTACAAAGACCGTTCAATTGCCAGATGGAAGGACCATCTCAATTGAGACCGGAAAGGTTGCCAAGCAAGCCGACGGTGCCGTTGTTCTCCGCATGAACAACACCGTGCTGCTCGCCACCGTTACGGCAGCCAAAGAAGCAGTTCCCGGCACCGATTTCATGCCGGTGACAGTAGACTACAGGGAGAAGTATTATGCCACAGGCCGTTTCCCTGGCGGCTTCACCAAGCGCGAAAGTAAGGCCAGCGACGAAGAGATCCTCGTCTCACGCCTTGTGGACCGTGCCTTGCGCCCCTTGTTCCCCTCTGATTTCCACTGTGAGGTATTCGTGCAGATCTGGTTGCTCTCTAGCGACGGCAAGGATCAGCCCGATGCGCTCGCTGGCTTTGCAGCTTCTGCTGCCATGGCCTGCTCCACCATACCTTTTGAGCACACCATCTCTGAGTGCCGTGTGGCTCGCATCAATGGCGAGTATGTCATCAATCCGACATTCGACCAGATGAAGGACGCCGACCTCGATATCATGGTTGGTTGCACCAAGGACAACCTGATGATGGTTGAGGGTGAGATGAGCGAGGTGTCGGAGCAAGACCTGATTGGCGCTCTGAAGGCTGCCCAGGAGGCTATCAAGCCGATGTGCGACCTGCAGGATGAGCTGGCCAAGGAGCTCGGCACAAATGTGAAGCGCGAGTACAACGACGAGATCAACGATGAGGACCTGCGCAAGCAGATCCACGCCGAGTTGTACCAGCCCGCTTACGACATCATCCATCAGACGCTTCCGAAGCAGGAGCGCAACGATGCTTTCGACAAGACTATCGCCGACTTCCTGGAGAAGTACGACGCTGCCCACACCGACCTCTCAGAGGAGGAGCTCGAGGAGAAGCACGCTGAGGCAGGTCGCTATTGGGGCGACACCATGCGCGACGCCATGCGCCGTTGCATCCTTGACGAGGGCCTGCGTATGGACGGCCGTAAGACCGATGAGGTTCGCCCCATCTGGTGCGAGGTGTCTCCGCTGCCCATGCCTCATGGATCAGCCTACTTCCAGCGTGGTGAGACCATGTCTCTGGCCACCGTTACTTTGGGCACAAAGCTCGACGAGAAGCTCGTTGATGGTGCTGTGACACGTGCTTATCAGCGCTTCTTGCTCCACTATAACTTCCCTCCCTTCTCAACAGGAGAGGCAAAGAGCCAGCGCGGTCCCGGCCGTCGCGAGATTGGCCACGGCCACTTGGCATGGCGTGCTCTGAAGGGTCAGATTCCCGAGGGCTTCCCCTACACGGTTCGTGTGGTGAGCGACATCCTCGAGTCGAACGGTTCTTCATCAATGGCCAGCGTCTGCGGCGGTACTCTCGCCTTGATGGACGCCGGTGTGCCCATCAAGAATCCTGTGGCAGGTATTGCCATGGGTCTCATCCACAACCCTGGTGAGGACAAGTTCGCCATCCTTTCTGATATTCTCGGCGACGAGGATCACCTGGGTGATATGGACTTCAAGACCACTGGTACGAAGAACGGTCTGACCGCCACTCAGATGGATATCAAGTGCGATGGTTTGTCGTTCGAGGTTATTGAGCGCGCTCTGATGCAGGCCAAGGCTGGCCGTGAGCACATCATGGCCGAGATGATGAAGACCATCTCTGAGCCTCGCGCTGAGATGAAGCCTCAGGTTCCGCGTATTGAGGCCTTCGATATTCCTAAGGAGTTCATTGGTGCCGTGATTGGCCCTGGCGGTAAGATCATCCAGCAGATGCAGGAGGATACCGGCTCAACCATCACCATCGATGAGGCTGATGGCGTAGGCCACGTGCAGGTGAGCGCTCCCAACAAGGAGTCGATCGACGCTGCCATCCAGAAGATTCGTGCCATCGTGGCCATCCCTGAGGTGGGCGAGGTGTACGACGGCGTTGTGAAGAGCGTCATGCCTTACGGCTGCTTCGTAGAGATTATGCCTGGCAAGGAGGGTCTGCTCCACATCTCTGAGATTGCTTGGAAGCGCTTGGAGACCGTTGAGGAGGCTGGTATCAAGGAGGGCGACCACATCCAGGTGAAGCTCCTTGAGATCGATCCTAAGACTGGCAAGTACAAGCTCTCTCACCGTGTGTTGGTGGAGAAGCCCGAGGGTTACGTGGAGCGTGAGCGCCGTCCCCGTCGTGAGGGTGGCGAGCGTCGTCCTCGCCGTGAGGGCGGTCGTGAGCGTCAGCCCCGCCACAACAACCATCAGGAGAACAACGAGGCAGCAGAGTAAGTTGCCCCAAGGTGATGGGCACAACATCTTGTTGCCCACCACATAACCCCATAAGGCCCGGCCGCATGTGTTATGCAGCCGGGCTTTTTATGTTACGCCGCCCGCTGGGTTGGCGCAATGGAGGGTGGGAGAGCGGCTTGCTGGGAAGAAGCAAAGCGATAAGTCGCTCGCAGGGTTGGCGCAATGGGCATAATGAGATGGCTCGTCTCACACCAGACGTGAGAAAACACACCTTATTATATAGGCTCCTCTCAGACGAGCGCCATGCGTTGCTTAGGTGGATTGCGACCATAGGTGTGCCTTGTTGATTATTTGATTCGCGCTAATTTACTTGTGCTTATACTTGTTTTTTACTGAAATCTACATACTTTTCACATTTATTTAGTACTTTTGTACGGTTCAAATGACCTGAATGAAATGAATGATAAGAAACTAAAGAAAGACAAATCAGTCAAGGCTCACGACGCTGCTACCCACCTATCGACCTCTCACCACGGCCGTTCGGCCTCGTCAGCACCTGTCGCGCAGAGTGGCTTGTCGCCCTTGACGCGCACCGTGATCGGTTGGGTGCTCCCCGTATTGGGATTAGTGGCTATTGCCGTAGCCCTCCTTGCTTACGACTCCGACTTCTTGTTCCGAGTGCAAGAGCTCAACCTGTTTCTCTACACCCCGCTGTTCTTTGAGCAACAGATGGTGGTTTCGGGAGGCTTCCTCACCTGGTTGGGCACTTATCTCACACAGTATTTCTACCATCCTTGGCTTGGTGTTGCGTTGCTGAGCCTGTGGTGGATGTTGCTCATGTGGTTCACCAAGCGAGCGTTTCGCCTGCCTGCCTATGCGTCGGCCCTGCTCTTGGTGCCCGTGGTGATGCTGCTCATCACCGTGGTCGACATGGGTTACTGGATTTTCTACCTGAAGCTTCGCGGACACGTGTTTGCCGCCACCATCGGCACCACTGTAGCCGTCGGATTGGTTTGGCTCTATCGCGTCCTTTCGGGCCGTTTCCAATTGCGCAACCTGTTCATGCTTCTCAGCACAGTGGTGGCCTATCCCCTGCTGGGCTACTACGGCTTGATGGCCACAGGTCTCATGGCCTTGTTGGCTTGGCGAATGGGAAATGGTTTGCGTGACCAGCTCCTCAGCAAGGTTGTAGCCACCATTGTGGCCGTTGTGGCCATCATCTTTGTGCCTCTTGTGTGCTATCGTTACGTGTATTGTCAGACACCAGAGAGCGGTATTTACACCACCGCCCTACCTATCTATACTTTTTATGGCGAACACAATAGTTATTATCTGCCCTTCGAGTTGCTCACACTTGTGCTCGCCCTCTTTGCGCTTGCCTATGGTTCGTGGCGCAAAACGGTACGCCGTAGCTACGTTGTTTTGGGCAATATTGCCGTGCTTGCTATCCTCGTGGTGGGTGCCTGGATGGGTTGGTATAAGGACAACAACTTCCGCCGCGAGCTCATCATGACCCACGCCGTGGAAGACCTTGACTGGGATAAGGTGCTACAAACCTATCAGACCCTTGGCGAGAACGAGGAGCCCACCCGCATGATGTGGATGCTGAAAAACCTCGCCCTCTTCCGCCAAGGCACCGCCGGCGACAACATGTACCACTACAAGAACGGCAGCGCCGCCCCTGATGCGCCGTTCCAGGTGCGCCTTTCGCAGACGGGTGCCAAGCTCATCTATTATCATTACGGCAAGCTCAACTTCTGTTACCGTTGGTGCTTGGAGGACGGTGTGGAGTATGGCTGGTGCGTCGACTACCTGAAATACATGCTCAAATGCTCCATCCTCAATGGCGAGATGAAGGTGGCCAAGAAGTATATCGACCTGCTCAAGTCGACAAAATACTATAAGGATTATGCGGAACACTATGAGCCTTACCTCACCAATCGCAGTCTTGTGAAGAACGATGTGGAGATGAAGCCCATCCTCCATTTCCTGAGCGGCCCCGATGAGCTCACTTCCGACAACTCGCTTGTGGAGCTCTACCTCATCAACAACTTCTCGAACGACAACTCCAACGACCCCGTCTACCAGGAGGCGTGTCTACAGGCAGCCTTGCAGTCGAAGCAGATACCCGTGTTCTGGACCCAGTTCTCTAAGTATGCCAACCTGCACAATGGCCAGCGTATGCCCATACACTACCAGGAGGCCGCCTACCTTTATGGCCATTTGGAGAACAAGATAGACATCAGTCACATGCCTTTCGATGAGGAGGTGAAGAAGAACTATGACGATTTCATGGCCGCAGCGCAGGAGATGGGCGAAATGACCGAGGAGCAGATGAAGCCCTTGCTCTATCCCCGATTTGGCGGAACGTTCTACTACGAGTACTTCCTCATCCGTGGTCTGAAGAGCTATTGATGCTCGTGACGCGACCACTTCGCAATGGATTTACACAACATCAACACTGAAGAAATGAAACTCAGAAAGACAACATATCCCATGGGCTTGCGCCTTCACCATCGCGCCGCCCTCACACTGTTACTCATTTTGTCGCTCTTCCTCGCCTCATGCAGCAAGGTGGAGGTGCCCGCGCAGTATAGCGAGACCGCTAAGTTGCCAGCCGTTTACCCCGATTACACCAACGTGACGGTGCCGGTGAACATCGCACCGCTCACCATGGAGCTCACCACACCTGCCGAGGACATGGTTACGCGCTATAGCTTCGGCGACCAGGAGATCCTTTGTGGTGGACTGAAGGCACAGCCCGATCTCGACGAATGGAAGGCTTTGGCAGCCGCAGCCAAGGGCCACGATATCCGCGTGGACATCTACGCCCAGAACCAAGGGCAGTGGACCCACTACAAGCCCTTCGCCATTAGCGTCAGTCCCGACAGCATCGACCCGTATATTTCCTATCGTCTCATTGCACCATCTTACGTCACCTACGAGGAGCTCACCATCAACCAGCGTTGCTTGGAGAACTTCGACGAATCGGTGATCTACAACAACATGCTTGCGGCCAACGACAGCGACGGACAGTGTATCAACTGCCACAACGTACAAAACTACAACCCCGACCGCTATCAGTTCCATGCTCGCCAGTACCATGGCGGTACGTTCATCGAGTATGATGGCAAGATGCAGAAGGTGAACATGAAGAGCGACAGCATCCTTTCAGCCGGTGTTTATCCCGCTTGGCACCCTACGCTGAAGCTCTTGGCCTATTCCACCAACAAGACCATGCAGAGTTTCCATACGCGCGACATCAACAAGATTGAGGTGCTCGACTCGCAGAGCGACCTCATCCTCTTCGATCCCGACAAGAACGAGGTGTCGACCATTCTCAACGATCCCAACGAGTTTGAGGTGTTCCCCTGCTGGTCGCCCGATGGCAAGTACCTTTATTATTCGAGCGCCCATTTCGAATACCGCGACACGGTGGACCACGACAAGGAGGCCATAGCCCGTGCCAAGGAAATAAAATATAGCATTTACCGCCTGCCTTTCGACGAGAAGACACGCACGTTCGGTTCTCGCGAGATGGTGTTCGACGCCGCCGGGATGGGCAAGAGCGCCACGTTCCCTCGTGTGTCGCCCGATGGTCGATTCCTGCTTTATAGCTTGGGCGGATGGGGATGTTTCCATATCTGGCACCGCGACGCCGACCTTTGGGTCACCGACCTCACCACTCTTGAGAGTCGTCCGCTCACGGCGGCCAACTCCAACAACGTGGAGAGCTACCATGAGTGGTCGTCCAACGGTCGCTGGATCATCTTCTCAACCCGCCGCGACGATGGCGTCTACACCCGTCCCTACATCGCCCACATCGACAAAGACGGCAAGCCCTCAAAGGCTTTTGTGGTGCCGCAGCGCGATCCCGACTTCTACCACCAGTTCATGAAGAGCTACAACGTAACCATCTTCATGCGTGGTCCGGTGACAACCAAGCCCCAAGACATCTTCGATGTGCTGAAGAACGACAACGTCACGCCCGTGACGTTCCGTTCCGCGTCAGACAAATAATACACAGAATCATTTGAGTTAAAAGCCCTCGAAGGCGTGCTTCACGCAAGCGGTAGCCCCTTGGCCGCCACTTGCCCCGAGCCCCCTTCGAGGTTTTTTGCGTGGCGTAAGGACGCCTTGGCGGCTTTCGCGAGATAATAGCTTCGTAGTGTGCATGCCGAAGTCTCACCCCCTTGTCGCGATGAAATGTGCGATAAGGGCGCTATGAAGATGCAAATCACCGATGAAATGGGTGGAAGCTGAACCAATAACCTTCTAACAATCTTCCCTTTCGGTCTAACGATCCATTGGGTTAAAGGAAAAAAATGGCCTCATTGCCCTCGTTGAACAATAGGTCGAGGATGGAGAGGTTGGGCTGGAAGCCGTGCTTCTGCTGATACACCTGATAGTAAGGAGTGGCTACGAACGAAGGGTCGGGCAACGGTTTCTTCGGGCGAATGGCATCGCGGAAGTCGTCGGCCTGTAGCTTGTCGGCGTCGGCATACTGGTCGGTAAGCTGCAGGTTGGGCCTGATGTCGAGCAACTCGCAAAGTTTGAGCGTGATGGCCAGGTTGAAATCGAACAGGTTGTCCCAACGCTGTTGGAAGAAAGGCTTGATGTCGTCGGCGTAATACTCGAAGAACGGACTCTCGCCATAGGCCGACTGCAAGGCGTTCCAATGCAGGTGGCGCCAGTTGCCATGGTCGCTTACGCGCATGTTGGCCATGGCGCACTTTGAGCTCTCTCCATGCTCCGTTGGCACCGTGAGTGCCTGTTGTCCCGCCTCCGTGGCGATAAGGCAACGGTTGCGGTAGGTCTGTTTCACGAAATGGTCGTGCCGCTCCAGCAGGCAAAGGCCGTAGCGGTTCAGCTTTTGGTACCATTGCACCGGCCCAAAATAAGTAGACGAAAGCAGGGCTACCGAATTGTTTGCAGCCTCGTGTTGTGCGATGGTCACCATGGCAGATGATAGAGTCTTGTGGCCTTTCCCTCCACCTGGTGCAAGTGCACCAAGACGCGGCTTTGGCCCGTGTTGACAAGATAGAGCTTACAGTTGCGGCATGTGCAGCGCCTGCAGCATCGGTAGGGAATGCGATAAGTTGCGCTGTCTACCGTGATGGTATCGCCCGGCACGGCCTCTACAGCGCCAATAAGTCGTCCAGGCTGGTTGAAAACCATGAGGTCGCCTCGTTTGAACGTGGCATGCGACACCTTGTTCACCACCACACGGTCGCCCTTGTGGAGTGTCGGCGCGACATCCATGGGGACGCTGTAGATGGCGAAGGCGAAGGCGCGCACGGCCAATAGGATGACCGTGAAGGCGCCCAATGCTACGATAAACTTGGCGAGTTGCCTCATTTGATGTTGTCAACCCATCTGAAGAGCCTGCTCCAGCGTACGCCTTCGAAGCCCTTTCTGTCGGGATCTGAACTCCACCAGATGAAGATGGGTTTGCCAACGATGTGGTCCTCGGGCACGAAGCCCCAGTAGCGCGAGTCGGCAGAGTTGTGGCGGTTGTCGCCCATCATCCAGTAGTAGTCCATCTTGAAAGTATAACTATTGGCGATTTTGCCGTTGATGTAGATGTGTCCGTTCTTCACTTCGAGGTCGTTGCCCTCGTAGATGCGTATCGGGCGCTCATAAACGGCGATGTTGTCCATGGTCAGGCGAATGCTCTTGCCCTTCTGCGGAATCCATACCGGACCATAGTTGTCGCGTGTCCATCCCGTCACGGCGTTGAGCGGATAGAGGTCGCCCACATACTGGTCGGTGTTCAGGCGAACACTTGCCACGAGGTCCTTGCGTGCGCTGAGCGCCTTGGCGGCCTTCTTGGTGAGCGGCAGGTAGCCGTTTTGGTTGAGGCTTGTCAGGTCCTCCATTGAGATGCCGAGGTCGTGCATGAAGTCGTCGGGCAGGTTGCCCTTGAGCTTCACGTAGTAGGTGTATTGCACATTGTCGGGCTCCTTGTTGGCCTTGCCGTTGAGATAGATGATGCGGTTCTTGATCTGCAACGTCTGTCCAGGCAGTCCCACGCATCGTTTCACATAGTTCTCGCGGCGATCGGTGGGTCGCGAGTCGATGGAACCGTAGGTGTTGGGGTTGTTGGCAATGTAGTTGCGGCCCAGGTTGTAGATCATCTTAAAGTAGTCGTACTGCTCCTGTCGGTTTAGGTTGGCAGGGCTGACCGTGTCGGCGAAGTTTTGCTCGTAGATCTGTTGGCCCAGGCTGTACACCATGCCGTAGTAGTCGAACGACTGGTAGGCCGGCTCTGTCACGATGGTGTCGCCGGCGGGATAGTTGAACACCACGATGTCGTTGAGCTGCACCTTTCCCAATCCCTTCATGCGTCGGTAGTCCCAATGGGGCCACTCAATGTAACTCTTGGCCTGTATGAGGGGCAGGGTGTGCTGTGTCAGCGGCATGGTGAGCGGCGTCTGCGGGATGCGTGGTCCGTAGCTCACCTTCGAAACGAAGAGGTAGTCGCCCGTCAGCAACGACTTCTCAAGCGAGCTCGAAGGGATGACATAGTTTTGGAAGAGGAAGAGGTTAATGAAGTAGACGGCCACCAGTGAGAACACGAGGGCGTCTACCCAACTCATGATGAAGCGCACAGGGCCTTCGGCAGTCTTCCACCACTGCCAGCGTATCTTCTTGGTGATGTAAACGTCGAAGAGCAGCAGGGCGCCGGCGAGCGTCAGCAGCCAGCCGGTGATGGAGCGGGGTTGCACCCATACAATGCACAATGCGTAGAGGAAGAGCACCACGGCCAACTTGGCCCATTGCTTCTTCATGTTGAGGTTTGCTTTTTCCTTGTCGATCATAGTAGTGTTGGGCTTGTGCGCTCCGTCGCCTTGCCTTAGGGGTGTTGGGTGTCGTGTGAGCGGCGGCAGGCGGTGGCGGGCGTTTCAAGCCGTTCTGATGTTTGCGGAATGAATGTGTGTTCGTTAGGGGATGAGCGAGCTGAAGAGGTCGGTTGTGGTCAGCAGTCCCGTGTGGTTGGCCGTGTATTCGGCGGCCAGCACGGCTCCGAGGGCGAATCCCTGTCGTGAGTGGGCGCTGTGGCTGATGGTGATTTGGTCGGCCTCGCTGTTGTAGGTGATGGTGTGAATGCCGGGCACCTCGTCGTGGCGTACACTGTTCACGAGCAGCTCGTTAGCCTTATGGTCGGTCGATCCATCCACATGTCCGTCGTCCCACGTGGTGACGCCTGCCTTCCAAGCGTCCTTGCGGTCGAGCAGGTCCACGATGTCTTCGGCCAGTGTGATGGCTGTTCCCGACGGTGCGTCGAGCTTGTGGATGTGGTGTGTCTCCTCCATTTCCACGTCGTATTGTGGAAACTGGTTCATGATTTTAGCCAAATACTTGTTGACGGCGGCAAAGATGGCCACGCCAATCGAGAAGTTGGACGCCCAGAACAGCGTCTGCTTTCCGTCCTTTGTCAGGGCTTCCACGTCGTCCTTGTGGTCGGTCATCCATCCCGTCGATCCGCTCACCACCTTCACGTTGTGCTTAAAGGCCCTCAGGTAGTTGCTGTAGGCCGCTGTGGGGTTGGTAAACTCTATGGCCACATCGGCAGATGCGAAGGCCGGGCTGTCAAAGTCGTCTTGGTTGTCCACATCGATTTTGCAGACAATTTCATGGCCGCGGGCGATGGCGATTTGCTCAATCATGTGTCCCATCTTACCGTAGCCGATCAGTGCAATCTTCATGTTCGTTTTTCCTTCGAATGGTTTGATTGTTGCAAAAGTACTTATTTTATACGAAAGTTGCTGTTTTTTTAATCGAAAGTTGCTGGTGGACAACCTTAAATAATTAAAAATAGGGTAATTTAACCCTCTTGAAAACATATTTGCGTCAATCTTTTTTGTGGAATATTTGAAAAGGTGTACCTTTGCACTTTGAAACTATTGGTCCTCCCTATAAGGCTCAGTTAGAAAAGATTGTATATGAAATATCATCCCCTGCTGCCCTTTGTGGCAGCTTGCTCATTGCTTACTTCCTGTTTCAAGGAAGAGCCGCTGAATGCGGAATGTGATATCGAAGCGGTTTATTTCCACCTCGACGAGCCGTTGGGCACGTTCTACCAGTTGGGCGACACATTGCAAAAGGTGTTGTCCGACAATACGGATGTTGTGTTCAACGTCAGGCGCGAGCCGGCTGCCGACCTGTCGCTTGTGGAGCCACAGTTGGTGCTCACCCCGGGCGCCAGCGTGACAAGCTCAGCCAGAACGGTCGACGAGGCCACCGGGACGGTACGTTGGAACTACGTCGTTGGGTCGCAAGACAAGCAGTGGTCGAGGGCCTACACCGTCAGCGTGGTGCCCACCTCGCGCACCGTACGCGACACCGTGGCCTACGATTTCGAGAATTTTGAGCTTGAGCCGCAGAAGAAAAAATATTATGTTTGGCACGACGAGCTCAATGATGGCCAGTGGGGCAACAACTGGGCCACGGGCAATGCGGGCTACCAGATGAGCATGGGCAAGGCCCCTGCCGACGAGTACCCATCGGTTCCTTTGGCCGATGGCTACGACGGCTATGGCGTAAAGCTCACCACGTTGAGCACAGGCCCGTTCGGTGCGGTGAGCAACATGCGCATCGCAGCGGGCAATTTCTTCCTTGGAAAGTTTGATGTGGCCAATGCGTTGACCGACGCCATGAAGGCCACCTGCATGGGAATACCCTTCGACCGCAAGCCATTGAAGTTGCAAGGCTATTACAAGTACACGCCGGGCAAGGTGTTCCAGGACCGCAACGGCAAGCCCGTGGAGAACCGAACCGACGCCGCCGACATCTATGCCGTGTTCTATCGCAATGAGGAAACGGTCACTACGAGCGACGGAAAGACCGAGACGCGCCCCGTGATGCTTCATGGCGAGGATACCAAGACCAATCCCAACATTGTGGCCATCGCCCAGGTGGCTTACGTGAAGCCCACCACCGAGTGGACGCTCTTCGACGTAACGTTCGACTACATGTCGGAGATCAACCTCGAAACGCTCGTCAGCCGCGGTTACAACCTGGCCTTGGTGTTCTCCTCTTCGATCGACGGCCATCACTTCCAGGGCGCCATCGGCAGCCAGTTGTGCATCGACAAGGTGCGCGTGGTCTGCGAGAAGGAGGAGTAAGACCATCCCTTCCGCAACGGCTTACCTACCCAAACGATTCATTATCTCATAGCTAACGACTCATGATCAAAAAGATATTCATCCTCATAACCCTTGCCGCGGCAACCCTTCAGGCCAACGCCGACAATCTCATGAAAGGCTTGGTTGTCAAGACCCGACGTGGTTACAACATCGGTGGAACGGCTCCGCTGCCCATGCCGGCCAGCATACGCAGTCTCAACGACTACTCGTTCAAGGCCAACTGGAGCCTTGGCGTCGACGCCACCAAACCCCTCGACGACCGTTGGGGCGTGGCCGTGGGCCTGCGTTTCGAGGCCAAGGGCATGAAGATCGACGCCGATGTGAAAAACTATCACGAAGTGATGGTGCAGGGCGACCAAACGCTCGACGGCATGTTTACGGGCTCGGTGGCGACCGATGTCAGGCAGTGGATGTTCACGGTGCCTGTGCAAGCCTCGTTGAAAGTGTGCCGTAACGTCGACCTCCGCTTCGGTCCTTACGTCTCGGTGCTTACCTCCAAGGGATTCTCGGGCTATGCCCACAATGGATATCTGAGGCAGGGCGACCCCACCGGACCCAAGGTGATCATTGGCGATACGCCCGGAACCATGGGTTACTACAACTTCTCCAGCGACATGCGTCGCTTCCAATGGGGCGTGGGTGTCGGTGCCGATTGGATATTCTGGCACAACTGGGGACTCTATGGCGAGGTCAACTGGGGCTTGAGCGGCTTGCACAAGAGCTCGTTCCACGTGCTCGACCAAACCCTTTATCCCATCTTCGGACAGGTGGGAGTGATATGGAAAGCAGTAAAGAAATCGAAAAAGAACAATAAGTAATTAGGTATTTATGAAGAAAATTTTTACTTTGTTAGTAGTAGCCATGACCGCTATGAGCAGCATGGCAGCCAACTACACCGACAGCCTCACCGTGACGGTGAATGGCCAAAGCGTTGAGCAACATGCCACCATCTCTGTGGACAAGGACCAGGATGGGCTCCTGACGTTCTCGCTTAACAACTTCATCTTGTCTATGGGTGGACAGGAAATGGGCATCGGCAACATCGTTATCGACAAGTTGCAGCCAATGGTCGCAGGCACCGACACATTGCTCGAGTGCTCACGTGGCATTTATATCACCGAGGGCAACGACCCCAATGTGGCTGTATGGGTGGGCCCGAATCTCCAGGAAGTGCCTATCAACTTCGTGGCAAAGCTGTCTCATGGTCGTGTCTATGCCAGCATCAGCATCTACATGGAAGCGCTGCAGCAGAACATCGACGTGACGTTTGGCTCAGGCTATCAGATCCCCAACAGTGGTTTTGAGAACTATCACACTTATGCCTATGATATTGACGAGCCCCTGCGTTGGCACTCTTTCGCTACGGCAGGTGGTATGTTGGCGTCAATAGTATCCCAGACAGCGCATACGTTCCAGTCGGAAGATGTTCGTCCTGGATCCACAGGAAGCACAAGCCTTAGCTTGAAGGCCACTTCTATCATTGGTTTTATTGCCAATGGCACCGTTACCACGGGCCGTATGATAGCTGGTTCTTTTTCTCCTTTAGACCCCCAAAACCATGCTGAGCTCGACATGAGCAGCACTGAGGTTGACGGAAATGGCAACCCCTATTATATCAATATGGTGGGTCGTCCCGACTCGCTTGCCGTGTGGGTGAAGTTCTCACAGGCCAAGGCCAACAAGAAGCACCCTTATGCCACGGTGAGCGCCTACATCACCGATGGCACCCGTTTCCAGGATCCCCAGGACAAGACGTATCGCAATGTCATGGCCAAGGCCGTGAACAATACCATCGCCACCACGGGTGGTGAGTGGAAGCGCATCGTTGTGCCCTTCACCTATGTCAACGACTCTATCGACGGCAAGGCCATCCTGGTCACCATCTCCACCAACGCCGATCCGGGCCAAGGAAGCGATGGCGACGAGATCATCATCGACGATTTCGAGCTGATCTACGACGCTGAGCTCACAAACGTTGCACTGGTGGGCGACGAGGTGAAGCCCGAGCTCAAGGGTAAGGGCGCGTTCTGCGTGGTTTCTTACGACAAGAACGAGGCCAACGAGAACATTGCCACCATCAAGGTCTACTCCGACGACCTGAAGACCCACTTCACCAAGACCTTCAATATGACTACCGCTGGCATCGGCTCGGTGGAGGCCAACGGCGCCGTTCGCAAGATCTACAACGTGGGCGGACAGCTCGTCAACGACATGAAGGCCGGTCAGGTCTACATCGTCAAGGAAGGCGGTAAGACCTTCAAGGTGCTGAAGTAAGCCGTTAAGGCAACCCAATAAGCCGTGCGCCTGCTTCCCAAGGCGGGCACACCCATCAGGGAAAGTCCCGGTCATCCACTATGGATGGCCGGGACTTTTGCGTGATGGGCTGTCCATGGCTTTGCGCAACGTGGGGTGGACCATTGGCGTGGCATGGGAAATGATGCGTGGAATGGGGCCTAAGGCTTAGAAAACTAAAGTTTCGGATTTAGTTTCAAACGGGCTGAATGATCGTTCAAACCGAATGCAATCAAGCATGCTTGAATTGCTGAGGTGCAGCCGATAATGCACGGGCTGAAAGCCCAATGAGCGCATAGCCCAGGGCAAGCGAAGCGACACCCTGGGTATTAATAGTATTTTCATTGGTGCGCCCTGGAAGGGCAAAAGCATTAATCCTTATGTGGATTTTGCTCAGTGACTGTGCCATATTTATTACGCTTTTGCTCTTTCAGAGCGTTAATGGGTATGTTGTTTGTATTCATACCCAGGGTGTCGCTTCGCTTGCCCTGGGCTATGTTCTTGTTGGGCTTTCAGCCCGCCCTTGACCCAGGGTGTCGTTTCGCTTGCCCTGGGCTATGCGCTTGTTGGGCTTTACCTTTCCGCTTCGCGCCGGTGACGGTAAGTTCAGCCCACTCTGCCTAAATCAGAAACTCCAATTAGAAAATCATCATTCTTGATGGTCGCTATCATTTTTGTTTGTATCTTTGCAACACAAATATAATAGAGAGATTGCACATGAGAAAACTGATCATGGCCGTGACCCTGTGGCTGGCAGCCATCGGGGCCGTAGCCCAAAACGACGACCATAATTTTGATGTGGCTAAGAACCTCGACATTCTGAACGCCATTTACAAGAACCTCGACATGATGTATGTGGACACGCTCAACCCCGACGAGGTGGTGGGCAACGCCATCAACTCGATGCTCCAAGGCCTGGACCCTTACACCGTCTATTATCCTGAGGACAAGCAGAAGGACCTGAAGATGATGCTCACGGGCAAGTATGCGGGCATCGGAGCGCTCATCCGCTACAACTATAAGCTTGGGCGCGTATGCATCGACGAGCCCTACGAGAACATGCCTGCCGCCGAGGTGGGACTGCGCAAGGGCGACATCATCCTCAGCATCGATGGCGAGGACATGACGAAGAAGAACAACGACTATGTGTCGGAGCACCTCAGGGGCGAGAGCGGCACCACGTTCGAACTGAAGATTCTACGTCCGTCGACCAAGAAGAACATGAAGTTCAAGGTGACGCGCCGCATCATCCAACTGCCCTCCATTCCCTATTATGGCATACAAGCCAATGGTTTCGGCTACCTGAACCTCTATTCCTTCACGGAGGGATGCGGCAAGGAGGTGCGCAATGCCATCATCGAGATGAAGAAAAACGGCATGAAGGGCCTCGTGCTCGATCTCCGCGGCAATGGCGGTGGTTCGGAGATGGAGGCCGTCAACGTGGTGAACTGCTTTGTGCCCAAAGGACAACTCGTGGTGAGCAACCGTGGTAAGGTGAAGCGCATGAACCACGACTATAAGACCACCGTGGAGCCTGTCGACACCGTGATGCCCGTGGTGGTGCTGGTCAACGGCTCGTCGGCTTCGGCCTCCGAGATTACAAGCGGAGCGCTGCAAGACCTCGACCGCGCCGTGGTGATGGGAACCAAGACCTACGGTAAGGGCTTGGTGCAAACCATGGTGGACCTTCCCTATAACGCGCAGATGAAGCTCACCACCAACAAATACTACATCCCCAGTGGCCGTTGCATCCAGAAGGTGACCTATCGCCATGGCAACGGAGGCAGCGCCGAGGCGGTGGCCGACTCGGTCGTGGAAGGGTTCCACACCGCCAACGGCCGTCCGGTGAAGGGCGGTGGGGGCATTGAGCCCGAGGTGGTGGTGAAGCCCGACTCGCTGCCCAACATCACCTATTACCTCGCGGCCATGCGCGACTCCGACGAACTGGTGCATACCTTCGAGATCGACTACATCGCCAAGCATCCCACCATTGCCCCCGCAAGCGAGTTTGCGCTGACCGACGCCGATTACGAGGAGTTTAAGCAAAGGGTGCTCAACAGCCATTTCAAGTATGACGCCATGAGCGCCAAGTCGCTCGACGACCTCGAGAAGTTGGCTAAGTTTGAAGGCTATTACGACGATGCCAAGGCTGAGTTCGACGCCCTGAGGAAGAAGCTGAAGCCCAACCTGGCCAAAGACCTCGACTTCAATAAGGAGAGCATCTGCGAGATTCTCAACAACGACATCGTGGCCGCTTACTACTATCAGCGGGGCGCCGTGCAGAACACGCTGCGCACCGACAAGCAGGTGAAGGCCGCCTTTGCCCTCTTGGCCGATGCGGAGCGCTACCAGCAACTGCTGAAGCCGCAGCCAAAGGACAAGGCCAAGAACTAACCGTTGGTCCCGCAGCCGCCCATGGCGCCTCCTGGGTGGCGCCTGTCCACATACCGCCAAGGCCCCGAAGCCTCCATCGAGGGAGCGCTCGGGGCCTTGGCGCGTTTTTATCCCCAAATCGGCCTTATTATATAAGGCTCGATGGGACGCCCATGGTACGCGGCGTAGATACACCATGATAAGGCTGTTGGCCCACATGGCTTTTGCCATCACTTGTGGTTGGATGGATTGGGAGCCATGAGGCGCTTTCAGGGGTTGGCGTCAAAAAGCGTAACAATCTATACTGCAAACTACACATTTCTTTTCCACGACAAAAATATTTGGCCGAAATACGCGATTCTCGACGTGTTTTTGCAACATGCTTATAATCAAAAGGTTGTATTTTTGTGCCCACATTACGCCCTTCGAATTCCACCTCTCTCATTGCGATAGATGGCCTTTCGTCATGCGAAACATGCCCAACCGCCATGCGAAACATGGCCGATCGAGGTGGGGTTAGGCATCTTTCGCAACTCGAAACATGCCCGATCGCCAGCGCCCGCCTTGTTTTCGCCGCTCGCTTTCCGTAAAAACGGCCATTTCGCGCGCTCGTTCACCCGAAATTGCGACACAACTTTTTCACCAAAAAACCTCACATCCTATGCGACACCTACCAACTTGAGGCCTTCCCCAGCCGCACCTTCCCCATGGCCCTTGTTCTCCTATAGCACGGATGTCGCCGTGCGTCCGATTTATTGCGGTTTGCTTGGCGGATGTTTGCAGTGCGGAAAGGGGTAACTATTCAGCGAAAGGGCATGGCGGGGTATCAAGCCTCAAATAAGGCTTGAATTGCATTGAACGGAGTCTTGTTGTGTTTCTTAGCTGTTTCAACGATTGAATGTAATTCAAGAAATGCATCTGCCCCAAAATCAGAACGGAATGTGCAGGAGTTCTTCAACTTGATTTTCAACTTACGTATTCCACGCTCACTTCCGTTATTGTCAGATGGTATCATTGGGTCTTCGAGGAAATTGAAGATGTAGTCACGGCATTTTATCAGACCCTTTTTGAGTGTCTCAAACTTCTTGCCAAAATTGCAGATATTCAGTTTGAGCAGGTTGTCTAAGCGTTCCAACCACGATGCTTTGGGTATTATCGCAGATGGGTTCGAGTTTCTCTCATGTATGGCTTCACGGAACAAGTCGGTTATCTTGTCTGACCAATCCTGCTTGGTATTCAGTTCCGACATATATTGCAACTCTCGCAGCAGATGGGCAAGG
>NZ_JAHKBE010000130.1 GCF_018789675.1 Hallella faecis
TAGTTTTTGGGTTAGCATCTGCACAGCACTCCACAGGGTTTGTCGGGTGCGCCCAGAATCCGTAAACTCTGTTATTTCCGATCCGTCTTCTGTCTCATTTATCTTAGAATAAATATATTCTTCTCCACCATTTAAGTAAACCCAATTACTTACAAGATCTACAAAGTCCATATCGTAATGATCAACTTCAGCTTCATCAGGACTAGCAATTATTTGTCCACTCAAGTCACTATTTGTTGGATAAACATGGTTAAATTTGTACTTAGTAACGATGTCTTCAACAGTTCTTCTGCATGCGTCCGATATTTCATCAATCTTTTTTCTAGGCCAAATGCAATTAATGTATGAAATGTCTGTTTTTGTTCCGTCTTCTCTTTTAATCCAAAATTGTAGATTCTTCCGATACTTCTTCGATTTTCTTACATCAACCTCAACAATCTTCATTCCCTTTAACTTGTGGCTTTTAGCTAACTGAGTAAAGAAATCTATCATAAACTCCTCATCAAACATGTTTAACCTATCGCCATCCTTGTATGAATTAAGTATTTCCTTACATTTTTCAGCCAAACTTTTTTTAGTGGAAAATGTTTCATTTTGAATAGTAACAACAAACTTTACCATATAAAAATGCTTTTATGAGTCCACTACAAAAAGTACCTTCAAAACGGAGGGGTACCTCAAAATGCTTACAGATTAAAACTACAAAGCATAAAAAGAGCCTGTCTGTATGAAATTTATAGCGAAATAAGGTCTATTTAAGAATGGATCATTATCGCTGTTCTTCTTTCAAATTGATAGTGCTCAGACTTTTTATAGTGGACTCTTTTATTATTTTATAAAATATATACCTATAGCCTTTTTCACTATATAATAAAAATAGTAGATGGCATTTACATTTACATATGTTTTATTATTTTCTTGTATTGACCATTTTTACATTTTATAATTTTAATTCCATTATTATCATTGCTAATAGTCCCATTCAGATTATATTTTGTATCAATATTATCTGATGGCAAAATTACTTTTTGTATTCCAGTTGTAACTCCAATTATTTTTTCAAAATTGTAACTATTCAGCGATAGCCTTGCACCTTAATCCGCGATTGAAATATACAGCA
>NZ_JAHKBE010000131.1 GCF_018789675.1 Hallella faecis
AAGAAGCTGATGCAGCTGCAACTGCCGAGGCAAATACCTTTAAGACAACTCATGCAACAATCCTTGGCAAGACCACAGAGACAGTAACATCTTCCGATCTTCCAGCAATAAGCGCAGCATTGACAGCCTATGAGGAACTCTCTGATGCAGCCAAAGCAAAGTTGGTGGATGGCGAGAAATCATTGCTTGATGCCTTGAAAGCAAAGGCAGAGGAACCTCAGTATATTATGGGCGATGTGAACGGAGACGGAAAGATAACGGCACAGGATTTGACTATGCTGACGAACAGGATTCTTGGTACAACATCACCTGCATTTGTTGAGGCAGCTGCAGACATAAATGGTGACGGAAAGATAACGGCACAGGATTTACCATTACTAACAAATTTAATTTTGAAATAAATGAATAGAGTTTTAAGGAACGTAAGCTCTATGGTATTGATGCTTATTTGTTCAACAATGGCATTTGCCCAACAGGCAGAACTTGTAAACCTGAGTGTAGAACCTATAACCATTGAGACGGGAGAGACAAAGACGATTTCTATAAATATGACAAACCCATCGGTTGACGTTGCATCATTCATTCTTGGTGTGGAACTACCAGCAGGTTTGACGTTCGTACAGGATAAACTATGGAACGATGATGATGAGGAATGGAATTATTTCTATGCTTCACTCACAGATAGAAAGCTCTCAAAGTTTGTGTTGTCAGAGAACTATGACACTGACAAGAACACGCTTAAGATGGTTATAAATGGTATGGGACAGGTGTTCAAAGGGACGGAAGGTGCAATTGTCTCGTTCACCATTGCAGCTACAGAGACGGCTACATCTGGTCAGATGAAGATATATGATCAAAGTTGGTCGAATGCTGATGCCTCGCTCGGTGGAGAACGTCCTGATATCAATGTTGACATCACTGTTACTTTATCTACCAAGATGGTTCCTACAATAGTAAACAATGATGATGCCAATGTGTACACTCTGGATGGTAGAAAGATCTCAGACGTTAGGAAGTCACGTGGTATCTATATCGTGAATGGAAAGAAAATGATTATAAAATAGGGATGCTCGTAAATCAGTCAAAAACAACCTAACGATCTAATTGTCAGTGTT
>NZ_JAHKBE010000132.1 GCF_018789675.1 Hallella faecis
TTTAACATTTATGCGACTGCGTCGCATTCTTCTGCAAACTTAGAGTGGAAATCCGAGTAATCTGTGGGAGCAAAAACAAAGCGCTAAATGCGCTTGAAAAGACAAGTGGGAGAAAGCGCCCACGGATCGCAGATCGACACAGATGCCATGCGGGGTGATTTTATCAAAGAACACTGATTTCACCGATGCGCACGGATGGGTCTTTTCACGGATCGGTTACTCTTGCGCCGCATTCAGCGGCGTGGTTTTGATGCGCCGTCGGCGCGACGGATCAGCACGGATTCTTTCGCATGCGGAGCGCAACGCATCTGTGGAAATCGGGGAGATCTGTGGGAGACACTATGCGCCGATGGCGCTAAAAAACTGGCGGGTGATTTGTTTTCCCACAGATCGCACAGATCGACACAGAAGAGAAACACCATCGGTGTTTGTATAATAAGAACACGAATTATTTTAAAGAACACGAATCTCGCGAATCAATCGAATGACTACTGAGAGGAAACACCGCCGGTGTTTGATATCTCACGAATGACCACTGAGAGGGAACCAACGGATCGCACTCGAGCACAAAGGAGGATAAAACGAAGCGAGGGAGCAGCTACGGGGCGGAGGCCCGGGCTACTCCCTCGCTATGGAGGTTACCTAATGAGCGGTAGGATTATTTCAGGATCTTGTGGACACACTGGTTGCCCTTGCTGCTGACCTGCACGAAGTAGGAGCCATCGGGCAGACCTGCCAGGGGGAGCTGGAGGTGCTGGGTGTTGCCAGATGCCTTCACCTGATGGAGCAACACACCCCCTGCGTTATACAGACGGGCTGAGGTGCCAGCGGCGATGTCGCCACTGACGGTGACGGCCTTGCTGTTGTGCGACACCTTCATGGCCTCCACGTCGCTCATGGTCTTGTTGATGCCCTGGATGACGGGGTTGGAGGTGGTGAAACGGAGCATGTAGCCATAGGTGCCCGAGGTGGGAACCACATACTTAGAGATGACACCGGGACCACAGCTGCCTGAGCCGATGCCACGCTGCACATAGTCGAAGTGGGCGTAGATGGTGCGGTCGGGCGCATCAGCGGCCACGG
>NZ_JAHKBE010000133.1 GCF_018789675.1 Hallella faecis
ATGCAATATCTGCTTGGGCTTCCCAAGTTCACGGAGAAACCCGTTTTCGTTCCAGAGTTGTTCGTCCAAATTCGCAAGCGTCTTGATCATGAATTCTTCAACCTGCTGACCTTGCTGCTGTCGGAGGCAGACGGCAGCAAGCCGAAGAAGGTCCACACCGACGAGGACGGCAATGACCACGGGGGGACGATGAAGGTCGATGCCACATGCTGTGATGCCGAGGTTCGCTATCCGACCGACTACAACCTTTTGGAAGACGGCAGCGAACTGATAGACCGCCTGCTTGACAAGTTCTGTGCCCGCCACAAGACCGAGAAGCCTCGGACCCACCGCGTGGAAGCACGCCAGGCCTTCATCTCGTTGACCAAGAAAAAGCGCAAGGGGAAGAAACTTGTCGACAAGGTCAGGTTGATCCAACTACGCTGCCTACAGGCGGACTTGCTGACATTCCTTGATTTCCTTGGCGGGCAGTCAAGCCGTCTCCTCTCGTGCTTCAGCCGGCATGATTGCAAGTGTCTCAAGGCGGCGTTCAAGATGTACGAGCAACAGAAGAAGATGTTTGATGAGAACGTCCGCAGATGCGCCGACCGCATCGTCAGCATCTACCAGCCGCACCTCCGTCCTATTGTCAGGGGCAAGGCGAAGGCCAAGGTCGAGTTCGGTGCGAAGATTGGCGCCAGCATCGTGAACGGTTACACCTACGTCGACCATCTCAGTTGGGACGCCTACAACGAATCGTCCGACCTCGCCATGCAATTGGAACTCTATAAAAAGCGCTTCGGCATGCTGCCACAGGAAGTCCAAGCGGACAAGCTCTACCTCGGGAAGGCGAACAGGAATCTTATCAAGGATTGTCATGTTGAGTGTTACAACCACCCGCTTGGACGACCTCCCAAGGATGAAAACGACCGCCACGCTGAGGACAAGAGGAGGGCCATCGGCGAGAGGAACGAGGTGGAGGCCACATTCGGAACCTCCAAAAGG
>NZ_JAHKBE010000134.1 GCF_018789675.1 Hallella faecis
AAAATCCAGTTCCAATGCAGATGCTTTCCTACCGCAGCCCCCGTTTCATCGGCTCCTACGACCGGTGCCGTTTCCAGCCTCTTGCGTATTTCCTCGTATACAGTATCTGCCTTGCCACTATTCTCTTTTAGTATGTTCTGTACAGTCCCCTCGCTTATATTCTGACCGGAGAGGTCGGATATAAGCTCTGCAATTCTTTTGAATGGAATACACTGCACGACATTAAGGTATGTCACCAGTGCACGAAGGTTGTCACCATACTTGATACGGCAGTTGGGAGCTTCGCAGTTGTTTACACAACCGCATTCGCAGACCTTCTCGTAATACTGCTCCTCACAGGTCTCTACGACCACCTTGATATCAACAATCTGTGTCTTACGAATCTTCCTGCACGGTATATCAATCAAGGGCCTACCGCAGCATTTACAATAGGCAGGTTCGTGCTTTACAATCACATCCGGTTCAGCAATGGTCTGTAGTGTGTGTCCCTTGTGACCAAGCTGTCCACCGCTCGGTTTTCCGCTTGGCTTGCGAAGAGACTTTGTCCTGCGCAGCTCACGGGATGCGATACTTTCTTGGGAAGGAGGGATACTGCTATTACTGCTGTTCTTCTCGGGCTTTCCTGATGTACTTGACATATCGTCATCATCTTCCTCGAGTTCCCTGATGCGCTCTTTTGCTACGGCAAGTTCTGATTTCGTGGAAGCAAGTTCCGACTTTAGATTATGTATCTCTACGTCCTTCTGGTTAATGACACGATTGAGGCGTCCGATCTCCTCATTCTTCTCGGAGTCGGACTTTTCAAGCTTGCGCAGACGCTGGTTTATCTGGCGCAATACAACATCTATGTCAGTACAGTCTCTCGCCATTTTGGGTGCAAAGAAAAGCATTTTTATTCATATGGCAAAATCACGATTTACATCCCTTAACGCAGACTTTTGATTTAAGGAAAATGCAA
>NZ_JAHKBE010000135.1 GCF_018789675.1 Hallella faecis
CGTTAATTAACTCCCTCATTTTCAAACGATTACGTTAGAATTAACAGAGTATTGTCTTCACAATCCCATTGGACAAGAACTTATATTTGAACGAATACCACTATCTTTTCCGCTCACGCCACTACAAACATGGTGGAGCTTATGGTGGTTCTTCCGAAAACGGCACCTGTGCAACTGTTTCAACCGTCAAGGCTTTCGGTTACGGAACGGACAATGTTGACAATAGATTCAAGATAAACTTCTATGCAGATACCGTGCTTGTTGACGGAAAAAAGATATATTTGGACAACGGGAAGCCGTTGGTGTACATGCCGCTTGAACTGAAACTGAACCTCAGCGACAGCCCATATAAACAGACGGCAGGCGCTCGTGTAGGCAAATACGAGGTTGACCGAACTGCCTATTCGGACGGACGGCAGGTTGACAACGATATCGTCCTTTTTAGATATGGTGACGCGCTGTTGATGGAAACCGAGGCGAAAGTTCGCAATGGCGAGGATGGTTCAATAGAGCTGAACGCTATAAGAGACCGAGTAGGAATGCCTCATGTGGAAGCCAATTTGGACAACATTCTAAAGGAGCGTCTGCTGGAATTGGTTTGGGAAGGTTGGAGACGTCAAGATCTCATCCGTTTTGGCAAATATACCAAGGAATATGATCAAAGAACTCCATTAGAAAAGGAGTCTACCGGGTTTACAACGGTTTTCCCAATACCACAAAGATGTCTGGATTTAAACAAGAAATTAAAACAGAATCCAAGTTATTGATATAGTTGCCATAAACTTTTCATTCACATGAAATCATTTTAAGGTAATAAGAGTTTAGAATCCTGGGCTGACAAATTATAATAGCTCATAATTTAGGGATTGTCGTTTAATTCTTTCAGTCGTGGACGCATAGAGGTCATCTTGGTAT
>NZ_JAHKBE010000136.1 GCF_018789675.1 Hallella faecis
GGGGGATTTTTTATTATTTTATGCAAAGATACAAAATTCTTATAACACTGACAATCAGATCGTTAGGTTGTTTTTGACTGATTTACGAGCATCCCTATATTATCATTGTTATCATCCTTTAAATTTTCTTTTGATCAATGGAATAAGGCTGAAAGTACCTGTAGCAATAACAAATGAGTTATAAATTCCAATGTCGATTCTTCATGAACTTTTTGCATTTGGCACAAAAACTGTTTGTCTTTGCAAATGGATTCCCTCCTTTAGCGTTTTGCATCATACAATCCGTATCGGGGCAATGTCGTAATCCTTGTGTATGACCTATTTCATGAAGCATCACACAGAACAATTGCCCATAGCCATGAGGACGGTACGATGAGAATACCGCTACACCAGTACCAATGCCACTTGCAAGTCCCATTATACCACTATGAGGTCGGTTACGGAAATTGTCCAATCCTATATCTGCTTGTGTCAATCCAATGACAATAGTCGAGTCGGACTTGAATGCTTTCAATTGCTCATTCAGCAAATCAGCCCTATAGCGCACATGGTCTTTTCTTTTTGTTGTCAATGCTTTTTTGTCCAAAGCAATATTGCCCACATACTTACATTTGGGATAATGTGCTTTTAAAGAGTCAAGCATTGCTTCACGCAAGTTTGTTGATACATTCCCCAAAGTGTACAAACAAACTGTTGGCACAGGCTTAGCGATCTCAGCGCCTGTTGTAACATATTGAATATCAGCATTATTATTATGATTGCAACTAAACAAACACAAAATAAAGCATATACAACACAAAAGAAGTCCTTTCTTAACTATCATAGTCTTATGTTTTTTATTTGTTGTAATTACTAGTGATGCGATATTAATCGCTTAACTATAGTTATATATTTGATATTTAA
>NZ_JAHKBE010000137.1 GCF_018789675.1 Hallella faecis
TATTTAATCATTTACAAGCGTTCTTTGTTTTTTTGATTTGAAATTGATTGAGTAATTTTGCATCCAAAACTGCAAGATTATGAACATCGGCAAGTATATCTTTGCTCAAGTCATCGACTTCATACCTCGCTACCAATTTGACAAGTTGGTGAAGAAGTATAAAGGTGACTGGCATGCAAAAGATTTATCCTGCTATAACCAGTTGCTCCATCTGCTATTTGGTCAGATTACTGGTTGTGTATCCATCCGTGATATTTGTCTGTGCCTAGAGGCTCATGGAAGTAGCATATACCACTTGGGAATTCGCAAGTCCGTTAATCAATCCAATTTATGTCGTGCTAATGAGAAAAGAGACTATCGCATCTACGAAGGACTTGGCATGTATCTAATCGGTATCGTCCGACCAATGTATTCAAACACAAAGGTTGCTGAGATAACGATAGACAATGTCCTCTATGCGCTTGACTCCACAACTATCTCAACAAGCATTGTCCTGGCTGCATGGGCATTGGGCAAGTATAGCAAAGGCGCAGTCAAAATGCACACACTGCTGGATCTTCGTGGAAGCATTCCGGCAAATATCCATATTACAGATGGAAAATGGCATGACAGCAATGAACTGGATGATATTGTGCCTGAGCCATTTGCGTTCTATATGATGGACAAAGCATACGTTGATTTCCTCGCTTTGTTTCGCTTTCACAAAGCCGGTGCATATTGGATAAGTCGTCCCAAAGACAATATGAGATACGAGGTCGTTAACCATAGTCTAGACTTTGATCCAAGTACAGGAATCTGTGGCGATTTTATCATAAAACTGACTACCCATAAGTCGAAGAAACTCTATCCAGAACCTATCAGGATGGTTACTTATCATGACTCGGTAACAGGTAATGATGTG
>NZ_JAHKBE010000138.1 GCF_018789675.1 Hallella faecis
ATCTTCGCACGCTTTTTCTGCGTTGCGCTCCACTTCTCTCGGCTCATGGACAATTGCTTGCGACATCGTGTCTGTGCCTCTACAAGAGTCTCGCCATTTTCAAGCCTTTTGGGTTCAAAGCGAGTGTTCAGCCTCATAGGCTTTCTTCCGCGCTTGCTCTTCTTCCAGTTCTTCCCATGCCTTTTCCTCATTCGCTCGCGGTAAGCCTTTCTCTGCGCTGCCAGATTTTCGAGGTGTTTGCGAAACTCTGCCTTCTGTCTGTTCACCTCCTTTACGGCTTTTCGTTTCAGGCGCAGGCGTATCTCTTCGCAGCCCTCTCCACCGCGTTTTACGACATGGAAGCAGTCACGTATGACTGTGGCTTTAGGGAATGCCTCTCGGGCTATGACACGCATGCAATCTGAGAGATCCATCGTGATATTCTCAACCATTTCACGCTTATCTGCAGGTAGTTGCATGAGAACCTTCAGTACGTCAGCAGGATTCGTTCCCTTGACTACTGCTATGATTGCACCCTTGCGACCATGGGCATCCTTGTTGTGAACGATAGTGTACAGTTCGCCCTGGAGGGAGGTCTCGTCTATGCCTTGTTCCTTACCTACGTTTTGCGGAATAAGAATCCACTTGGATGCGTGATCCTTCTGCTCCCACGTCTCGAAGTTACTCAGGGCGTCCTTGTATCTTTTGGCAAACGTGGAGCTGTTAATCATGTACGTATAACCAATCTGACGAGCGGTTATCGTTTCAGAGTCCATTCGCCCTCTTTAAAAAAAGCGCGAAGTCCTTCGCGTATCGAGTGCCCTTATGCTTCAGTTCAAACTCCTTGTCAAGGTCAACACTTCTTGTTGTGCCATCCGGCATTGTCCAACG
>NZ_JAHKBE010000139.1 GCF_018789675.1 Hallella faecis
GGCTGGCAGCGTAAAACTGCTTAGCCTTTATCTCAAATTTTAACGAACTATTGCTTATAGGGCAGCGGTGTGTAAAGGTCTCTCCATATACCGGGATCGGGAAGCATCGGGGCGATGCAAGAAGTGGTGTAATAGTTGCGAAACTTATAAAAGGGCTTCAGCGTGTCGCCACTTTCGATGTTGCCATAGCGTCCCGTGGTGAGCATGAAGTTGCGCTGGGCGATGTCTGACTGGCTACGGAAGAAAGCCTCGATGAGTTCGTTGTAGGTGGTGTCGTTGGATGACACCTGACGGTAGAAATAGTTGGACTGTTCGAAGCGGTGTTCTGCATATTCCATTTTGAGTTTCTTCACCAGTTTCTTGAGCAAGCCCACGACATCGATAGGGGTGACGGTCACCTCTTGGAGCATTCTGGCATAGGGCTTCAGCGCCACCTTGCGCCCCAATTCGCTGGCCTTGACGTTCTTGGCGTTGTAGCCGACGTAGGTGATGCGGAGCACGTCTTCGGGTTGCGCCTGGATGGAGAAGTCGCCCTCCTGGTTGGTGATGGTGGAGTGGGAGGAGCTGACGTATACGCTTACCATGGGCAGCGGGTCGCCTGTGGTAGCGTCCACCACGCGAGCTGTGAAGGTGCTTTGGGCACAGACATTTGCCAAGTTCAACAGCAAGAAAAGGATTATGATAAGATTTCTTTTCATGGCAGTTCCCGTTTTATATAGGTCAGTCCCACTTTGATGGGAATCTTGCCGTGCAAAATAATAATTGTTATTTTGCGCGGCAAGATGCTTATTGATATACAATTAGTACTGATGCGATAAAATCGCATGGTTATTAAAATTCATCAAATAAAGTGA
>NZ_JAHKBE010000013.1 GCF_018789675.1 Hallella faecis
GTTAATTAACTCCCTCATTTTCAAACGATTACGTTAGAATTAACAGAGTATTGTATTAAATAAGGAGAGATTAAACATGAAGAAGATCGAAGCAATCATCCGCAAGACGAAGTTCGAGGATGTGAAAGAGGCTCTTTTGGCCGCCGACATCGAATGGTTCTCTTACTATGATGTGAGAGGCGAAGGCAAGATGCGACAGGCACGCATCTACCGTGGCGTGATGTACGACACCAGCAGCATTGAGCGCATGCTGCTCAACATTGTGGTTCGCGACAAGAACGTGGAGAAGACCATTGCCGCCATCGAGAAGGCAGCCCGCACGGGCGAGATTGGCGACGGCCGCATCTTTGTGATTCCCGTGGAGGACACGGTGCGCATCCGCACAGGCGAGCGCGGCGACATTGCCCTCTACAACGCCGAACAGGAGAAGTAATTGGCTCAAGCGAGAGAAAAAGAATTACCGATTGTTGAACTTTTAAGGTAAAGATTATGAGTGTACAGGATTTAGCATTATCAGTTGATACCGTATGGATGTTGCTTGCAGCCATGCTGGTCTTTTTCATGCAGCCAGGCTTTGCGCTGTGCGAAGCGGGCTTCACACGTGGCAAAAACACGGCAAACATATTGTTCAAAAACTTCGTCGATTTCATGGTAGGCTCCGTCCTCTTCTGGTTTGTGGGCTTCGGATTCATGTTTGGCAGCGACGGCGCCGGCTTCATCGGCATGCCCAACTTCGGCGACCTGTCGTTCTACAAAGGCGACCTCCCCACCGAGGGCTTCCTGATTTTCGAGACCGTGTTCTGCGCCACCAGCGCCACCATCGTGTCGGGTGCCATGGCTGAGCGCACAAAGTTCTCCATGTATTGCGTTTATTCGTTCTTTATCTCACTGCTAATCTACCCCATTGAGGGTCACTGGACCTGGGGTGGCGGCTGGCTCTGCAACGCCGATCCCTCATCGTTCATGATGAGCACGTTTGGCGCCACGTTCCACGATTTCGCCGGTTCGGCCATTGTCCACTCCGTAGGTGGTGTGCTGGCCTTGGTGGGCGCCATCTGCTTAGGTCCCCGTTTGGGCAAGTATCGCAACGGCAAGAGCACCGCCATTCCCGGCCACAACCTGATGGCCGCCGCCCTGGGTGTGTTTATCCTTTGGTTCGGTTGGTTCGGCTTCAACCCCGGTTCGCAGCTGGCAGCCTCAGGCGAGGTGAACCGCGTAGCCATCAGCCATGTGTTCCTCACCACCAACCTCGCCGCTGTGGCAGGTGGATTGGGCACCATGTTCACCTCTTGGATCAAGTATGGCAAGCCCTCGTTCTCGCTGACGCTGAACGGCATCTTGGCCGGTTTGGTTGCCATCACCGCAGGTTGCGACCTCGTTAGTCCGCTGGGCGCCCTCATCATTGGCCTCTTGGCAGGTATCATCCTGGTGTTCTCCATCGAGTTTATCGACGTCAAGCTGCACATCGACGACCCTGTGGGTGCCAGTTCCGTACATGGTGTGTGCGGTATCTTCGGAACGCTCATGACCGGTCTGCTGGCTGTCGACTCTGGCGCCTTCTACGGTCACGGCTGGGGCTTCTTCGGAGCACAGGTGCTGGGCATCGTCTGCATCGACGTATGGGCCATCGCAGCAGGCATCGTGCTCTTCTACGGCATCAAGAAGTTGGTTGGCCTGCGTGTCGACAAGCGTATTGAGGAGGAAGGCCTCGACATCTACGAGCACGGAGAGAGCTGCTACAACTAAGCCTCCCAAGCGAACAACTAACACGATTCAAAGAACCGCACCCACGTCGGCCTCGACACTTAACCTTTTCCCCATTGTTATGTGGGAGGCCGGCTGGGTCTTAATCCCTAATCATTATGAAAGATTTGAGAAGATTAGCCGACAAGTTGAACATCCGCATGGTGGGCGCCATGGCACTCGGCCTGACAGCCTTCGCCACTGCCGCCAACGCCCAGGACAAGGTAGAGACCACCATCGCCGCCGACGTAGTGAGCCAGTACTATTGGCGTGGTCAGGAACTGGGCGCCATCTCCTTGCAGCCCACGCTGGGCATCGGCTACAAGGGTTTCTCGCTGACAGCCTGGGGAAGCGTGGGCATCTCCGAGCCTTCCGACACCAAGGAGTTTGACCTCACGGCGGCCTACTCCACCGGTGGGTTCCACATTGGCGTAACCGATTATTGGTTCAACAGTCCCAACGAGCGCTACTTCGCCTATGCCGCCCATGAGACATCGCACGTGTTTGAAGCCAACGTGGGTTACGACTTCGGTCCGGTGGCCCTCAACTGGTACACCAACTTTGCCGGCAACGACGGCATGAACAACGATGGCGACCGCGCCTACTCATCCTACGTGGAGGCCTCAGCGCCCTTCAAACTGGGCGGATGCGATTGGCAGGCCAGCATCGGCGCCGTGCCCTACGCCACATCGTTTTACGGCGACGCCCACGGCTTTGCTGTTACCCACGTAGGCCTGAAGGCCACCAAGGACCTGAAGATCACCGATGCGTTCAGCGTTCCGGTGTTTGCCCAGGTGGCCGCCAACCCCAGCACCGAGAAGGCCTATCTTGTGGTAGGATTTACACTGCAACCCTGACAACTCATAGGTATCACCCCAAATGGCCATGGGCCGAGGGGGTATTATGGAAAACACTTAGTAAGAAGATTGTAATTCATCACGCGAGTTTTTAGTTATACTTAGTTCTCGTGGAGCCGGCCGTTCGAGCGAATAGCCGGCTTCTTCATGTGTTAGCCTGCCGTAGCCAGCGCCCCAATGGCCGCCAACCGAAACCCACATGCATTTTTATTCCACCCCATGGGGTAAGGTATATCGCTGAATAATATCTATAAAGATATCGTCAAGGAAACGTCAATCTAAAGAGGCACCAAGAGATATAGACAATTACACATTAACTATATGCGTCAATCTTGACAACATTTGGAAAGAGAAGACAATAATTACGCATATACCCACCACATGGATATAGCAAACGCTTTGCTCTATGGCATTTGTTTATCTTAGCTTAGCTCATTACTGGATTGTTGCCAACAAAAAGCAAATTTAAAAAATAAGACAAAAACTCCGCATATACCTACTACGCTCTTTCGGATCTTATATTATGTCTTAATTGGTTTTTGAATACTTCTTTTGTTCGTCTTTCGCTAACATTATTTTTTCTACTGTAGTATCCGTAAATGTTCTCCAAATCTTAAGCTCTACTGGCATATAGTCGTCGAAGAACTGCTTTACAAATTCTATGTCAAACACTAAACGAATATCATTCTTTGCCTCGCCACACTGCCCTTCCTTACGAGTGCCAATACGTGCAACCTTGATAAGGTAAAGATCACGCACACCCTTATTTTTCAAGTATGGCATAAAATAGAAAAGTTTGTTGAGTGCCACTGTAGATGGAAACTTCTTGCCTGTATAGTAAATCTTTGCCGACCGCTCAACGTATTGTTCTAAGTTGTCTTTCTTGACAAGGCCAATAAGACAATTCTTAGATGGAAGAATGCTTGAATTGCCACAACTTCCATATACGTTCATACTAAGATCCTCATGAACCATACTATTCTCTACGATGGGATTATCTTTATATCGGTCAAAGAGTTCATACAAATTTAGTTGCTTTACAGAAACAGGCTTTACATTCTTTACCGATCTTGTTAATGAAGATGGTTGTTTTTCTCTTATCTTATTATCAAAGTCATAATAAGCAAATTCGCCACCTCCTTGCCAATTTACAACCTGAGATATTCCACCTTGTTCTCCCGCAATAACGTCATTTAATCGGCGCACAACAAGATTGGTCATTTGTTCACCGATTTCTATGCCAATATATCTACGATTGAGTTTGTGAGCAGTGGCTATAGTTGTACCTGATCCTAAATAGCAATCCAAAATCAAGTCACCTTCATTACTTCCAATTTCAAGAATCTGCTTAATCAATTCTTCAGGTTTGGGAGTATCAAATACTTGATCCACGTCTGGAAACAATGACAGAAGATGTTTCTTTGCAGAATCTGTCGTGCCATAATTGTCACCAGACCATAGAGTCTCTGGAGTTAAGCCAATTTTTGCGTCTTTCAGAAACTTCTTAATACGGGGAGTGTTATTTCCATCAAGACCAAACCAAATATTACCATCTGCAATTTCCCTAAGCATGCGTTCTTGGTTATAACTCCAACAACGCCCTTTGGGCGGATTAAACTCTTTTCCTGTTGGAGAGGTAATTGAATAAAACTGACTTGCCACAGCATGGCCGGCTTGCACACTTGCAGAAATGGATTGCCAAGGTCCACGAGGATCATTATCAGGATTCTTGTATTTTGAATCTATAAAACCTTCCCCTACAGGCAAAAGATTGCGAGACTTTTTGAATGCTTTAATATCCCTCGTATAGACAAGAATATACTCATGATTGCACGAGAAAACCGCCCTATTTTCTCTTGTCTTTCGTTGTTGCCATATAATTGTACTTGCAAAATTCTCTCGACCAAATATAGTGTCTGCCTCAACTTTAAGATAGGCCATTTCCTTATCGTCTATAGATATCCACACACTACCATCTTTAGTAAGCAGTTGTTTTAACCACATTAGTACAACCCTCATTTCCTTTAACCATAAAGCTGTTGAAGTATTATCATCATAGTAGTGATATGAGTCTCCATTATTATAAGGAGGATCGATATAGACGCACTTTACCTTCCCTCTATAAACTGACGCAAGTTCTGGAAGAATCGCCTTATTATCTCCTTTGATTAGGAGGTTTTGGCAATTCTCATTTCCTACAGATATTTGCTTGTCATAAACAAATTTTATATTATCCTTTAATTGCATTTCCTATTTGTCTTTATTTGTGCACACAATTAATAATTCCGCCTCATCGGACGCATCGAGGAAGTGTTCTGCTGAATTCAATTTATTATGCTTAAACGAACCCGCAGAAACAATCTCCACTGAGGCAAAGTATTCTTTTGCCCATGTTATGAGTTGTTGCATCGTAACGACTCGCGGATGACTCTTCTTTGTTTCATCGTAAGGCGAGTAAGACAACAGCAGATTCCTGTTTGTAGATGAAGCATTTTCAAACATAGTTTTGAAAGCATCGGGCGCCTGGCTCTTAATACAGAATGGTGACTGATGTCTATTTTTTCGATATATTCCGTTACTTACATGAAAACCTCCATGTATATTTGTTGTTGACAACTCTGGTGTATCCCTTAGTGTCATTGTTTCTAATACGTGATAGAATCTACTGTAGTGGTCGCGAGTATATGGAGGATCAGCGTAAATGGTTCTCACATTATCAGAAAGACCTCTTAAACAATCCATATAGTCACCTTGGATGGCCACATGTTCATTATTTGACCTAGGCAACTCTATGTAGCGTTGCAACCACTCCTTGTACAGTCCAAGTACATCTATAGTTTTATCCTTAACAGCTTTGTTATAAACAGTAATCTTGATCTCACCCTTTGAGTCTCGAGCTTTGATAGGTTGGGCAAAATGTTTACCCACAGTATCGACCACATCGCTGGCTGTGCTCAACAATGCGGCAAGGTATAAGTCTCTATTATCCTTTTCAACATATGTACTTATGGCCTCCAATACTAGATCTATCTGAACAGCTTGCCTGTATGAGAAATACACGCCTCCATAATAACGACTTATCAGCGACCTTACGTCTAATAAATCATTACTTTTTAAATTATCCCAAACCGATTGTAGTTGTTCGGTTATATGAGAGACATTATGTTCAATACTATAAACTTCAACAGAGCCATGTTCAAGGATGTCTGTGAGAACCTCAAGATTTTTATGCTCTATAGCCTCCTCTTCCATTGTTATTAAGGGAAGGAAACTCTCATACAAAGAGCCCTCTTTAGCAATCTCGCTCAAAAAAACATCAATGTCCAAATTAGTAACATGGAAGTCCTTCATAAGTGCATTAGTGATCACCCTGGAGTATGCCTGAATATCACATGAAGTAACACAGAACTTGTTTGACAATTTATAGGAAACGCAACCAGAGCCTGCGAAAAGATCACAGACGCCTTCACCTTCCTTAGTAACATTAAGCACATTACCCTCAATGAAATCAAGCAGGCGCAATTTACTACCTAGATAATTAAGGGTTCTAAAGTTGTATTTCATCATTACACAATAAGTTCTGGATATAGTGCATGAACAGCTTCAACATCGCGGATAACACGCTTTAATTCGCATGTTCGTCTTGGTTTCGCCTCCATGTATAGATATTTCTTTATTGCCTCATAGGCTGGATAATCAGGCATTAGAACTTGATACAAAAACTCTGAACTATCGAGTTTTACAAAAAGACCTATTGGACGTTTGTCATTCCCCGGATATTCTCCCATAGTTTCAGCACATTTAATCTCAAAACGGAAATTGTTACTCTTTACAGTGACCGCTTGCCTAGTCTCAATAGCCCCTAACGCACCATCTTTCGAGATATTCATTAAATCAATCGTGTATGTATTATCATTGCGTTGAGCGCCAAAGAAATTTTGGAAGATCTCAATAGGAAAATTAACTTGTTTCCAACGAGGTCCTCCTCCGATTTCAGCGATCAAGACCTGTTCTCCAATTGGGCGCAGTTCTTCTGTCTGTTTTTTACCCTTTTGTTTTGCTTTTGCAGTCTTTACCTTAACCAGTCTCTGTTTACGTTTTGGAGTAAATCCTTCTGGCAATTTTTGTATTCCAGCTTTTCCAAATTCTATACTTCTATGTTTACTGGCAGAAGGCTCATCATCGGTTCCTTTATCATATCTTTCAAAACGCTGTGACTCCAAAGTGACAATTCTGTCCTCGTATAACTTTTCTATAAGTTCTTGGGTCAAAGGGTAAAGATTTACTTCTGTACCTTCAAGAATGCCTTTCCAGTATTCATAGAAATTAGCCAAAACAGGATTACTCTTAATATCTTTTATCATCAATGAGCATTCCACATTCTGAACTAATCCTGGAACAGTGAGGTTATTCGAACCTACAATAAGGCTAAAAATATCTTCGTTTTCAAACAAGTAAACCTTCGGATGAAAAATGTTAAATTCATTAGTATGATAGATTTTTGCATCAACACCCCAGGACAGCACTTCTTCAAGAGCTTCTTTAGAAGTGCCTTTTTGGTCAACACCAAGGATAATTTTTAGCTGACATCCTCTACCCTTAGCTTCTTGGATTTCCTTTGATAAGGCAGAGACACCTCCCTGACTTGCAAATGCCACAAGACAGGTAAACGAATTGTATCGATGAGACTTGAACAACCCTATAAGTTCTTTACCGACGGATGTATTCTCTTTTAGATTATATCCTTGACCTATGATTATTGTGTCCATATTATATATGTTCTAATCGTTACTAAAAAGTAGCAGACTTATCTTTTCATGAGAAAGCAAACCATTGAACATCAAGAACTTGTCTACAGCTTGCGTATGTCAGACAATGCTCTTACCTTCTTGCTGCTTAAAACTCAAATAAAGAACATCTGCTAAATGGCAAAGGTAAGCATAAAAACTGAGAAAGCCGCTTCTTTTAGATGCATTTTTTTATAACAAGGTTTTTAACGCTCTCTCGACAAAACCGTCAACAAGGTGCTTAGCAGACGCAACTGCACATACAACGGCTACTAGTGTTACAAAATCTTATCAGCATTACACGAGATATACCTTTGCAAAGACGAGTGTGTTGAGGATGTAAAGGCAAAATGACACTTCTGCACGAGAATCCCAACGTACAGTCTCTTTAGATCCATACGACCTGATGTACGAGCAAGAAATTGGCTACAACTATACGCTCTATAAGTCTTCATCCATCAACGACTTCCGTTTCAACACAAACAAGAAACTAAGCAAGTTGCTAATAAGACTAAGTGAAAAATGGGATTGTTCGTTTCTAGCAGATGAAGGGTTAACCATTAGGGCTACAAGAGGCATCTCTTCGGCTTCATTCACATGCACTTCTTTTCTCTATCATTCGCTCACTTATGGCCGCCAACCGCTGCTGCCGGGGTGGGCGATGAGGCGATGAGCGGGGTGTGGTTCGTAAGGTTTTTTGGTTAGAAAATGGTGTTGCGATTTTGCGTGAAACAGAGGACGGAGGGACCGTTTTTACGCCACGAAAGCACGAAAAATGAGTCGTCGGCTTGCGGTTAGGCATCTATCGAGACGCGAAAGGCCATCTATCGAGACGCGAAAGCTAAGAGATGGCAATGCGATACATGGTCTTTCGCCACGCCATTAGGCAGAGATGGGAGGGCGAAATGGGAAGAGCGGAACCCAAAATACGCACACATAACTGCAACTCACTGATTATCTGACAGTTGCAAAAATCATCAAGAATGGCGTATTTGCGAGCGAATGTACCTGCGGTGAAGAACAAATGTTAAATTGAGGAAAGGTTTGTTGGCGTTTTTCCCAGGAGCATCTCTCATTGGAAATGATTGGCGGCGCGTTCCATTGCTCTTCGTCTTGGCCTCAAACGGCGGCGCTCGGATTTGCCCGAAAAGCCGCCACTGCCCCACGAAAAAGCCGAATGAAAGGCTTACTGACACTAAATTCCAAACAAACCACGCACTATCTGATTTCTTTTTCATAACTTTGCAGTGATGAATGCAGTATCGCCCTTACAAGCCTTACAACAACAACGCCTGTTGCTCCAGTTGGAGTATCAGGTGGAGAAAGAGGCGTTTCGCAAGCAGACCGAGCGCGTGGGCCTCGGCCGCAAGGTGAAACGCGGCGACGCGTGGTTCCCCCTCAGCGTTGGACGCACCTATTACAACTCGCTCAACCAGTATTGCGTGGAGGTGACACGCACCGCCGACCAAGACATTGAGCACAACTTCGAATACGGCAAGCCTGTGGTGTTTTGGACCGTAGACGAGCCCACCACCGCCACACCAGCGGCCCAGGGTGGCGTGCGCTATTTCAATTTCACCGGCACCGTGTCGTATGTGGATGGCGACCGCATGGTGGTGACCATCCCCGAGGGACACGCCTTCGACCTGCAGGGCAGCACCAAGCCCATCGGCGTGCAACTCTTCTTCGACGAGACGAGTTACCGCTGCATGTTTGAGGCGCTCGACCGCGTGATGAAGGCAAAGAACGGGCGGTTGGCCTACCTGCGCGACCTCTTCTACACCAACATGAAGCCGCAGACGCTCTCCTTCGAGCCCATGCGCTTCCCCTGGCTCAACACAACGCAGGAGCACGCCGTCAACGAGGTGCTCAGGGCCAAGGACGTGGAGGTGGTGCACGGACCTCCGGGAACGGGTAAGACCACAACGCTCGTCGAGGCCATCAACGAGACACTCATGCGCGAGAGCCAAGTGCTGGTGTGCGCACAGAGCAACATGGCCGTCGACTGGATATGCGAGAAGCTCGTAGACCGTGGCATCAGCGTGCTGCGCATCGGCAACCCCTCGCGCGTCAACGACAAGATGCTCGGATTCACCTACGAGCGACAGTTTGAGGGCCACCCCGACTATCCGCAGCTATGGGCCATCCGCAAGGCCATTCGTGAGCTCAGGCGGAAGCGCAAGGGGCGCGACGCCAGTTACCACCAGAAGTTGGAACGGCTGAAGAGTCGCGCCACCGAACTCGAGATACGCATCAACGCCGAACTGTTCGGGCAGGCGCGCGTCATCGCCTCCACGCTCGTGGGCGCCGCCAACCGCCTGCTGGAGGGCCAAAAATTCTCCACCCTGTTTATCGACGAGGCCGCGCAAGCCCTTGAGGCGGCCTGCTGGATAGCCATCCGGCGCGCCGGGCGCGTCATCCTGGCGGGCGACCACTGCCAGTTGCCGCCCACGGTGAAGAGCATTGCCGCCCTCAAGGCCGGACTGGGCAAGACGCTCATGGAGCGCATTGTGGAGCGAAAGCCCGAGTGTGTGACGCTCCTACAGGTGCAGTATCGCATGAACGACGACATCATGCGCTTCAGCTCCGACTGGTTTTATGGCGGCAAGGTGAAAACGGCACCGCAGATTAGCCATCGCGGCATACTCGACCTCGACTATCCCATCGACTGGATCGACACCTCGCAGATGGAGGTGGGGCCCGACGAGCCCACCTTCAAGGAGCAGTTTGTGGGCGAGAGCTTCGGGCGCGTCAACAAGGGCGAGGCCAACCTCACACTGCAAACGCTCGAGCAATACTTCACGAAGATTGGAAAGCAGCGAGTGCTCGACGAGCAGATCGACGTGGGGGTCATATCGCCCTATCGCGCTCAGGTGCAATACCTGCGCCACCTCATCAAGAAGCGCGAGTTTTTCAAGCCCTTCCGACGCCTCATCACCGTCAACACGGTCGACGGGTTCCAAGGACAGGAGCGCGACGTGATCCTCATATCGCTCGTGAGGGCCAACGACGACGGACAAATCGGCTTCCTGCGCGACCTGCGCCGCATGAACGTAGCCATCACCCGGGCCCGCATGAAGCTCATCATCCTAGGCGACGCATCGACCATGACGCGCCATCCGTTCTACAAGAAGCTCAACCAATACATCGAGGACCTGCACCACGGACAGGCGGCCACCGCAACCTCCTGCGGCGAGCCGCAACCCGACAACATCGAATAAGCAACCACCATGTTACAACGCGACTATTTCATACGCATCATCGAGGAGTTTATGGCTGCCATCAGCCGTTTCCTGGAGAAAGACATCGACAAGCGCACCGACGACGACCTGCGCGACCTCTATCGCCAATATGTGGGCGACTACGAGACGCTACGCAACTTCACCGCGCACGAGGCCATCGACTATGCACGTGAGGAGTGGGCCGACGACCGACGCACGCAGAAACTGGAGATGCTGGCCGAACTGCTCTATGTGGAAGGCAGCTACAAGCAGAAGCCGCTGCGCGACATGCTGCTCGAGAAGGCATTCCTGCTGTTTGCCTATGTAGACCGCCACAGTTGCGACTTCTCGCTCACCCGCAAGGCCCGCATGAGCACCATCAAGGGTATGCTGGGCTCCGCCCTCAACCTCGACGACATCATGGTTTAACCCTTATGGACAACAACACCAACACGCTCCATAGCCCTCGCACCCAAGGCGGCATGACCGACATGACTGTGGGATCGCCCGCCCGCGGCATCCTCCGCTTTGCCGTGCCGCTCGTATTGGGCTATATTCTCCAACAGATGTACCAAGTGATCGACGCCGTCATCGTTGGCCGATGGATCGGCGTGGGCGCCCTGGCCGCTGTGGGAGCGTCGAGCAGCATCATGTTTCTCATCATGGGTTTCTGCAACGGCTCGTGCGCCGGCTTCGCCATACCTGTGGCGCAAGCCTTCGGCGCCAAGGATTTTGCCAAGATGCGGTCGTATGTGAGCAACGCCGTGCGCATCGGCGTGGTGCTGGCCGTGGTCATCACCCTGCTCAGCTGCGCCTTCTGCTCCAAGATCCTGCACCTCGTCAACACGCCCGCCGACATCTTCGACGACGCATGGACGTTTCTCTTCCTGCAATTCCTGGCCATCCCTTTCACCATAGCCTACAACCTTCAGGCCAGTCTCATACGCGCCTTGGGCGACAGCAAGCACCCATTCTATTTCCTCATCTTCTCGTCGCTGTTCAACATTGCGCTCGACGCAGTGCTCATCTTCGGCCTCGGCATGGGAGTGCTGGGCGCCGGTGTGGCCACACTGCTGGCACAGGCTTTCTCGTCGGCGCTATGCTATGGCTTCATCCGCAGGAAGATGACCGTGCTCATTCCGCAGGGCGACGAGCGCGCCTACGACAACAAGCGCATATCCATCCTGCTCAACAACGGGGTGCCCATGGGCCTGCAATTCTCCATCACGGCCGTCGGAGTCATCATGTTGCAGAGCGCCAACAACGCCCTTGGCACCCTTTACGTGGCGTCGTTCACCGCCGCCGTGCGCATCAAGTATCTCTTCACCTGCGTGTTTGAGAACATCGGCGTGGCCATGGCAACCTATTGCGGACAGAACATCGGGGCCGGCGAGATCAACCGTGTGCGGCGTGGCGTGTTCGACGCCCTGCGCATCATGCTGGTGTATTTTGTCTTCACGTTCCTTCTCATCTATCCCTTCGCCGACGAGATGATGCGGATGTTTGTAGACGGTTCGGAGCAGGCTGTCGTCGACAACGCCGCCCAGTTTATGCGCATAGCCAACTATTTCTACCCCTTGCTGGGGGTGCTCACCATCCTGCGCTACTCCATCCAGGGACTGGGCTACAGCAACCTCTCGATGCTCTCGGGCGTGATGGAGATGATAGCGCGCTGCGGCGTAAGCCTGTGGCTCGTGCCGGCGCTGGCCTTCACGGGCGTTTGCCTGGGCGACCCGGTGGCGTGGGTGGCGGCCGACGTGTTCCTCGTGCCCGCCTTCTGGCTTCTGTATCGACATCTGAAACATACAAACAAACTTAATACAATCAACAAATGAAACGTATTCTACTATCACTGGTCATGACGATGGCGGCCATAGTATCGGCGATGGCATCGCACACCGTGACCCACGAGGGCGCCTGGTGCTGGTTTGCCGACCCGCGCGCCATCCACTACGAGAACGCAAGTGGCTCCATCAACGCCAGCTACATCGGTTACATCGATGTTCATGGCAATGTGAAGGCTACGCAAATAGATTTCCGCAACAACCGTCGCACGGAGGTGTTGATACGCTCGGTGTTCCAACCCGACGACCACAACAACCCCACGTTCATCGTGTTGCCCGACGAGCGTGTCATGATTTTCTACACCCGCCATACCGACGAGCCGAAGATCTGGTATCGCGTGTCGGTGAAGCCGGGCGACATCACGCAGCTCGGTGAGGAGAAATTCATCTCTACAAAGAACAACACCACCTATCCGTCGCCCTTTATCCTCAGCGACGACCCTAACCACATCTACCTCTGCTGGCGCGGCATCAACTGGCACCCCACCATGGCGCGCATCACCATGCCCGACGCCAACGACAATGTGACGGTGGACTTCGGACCGAAGCAGATCGTGCAGTCGACGGGCGCACGTCCCTACGCCAAGTATCACAGCAACGGCAAGGACAAGATTTACCTCACCTACACCACGGGCCATCCCGACAACGAGATGCCCAACTGGTTGTATTTCAACGTGGTGGACATCAACCACGGCAACGGCCCCATCCTCAAGGACATCAAGGGCAACACGTTGCAGCAGGTGGCCGACGGCGTGTTCCGCGTCAACAAGAGTGAGGCGTATCTCAACCAGTATCCCTTCACCGTGGTAGACCACACGCCGGGTGTGCGCAACTGGGTGTGGCAGATCGCGCTCGACCAGGACGCCAACCCCGTGATTGCCTACACCCATATCGACAACGCCAAGACCACGCATGCCTACCACTACGGCCGTTGGACGGGCAGCGAATGGCGCGACACATGGGTGCAGCTGGGAGGCCACGCGTTCCACCAGAACTGGAACCGCACGGAGCGTTGCTACAGTGGTGGCATGGCGCTCGACCCCGAGAACATCAACACGCTCTACCTCTCCATTCCCACCAAGGAGGGCGCATACAATAAGGAGGGCGTTTACGAGATTTGGAAATACAACGTGGCCGACAATGGCAAGGTGGAATCGTCGGAGCAGCTGACACGCAACTCGGACAAGAACAACATGCGCCCCTACCTGTTGCCGGGCTCAAAGAACAGTGCGTTGCGACTGGCGTGGATGCATGGCGACTATTATTACTGGATGGTCAACAAGCATTATCCGAAGGGTTACCCCACAAGCATCGTGGCCGACTACAACCTGCCGGAAGAGAAGGTGGACCTCGGCAACGGGCTGGTGACACAGGCCAAGGGCTGCAAGAAGTTTAGCGTTGCCGCCACGTTCCATCAGGAGAAGGACGGGAAGCGCACCAGCGACGCCACGCTCTTCGCCAGCGACCAACTGACGGTGGGCATCACAACCGACAACTACATCTTTGTGAACATGGGCAAGGGTAGCAAGGCCAAGAGCGTGAAGAGCGGCAACCTCTTCGCAACAGCCGACAACTGGGCGTTCTACTCTATCGGAACATCGGGCGACACCCACGTTACGCCCATCACCGACGCCATGCTGACCACCACCTACGACGGCGCCACCCTGCGCGTTTACCGCAACGAGGTGCTCGAGCTGTACATTCCCTGCAAGGGACTGAAGCTCAAGAACGTTCGTTGTGGCAACCTCAGCACCAACCTGCAACAGTGGAGCCGCGCACTCAACCAAGACGAAGTGGGCGCGCTCAGCAACAAGCGCTAAGGCCACACCACCCATCAGCGGATTCGCTAAACGACAAAGGCGTACAACCAAAGTCTCATCGAGATTGGTTGTACGCCTTTGTGCTATTCTTCCTCCACAACCCTGGCAAGGCGCCCAAAATGGTGCTCTCACCAATGGTTTTGCCAGTATGTTTAACAAATAATCCATATCGCTACCCGTGGGTAGCATACCAAAAATATAGCCCAAGGCATCACGCCCTGGGCTATAGGTGCCAAGTGGTTCGCTTCCACTCGGTAGTTATGAACTTATGCTATGTTTATTTTTCGATGGTCTTGATGGCCTTGCCATTGGTGAGCTGCAGGATGTTCAAACCCTTGAACTTGCTCTGACGCTTGGTGCCGTCGATGGCGTAGCGTGCTCTTACGCTGGCTGCGTTGGCCTTGTTGACCTGCACCTTCTCAACACCGGTGCCGACCGAAGCGGCAGGATCCTCTGTGTCGAGAATCCATGACACCCAGTTGCGTTGGGGCTCCTCGCCATCCTCAACCTCAGCGGTGGTATCGGCCGCATAACCGAAACCTGAGATGTAACGGCCATCGGCAGAGATGCCACTCGGTGTGTTGAAACCGCCCTCATCGTAAGCGGCCAAGCGAGTAGCGCCAGGGAAAGCTGTGGCAAGACGCTCAATGTCGGCCTCGCCCTTCTTCCATCTGTATGCCACACGAGATTCAAACGCGCTACCATAGAAACCTACCACGGTGCCATCGTTCGACACAGCGAAGGCGTAAGTCTCAGTGCCTACGTCGGCAAAGCGGTCATCGTCTTCGTTGGCAATGAAGAAGTCGACCGAGTCGTTCTCCGTGTTGTAACGGGCCACGCCCTTCACTGATTCCCATTGGCCAATGTACTTCTCGAAGTTCACAGCAAGCCACTTGCCATTGGCGCTCATCACCGTCTGGTCGCAGCTGAAGATGACGTAAGGCATGGTCGACTCCATCGAAGAAGCGAAGAATCGACGTGAGATGGGATAGCTTGAGAATGTCTTGCCGTCCTTGTTGAGGGCCCACAGCGTAGCGGGGCGCGTAGCCATGTTGTCAACATAATAGCCCGAGATCAGCGAGTCGTCGCTCACCGACAGGGCCGAAGCGCCGTCGGAATTGTAGCCCAGGAACTTATCCGACGACTGGGGCAGGTCGACCGGTGTGCCATTGCTGAAGTAGCAAGGCGTGCCTTGTGCATCATCACCATCGTAACGGGCGCCTACGATGAGCTTGCCGTTGGGGCTGATGCCGATGAACAGGTACTGGTCGGCCGCACCAAACGACTTGACGGTGTTGGTGTTGAAGTCGAACGTGCAGGCTGGACCGTTCCATCCCACAGCCAGACCATCGTTGGAGATCGACTTGATCTGCAGGTCGGTGTTCACGTCCAGAGCGTCGTACATCTGAACCTTCTTGGTCTCGCGATCAAACAGGAAGCCACCGTTTGTGGCGTAAACCGATCCACCAATATATCGGCCGTTAGGCGACATGGCAGTAGCCATTGTGCCCAGCATGTCAGCGTCGGGGACCTCAGTAATACCGTTCTGCGCCATCACAGCGCCACTTGTTGCCAGCATGGCAACCATGGTGAGTAAAGTTTTTCTCATATTCTTGATGTTTTAATGTAAAGTTCGTCAATTCTCTCTTCTGGGACGTCCCACCCTGCCGTTACCACGCCGCAGTCGACGGCCTTCGGTCATTGTCACGTCCTTTTTCGATTGCAAATTTAATACTTTATCATCAAACAACAAAGAAAAAGTTATAAAATGTTTTAATAATATGCGTTTTTCTTTCTGTTTTCCTACACAATATGCAAACAACTTATAATTTACCTTTTTATATAAGGCGCACGAAACCCATATAACGCATATTATAAATTCGAATAAAAAGATAAGAGATGGCGTTTTTTTTTGTAACTTTGCAGAAAGATATGTTGCATCAACCATACAAGCACAATGTCTAATCAAAATACACAAGCCTCGCAAACAAACCAAGAGGCCACCAACGGGTACGTAGCCAGCGCCGAAATGAAGGAGGTGCAGGCCATAGAGCTCGATTTGCTCCGCCGTTTTCTCGAGTATTGTCAAGCCAACAACCTGCGTTGCTGGGCCGAGGGCGGCACGCTGCTCGGTGCCGTTCGCCACAAGGGCTTCATTCCCTGGGACGACGATGTGGACCTGATGATGCCACGCGAAGACTACGACCGCATGTGCCAAACCATTGGAAACAAAGGCATTGAGGCCCCTTATTTCCTGCAAACAGCCTATTCGGACGTGGATTATCATCGCGGCCACGCGCAGTTCCGACGCAGCGACACCACAGCCATTCGCCCATCCGATTGTTTCCAACCCTTCAACCAAGGCATCTTCATCGACATCTTCCCCTTGGAGGCCGTGCCCGATGACCAGGAAGCGCTCCACCGCGCCTACCGCAGCGCGCTGAAGACGTTGAAATTCCTCAAGGCCAAGAACACCCATTGCATCAGTTCAGGACGCCTGGGCCTCATCTTCCGGAAGCTCAAGGCGCGCCATTGCGTGCGTCGCAACGGTTGGCTCCACTATTACGAGAAGGCCGACGACGAGATGCGCCGATTGGCCGACCTGCCCGGAACGCGCGTAGGAGAGGTGGTCAACATGGGACCCAAACTGCAATGGGACCGAAGCCTCTTCGACGAAACCGTGTGGCTTCCCTTTGAGAACATCAAGGTGCCAGCGCCCAAAGACACCGACACCGTGCTGAGAGCCGTGTTTGGCGACAACTACATGACGCCCATACAAGCGCCCAGCATGCATGGGCAAGTGGTGTTCGACACTCACCGCAGCTACAAGGAGGTGCTGCCCGAGGTGAGGCGCCAATACCGCATGTCGGCCCTGACACGCCTCATCAGCAAACTTACGGGAAAGAAAAAGTAAGCGTTTCAGCATTTCACCATATACTAATAAGCTAATAGCATTACCACCATGATACAACCCGAGAAATTCTATCAAGCGCTCGCCAACGAGGACATCACATTCTTCGCCGGCGTGCCCGACTCATTGTTGAAGAACCTGTGTGCCTACATCACCGACCACACCGACCCGCGCAACAACATCATCGCCGCCAATGAGGGCGGCGCCGTAGGCCTGGCGGCAGGCTACCATCTCGCCACAGGCAAGATCCCTGCCGTGTATATGCAAAACTCGGGCGAGGGAAACGTTGTCAACCCGCTCATGTCGCTCACCGACAAGGACGTGTACCACATGCCCCTGCTCCTCATCATCGGATGGCGTGGAGAACCCGGTGTGCACGATGAGCCGCAACATGTAAAGCAGGGCAAGGTGACGCTGCCGTTGCTCGACGCCATGGGCATTGAGCACACCACCCTCTCTGCCGACGAGAACGAGGCGGAGCAGCAGGTGCGCCACGCCGCAGAGCGCATGCGCGAGACGGGCGAGGCTTATGCGCTGGTGATTCGCAAGGGCACCTTTGCCGACTACAAACTGATCAACACCGTGGCCGACGAGTCGCAGCTCACACGAGAGAAGGCCATACAGATGGTGGCCGAAGCAATGGACAGCCGAGCCGCCGCAGTATCGACAACGGGCAAGATCAGTCGCGAGCTCTTCGAATATCGTGCCGGAAGCGGACAAGGCCACGAGCGCGACTTCCTCACGGTGGGATCCATGGGGCACGCCTCACAGATTGCGCTCGGCATCGCCCTCAGCCAACCCGACCGCAACATCTATTGCTTCGACGGCGACGGGGCGGTGCTCATGCACATGGGCGCACTGGCCATCACGGGCAGCATGCAGCCCGCCAACTTCTACCACATACTCTTCAACAACGGCGTGCACGACTCGGTGGGCGGACAGCCTACCGTAGGCTACAAGGTCGACCTGCCCGAGGTGGCTGCCGCTTGCGGCTATAAGACGGTGCTCAGCGTTGACAACGCCGACGACCTGAGCGACGTGTTGGCCGACCTCACCGACAACGACGCACCGCTGTTCCTCGAGATCAAGGTGAAGAAGGGTGCGCGCGCCGACCTCGGCCGCCCCACCACCACGCCTGTGGAGAACAAGGAGGCGCTCATGGATTTCCTGAAGCGATAACACGAACGATAACAACCAATACTATAAACCATCGGAAAAATGATGAACATCAAACGTAACATATTGCTCAATCCGGGCCCAGCCACCACCACCGACACAGTGAAAATGGCTCAGGTGGTGCCCGACATCTGCCCGCGCGAGCACGACTTCGCCGGACTGATGAAAGGTCTGCGCGAGAACTGCGTGCGCATGGCGCATGGCGATTTGCAAAAAGACACGGCTGTGCTCTTCTGCGGATCGGGAACCATCAACATCGACATCTGCCTCAACTCGCTCCTGCCAGAGGGAAAGAAAGCGCTCATCGTGAACAACGGCGCCTACTCATCGCGCGCCGTTGAGGTGTGTCAGTACTACGGATTGCACCACATCGACCTGCGCTCATCGGTGTTTGAGCAGCCCTCGCTCAACGAGGTGGAGCGCACGCTCGACGCCAACCCCGACATCGCCTTGGTGTACACCACCCATCACGAGACGGGAACGGGCATCCTCAACCCCATCCGCGAGATTGGCGCAATGGCCCACGCCCATGGCGCCATCTTTGTGGTCGACACCACATCGAGCCTCGGCATGGTGCCCTTCGACCTGCACCAGGACAATGTGGACTTCTGCATGGCATCGGCACAAAAAGGATTGATGGCCATGTCGGGACTGAGCTTTATCGTTGGAAGCCGCGAGATCATTGAGCGATCAAAGGACTATCCCAAGCGCTCTTACTACTGCAACCTCTTCTTGCAGTATGATTTCTTCGAGAAAAGTGGCGAGATGCACTTCACCCCGCCAGTGCAAACGGTGTATGCCGCCATCCAAGCCTTCAAGGAGTATTGGGCCGAGGGCGAGGAGGCTAAGTTCGCACGCCACCACCGCACCTTCGAGGCCATCCATCGTGGACTGGAGGAGTTGGGGCTGCGCGATGTCATCCGACGCGACATCCAGTCGGGGCTGGTGGTGTCGGTGAAGTACCCCGACGATCCCAACTGGGACTTCGGCCGCGTGCACGACTACTGCTACGAGCACGGATTCACCATCTATCCGGGTAAGATTTCAACCACCAACACCTTCCGTCTCTGCTCGCTCGGCACCATCGACGTGAAGGACATAGAGGACTTCTTTGTGGTTCTCAAGGAGGCTTTGGTGAAGAACAACATTCAAATTCCCGCCCATTACAATGATTAAGACTGCTGTCATCATGGCTGCCGGCTTAGGCAGTCGCTTCGGCCACATGACCGAGACCATGCCCAAGGGCTTCATCGAGTGTGGCGGAAAGGCGATGGTGGTGCGCTCCATCGAGGCGCTGATTGCTTGTGGCATTGAGCGCATCATTATCGGAACGGGCTATAAGAAAGAGGCTTACGAGCAATTGGCAAGTAGCTTTCCGCAGATCGAATGTGTGTTCTCGCCCCGTTATGCCGAGACGAACAGCATGTTCACATTATGGAACTGCCGTGAGGCCATTGGCAACGACGACTTCCTTTTGCTCGAGTCGGACATCATCTTCAGCCGCAACGCACTGACGGAGCTCATCGACGATGCCCATCCCGACATCATGCTCATCACGCCGGTCACCAAATTCCAAGACCAATACTACGTGGAATATGACGCCAACGGAACGCTGACCCGATGCTCCACCGACCGCGACGCCATCGACGCCAAGGGCGAACTGGTGGGAATCCACAAGCTCTCGGCCTCGTTCTACCAGAAAATGTGCGCCGACTATGCGCAAATCGTCGACGAGAAGCCTAAGTTGGGCTACGAATACGAGTTGCTCCACATGTCGCAGGCAATAAGCCGGGTGTTTGTTCTCAATGCGAAAGATGTGCATTGGTACGAAATCGACGACGAGCGCGACCTGCAATACGCCGAGGAGCACGTCGTCGGAAAACTATAGAAAACCTTTCATTTCCTTGCCATGCCGTTTGTTTGCATGGCAAGGAAATGCATATAATTGCGCAAACCCAATAGTTCCTTAGATTTATCCCAAATCCACGACAGTGATTCCGGCGCCACCAAACTGCACGTGTTCGTCGCGCACATGGGTGACATTGGGCTCCGCCGACAGGTATTGGCGAATGAGTTGTCGCAGGATGCCGTTGCCCTTACCATGGAGAATGCGAACGCGCGGCATACCCACAAGGATGGCGTCGTCGATGAAATATTGCACGGCTTGCAACGCCTCATCGCCTCGCATGCCCCGAACATCAAGGTCTTGCTTGAAGTTTTTGCGGTGGTCGTCGATGGTATCTTGCGTCATGTGCGACATCTTGTAGCTTTGGAGTCCTTCGCGCAACACATCCATCTTGGTGGGTTGCGATGACGTTTCGGCCTTTGCGTCACCCTCTGCGGGTTCCGATGGCGCTGCCAATAGTTGCAAACGCGACACTGGCAGCTTGGTGCGCATATCGCCGAAGATGACGGTAGCCATCTTTCCGCTCAAGCTCTCCACCTTGCCTTCCGACTTCGCCCCACGAATGCGGACGCTATCGCCTACGGCAATGACGTTGTCGCGCACCTTCTGGTCACGCAAAGCCGCAGATCGCAAGGCTTCGGCAGCCTTCTGCTCATCATCCTTCTTTTTCTTCTTTCGTTCCTCGCGCCGCTCCTTGCGAGCCTTGATTTGCTCGATCTTACGGGCAATCTTATCGTCCTCGGCCTTGGTGTCGAAAGCCTCCACATCCTGCTTAAAGCCCTCAAGCTCCTTTCGGATGCGGCGTGTCGACTCACGTTCGGCTTGCTGCTCACGAATCTCACGAATGGTGTTCTCGATCTTTCGGTTGCTCTCGCGAAGAAGTTCCTCTGCCTCCTGCTTGGCCTTCGCCAGGATGTCGCGCCGGTCGCGCTCTACGGCGTTGATGTCTTGCTCGTAATGGTCGATGCGTTCCTGCAAGCGCTTCTCCTGCTGATGGATGGTCTGTCGTTTCTGCTCCCAATAGCGCTTGTCGCGCACAATGTCCTGCAAATACTTGTCGCTCTGGATATAATCGGACCCGACAATCTCCGAAGCCTCACGTATCACCTCCTCGGGAATGCCCGTCTTGCGCGCGATCTCGATGGCGAACGAGCTACCGGGTTGGCCTATGGCGAGCTGGAAAAGAGGTCGCATCTCATGGCGGTCGTAGAGCATGGCACCGTTGGCAATGCCCTCGTGCGAGTCGGCATAGTGCTTGAGGTTCTGGTAGTGGGTGGTGATGACACCCCACGCCTGCTTCTTCACAAACTGGTTGAGCACGGCCTCGGCCATGGCTCCACCTATTTGCGGCTCGGTGCCCGTACCAAACTCGTCGATGAGCAACAACGTGCGAGCGTTCGACTGCCGCATCATGATCTTCATGTTGAGCAAGTGAGACGAGTAGGTCGAGAGGTCGTTCTCGATGCTTTGCTCGTCGCCGATGTCAATCATCAGGTTTTGGAAGATGCCCACCTTGGACCGTTCGCTCATGGGAACCGACAGTCCACATTGCAACATATACTGCAACAATCCCACGGTTTTGAGGCAAACCGACTTACCACCGGCGTTAGGCCCCGATATGATCAGTATGTGCTGTTGGGGTTTCAGGGTGATGTCGAGAGGCACCACCGTCTTGTCTTGCTTCTTCAATGCGAGCCAAAGCAACGGATGACGTGCCGAAACCCAATCCATGACAGGTGCGGCTTCGACCCGCGGCTCCATGGCTCCCATGAGCGTTGCCAACTCAGCGCGGGCGCGAATGAAATCGACCTCGGCCAGCAGTTGGTAGGAATACATCAGTTCGTTGACATGGGGCCTGACAAGTTTGGAGAACTCCACAAGGATGCGCACCACCTCCCGGCGCTCCTCAGCCTCCAGTTCGCGTATGCGGTTGTTGGCCTCCACCACCTCGGCGGGCTCCACAAACACCGTCTTTCCTGTAGACGACTCATCGTGAACGATACCTTTTATCTTACGCTTCAAGCCCGGAGCGATGGGCACCACGAGACGTCCGTCGCGAAGCGTGGGTGTAGCGTCCTTATCCACCAATCCCTCGCTCTGGGCGGCTCGCAGGATGCTGTTGAGCGTTCGCGACACGCTACCCTCCGCCTTCCGCAACTGTGCGCGGGTTTCGGCCAGCATGGGCGATGCCGTGTCCTTGATCTTACCATACTTGTCGAGGATCTGATCGATGCGGCGCAACAGGTCGGGGAAGGTGAGCACCCCCTCGGTGAGGTCGTGCAATGTGGGGAAATCGTAAACCCCTTCGTCGCTTCCCCGGCTCAGGAACCTCACGATGCCGCCAATGGTCTCCAACGAGCGGCGGAGGTCGAAGAGCTCATTCTCTTCGAGATGGGTGCCCTCCAGTCGCACGCGCTTGATGGAAGCGCGCATATCGTAGAAATATTGCAGGGGGAACTCGTCGGCCTCCTCCTGCAAGCGACGGAACTCATGCGTTTGCCTGAGCAACGTGTTGATGCGCTCCACATCGTCGTTGAACGCCATCTTTTCCACCTTGTCCTTGCCCAATTGGCTCAGGCAACTTTCCTTCAGCAGCGACCGTATCTCGCCAAACTGTATCTTGTTTTCGAAATTGCTGGGATAAATCATGCTGCAAAGTTACTGAATAATATTCTTTTTAGTATGCAAAACACCGAGTCTTTGTTGAATGAACTACACAAATCATACCAGCGAAGCCACCGATGGCCGTCGGCTTGGGGCAGGCACAAGGCGCAAACAAGATGCATCGGGTTTGGGGTGATGCAGGATGCGCCCCAACGACAACTGCGTCGCCCAGCAAGGAAACCCTTGCGGAGCAACGCAGCGTTAGGAGGTCCCGTCACCCAAATCGGTCATTAGCATTGGGTTCATGGGGACGTATGGGTTTGGGGGAATGTCGAAGCCCCGATTACTTCATCACCTTGACAGTTCGGCCATCAGACATCTTCACGATGTTCAGGCCCTTCTGCGGAGCGTTGAGCCTCATGCCGTCGATGGTGTAATACCCCACGACCGTTGCGTTCTCGGCATCGTTGTAAACGCCATGAATGCCCGTCACGGCATCGTTATAGGTAACGCCGATGACGTTCTCGATCTTGTTGTCGGTGTAGTTCGACTCGTTGTGCTTGTTGAGGAAGGCGATGAACTTCAGGTCCTTCTTCTTCCACGCATCCTTGATGTTAACATCAAATGTGGTGGTGAAGGTGTTACCCTCCCATTGCACCTGCTCGCCCCAAGTGCTGTTGTTGGCGCGGATGACGTGCATGTGGCGGAAAGAGCTCTTGGCTCCATACTGTCTATGAGGCTTGACGCTATCCTCGGTGAGATAGAATGTCAGGAGCGAGTTGTCGGTGTCGTAAGCCTCGTTGCACACGCCGCTCACGGTAACCGTGGCCTTGGAGCCATCGGCGTTGGGCACCACCTGAATAGCGAGTTGCGCGTTGGCAGGCTGCGCCATGGCGGCACGCGTTGTGGCGGTGATGACGGCAGCGTTTGCCGGGATGCCCACAAGACCTGCCTTGTTGACGTTGCCCTCAACCCACGCCTCATTGCGATTGAACATCATGGCCGGGTTGAACGTGCCCCCACTGTTGCCAAACGCAACCCCCGTGAGGTAATCCCATTTGGCCGTGAGCCAATCGGTTTGATAACCCGAATGGTGACAAGCGGCATACACACGTCCTTGGTCGGCCATAGAGAGCGCGGTGTGAAGGTATTCGGCCACACGCGGGCAGTTGCTGCAACCCTCAGAGGTAAACTCCTCGATGAGCACATTGCTGGGATAGGTGGTCTTGGCCACGGCCACTACGCCCTTAGCCACCTTGTTGGTAGCCAGGTTGTCGTGGCCATTCACCTTGGTCACCTCAACCGTAACGTTGTGCTTGCCCACCTTTGCGATGCCCGGCACGATGGCGCTGAACGATCCGTTGGCGCCTGTTGCCACAGCCTTCTCCAGGTTGGCGTGCTGCTCATCGGTGGCCACACCATCGACCGACACCACATAGTCGAGTTGGCTCACGGCCTCCTTACTATTGTTGAAGAAATCGACCGACAGTTCCACGTCGGTGTCGACAAGCGCCGACACCAGATTGAAGTTGCTGGGAATGACATTGTAGTCGGGGAAATTGCCTTCCACCACCAGTTGGATGCTGAGGTTTCCCTCACCCGTGCCAAGGTTGTACCAACCTTCGCCTTGGCCACCATTGGCTTCGGAGATGTTGGCATACATCAGGAGCGGCATGTCGGTGCGACCACTTTCCACGACGGAGAGCGGATAACATTCTTCCGTGTAAGACTGTCCGTTCTTGATGGCTTTCTGCGCGAAGTCGAAGCCCACGAAGAACTCCTGGTTCTTGGAGATGACGTAAGGCTTGCTGAGCGTTACGGTGTTCCATCCTTTCACCGTGGAGGGCACATTCTCCGACACCACATCAAGGCCAAGGCCTTGGTTGGTGATAGGCGTGATAAACACCCTCGACTTATCCAGTTTGTAACAAAGGCCGAAGCGGATGGCCACCACCTTCATGCCATCGTAGGGCTCCAACATATCGGGCGTCAGGTCGATGGCGGCCTTACAATTGTCGTTGGCGCCAAAGTTTGCCAATCCCACTCCATACTGCGCCAGCTCGTCGGTGGTGTAATATCCCACGAGGCGCTGGTTATCCTGCAAGTCGACTTTCTTCGGAGCCAACGTAACGACGCGCTGCTGAGCGGCCTCCAAGCTCCTGTCGAGATGGCAACTAAAGGGTGTGGCTTTCTGTGCACTCGCGCCTAATGTCAGCACGAGTGCAAATAAAGAGAGTAAAGTTTTCCTCATAATGAAACTAATTATTTTTTGATTTGCTTGATGGTCTTACCATTAGAGAGACGAATGATGTTCAAGCCCTTCACTTCCGACTTGACGCTCATGCCATTGGCATTGTAACGGGCGAGGACCGTAGTGTTTGTGTTATCCTTAATACCGTCGACGCTTGTGGGGTCGGCGTAAACAAAATGAAGCGTAACCTTGGGACCATACTCCTTGAAATCGGAAGGCGAGTAGACCGTAGTACCGAACACATCCTGCTTCTCTAAATTGAAGACCTTGAATTGAAGCTCGGCCGTACATGAGCCGTAGTTGCTGGGTATCCACTCGGTTTGCAGAATCCTCGCCTCACCGGCATCCATGGTAGCGGGAGAGTTGTAATCCTCATATACCCCTGGACTTGAAATCGCCTGGCAATTATTGGGGAAGCAGCAAGAGAACGATCCGTTGTCGATGCTTACCAGCTTGACGTCGATGCCCACACCTTGCGTGTCGTCGGAATTGTTTTTCAGGTAAAGGCCACTGGGAATTTGATATTCGCCCAAATTCTCTCCCTCCGTGAGCACCAAGGTGGCACCATCGGCGACCGGATTGTCGTTCTTGTCGAACAACTGGAATGTAGGCAGCTCTTCCTGTGCGAAGGCTCCGATGCTGAGCAAAGCAGCGAAGGCGAAGACAAATGCTCTTTTCATATTCTATTTCTTTATTTTAATGATTACTACTGTTTGTTTTGATGTTTCCAAGGGGGCAGATGGTTTGCCATAGGCAAGCGAACGGCCACCCCCATGGGCTTTTATTGGCTAACGACGGGTGTCTTCTCGGTTTGCTGCACACCCTCGTCGGTAAACACGAAGGCGACGACCGACATGTTCTCAGGCTTCCAACTGTTGTCGAGGCTGATGTTGTAGGTCTTGCTCACCGACTTCTCGTTGACCACGTTGATGGGTTCTCCGTCCTTATCGTTGACCGACGCACGGAACACATGCTTGTGGATATAATCGTTGTTGACGCTACCATTGGGCATGAGCTGCATGTCCTTGATGTTGTCCTCCACGAGCCACACCTGCAACTTGGCACCGCTAAGCGTTTTCAATCCGGCCACATTGACGTTGACCTTCAGGTTGCGCGAAGCCTCATCGTAGGTAGTGGTGGGTGTGATCATCACGGTGGGTTCCCTATTGATCATGCCGTTTACGTAGGCAGCCCAATAGACGAGGTTGGTGAGCACGCCTCCAAAGCGGTCGACCATGCCACTGGGTTGTGCCCTGACACCCCATGTGGCGTAATAGGAATTGCCCGTCTCGGTGGTGAGCGACAGCGGCTGATGGCCCTGGGCTACGGTGGTGTAACCGAAGTCGCCTCCGTAGATGCCCACGGCTATGATGTTGTCCTCGCCATACTGCTCTTGCAGTTTTTCGATCATGGTGGCGGCGTTGGGGCAGTTCACGCAGCGCTGTCCGGTGAAGTCCTCTATGAGCACATGCTTCTTCACCTCAGCCGGCTTCACATAGATGATGCGCTCGTTCTCGTCGATCTCTGAGCACGACGTGAGGGTGAGCGCCATCAGGATGGCGGCTAAGCTAAACGACTTAAATATGTTCATCTTCCTTTTTAGAAATTATAGTTGTAAGAAATGGTGAATCCCTTGCTTGCGGGAACATATCGGCACACGCCACCCGAGCAGTTGTATCCAGCGCGCGTGCGACCATACCCGAGCTGCAGGCGGTGGGCTCCAGCGTTGAAGGTAACGAGGCCCTGGTAGTAATGGAGCTTGCTCTCGCCGTTGTTATACATGTCCGACACGGTGATCATCCAGTTGGGGAGGATCGATAGCTCGAGCAGGCCAAACATCCAGTCGCCCTCATCCTCGTCGGTGGCCAGGTATTGCGCCTCGCCGCGCAGCGTCATCTTTCGGTTGATGCGATACTTGGCGTCGGCCACCATGATGTCGGAGTGGACCATGCCGCCCTCTCCCTCCACAACGCTCTTGTTGTAGAACTGGTTCATATACATGAGGTTGAGCGAGAACACGCGCGAGAACTTCTTGTTGAGATGGATGTTGAGGTCCTGGTAGTAGGTCTGGTCGCCCCATTTCCAGAAGGCCGACCCGTAGCCGCTTGTGCCCCGTGGGTTTCCGTCTACGCTATGGTCGTTGCGGTTGATGGAGTGGATATGCGAGAAGTTGACCTTGAGGTTGGTGCCATACTTGCCGCCCAACAGGGTGTTGCGCTTGAAGGTATAGCCCAACTCGGCTTGGTAGGCCCACTCGCCATTGGGCTGTGTGGCGTAGGGGTAGAGTGCGGCGAGGGCGTAGGTCTGCTCGGTGGTGAAGGCGGGCAGGTTGTTGATGTTCGACGACAATCCATACACATTGCGGTCGCTTCGGAACGTCATGTTGTCGCTTCGCTTGGCTTGGAGCAGCACGCTCAGGCCCCTCTTCGAATAAGAGGTGGAGAGCATGGCCACCGTTCCGTTGCGATAGATGTAGGGATAGAGCCTGTCGTAAGAGGGGTCGTCGGTCTTCCAGGCATACTCGGCCAGCACATTGAAGTTGCCGGCTTGGAGGTTGGTGCGTAGGTCGAAGGCGTTGACGTTGCCCGGCAGGCGAAGCTTGTGGGTGGGATCCACCATGATGTCTTCGTTGGGCGACTCATACTTGTTGACCCACGACGCTCCGAGGGTGAGGTAGGTGTTGGCCTCCTGCATCCTGCGGAACCACTGGTCGACGCTGAGCTCGAGGTCGCCGCCGCTGATCCATGCGTCGTTCCACTTCCAATAGTGGCGCTGCTTACCGGCGAGGGCCTTCACCTGCACGCCCTTCACGGGTCGGACCACGAAGCGTCCGCCGAGCAACGAGTTGTCGATGCCGAGGCTTCGCTCCTCGTAGGTGCGGAGGATGAATCCCGAGCCAAACTGCTCGTAGAAGGTTCCGATCGTCAGGTCCCAGTTGTCGAAATGTGTCTTCAGGTAGAAGTTGGGCACGCCATAGCCCTTGAAGCGCTCCTCGGGCGCGGCGGCATAGCCCGGCAATGGGTGCTTGGTAAACTCGAAGCGCAGGCCGGCGTCGATATGACGGCTGCGCGCCGCAATGTCGGCGTAGGTGTTGGTGAGCGCCCACTCGCTATATTTCTCTGTGCCGATCTTCTTGTCCTCCTGGGGTATGATGACATCGCTCTGGATGCTTCCGCTCAGGGTGATCTTGTCGTCGTTGTTGTTGTTCTCTTGTGCCATCAGGGCCGTTGTGGCGAGCGTGGCGGCAAGGGTGAGTATGAGTTTTCGTTTCATGTCTTGCGTTTGTTGCCCACGCCAAGGGCATGGGGCCGTTCGTGTGTTGGTGGGGACGGTATGCTACCGTGCGGGGCTCACTTGCTGGTCAGCTCCCTCACTTTCTCGATGATCTCTTCTTCCGACCCTTCAGTGTAGCCGTTGTGCTTTTCGATGATCTTTCCGTTGCCGTCGCAGATGATGACAAACGGTATCATCTCTCCGCCAAACGACTTGCGGAACTCTGAGTTGGGGTCGAGCATCACCTCGTAGGGCCATCCGTTCTGGTTCACCAGGGGCTTCACCTTGTTGGCGTTCTGGGCCTTGTCGATCGACACGGCGTAGAGCTTCACGCCAGTCTCCTTCTGCCACTCGTCGTACACCTCGGCGATGGCGCTGAGCTCACGGTTGCAGGGCTTGCACCAGGTGGCGAAGAAACTAATGATGAAGGGCTTGCCGTCGTTGCGCAACGTGTCGGTCGACACGGTCTTTCCGTCAATGGTCTTAAGCTTGAACGAAGGCAACTGGGCGCTGATGGTCTGCGCGGTTGCAAAAAGCATCATCATGATGAACAAGGCCTTGCTCATCTTACCCTGAAAGAGTAACTTTAGTGTTTTCATAAATTTCCCAAATGATTATGAATAATCTTAAATATGATGCAAAGGTAATCGAATAAACGGTTTTGAGCAAACAAATATGAAGATTTATTCTGTTTTCGTGCAATTTTATGAGAGTTTACCGCTAAAACGAGTGTAATAACAACGTTTTGTAATACAAACACGCTCCAATTCCTCTTTCCGTAACCTTACAACGCGCCACCCTCGTCCTTTCGGTCTTACCTTATTATATTATGTCTTTCGGTCATCTAAAGGCGTCTCACACTTGACGAACGTAAGCAAAAGCGGCACAGGGAGGTGCTAAAAGTAATGGCCCCAATCGTTTCGGGCATCTTCGACGATCCCTGCAATGCGGGTTTGAGGATGTGGAATGAGGATCGTGGAAGAGTGGAATGGATTTTATATTGTAGAATGCGTTTTGTCATGTGGCATGGGGAGCGCAACACGTTCTGTATGATATTTTGGTGCAAAAGTTGTGCGGCGTTTTTCGTTGAACCAGACAACGGGATGGACGTTTCCTCGTGCTCGCCAAGAGAAATCTGCGCCGTGCGTTCACCGTTAGGCATGTTTCGCGTTGCGATACCTACCCATCCGCACCTCGAAAGGCCACGTCGCGAGGTGCGAAAGACCATGTATCGCCGCTCGGTTAGGCATGTTTCGCAACGCGGTTTGGATGGTTCGGCCGCCAAAAATTTCTCTTCTTGCGCTAACCCTCTGTGCGCCAACAGGTTGCGTTATAGTGCTGAGAATGGCGTATTTCCGCCCAACGCTTCGGTCGTGGATAAAAACCATGTAGATTTCAATATAGATTGTCGCCATAATTCAGGGTTATCCTATATTGGGGGTGATAATGAACACACGTGTATTTGCGCTCAGACGCGGTCGCTCGGCTTTGCCGCTTGACTAAGCAAGAAAGCCTTGGATAAAAAAGGAATGCTATCAAGCGCCACACAATGATAAGATGTTGAAACAGAGTACGTTAGATACACTTTTGCCCTTACGGGGCGTGGCGTAACGTGGCGGTTTACCCAGGGCGGTGCCTGGGCTAAGGAGGTCATTGGGCTTTCAGCCCGCTTCGTTAGACAGGAATGAAAAGAATGCCACATGACAGGCTTGCTTGATATGCGGAGAGCGTTTCTATAAGGGCGCGTTTAAGGGCACACCTCGTTTGGAAACGCTTGCGGTTTCGCTCCGTTTGGTTTGGAAGCACCCTCCTTTCTCGCTCCGTTTGGTTTGGAAATGCTCACGGTTTCGCTCCGTTTGGTTTGGAAATGCTTGCGTTTCTCTCGGTTTTTTGGTTTGGAAATGGATAAGTTTTATTGCGTTTTTGCTTTGGATTTGCAAATAATTGTCCTAACTTTGCATAAGTTAGGCGGCGGCGATAGGGCCGCACCGCCATTAACGTATATTTTTCAGTCCACTATGAAGAGAATAAACTGGGGTTTTATAGGCTGTGGCGAGGCCACGGAGAAAAAGTCGGGACCGGCCTTCGGCGAGGTGCCTGGGTCGCAGGTGGTGGCGGTGATGAGCCGCAACGCCGACAAGGCGCGCCTCTACGCTGAGCGCCACCACATACGCAAGTGGTACACCGACGCGCAAGAGCTCGTCGACGACCCCGACGTCGACGCCATCTACATCGCCACGCCGCCCTCGAGCCACGCCACCTTCGCCATCATGGCCATGCGCTCGGGCAAGCCCTGCTATGTGGAGAAGCCGCTGGCGGCATGCTACGAAGACTGCCTGCGCATCAACCGCATATCCGAGCAGACGGGCGTGCCGTGCTTCGTGGCCTATTACCGCCGATACCTGCCCTACTTCCAGAAGGTGAAGGAACTGGTGGAGGATGGCACGCTGGGCAAGATTCTCAACGTGCAGATTCGCTTCTCGGCGCCGCCACGCGAGTTCGACAACGCACAGGGCAGCAACCAGCCGTGGCGCGTGCAGCCCCTCATAGCGGGCGGCGGCTACTTCTACGATCTGGCGCCCCACCAGCTCGACCTGCTGCAGCAGCTCTTCGGGTTCATCATACGCGCACACGGATACCCCGCCAACCGCGCGCACCTCTACCAGGCCGAAGACACCATCAGCGCATCGTTTATCTTCCAGAGCGGCATACCGGGCAGCGCCTCGTGGTGCTTCGTGGGCCACGAGAGCGCCAAGGAAGACCGCATCATGGTCATCGGCGACAGGGGCACGCTGGGCTTCTCGGTGTATAGCTACGACCCCATTAGCCTCATCACCAGCGAGGGCCACCAGCGCTTCGCCATCCCCAACCCGACGCACGTGCAGCTGCCCCTCATACGGGCGGTGGTGGAGCATCTGCAGGGCGTGGGCGTGTGCGAGTGCACAAGCGTTAGCGCCACACCCACCAACTGGGTCATGGACCGCATATTGGGCAAGTTCTGAGCCATGGCCAAGCGTGTGTTGCTCGCCCTCGTGGCCATCGCCCTGGCCTGCCACGCCAGCGCCAACCCTACCGACTCCACACAGGTGGGGCGGAAAGGGCGTCGTGCCCGCACCTCGGGCCACGAATTGCGCAATCCGCTGCTCAACGCCGCCTACCAGTTTGTGAAGGAGTTCTCGCGTGTCGACACGCTGTATGTGGAGCCGCAGCACTACAACTTCACCGTGATGCTCCAAAACACCAACACCTACGAGATCTACCACCTGTCCAACAAGACGGGGCAGGAAATAGTGTTCGTGCCGAAGCCATCGGTGAAGCTCGGACCCTATGTGGGCTGGCGATGGGTGTTCCTGGGCTACACCGTCGACCTCACGCACCTCAGCGACGGCGACCGCAAGCAGGACCTCAACCTCAGCCTTTACAGCAACCAGATAGGGATCGACGTGTTCTACCGAAAGTCGGGAAACGACTACACCATCTCGCGCATGGACCTCGGCAAGCAGTACGACACCAGCCGCATGCGCGGAGCCTCGTTCGACGGGTTCCACTCGAGCATCACGGGCGGCAACCTCTATTACATCTTCAACCACCGCAAGTTCTCCTATCCCGCCGCCTACAGCCAGAGCACCGTGCAGCGGCGAACGGCGGGAAGCCCCATGATGGGCATTGGCTACACGCGCCACTCGCTCGAGGTTGACTGGGCCAAGCTGGCCGACCTCGTGGAGCAACGCCTCGGGACCACCAACGCCGACGGCATCATCGACTCGTCGATGCGCTTCTCGAAGGTGAAATACACCGACTACTCCATCTCAGGGGGCTACGGCATCAACTGGGTGTTTGCCTACAACTGGCTCTTCAACGCCTCGGCCATGGCCTCGCTCAGCTACAAGCGGTCGACCAACGATGTGCAAAAGGAGGAGGACAACTTCTTCCGGGCCTTCGATTTCAAGAACATCAGTCTCGACGGCCTGTTCCGCCTCGGACTGGTGTGGAACAACACGCGGTGGTACGCCGGGGCCAGCGCCGTGTTCCACGCCTACAACTACCGCAAGGATCAGTTTAAGACCAACAACATCTTTGGATCGGTCAACATCTATTTCGGCTACAACTTCGGACGAAGGTAGCCCCCAACACCCTTTTACGCTATGAAGAAAATATTGACGCTTTTGATCTTGCTCGCCACAACGGCCATGGGCTCCCAAGCCTCAACGCCCCACTATTGGCGAAGCGACTCGGTGAGGGTGGTGCGACTGTTGGAAAAAGCCGCAACCCTACCCCCAAAAACCAACCACACGCTGTGGTTCGCACGCCAACTGCGCGGACTGCCCTACGTGGCCAAGACGCTCGAGGTGAACCGCGAGGAGCGGCTGGTGGTCAACCTGCGGCAGCTCGACTGCACCACCTACGTGGAAACGGTGATGGCCCTCGCGCTCTGCATGAAGCAGAAGGCCCACACCTTCCAAGCCTTCTGCCGCAACCTGCAGCGCCTGCGCTACGAGGATGGCAAGGTGGCCTACACGCACCGCCTCCACTATTTTACCTATTGGATCGAGGAGAACGTGCGCAAGGGCCTCGTGGCCGATGTGCAAGGCCCCACGCCGCCCTTCACCGCCGTGCAGACCGTGCGGGCCAACTACATGACCACCCACACGCACCTCTACCCCATGCTTGCGGCCCATCCCCAATGGGTGGCGCCCCTGCGGCAGATGGAGAGGGCCATCAGCGGCCGACGCTACCGCTACATTCCCAAGGGCCAGCTGAGGAACAGCAAACTGCTGCGGAGCACCATACGCAACGGCGACATCATCGTGATACTCACCTCCAAGAAAGGCCTCGACACCAGTCACCTCGGCATAGCCGTGTGGCACGCCGACGGGCTACACATGCTCAACGCATCGCAGCTGCACCGCAAGGTGGTGGAGGAGCCCAAGCTCCTGGCCACCTACATGGCCGAGCACCCCTCGCAGATAGGCATACGCATCGTGAGGGCGAAGTAGAACCTGCATAAGAAAAACAATCAGCACAACATGAAACAAGGCAAGAGAAAAATGGCCACCATGGCCATCGTCGCCACGCTCCTCGCAACAGGAGCCACGGCACAAACCTACACGCACCATTATCCCAAGGCTGTGGAGCGCGCCGCCGCCAAATGGGTGAAGCAGGGACAATGGAGGGGAGCGTTCAACAAGGCCGTTCCCGCCCCTACGGTCAACCTCGCCGAGTTTTGCATACAGTATAGCAGGAACCCCAAGCTGTGGGACGAGCTCTTCCAATGGCTCCAGAACAACGACCTCAAGGCGCTCAAGCCAGGGCGCACGCCCATCGGCAAAACGGGCCTCGTGGCCTCCGTGGAGGATGGAACCAACTGGTGCTCGGAGCACGACCTCAGGAATGGGAAGGGATCGGAGAGCCACAGAGACAACATCGACTTCATGATCGTGGTAGACGGCGTGGAGGGACTGGCCCTCATCGACCACGACACAGCCACCCCCCTCGCCGACTACACCCCCGACGTGGAGCATTACCGCTACGACGCCACACGCCTCAAGCGGTTCGAGATGGCACCCAACACCTTCTGCATCATGTTCCCATGCGATTGGCACATCGCAAAAATTAAAACCGGAAAGCAACAAGAGCACGTTAAGGTCATCGTGGTCAAAATGCCATACGAAAGGTAGAGAGAGGGGAAAGCAGGTCGCATGCCGCTCATGTAGCCCTTATGCGCTCCCTGTTCCTTCGTGGCTTATCTGCTCTCCAATTGTTTACCTCTTCGGGTTGGCGTTGAACCTCCAGGCGAGGGAAATCATGGCGTAGCGCGGTATGGCGTTGTGCCACGTTTCGGTTCGTCCTTGCGCGTCGACGTGGAACGATTGGTTTTTCAGTTGTCCCAGGATGTCGAATGCCTTGATGGCCAGCAGCAGTTGGCCTCGGCATAGCTTGCGCGAGAGCTCCACGTTCCATATGCATTGCGTGGTGTTCATCTCCGGCGCCTCGTAGCCCCTGTGGGCGTAGGCCACAAGGGAGGTGGACAACTGGAGCGACAACGGCAGGTCGACGATGGCACTGAAGCCATAATCGAAGTCGGCGGCGTTGATGGTGGCAAAGTCGGGTCGGTCGCCCGTAATGTGACGATAGCGTGCGTTTGCCAACAGCGAGAGCTGCGCATGCTCCGAGGGGTTCCAGTCGGCCTTGCATTGCCCATCGGCGCCGAGGCTCCTGACGATGCTTGCCGGATGCGCCTGCCCCATCTCCGAGGCGAGGTCCACGCTGTTTTGGTAGGAGGGTTGCAGGGCGAAGGAGAGCAGCATCTTCTGCTTCTTGAGGACAGGCGTGGTGAAATGGATGTTGGACGCGATGGTCCAGTTGCCGTTCACGTTCTGTGGTGTGGCGGTGGTGCGCCCTGTGTTGCGATCGAAGGTGGTCATCATCGCCACATCGTTATAGCGCCTGCTCCATTGCACGGCCACGCCCAACCGTTGCTGCGCCTTAAGGTCGTGGGTGTAGTTGGCGCCGACCTCAAGGATGCGTGTATCCTTGAGGTGTTTGTTTCCGTTAATGGCGTATAGCGGATTGCTGTCGTCGTGGTAATCGATCATCTGCGTGAGGTCGGCGAGGCGCGTATAGTATTTCGAGCTGATGTCAACGTGGTGGCGGTTGGCTTTCCACCTGAAGGTGGCGGCAGGCTCAAAGAGCGTGCGTCGCTTTGCCACGGTTTGGTCTGTGGTGCGCCACGCTGAGAGGTTCGTGCGGATGTGGCGCAGAGGCAGTGTAACGGTAAGCTCGCCGTTCTGAAACGTCTGCGAATAATAGACACCCACTTGGTGTTGCCATTGGTGCTCGCGGTAAACATAACTGTTGTTGGCGTCGAGCACCCTGCGCAGGGCATCGGCCGTAGACGGTAGCCAGGAGATGCAGACTGTGTCGTGCTGCAACTGGTCCAATCGGTAGAACATATTGTCGTTATGGCGGCGCTCGTAAACCACCTCATAGAAAGGCGCGAGAATCTTGCCAAAGCCACGATAGTCGTAGCTCGTCTTAAAACGGAAATTGAAGTCGTGATTGCCCGCCTTAAGGTACGTATGGCGCCTGTCGGTGGAGGCCGATGGTTCGGAGTAGCGGAGGTTGTAAAGCGAGAAATGCTTGCCGTCGTAATTGTTGTAGGCCAGCGAGGCGTTGAGGCGAAGAAGATCGGCCACGAGGCTTATTCCGTTTGTCGACGTCATCTTGAAGCTCCATTGGCGGTTCTTGATGTTCGTCTCGTCACTAAGCGTGTTGAGCGTGGCGCCATTGGCGAAGCGCCTCTCCTGTAGCGACCTGTTCTGGCGCAAGGCCTTGAAGGACAACTGAGCATCGTTGATGACGAAATATTCATTCCGCTGAATATACATGTTGCCCTTCAAGTGGATCTTGTCCGACGTTACGCGCGAGTTGTCGCAGGCGCGCTTCATCTCATCGCCGCCGGGAAAGTAAGTCTGCTGGTTGCTTTCCGTTCCCCTTATGTTGTTTTTGTGCTCATAGACGGTGCTGAAGGCAGCGAAGGCGCCAGGGTCAAAATCGTGCGAGATGTCGACGCCCGCACTTTTGATATGGCTGACACCGTTGCCCGCATCTTCGGGCTTCCAGCGGCCGAGGGTGCTTGCCGTTTGGCTCTCGCTCACGTTGTTTGCGTTGCCATAGGCTATAACCCTCGAGCTCTCTTTCATGTCCATTCCAAACCCGCGCAACCTGTAGCGGTTGTCGGTGCCCGCACCTACCTCCGCATTGACCATAAGCCCGTGGCTATACTCTTTCTTGAGCCTCACATCCATCGTGTAGGGTTGGTCCTTCATGTCGCTCTCGGAAACGGGCATTCCTTTGCCATAGCGGCTGTAGACCTTTATCTTGCCGACGGTGTAGGCCGGCAGGTTCTCGAGCGCCACTTGCGCATTACCGCCAAAGAAATCCTTACCGTTGACCAATAAGTTCTCCACATAGTGCCCATTGACGTAGATTCGCCCATCGGCCGACAGGGTGGCGCCGGGAAGCCTCCTTATGAGCTCATCAAGCATGGAGCCGTCGGCCATTTTGAAGGCATCGGCGATGTAGACGATGGTGTCGCCACTATAAATCATCTTGATCTTGGTGGCCTTCACCAAAAGTTCAGGCAACTCTTTGACGGCCTTGACCATGCGGATGTCGCCTACCCTAACCAGCCACTCGCGCCTCGACCTGACGCGGAAATTGACGTACGCGTCCTTGTACCCCACAGCCGACGCGTGGATGATGTATTTCCCCACTTTGCCCACCTTGAAAGCGAACATGCCGACAAGTATCGGATGGTTGGGCGGCCCGATGGAGACCATCGTGTCGATCGGTATGTTGTCGGCGTTCATCAGCACAAGCGTAACATCACCGATGTTTTCGCCCGTCAAATTGTCGAGTGTGCGGCCTTTCACATTTATCATGATGTCGCGCGCCATGAGCGAGAGCGAGAACATCATGCAAAGTAGAAGGATGAATCTTTTCATGGGAAATCTATTACACACAGGCTTAATCGCAGAACATTCCAGGACAGCTTCCCCGTTTCGAACAAATACCAGAACCGGTTTTTACACTTCCTAAGAAACCGTATGAGTAGCTGCAAGGTTCTCCTGATGATTTCGAATCGCATACATGCTCGTGTTCGGGAGAAATACCACTGCATCTGTATTGACTTGAATCAACATCACTTCCACCAGTAATTAGCTTCAGTTCCTCGCGCGATAACACTTCGCCCAAATTTGCTTGTTTGAATTTGAATTTCTTCATAGGTTTGAATTTTAAAATTAAATAATATATTTGAGATCTCCAACATTGTACAAACGAGGCATTTCATGCCCGTCGATGAATATTGTTGGGGTATGAGTTATTTTCATGGCATCACAAAATTCCGACATCCTTTGTGCATTATCGTCGTTATCTTTAGAACGATGGGACTTAACAGGATGCAGCTTTTCGTACTCCTCAACATTCTTTACGCTTAGCGCGAACCAGTCGTTAAGAACCGTTGACATATCCTCGGCCTCTTTCTGTAGAGTCAGAAACGTGTCAACGGGCGTATGGTCGTACCCTACGTTAGTTGGTCCCGACACAAATATTATCTGTAAGCAAATGTTACTGTTATTCTTCACTAACTTGCTAAGTTCTTTCTGCGCTTTCCCACAATGGCCACAGAATGGATTGCACACCTCTATAATATGCATCATGCCATTTGGGTTTCCAAGGGTTATACCAAATCCTTCAATGGGCACACTCACTTTTCTTTCTTTTCTTAGTAACGCCTCGAATACTGCTCGGTCATATTTTATTTTCAAAAGGGAATGCTCTGATTCTTCCGATCTCTCAAGAATGATGCCAAATTTCCATAGTAGGAAAACACCTAATGCTGAAAGGAACATACTTACGAAAACACAACATAGAGTTTCAGGCGTCATAAGACTAAACCTTGATAGGCTACCATTCAATAAGGAAATAGCAAACAACCCCCATATAACTGCCAATACAGCCAAACATAAAGGGCACCACTGCTTAACAACCCTTTTTTGGTAATAAAGAGAATATGCCGTATAAGGAATGGCCACAATGTTCATGTAAGCAAGGCATGTTATTACGCGTTCACTCATACACGACGATAACGAGGCACACAAAGATCCAAGGAAATACACACTTCCAATAACAGCCCATGGAATATTTGCGAATGTGGCACCAGAAGATGCCAACACTGCGTTGCAGTTAACTTTCTTATTGTCGCCACAAACTCCCATCACCACAGGATTGTATGCGTTGTATTCGTGCATAAGCAAAAGGCTACACACAACACAACCAATTAGTAAAAACACAGAATAGGCCAACGACAACACCCCAATGCTACCTACAAGCCCTTTGTAAACACTAATAACCATTAAGGCAATCGGCAACATGGAAATGGCCAAATATTCAATGGCTCTTTGCAAGTTCTCTTTCCATCGGTAACCCTTATGGCTTAAGCCCCCTTCATCTTTTGTTGTAGCGAAGAACATAGCATAGCCTGTAAATACCTCACTGAACTTATCAATAGAAATTAGTTCACGCTTGTGTTCTTTAGGGTTAAACCAATCTATAGCATTATCGCTACGCCCAAATACTGTAGCGAAAAGCTTATGGTTGCTTAAGCTACCGTCGGACACCTGAGACAGGAAGGGAATTTCCACTTTCAGTACTTCCTGTACGTCACTGCATTTATAAGCTACAGAATCCACCCCGAAATTCTCCATCACATCATGAATAGCTAACATGCTTGGATAGAATGGATGACGTTTAAGCTGACGACATAAAGTGCCATCAGATAATTTTAGTTTGAAGGATTCACATAATAATGACACCGCTTCTTCCGCATTGGTTTTGGGATGTAGAAAATTGTCTATAAGAGTCATATTACAAACATGTGTGTGAGGCGTTATAAGAAAAGGTATCATAATACGAGTTCTCGCCTACCATTATAAATAATGTGTATATATTAGTTGCCCAAAAACTAATATCCCAAGAGGTAACTTCTCCAAAATTACAGTTTGCAATATTACGTAAAACAACATGCCCAACTGCGTCAGTTACGTATATATTAACTGTTCCAAGATTACAGCGCCATTTCATATAGAGTCTTGTTTCATCAATCCATGTCGATGGCAGAAAAGCGAGGTTAGCAGGGCACCTTCGAGAACCTTGTCCATTGCTTGTCGCCACCTTATAATTAAGGTATGTTGTATGAGAATCCATGGATCCTGCTTTTGCCCCATATACCTGGAGGCAAAGCAACAATGCTGCTGCAAAACAAATATTCCTCATTACGTTATTGTTTGATTTAGGTGTGGGCAAAGATAGTGCAAGCGAGAGCCATGAGAACTTGTTCTCTAATGGCCGAGTGCAGCCTATCTTATACAAAGATAGCACATTCTTTTGGTATTTTGATAAAAACATTGTTCCAATGCGTTGCCATCGCATTCCAATACGTTGCCATCTTATTTGCTCTTCTTTCACAACAGGCCATAGCATTGCGCCACTTTTGTTGCCATTTGGCAATTATCGGGTTTCTTTTCCATTTTCTTGTCGCAAACGGGGTATGCTTCAATTATTTTTTATAACTTTGAAAACAAAAAGGCATGAGGCGGCTTCCACTCTATCCCCCCGCCACGCATAGAACACGAATCAGCCCTGACTTCCTTTGTGGGAAACCAGGGCTGATGTGTGTTATGCTCGGCGAATGTCTTTGCGCTTCGCCAGGGGAATGTTATTTCACCTCAATGTTCTTCATGACCTTCGCCTCCTGCTCAGGAGTGATCTTCGGAACGGTGATGGTGAGGATGCCATCGGCTACGCTTGCGGTGATGTGGTCGTGGTCTACATCCTCAGGCAGGGTGTAGCACTGCTCATAGTTGCTGTAGCCAAACTCGCGGCGCAAGTAGCGCTCGTGCTTCTCCTCCTTGTTGTCGCGCTCTTCTTCCTTGTGCTCCATCTTGTTCTCAATGGCCACATGGAGCAGTCCGTCGTTGTTGATGTTCACGCGAACCCACTCCTTCCTCAAACCGGGAACGGCCATCTCCATCTTATAGTCCTTGGGAGTTTCAAGCACATTGATAGCGGGCGCTGTGGCTTTGGTCTGCGGCATCAGGTCTACATCAAAGAGTGTGTCGTCAAACCAATTGTTCAACCAATTAGAATCATTGTTTCTACGAACTAACAACATAATATTTACCTCCAGTTTTGTTTTGTCGTCCTCTCCCCGCCTTGTGGTTCGGTCGGGACTTCATGTTATAATTATCTTTTGTTAGCTTCGGCTTTTTCGACATCCATTTCGTGGGAACCCCTTCACGCCATGTAAAGCACGCTCCGCTCATCTGGCTTATCGTATAGCCTCGGTTGTCACTATGCCCTTAAGCAACAAACGTGCCAAGGGCATCAGGGGGATGCCCGTCTGCCAGATGTTGCCTTTTTTGTCACGTTCGTGTGCAATATTGTCACACAACATGATGATAATCTGGAGGGATAGCCGTATCTTTGCAGCATGAACGAAATGATCATCTCTGATTTGTCGGTGGGCTACAAGCACCGAGTGGTGGCCTCGCATCTCACCGCCCGCTTGCAGGGCGGCACCCTCACGGCGCTCGTGGGTGCCAACGGCATGGGTAAGTCGACCCTGCTGCGCACATTAGCGGGGGTGCAACCGCCCTTGGCGGGCACGGTGACGCTCGTGGCCGACGGCGTGGAACGGCAGCTGTCAGAACTCTCACGACGCGAGCTGTCGCGATGGATTGGCGTGGTGCTCACCGACCGCGTGGAGGTGGAGAACCTCACCGTGGAGCAACTGGTGGGCATGGGGCGCATGCCCTACACGGGCTTCTTCGGACGCCTCAACGACGACGACCGCCGCATGGTGGGCGAGGCGCTCGCCATGACGGGCCTCACCCCTCTGGCCCAGCGGCAGGTAGGCACGCTGAGCGATGGCGAGCGACAGAAGATGATGATTGCCAAGGCTTTGGCGCAGCAAACACCCGTGGTGCTCCTCGACGAGCCTACGGCCTTCCTCGACTATCCGAGCAAGGTGGAGACCCTGCGGCTCTTGGGCCATCTGGCCCACCACACGGGGAAGATCATTGTGCTCTCCACCCACGACCTGAACCTCGCCGTGCATCTGGCCGACCACCTGGTAACCTTTGGCAACGGACTCGAAGAGGTGGGTAAAGACCGTTTGCGTCGTTACCTCGACCAGCTCCTGAAAAGTCAACACGCCTCCCTGGATAAGGTGATGGGGTGAATATCTCACCCCGAATGGTAATTCTTTTAGCCTCAGACGGCGTAACAACGAATCGTTTTATTTGGCCTCAGACGGCGTAACAACGAATTTCCCTAATTTTCGACTTTTTCCAAATTGCGTTAGCTAAATTCGTTCAAATTGGTAATCGTAGAACGATTACACTAATTACCTCCCTTTTGGTCGGTGGGGCTTCGCCGGGTCTCGTTAATTTGAGAAATTACTTCCCTACGGTCAGTGGGTCTACGACAAATCTCGTTGTTCTTTCTGATGAAGGTTTAGCTCGGCGGCCGAAGGGTAAGCCAAAGCGGCAGAGCCGAGCGACCGCGCCTGAGCGCAAATCATTGAACCTGCGGGGAAGAGTTAGCGCATGACGCGCTCTATGTCGGCCAACGTGCCGTCGAACGGGCCATTGTGCTCCAACTTCAGGGTGCACATGGCGGCGGCGAACCTACCGGCCTCGGCGTAGCCCATGCCCTGCAACCGACAATAGAGGTAGCCCGTGGAATAGGTGTCGCCACAACCCGTGGCGTCGACCACCTCGCGCGGTTGGAAGGCGGGAATCTCATAGAAATGGCGGTCGGCATAGATGAGCGAGCCATAGCTGCCCAGCGTGATGACCACCTCCCTCACACCTTGGTCGGCCAGCGTACGGGCCACGGTGCGAGGATCCTTCGAGTTGGTGATGACCTCCATCTCGTGCTCGTTGAGCTTCAGGATGCTCGTGGCCGCCAGAATCTCCTCTTGGTGCTTCCAAGGAATGGCGCGCACATCCTCGCCCACCACCTCGCGCAGGTAGCCCTGCACATCGATCGACACCAGTCCCTTCGTGGCCAGGTATTTCACCACCTCGGGCGGGAAGTCGTCAGCCAGGAGGCTGCCCAAGTGGAACACACGGGCCTCCAACGGGCGCACCTCCTCCAAGGTGAAGGGGTCGGCCTTGGCCAGCACCCGCTGCGTGCGGTTGTTGGTGTCGATGCCGTAACGGTTCTCAAAGTACACCGTGTGACGGCTCGGATAGCAAAGGGTGTCCACGCCCGCCTGGCGCAGCTTCTCCACCTCGCCCATCTGGCCTTCGCCCACCTTGGTCACCAGTTGGTAACTAACCTTCTCTGGGAGGCGACTAATGCCATACGACATATAATAAGAGGTGCCACCGGCCATATAGACGGTGTTCTTAGGTGTTACGATCTTATCGCGGGTAATGTGCCCTATGCTGCAAATGTCTTTCATTTCAAAAACGCGTTTGACTGCAAAGGTAACAAATAATTCAATACCATCACACAGAAATGGGCTAAAAAAGTAGTCGCCCTACAGCCTTTGCGCCCGCCACGGCACCCCTTCGCCAACAGGTTTTTGCATAAATCTCAAAAAAAATACGCCATAATGTTTGGGCGTATCGAAAAAACATTGTACCTTTGCATCGCTTTTAACGAAGAAGCCCAGATGGCGGAATAGGTAGACGCGCTGGTCTCAAACACCAGTGCCGCAAGGCATCCCGGTTCGAGCCCGGGTCTGGGTACTCCCAAAAAGTTAACGATCCCTTGTAAATCGCTGATTTGCAAGGGATTTTTCTTTTCCATCCCCTCACCCTCGCATCCCTCCACCTCCATGGCCAAGCCGAGCGAAGGTTCAAAATATTTGGTTAAAAAGTTGTGTCGAGATTTTGACCGAACCAGCGAGCGAAATCGCCGTTTTTGCGCCATCGGAGCGACAAAAACGAGACATTCGCTTGCCGAAAGGCATCTTTGGTGTTGCGATTGGGCATCTTTCGAGCTTCGAAAGGTCAGCTATCGCACCACGAAAGACCATCTTTCGACGTGCGAAACATGCCTAACGGCAAGGGGTAATGTAAGACGAGGAGCGAGCAACGAGCAGCTATAAATCACAAAGCGCTGAACGCCAGGCATTTGCATAACTTTGCTGAGAATAGCGTATTTGCGCCCAACATTGTCTTCGTCGAAGACAAACGTGTAGATTGCCATATAGATTGTTGCGAAAATTCCCAAGGGAACAACGGCAGGAGCCATACCATAAACCCAAATAGCCAACGTCCGCAGGCGAGCCTTGAGCCAAATTGCACCCAGTTTACAAACACCTATAAAAATAGGTATAGGTAAGCAACAAATTGCAGCAAGCAGAGGATTTTTTGGCGAAAAGTGCTTACCTTTGCACCCACGAACCTAATAATAAACCATAACAACTTCCTAAAACATGATGAATTACCTGAAAAAAGTTAGCTTGCTGCTGCTTTGTTCACTCTTTGTCCAAGTGGCGTCGTGGGCGCAACAGGTACAGGTGTCGCCTGTGCCTCAATCGGTTAGCTGGGGCGAGAAGGCCTTCGAGTCGGCCAACGCCAAGTATAGCCTTACCAAGGCCGAAACCACCGACGCCTACGCCGTGGCCTTGCTGCAGGAGAAGCTCACCCTGGCCGACGACGGCATCAGCCTGGTGGTGGGCAAGAAGGGCGAAGCGGCCGTGAGCGCCGTGGAGGCCAACATTCCCGAAACGGCTGAGGGCTATTACCTCAAGGTGGACGCCAACGGCATCATCGTAGCTGGCGCCGACGACGCCGGCACCTACTACGGCGTGCAGACCCTGTTGCAAATACTGGCACAGCCCAACGTGATGGAGGTGGAGATTAGCGACTATCCCGCCTGCGCACAGCGTGGCGTGATAGAGGGTTTCTACGGCAATCCGTGGAGCGACGCCGACCGCAAGAGCCAGTTTGAGTTCTATGGCAAGAACAAGATGAACATCTATGTTTACGGTCCCAAGGACGACCCCTACCACCGCACCAAGTGGCGCGAGAACTATCCCGCCGACAAGGCCGCCATTATCCGTGGCCTGGCCGAGGCCGCCAAGAAGAACCACGTGTCGTTTGTGTGGTCGATCCACACGGGCGGAAGCATCTCCAACAGCGAGAGCGACTTCAAGGCCGTGGTGAACAAGCTGGAGCACGTCTACTCGCTGGGCGTACGCAACTTCTCCATCTTCTTCGACGACTTTGGTGGCGCCGACGCCAGCCTGCAGGTGGCCGAGTGCAACTATGTTTGGAAAAACTTCATTGAGAAGCACGACGACCTGAACCGCCTCTCGATGTGCCCCACCAAGTATAACGCCGCCTATGCCGGATGGAACAAGAACGACGACTACCTGCGCGCACTGGGCAAGGGCTTGCACAAGGGCATTGAGGTGATGTGGACAGGCGACGGCGTGGCCGACATGATCAACCAGGGCGACCTCGATTTCTTCAAGACCGCCACGGGGGGCATGGCGCCCTTCATCTGGCTCAACTATCCCGTCAACGATTATTGCATCGGACACATGCTCATGGGCAAATTCTACGGCAACGACAAGGGCAACAACGCCTTTGGCGGCAAGATGACGGCCTTCACGTCGAACCCCATGGAGTATGCCGAGGCCTCGAAGGTGGCGCTCTACGGTGTGGCCGACTATGCCTGGAACATGAAAGACTACAACCCCGAGGCCAACTGGGAGCGTGCCATCAGATACCTGATGCCCAACAACGCCGAGGCTTTCCACGTGTTCTGCGAGCACAATGTGGACCTGGGATGGACCGTGCACGGACTGCGCCGCGAGGGCGAGAGCCCCAATTTCAACGTGAACGGCACGCTCGACGAGCAGAAGGACCAGTTTGACCTGATGGTGGAAGCGGCCGACGCGCTGCTGGCCGACACCTACAACCCCGCGCTCATCACCGAGATCACACCGTGGCTGCAGAAAATGAAATACATGGGCCAGCGCGGACAGAAGATCGTGGAGATGTGGGGCCTCATCGACAGTGGCGACACGGCGAAGTTCCTGCAAGACTACCGCGACATACAAGACCTTCTGACCAAGGAGGACGCGCTCATCTCGCGCAACTTCTCAGGAACCATCAAGAGCGCCAAGCCCGTGGTGGCAACGCAGAAGGTGGAGCCCTTCCTCAAGCAGCAGCTCAACGAGTTGGTCATAGCCTACAAGAGCAAGTACACCGAGGGTTGGGAGAACTTCCCCGTGCAGGTGCTCGAAACGGGCAACTACTACATCAAGTACAACGGCAAATACCTTTATAATAAGAACGCCTCGGCCGACCGCACGGGCGACATGCCCATCTGGACCGACGCCATCGACGACACCCAGCCGCAGAAGTGCGAGTGGACCATCAGCGTGGATCCCAACACGGGCCGTTACAAGATTGCCAACACGCAGGATGGCCGTTACCTCAACGAGAAGGGACAGTTCTGGGAGAACAAGGAAATCAACCCCTACGACCCCGAGTGGCACAGCTACGACATCTACCGCGTAAACGGCAAGTATGCCATCCAAACCACCGCAAAGGTGAGCCGCAAGTTCCTGGGAGCCAACAAGACGCGCATCATCAAGCGCGACACGCCGTTGGCCAAGGACAAGGACAACAACCCCATCCTCCACATCAACGACGCCATCTTCGAGATCGTGCCGGTGAAGGGCAACGACGGGAAGCATCCCGTGATCGAAAGCGGAAAGACCTATTACATCAAGAACGACAAGGGCGAATATCTCACCACCACCTCGTCGCTCTCGGCCCTGAGCCGACCCACCTTCAAGGCCAAGGGAAAGGATGTCACGAAGCAGAAGTACCAGAAGTGGACCATCACCACCGACGCCACATCGGGCCGATGGAAGATTGCGTTCAACAAAAACAAGTTCCTCGACGAGGAAGGACGCATCAACCAGAACCCCTACTACTCGGAGTGGAACTCGGTAATCTTGCGCGAGGTGGGTGGCAAATGGGCCATGACGAGCGTCACGCCCAACGCCGCACCGCAGCAATGGGGCATCACGACCGACAAGGTGATTAAACGTGTGGACGCCGACCTGAAGGACAGCTACGTGTTTACCGTGGTCGACGTGGACGACGACGATCTCGCAACGGGCATCAGCACTCCCACAACGAGCAACGACACCAACGCCAACGCCGCCATCTACGACCTCTTTGGCCGCAAGGTGGAGAAGCCCGCCCAGCATGGTGTTTACATCAAGGGTGGCAAGAAGTTTGTGAAGTAACGCAACCCACATACCTACTATTCCTACAATCCCAGCCCCGTGTGACTGGGATTGTTGTTTTCCCTCCTTGGGCCGATGGCCGTCTGCCATCTTTTTTCTTAAGAAACATTAAAGCCCTTTTACTTTTTCGCTCCCCAATCGTCAATTTAATTATCAGACGTCAAACGTTTGATGACAATTGATTTTATTACCTTTTAAACCAACTACTTTATGAAAAGATCAATCAGAATGATGCTGGTTGCCCTTAGCAGCATTGTGTTGTGTAGCGCCACGGCTTGCGCCGACAACGACAAGCCCATTGATGTAAGCAATCTTCCAGCCAAGGCACAGACCACACTCACCACGCACTTCAACAAGCAAAAGGTGGTGCTCGCCACCATAGAGGCCGGCATTGTAAACAAGAGTTACGACGTGGTGTTGCAGAATGGCACCAAGCTCGAGTTTGACAAGAAGGGCAACCTCACCGAGGTGGATTGCAAGCAGGGAACCGTTCCCGCCAACCTCATCCCCCAGCCCATCCAAAGCTATTTGCAGGCCACCTACCCCGGCCAATCTGTCAAGAAGATTGAGATAGACCGAAACGAGCACGAGGTGAAGCTCACCAACGGCTTGGACATCACCTTCAACAAGCATTTCAAGGTTATCGACATCGACTAACCTCGAGCAAGGGTCGGTAGGAACATCACATAAGACCCAACGCCGCAAGGCGAAAAAGAGAACAGGGGCGAAGCCTTTGCGATAATCCGCAAAACGCTTCGCCCCTTAGGGTTAGGGTGCGCTAATGGGCTCTTTTTACTTCATCTTCATGCCCATGGTGTACATAATGAAGCCGTAGATGTCGGCCGTTTCCTCCATCACCTTCGAGAGCGGTTTGCCACCGCCATGACCCGCCTTGCTGTCGATGCGGATGAGCACGGGAGCCTGACCGGCCTGGCACTCCTGCAAGCGGGCAGCAAACTTAAACGAGTGGGCGGGAACCACACGGTCGTCGTGGTCGGCTGTGCAAACCATGGTGGCAGGATACTTCACCCCCTCCTTCAGCGCGTGAAGGGGCGAGTAAGCCTTCAGATACTCGAACATCTCCTTGCTGTCGGCGCTGGTGCCATAGTCGGGCGCCCAGTTCCAACCGATGGTGAACTTGTGGTAGCGCAACATGTCCATCACGCCCACCTCGGGAATACAAACCTTATAGAGGTCGGGGCGCTGGGTCATGCAGGCACCCACCAACAGGCCACCGTTGCTGCCGCCCATGATGGCGAGGTGCTGGTTGTCGGTATACTTGTTGCTGATGAGCCACTCGGCTGCTGAGATGAAATCGTCGAACACGTTCTGCTTCTGCAACTTGGTTCCGGCCAGGTGCCAGTCCTCACCATACTCGCCACCGCCACGCAACACCACATAGGCGTAGACGCCGCCATTCTCGAGGAACGGAATGCGCATGGCCGAGAACGAGGGAGGATAGGTAATGTTGAAGCCGCCGTAGCCATACATCAGCACGGGGTTCTTGCCGTTGAGCTTCATGCCCTTCTTATAAGTGAGGAACATCGGGATGCGGGTGCCGTCCTTGCTGGTGTAGTAGACCATCTCGGAGGTATAGTCGCTCAGTTTGAAGCTAACCTTCGGTGCGCTCATCACCGTGCTCTTGCCCGTGGCCAAGTCATACTGGTAGGTGGTTGAGGGAACGGTGTACGAGGTGTAGCTGTAGAACAGCTCCTTGCGCTCGCGCTTGCCCGAGAAGCTGGCGCTACCCACGCCCGGCAGTTGGATGTCGCCGATCTTCTTGCCGCTGATATTATAAAGGTAAGCCTGCGAGCAGTTGTCTTTCTTATAGGTGAGCACCATCTTGTCGCCATCCACAAACGTCACGTTGTCGAGCACGGCGTCGCTCTCGGGCACCAGTTCCTTCCAATCGTTGTAGCCCGGCTTGTTGATGTCGGCCACCATCATGCGATACTTGGGAGCGCCGGCATTGGTCATCATGTAAATCTTATCGCCAATGATCTCCACAGGCGAATAGTTCTTGCTACAATCGCCCGTCATCTGTATGAACTGCGAGTTGGGCACACGCAGGTTTCGCACGTAGATGTTGATGCCTTGGTCCATTCCCGTCTCGTAAAGGAACATCATCGTCTCCTCCTCGTTCACCGACACACTATAGAAACGCAAGGGATAGGCGGGGTTCTGGTAGAAGAGCACATCCTGGCTCTGCGGGGTTCCCATCTTGTGGTAGTAGACCTTCTGCACCTCGTTCTTGGCCGAGGTCTCCTTGCCCTTCTCGGGGGCGTCGTAGGCGCTATAGTAGAAACCGCCATCATACCAGCTCACACCAGTGAACTTAGCCCACACGATGTGGTCGGAGAGCATCTTGCCGGTGTTCACGTCCATGACGTAAATTTCCTCCCAATCGCTTCCGCTGCGTGAGATGACATAGGCGAAATACTTGCCGTCGTTGGAGAACGAGATATCCTTCAGGGCCACCGTACCGTCGTCGCTCAACTTATTGGGGTCGAGGAACACACGCTGCGCACCACCTAAGGCGTCCATCTGATAGAGCACGGCTTGGTTCTGCATGCCGTTGTTCTTGTAGACATACCACTTTCCGTTCTTCTCGAAAGGCGTGTAAACCTTCTCATAGTTGACCACTTGCTTCAGGCGCTTCAGATATTTGGCGCGCTGCGGCACCTTTGCCAGATAGGCGTTGGTCACCTGGTGCTCAGCCTCCACCCATGCCGCCGTGGCCGCACAAGTGTCGTCCTCCAAGGGGCGGAACGGGTCGGCCACCTTAACTCCAAAATACTCGTCGACCGTAGCGTCCTTCGGAGCCGTGGGATACTTGATCGACTGTCCATTCGCCGCCAAGGCCGAAGCCGCCAAGGCCGAAGTGATCAGAAGTGTCTTCATTTGCATATAATTATAGATTAATAAGTTGGGGCAACAGTATGACGTCATCGTCTGCTTTTCCTTAGGGAACACGCGTTCAAATGGCCGAGTGCAGCCTATCTTATGCAAAGATAGTGCAAACGAGCGCCATGAGAACTTGTTCTCAAATGGCCGAGCGCAGCCTATCTTATGCAAAGATATAAAATATTACGCTTCGTCAACGTTTGCGAGGCGCAAAATTATGCACGACAACTAAAAATCTTTCGCAAAAACCACTGTGTGTGCAAACAAATGCAACAACATAACACTTTTGTAACCCAAAGGACCAATTATTACACCTATAAATAGACAGAATGACACGTTAGCATTTGGCATTTCCTAAAATATTTCGTAGATTTGCAATCTAATTTGCCAACAACAATAACAGACGACAAAAATGAAAGACTTTATCAAATCGGTTAGCGCCACCATCGTGGGTCTGCTGGCCTTCTCCGTCATCGTAGGAGTCATCTGCCTCATGAGCCTCGTGGGCATGATAGCTTCATCACAGTCGACCCAACGAGTGGCCGACAACTCTGTACTCGTCATCAAGCTCGACGGAGCCCTGCAGGAGCGCGCCGAGGACAACCTATACGCCACACTCAGTGGCACCTCAACAAAGGGATTGCAAGAAACACTCGAAGCCATCACCAAAGCCAAGAACAGCGACGAGGTGAAGGGCATTTACCTCGAAGCCGGTTCCTATGGGGCCGACATGGCACAAATGCAGGAGCTACGCGACGCGTTGGCCGACTTCAAGACGGCCAAGAAATGGATTGTGGCCTACGGCGAGGAGTACTCGCTCGGCGCCTACTATGTGGCGTCGGTGGCCGACAAGATCTACCTCAACCCACAAGGCACCATATCATGGCAGGGCATGGGCGGACAGATGATGTTTGTAAAAGACGCCCTCGCCAAGATCGGCGTGAAGATGGTTCCGTTCAAATGCGGCAAGTATAAGAGCGCCACGGAGATGTTTACCGAGGACAAGATGAGCGAGCCCAGCCGCGAACAGACGGAACGCTACCTCGGCGGATGGTGGCAAACGGTGTGCCAAGCCGTGTCGAAGAGCCGCGCCATCAACGCCGACTCGCTGCAGGCGTATGCCGATCGCGTCATCTCGTTGGAAGACCCAAAGAACTTCATACGTTACAAAATGGTCGACGGACTGCTCTATAACGACCAAGTGAAGAACGTGGTGCGCAGTCGCCTCAAATTAGAAAAGACCGACGAAGTGCCGCAGGTCTCTGTGGCCGACATGATCAACGCGCCCGCCGAGAAGAAGGGCGACGAGATAGCCGTCTACTATGCCTGGGGCGACATCGTGCAGGAACGTCCCTCACAGGATGCGTTCTCCAATAGCCATCTCATCGTGGGACGCGAGATGTGCGCCGACCTCGCCGACCTCGCCGACGACGACAATGTGAAGGCGGTGGTTATCCGCATCAACTCGGGCGGTGGTTCGGCATACGCCTCCGAGCAGATATGGCATCAGATAGAAGCCCTGCGCACCAAGAAGCCCGTGGTGATCTCCATGGGTGGAGCGGCCGCATCGGGTGGCTATTACATCAGTGCGGCAGCCGATTACATCGTAGCTGAGCCCACTACCATCACAGGCTCCATCGGTATCTTCGGCCTGACGCTCGACCAGTCGCAACTGCTCACCGAGAAGCTCGGCCTGCGTTACGACGAGGTGAAGACCAACCGCAACGCCACCATGGGCGGCATGATGAAGCCCATGACCGCCGAGCAAATGGCGCTCATGCAAGCCAGCGTAAACCGTGGCTACAAGCTCTTCAAGAGCCGCGTGGCTCGCGGACGACGCATGAACATGCAACAGGTGGAGGAGCGCGCACAAGGTCATGTGTTCCTGGGATCCGACGCCCTCAAGCTCCGTCTCGTCGATGAGTTGGGCGGACTCGATAAGGCGGTGGCCAAGGCGGCCAAACTGGCCAAACTCGACGTGTATCACACCCTGCCCTATCCCGCTCCCGCCGACATGATGACGCAGTTGCTCAACTTCAACAATAACAAGGGCACGGCGCTCGACGAGCAGTTGCGACTGACGCTGGGCACCTTCTACGAGCCCATTCGTATGTTGCGCACCGTGCAATCGCTCGACCCCATGCAGGCTCGATGCCCATTTATCATTACCAATTTCTGAACATCACACCATGGAAGGTGACCTCATTAAAATCAACGACTGGCTGTTGCCGCTGAGTTGGCTCTACGGCATGGGCGTGGGGGTGCGCAACCACCTCTTCGACCTCGGCGTGCTGCCTCAGCAAGAGTTCTCCATACCCGTCATCGACGTGGGAAACATCACCGTCGGCGGATCAGGCAAGACGCCACATGTGGAGTATCTTATCCGTCTGCTGCACGACAAGATGAAGGTGGGAGTGCTCTCGCGGGGCTACAAGCGAAAGAGCCGCGGCTACGTGCTTGCCGACAACGACACGCCTATGCGCACCATCGGCGACGAGCCGTTCCAAATGAAACGCAAGTTTCCCGACGTATATGTGGCGGTCGACAAGAACCGGCGCGAGGGCATTCAACGGCTCACCGACGACGAGGCGACAAGCGATGTGGACGTTATTCTGCTCGACGACGCCTACCAACACCGCTACGTCAAGCCCGGCATCAACATCCTGCTGGTCGACTATCACCGACTCATCATCTACGATAAGTTGTTGCCCGCCGGCCGACTGCGTGAGCCCATGAAAGGCAAGAACCGAGCCGACATAGTGATTGTCACCAAGTGTCCGAAAGACCTGAAACCCATGGAGTTTCGCGTGCTCACCAAGGCCCTCGACCTCTTTCCCTATCAGGCGCTCTTCTTCACGCGCATCGACTACGACGAGTTGGCACCCGTCTTTCCCGAAGCAGTAAGCCTTCCCACATTATCGTCGGCCAACACGCTGTTGCTCACAGGCATCGCCTCACCCCGACAGATGGAGCTCGACCTCAAGGACCGCTGCCGATCCATCACCCCCATGTCCTTCGGCGACCACCACCAGTTCACCGAGAAAGATGCGGCGCGCATCAACCAAGCCTTCGCCAACTTGCCCGAGCCACGCCTCATCATCACCACAGAGAAAGACGCCACGCGCCTATTGAGCACCAATGGTCTGAGCCTGGAGGTGAAGAAAGCGCTCTATGCGCTGCCCATACGCATACGGTTCATGCTCGACCAAGAAGAAAACTTCAACCACAAAATAATCAGCTATGTACACAAGAATTCAAGAAACAGCATCCTGGCTAAGAGAAAAGATGACGGCAAGCCCAAAGACAGCCATCATTCTGGGAACAGGCCTGGGACAATTAGCTTCCGAGATAACTGATACCACCGAGATACCTTACAAGGACATACCCAACTTCCCCGTGTCGACCGTTGAGGGCCACGCAGGCAAACTCATCTTCGGCAAGCTGGGAGGCAAGGACATCATGGCCATGGAGGGACGCTTCCATTTCTACGAGGGCTACTCCATGAAGGAAGTAACGTTCCCCGTGCGTGTCATGTATGAGCTCGGCATCAAGACGCTCTTTGTGAGCAACGCCGCCGGAGGCATGAATCCGGAGTTCCACATCGGCGACCTCATGATCATCACCGACCACCTCAACCTCTTCCCCGAGCATCCGCTGCGCGGAAAGAACATTCCCACCGGGCCACGCTTCCCCGACATGCATGAGCCTTACGACCATGAGCTCATCGCCATGGCCGACCAGATTGCCGAGGAGAAAGGCATCACCTTGCGCCACGGTGTGTATGCCGGTGTACAAGGCCCCACGTTTGAAACACCTGCCGAGTACCGTATGTTCCGCATCATGGGTGGCGACGCCGTGGGCATGTCGACCGTACCGGAGGTCATCGTGGCGCGCCACTGTGGCATCCGCGTGTTTGGCGTGAGCATCATCACCGACCTCGGAGGCTTCGACAACCCCGTGGAAGTGAGCCACGAAGAGGTGCAACAGGCAGCCGCGACAGCACAGCCGAAGATGACAACCATCATGCGCGAGATCATTGCTCGCTCATAAATTACGCAAACATCAATCATGGAAATATCCAAGCTCGGAGAGTTCGGCCTCATCGACCGACTCACCAAAGACATCCAACTCAAGAACAACAGTTCTCTTTACGGAGTGGGCGACGACTGCGCCGTGATGCATTACCCCGACACAGAGGTGCTCACCACATCCGACATGCTCATGGAGGGCGTGCATTTCGACCTCACCTACGTGTCGCTCATGCAACTAGGCTATAAGGCGGCGATGGAGAACATATCCGACATCTTCGCCATGAACGGCACCCCACGCCAGATGATCGTGTCGATCGCCATCGACAAGCGCTTCAACGTGGAGGGCATGGAGCAGTTTTACACGGGCCTGAAGAAGGCCTGCGACAAGTGGAACATCGACATCGTGGGCGGCGACACCACATCATCGCTTACGGGATTGGCCATCAGCATCACCTGCATAGGCGACGCTAAGAAGGACGACATCGTGTATCGCAACGGCGCGAAAGAGACCGATCTCATTTGCGTGAGCGGCGACCTGGGTGCGGCTTACATGGGCCTGCAGTTGCTCGAACGCGAGAAAACGGTATATTATCAGCAACTCGACGACATCAACCGCAAGATTTCCGAGGCCAAGAAAGCGGGCAACGACGCCCTCGTGAAGCACCTGCGCGAGCAGGGTGCGAAGACCGCCGACTTCCAGCCCGACTTCGCTGGGCGCGAGTATCTGCTCGAAAGGCAGTTGCAGCCCGAGGCCCGTGGCGACATCTTACAACTGTTGCGCGAAAACAACATCAAGCCCACGGCCATGATGGACATCAGCGACGGCCTGTCGTCGGAGCTCCTCCATATCTGCAAGCAGAGCCAATGCGGATGCCGTGTGTACGAAAAGAACATCCCCATCGATTACCAAACAGCTGTTCAGGCCGAGGAGTTCAACATGAACGTCACCACTTGCGCCATGAACGGAGGTGAGGATTACGAGTTGCTCTTCACCGTGCCCATTGGCGACCACGACAAGCTCAACGGCTTGGAGAGCAAGGGAATCCGCCAGATTGGCTACATCACCAAGCCCGAGTTGGGCACTAAGCTCATCAGCCGCGACAACCAAGAGTTTGACATCACGGCACAAGGTTGGAACCCGCTCAAAGGATAACACCCAACGATTCGCCCACAGATTTACAAGGATAGGCCATCCCGAGCATGCCCACAAAGGCCTCGGGATGGTCTCTTTACATCAAAACCAAGACACTTATGAATTGTAAACTAATCACCCTGACGATTCTTTCGGCGTTCAGCGCCCTGACCAATGCGGCCGACAAAGTAACCATTACGCTTACCAACACCTTGTCGACGCCCCGCACGGAGATGGTGGAGACGAAGCTCGCCGACGTGCAACGCAAGCTCAACGCCACCACCAACATCATCATTACCGACCCCAACGGCCAAGAAATTCCCTCGCAAGCCACCCACGACGGCAAGCTCATTTTCCAGGCTGGCGTGCCCGCCAAGGGCAAGGCCGTGTACTACGCCACAAAGGGAACACCCCAGAAATACGCGGCGAAGGTGGCCGGCCGCCTCTTCACCGAGCGACAAGACGAGTTTGGATGGGAGAACGACAAGGTGGCTTACCGCATCTACGGTCACGGCGGAGCGGTGGGCTACGACCTGTTCAACAAGAACACCAGCGACCTGATGCTCGACTATTGGTACGCCAGCGAGCAGAACCAGGACATGCGCCGCGTGATTAAGGACCTTGGAAAGCGTGGCTACAAGGACCTTGCCGACCAGGTTTACAACGCCTATTGCTACCACATCAACCACGGAAAGGGCATGGATTGCTACACCGTAGGCCCCACATTGGGCGGTGGAGCCAATGCGCTCATGGAGGCCAACGGCAACTTGCTGATGCCGTCGTGCTACAAGAGCTATAAGATTCTCGACCAAGGCCCACTGCGATTCACCGTGGAGCTCACCTACCCTGAGCGCCAACTGAACGGCGCCAAGGTGATAGAGAAGCGCGTCATCACGCTCGACGCCGGCTCGCATTTTAACCGGGTGGCCGTCACCTACCAGGGGTTGCCAAAGCCCATGACCGTTGCCGCCGGTGCCGTGGTTCACAAATCGAACCCCACGCAATATGTGCTGAACGCCCAAAGCGGCTTCATTGGCTATGAGGACCTGGGCGACGCCAGCGTGTACAACGCCAAATACCACGAGGAGTTGGCCAAGCAGATGGGCCACATCTACATCGGATTGCTTTTCCCACAAAAGAACATCACCACCCTTTACAAGGCTCGCGAGAACGGCATTGCCACAGGCCACATATTAGGCACGACCACCTATCATCCCAGCACATCGTTCACCTATTACTTCGGAACGGGATGGGACCAGAACACCACCACCGAAATCCACACCTTCGAGGCATGGCAAGCAGTGCTCGCCCAAGCCGCCAAGGCCGTGAGAACGCCGCTGAAGGTCAGCGTCAAATAAACGTTTCAACACCCGAGAAAGCATCCGTCTACACCTTCGAACGGGCGCTCTCCATTTCTCATAACATTCACCCTACGGTTGCGCCACCACATAATGGCCGACCGTAGGGTGACTTACTGAAAACAAAAACATCACTTCCATCACATGGATTTCAATCTGATCGGGACATGCTGGTCCCTGCTACCGCCTGTCGTAGCCATCGCCTTGGCCTTGAAGACCAAGGAAGTTTATTCGTCATTGTTCATCGGCATCATCCTCGGAGCGGCACTCTTCAGCTACTCCATGGGCACTGGGTTCGAGGGATTTCTTTCGCACCTGCTCAACGACACCGTGGGAACGGGCGACACCGCCAAGCAATACGGACTCATCCACTGTCTGGCCGACCCATGGAACGTTGGCATCCTGGTGTTCCTCGTGGTGCTGGGCGCCATCGTGTCGCTCATGAACAAGGCTGGCGGCTCGGCCGCATTCGGCCAGTGGGCGTCTAAGCACGTCAAGACGAAGCGGGGCGCACAGATCGCCACCATCCTGTTGGGAATCCTCATTTTCATCGACGACTACTTCAACTGCCTCACGGTAGGTTCCGTGATGCGGCCCATCACGCAGCGCCACGGCGTGACGAAGGAGAAATTGGCCTACCTCATCGACTCGACGGCGGCGCCCGTATGCGTCATCTCCCCCATCTCCAGTTGGGCGGCGGCCGTGTCGGGGTTCGTCACAGGCGACGAGAACGGCCTTGCGCTTTTCTGCAAAGCCATTCCCTATAACTTCTACGCCCTTTTCACCCTACTGTTTATGTTCGCCATCGTTGCCATCAACTTCGACTTCAAGTCGATGAGCAAGTACGACGCCCGTTGGCGCGAATGGTACGAGCGAACCAATGGCGGCAAGATCGATGAGGTGAGCGGCACCAAGCTCCAACTGGCCGAACACGGTGTGGGAGCGGGCCAACCGGAAAAAACGGGCCATCGCGGAACAGTGGCCGACCTGGTGCTTCCCATCCTCATGCTCATTGTGTTCTGCACCATAGGCATGGTGTATTCGGGCGGATTCTTCCAACCCTCGAGCAACAATTACCACCATTTCATCGACTCCTTCGCCGCCAGCAACGCCTCGGTGGGACTGGTCATCGGCTCGCTCACGGCCCTCATCCTCTCCGTGGCGATGTTCACCGTGCGCAAGACATTGCCATTCGACGAGGCCATGAGTAGCCTCATCAAGGGATTCGAGGCCATGGTTCCCGCCATCCTCATCCTCACCTTGGCATGGACGCTGAAGAGCATGACCGACTCGTTGGGTGCCGCCGCCTACGTGTCCGACGTGGTGTCGAGCAGCGCCAGCCACCTGCAGATGCTGCTTCCCGCCATCATCTTCGTCGTGGCGGCGTTGCTGGCCTTCGCCACAGGCACATCATGGGGCACCTTCGGCATCCTCATCCCCATCTGCGTAGCCGTGTTCCCCGCCGCCGCCCCATTGCGCGTCATCTCCATCTCAGCCTGCATGGCCGGCGCTGTTTGTGGCGACCACATCTCGCCCATCTCCGACACCACCATCATGGCGAGCGCCGGCGCATCGTGCAAACACGTTCACCACGTATCGTCGCAATTACCTTATGCGCTGACCGTAGCCACGGTATCATTCTTCACCTTTATCGTGGCGGGCTTTGCCCAAAGCCTGGGCTTCGTGGCGGGCATCGCCGTGTCGTGGACCACGGGCCTGCTCCTGTTGGGCGCCGCCTTATGTTTCCTCAAGAAGCACAGGCGCCCCACTGCCCAAAAGTCAGCCTAACACGAATCGCATAAGCCTCTCGTTTTCCTCCTGCGTCTACAGGGAGGGGAACGAGAGGTTTTCGCATTGGCGATCAGCAAAACGAAACACGGCTTATGACCGATTTGGGGTTAATGACCGATTATCGCTAAAAACATGGAGAAAAATTCGGAAATGCCAATTATTATAGCTATCTTCGCAACTATAGATGGTGCGCCATGACGTTTCTATAAAACTTGGGGGCGGCGCACAATCCACCATTTGTCACACCACAAAGCTAATCATGCCATGATCGAACGAATCTTAGGATACATAGAGGATTATCAAGTTAAAAAGGCCTTTTGGGCCGCAGCCAAAAACGTGGAGCACGACGAAGCGAAGCAAGAGCTCTTCCTGCAGATTATTTTCTTTGCCAACAACGTAGCCCAACTGCAAGGCGACGCCGAGAAAATCAAGGCCTTGGCCGATGGCGGCAACCCCTACATGCAGATGGCCTACGCCCGATTGCACGATGTGTTGCAGCCTGAGAAAGACTCCAATACCATCAAGGAACACTACTACAAGATGGCCGCCAACAACGGCATCGGCGACGCCTACGTCCATTTGGCTTACATGTACCGCGACGCCGACTTAGGCGAGATCGACCCCGACGCCTACAAAAGCCTGATGGCAAAGGGGCAACAGCACCACAGTGAGCGCGCCATGGCCCAAGCGTTCCGCGACTCGCTCTGTGGCGCCAACGACGTGCCTTGCACGCCCGAGATGATCTACGAAGGCGCCAAGAGCCTCTGGGAGAACAGCGCCTTTCCCCATCCCACCTATCTCATGCTGATGGGCGAGGCCCTGGAGAAGATGAACCGCAAGGACGAGGCCATCAAAATGTACCAACAGGCAGCGATGAACGGTTGCAGCCAAGGCTTCTACAGGTGGGCCATAGCAGCCTACTGCAACGAGAACTATCAGGTCGAAGACCGCGAGGAGTTCATGGAGGTCATGCAGAAAGGCATCGACGTGCAAGCGGCCGACTGCTACACCATGTATGCCATACTGATGGAAAGCGTCGACTTCGACGCCCTGAGCCAGGAGGAACAGCAACAGGCAACCAAGACTTTGTACGACGACCTCAGGATGGGATGGATGTTGGGCGAAAGCACGTGCGCCTACTTCCTCGGCACTTATTTCGAAAACGGCACCTACGGTTTCGAGCGCAATGCCGAGGAGGCATGGCTATGGTATAGCCGAGGAGCCAACCTGCGCTGCGCCTTCGCATGGGCGGCCATGTCCCACATGGCGCTCCACGACCACACAGCCCCCGAGGGCTACGGTGAGGAACGGGGCTACGAGTGTGCCTACCGAGCCCTGGCGCTGGGCAACGACGACCTATTAGACGAGGTGATAGCTGGCTATCGCAGCGGTTTCCTCAGCCAACACACGGCCATGATCGAGAAGAAATGGCTACCTCAATATCATAACCAATTGTCGCATTTCGTCGACGACCTGCCCGACTACGACGATGACGACGATGACGACGGCTACAACGACGACCACGAGTACCAATATGACGGCGACCCCGAGCGCGAGGTGGGCGAAGACGATTGCTCAACGGTCACTACCGACCTGATATGGCAGGCTTGCATGAACAACATCATGGGAGCGCTCGAACGTGTGCGCAACCAAGAGCGCGAATGGGAGGTGGCGGGCCTGATAAGCGCCTATCTCAACGGCGCCGACGACCTGCTGGCCATACCGCTGAGGCTCGATGATCTCTATAGCGCCAACGACAGTCTGCTCGAGATCATCAGCGACCACCCACGCCTCAAGCTCCGCCTGCTCAGGTGCCAGTTGCGTGTGTTGCGCGAAATAGAGGCTGACCACGAGCTGGGGCTCACCGAGGACGTGGAGCGCGATGTACGCGAGCTGAGCCGCATCATCGACCTGGCCGACGAGGGCCGCCTCAATGAGATTCCGCAAACCGGGCACCTCAAGCGCGACCCCGTGGAGTGGACGGAGCAGTGGGAAGCCGTTATCGACGAGGCCGACCGCCAAGCCTACTCCCGCCTGAAAGGCGTGCCGCGAGGCATGGGCTTCTGCTTCAGCTTTTGGCATGAGCGCCAACTGGCGTTGCATAAGCTCGGCGTAGTGTGGCGCAATCCCCATCAAATGAATCCCCGTGTAATGTTTGACTAACCATGGCTATACAACTCATTTTCAACCCAACCGACCAAGACCTCACCAGTCAATCGAAGATGTGGGGCTGTCCCGACCTGCCCGACTCGCTGCCCTACCCTGTGGCCCAGTATGAGGACGAGGGCGAGACCTACGACAACCCGCTGACCTTCATCTGCCAAATTCGCTGCGAGGACATTGCCGCGCTCGACCCCGAGGGCTTGCTGCCGCATACGGGCATGCTCTATTTCTTCGGCGAGGTGGATTATTTCCTCGGCCACCGCGAGTACTACTCGCCGGGCATGGGCGAATGGAGCGACAACGATTTCCGTGTGCTCTACTCGCCAACGACCACCGATCTCCACACCCATCGCCTGGTGGACGACGAGGGCAACCCGCTCACGCGAGACGCTGAGCGCATCACCTTTGCCGCGTGCGACGACAAGGAGGCGGGCTTCAAGCTGCTCGGCCATCCCTTCTTCGACGAGATCGAGGAGCAGTATCCAGGCTGGCGCTCACTCCTGCAGCTCGATTGCAACGACGATTGGAACCTCCAGTTCTACGATTGCGGCATGCTCTGCTTCCTCACCGACGACAAAACGGTGAAGTGTTACCTCCATTCCTTTTAACCCAAATCGGTCCATGATAACTGAAATAACAACCTATTCCGACGCTTGTCTCGACGCCATCAACCGCCTGTTGCCCCAACTGTCGTCGTCGGGAAGGCAAATGACGAACGACCAACTGCTGTCGATGATTGCCAACAACGACACGCATCTCTTCGTGGCCGAGGCTAACGGCACCATGCTCGGCATGCTCAGCCTGTGCACCTACGCCACCCCCACTGGCCGCAAATGGTGGGTGGAGGATGTGGTGGTCGACCAGCAGGCGCGTGGACAACACATCGGGCGGTCATTGGTGGAGCACGCCATCCACTATGCCCGGACGCATGGCGGTGGCACCATCATGCTCACCTCACGCCCCCAGCGTGTGGCCGCCAACCAACTCTACCAGTCGTTGGGCATGCAACTGAAGCCCACCAACGTTTACCAAACGCAATGAGTGGCACCCCCAACTCGTTATTCACCACACCCCAAACCTAAACCTCTTATGACCCAACGAACCTTTGGAAAAAACATAAAGGTGTTCCTCAACAGCACCTTTCGCGACATGGACGCCGAGCGCGACGCCATCATGAACCGAGTGTATCCCGCCGTAGCGCAACAGTTGGCCCGCCATAACATCCACGTCGACTTCATCGATCTGCGGTGGGGCGTGAGCACCAGCGATGTGGATGAGGCCGATCGCGAGAACCATGTGTTGCGCGAGTGCCTTGGAGGCATACAGAGCTCACGTCCGTTCTTCATCGGACTGCTCGGCGACCGCTACGGATGGGTGCCATCGCAAGCGAGTTGGGACGCCATCGTCGACGGCATGAGCGCCGACGAGCGCCTGTTTGTCAACACCGACACCCAACAGGCGCGCAGCGTCACCGAGTTGGAGATTCTCTTTGGTTCGCTCATGGACACCGACAATTTACACCGCAGCTTCTTCTGCTTTCGTTCGCCCGAGGCCTACCAACAGATGGGCGCCGACGAACGGGCGCGCTACTGTGAGCAGGACGAAACGGCCACACGCCGCCTCGCGCTGCTCAAGGAGAAGATCACCCGAACCTTCCATGCCCACTCGCTCGACCGCAACATCTGCCACTACAACTGCCAGTGGGACGGCACCCAGCTCACCCACCTCGACACACTCGTGCGTTTTCTCACCACGGCTTTGGTGCAGGAGACAGAGCTCTACGAGTGTGAGGACGCTACGGCCAATCCCGACAACGACTTCGAGAACATCACCAGCGTCGCGCAAGAGCGCATGGCACAAAGCAACCGCCTGTTCTGCGGCCGCGAGGATTGGTTGCAATGGCTCGAGCAATATGCCTATGGCACCCACGGCACCCCGTCCGACGCCCCCAACGGCGAGGCCGACCCATCCGCCAGCAACGACAACGCCCACGCCCCCAAGCGCCATCACGGCAAGGTGCTGCTGGTCACCGGCCCCTATGGCTTTGGCAAGACGGCCCTGTTATGCAAGTTCTACGAACAGTTGGCACAGAGCCAACACTTCATTCCCTACATCTTTTTCGCCGACCGCAAGCAAGCCAACTGTCAGGCTTCCATGCCACTCAAGTGCTGGCTGTCCGACTCGCGCACAGCCACCGAGTACCGTTGTGGCATCGACAACGATGAGGACTTCGGCCTCCTCGCCCACCTGTTGGGCAAGGCGTTGGGCACCAACGACAGGCGGAAAGTGCTGCTCATCGACGACGTGTGCCGCCTCGACAACTGCCATTTGCTCCTCAACAACCATTGGGTTCCCGCCAACACGGTGGTGATCTGCACCGCTGAGAGCGGCGAGGCCGAGGGCATTACGCTATGCGACAAGATCGCACTCTCGCCCCTCTCGCGCCAGGAGGCGCAACAGCTCATCGACAAACGGTTTGCCGAGGTGGGCAAACGCCTGCAACCGGCGGTCATGGAGGCGTTGCTCAACAAGCAGGCGCGCCGCATCCATCCATCTACCATCCCCCTGTGGTCGGTCATGATGACACGCCGCCTCACCCTGCTCAACGCCTCCTATTTCGAAGCCACCCGACAGCGCCAAGAGGCCAACGAGGAGTTGAAAATCCAAAACTCGCTCATCGAAATCGTCTCCCAGGCCGCCAATTATCCCGAGCCTCTCTTCATGTCGATCCTGCAAGAGGGCGGGCATTTCGTCGACATGGCGTTTGGCATGACGGTGCTGCGCATGCTCGCCGTGAGCGAATACGGCTTGCGCGAGGGCGACCTGCGCCAACTGTTGGGCAACGATTGGGACGCGCTGAAGTTTGCTGAGTTGCGCCGCTACCTCGGACCGCTGCTCACGACCGACAGTGTCAGCGGCATCATCGACTTCGCCTATCCCAACTTCCGCATCGAGGTGTGCGTGCAATCGGCCGACGCCATCAGTCGCTATGTTGCGGCGCTCGCCAGCCATCTGCTCCAAACAATTGAAGACAACCCATTCGATGCGGTAGCCATTCGCGAGTTGCCCTACCTCGCCCTGAAATATCAAACCACCGACTTGCTCGACTTTGTGGTGCTGAACCAGGGCATGGTGTGGCACCGACATGTGGTCTACGCCCTGTCGGACCTCACCATTAGCCAGTGGAATTTCATGGAACAGTGGCTGTCGAAAGCCGCCACACGCCACCCCGAGGCCACGGCCTTGCTCATGCTCGACGTCATGCGGCAGCTGGCCGACCGTGGTTCCTATGGTGCGGCAACGGCCATCGGGGGCGCGCTCGCCAAGGTGTACCACAACGACGAGGCCCAGACGGCGGCCTCTGGGGAAGCAAAGCCATTGGCCATAGGCAACCTCACGGCCTTCTTCGCCGTGTGCCTGTACTATCAAGGCGAACGCCCGTTGGCTGCCCAATGGGCCAACTGGTTGCTCAACGAGCATCTCCAGCAAATGGACGACGACCGCTACATGGCGCTCTTTGCATGGGCCATCTATGCGAGGGTGGCCGTATGGTGTCACGAGTGTGGCGAAGCCGACGGCAAGGTCGACGCCGACGAAGCCCATCTGATGGAGCAATGGACGCTTCATGGGCTGAGTTTCGCACAGTGCTTGGTGCTCGATCATCACCGACTGGAGTTCCTGGGCATCCAACAAGAGCTGGCGGTTGTTTTCCGACAAATGCTTCAACTGCGCGACTTCGACGGCGAGGAACCCAACCAACTGTTGCTGGCCGACGTGCTCAACGAGCAACCGTGGTTGTACCGCGCCTATTTCCAGATTGCCCCGATGAGGCGCCTCTCGCACCTGATGGGGTACATAGAACGTCACGCCGCAACGGTTCTTGAGGCCGAAGCGCAACGCCTGTCGGACACCCTCCGGGAGGCTGCGCCCAACCATGTGCTCTTTGCCGACAACTGCCAAACGCCTACCGACCCGCTCTGCGAGGAGGAAGGCGAGGGCCAGGTGGTGGCCAGGGCCGATCAGCTGCTCTTCCAAGACGCCGACCCGCAGCAGTGCAGCGACGTGCTCAACAGTGCGCCGGCACTGCTCGACGACAACCGAACCGACGCCCTGGGCGTGCGGGCCCACCTCATGCACTTCTGCATGGCCCTGCCCAATAACACCATCGAGCGCGACCTCACGCCTCAGGAGGTCGCAACCATCAGGCGTTTCGCCAACTATGCCAACCGCATCATTGGCGCCTATCCCAACGAAACCAACCCCGACACGCAACGTGCCATGGGCGACTTCATGCTCCTTTACACCAAGGTGGCCATGCAGCTCAAGGCCCTGCCCATGTCGCAGCTATACAGTTTCGCATTGTTTGTGTTCGGCACCGAGCGCCAACTGTTTATGCAACAGCAAGAACAGGCGTCGGTGGAACAAACGCTTCGCCTGCAGATAGCTTTCTACATGTTGTGCAGCATGGCCGAGTTTCTGTTCTCTGAGCGCACCAATGCGGGCGCATCCAGCGAAGCGTCGAACGAGGAGGAACACACCATCAACGCGGTGCGGTTCATGAAGAGCCTGCACCTGCCAGGCGCATTGGTGGTGCAGGGCTACGCCCTCGTCTACGCTTGTCTGGCATACGTCTGTGAGCAACGGCGCGACTTGCAAAACATGATGCTCTACAACAAGCAACATGAGTATGCCACCTGCGAGGCGTGGCGCCTCAACCCATCGGACCATGAGACCGCACGCCGCTACGCATCGGCCGTGGATGAGACCGGCCGACTGTTCTACATGATCTTCGGCAACAGCCAAGAGGCGAAGCGGTGCTACACCAAGGCCCACGCCATGTTTAAGGAATTGTACGACAAGGACCCCGCTGGCACCATCCTGAACGACGTGTTGCTCAGCTCGTACAACATCCTTGAGATGCTCAACATCGAGAATCGCTACGACGCATTGTGCCAAAAGGCGGAGCAAACGCTCACCTTCGTGGCGGCCCACTACGCCAATCCCGACCTCGAGCTCAGCCATGTGGCCGCCATCAAGGAGCTCATGGGGCATGCGTTGGTGAGGCTGGGACGCACCGACGAGGCCCAGCGCCAGCTCAACGAGGCCAAGGCCGTGTATGCCGAGAAGCTCAGCCAAGCCCCCGACAATGAGAAGAACATGCGCGACATGGCCATCTGCATCATGCGCATCGTGGAGATGAAATTGGCCGCAAGCTGCAATGCCGACGAGGTGCTGCAACTCATCGACGAGGCGGAAAGGCTCCTCAAACGCGCCCTTGAGATAGTGCCCAACTCGCCCAAAGCCATCAAGAACTACCTTGCATTGCTCAACACGAAGGTCAAGGTGCATGTGCTCATGCGCAACTTCGAGGCCACCGACGAGGCGCTGACACTCTTCGAGCATTTCACCCTCCAGCATATCCTCGAAACGCGCGACACCTCGCTCGTGCCCCTCATGCTCGCCTATTACGACGACTTCGTCCAGGTGGCCGCACAAGCCCAATGGATGGAGATGGCCAACGCCCTGATCCAGGTGAAGCAGCACGCCGTAGACCAACTCGTTGAGCAGCGACTCATGAAGGCGAATGGGTAACCTTCCCTGTCGCTCGGCTTTGCCGCTTTCGCCACTGTGCCACCCAAGCGGAAGAGCCGAGCGACCGCGAATGAGCGCATACTCTTACGTGCGTGTTTCACGCACTCCCAATGGCGGATGATCCTGAAATCATTCGCCCCATCCCCTCGCAACCTTCGCACAATATGTTCTGTCAGATATTTTGGTGCAAAAGTTGTGCGGCGTTTTTCGTTGAATGAGCCAACGAAAACGTCGATTTTTCGTGCCATTCATCCCAAATCTGCGCCGTGCTTTCGCCGTTAGGCATCTTTCGTCTTGCGATACCTACCTAACCGCACCTCGAAAGACCACGTCACGAGGCTCGAAAGACCATGTATCGACGCTCGGTTAGGCATGTTTCGCAGCGTGGAATATTAAATTAGGAACACCCTATTTGCCATTATTAAGATAACCCATTAGTTATCAGTTTGTTACACAACAACACTGAGAATCGCGCATTTCCGCCCAATCGTTCGGTCGTCGACAAAAACCATGTAGATTTCAATATAGATTGTTACGAAAAATGTCACTCGCAGCAAGTATAAGGGTACGGGGGCAGGAGAAAGCCAGAAGAACAGAATGTAAGGAACTAAAGTTTCGGATTTAGGCAGGGTGGGCTGAAGGCCCAACAAGCACATAGCCC
>NZ_JAHKBE010000140.1 GCF_018789675.1 Hallella faecis
CATTTCCTTTTCAATGTCTTTCTCGTCCTTCTGTGCTTCTTTATGATGCTTGACCATCCTATTTCTTACCAGAGTTGAGCAATCAAAAGCACCGCTTGATATACGATTCCCAATGGCTACACGGTCGCAAACCACACGATTGCGGAACTGATAAAGAGTGCGTAATGTCTTAAGATCGGCGGAGTCTGGTTCAAATAATGCACATGAGCCTGGCTCATAGAAACGTTTGGCATAATAAGCTATCATTTCCGCATCAGCCTTATCGTCTTTAATACGCTTCAATCCTGACCCGTACTTGATTTTCAATGCGCTTTCGAGCCAGATTTTCATTCCCTTGGCATAAAGATATTCGCAGAGTCCAATACTGCACGTGCCTGTGTGCTCACCACAGAACAACACCAAGGAAGAGTCAAATGAACGTCCCAGTTCCGAAGTATTCTTTACCCATTTGGTAAGTTTGAGGTAGCCCGTTTTTGTATTAGGGAACTCACTTTCGCCCATAACTCCTTGATCCATTAGGAGACAAGCATTGAATTTTTCCTTTGAAAAATCAATGCCTACGTAGATAGTTACATCATTTCTCATTACCTTTGCATCTAATATTATACATCAAGGTCAGCCTATATAACTGCTGCATCTAAGACTTTACTTAGGCTCAGAGCCTATCATTCTATTTGGAGTTCAGTTATAAACCCACAGAGCCCACGACACACCTAAGGCTCAAAGCCTGGTCAAAAGATTGGATTGCTCTGTGGGGAGGTTGACTTCCTTTAAACAACAAAGGTAAGAACAATCTCATTTTTAAGCTGAATCAGAGATGAACTTTTTATA
>NZ_JAHKBE010000141.1 GCF_018789675.1 Hallella faecis
CCCACCCTGCCTAAATCCGAAACTTTAGTAAATTAACTATTCGTTGTGAAAGCCGGATGATCCGGTTTTTTTGCAACGAACTTCATCGTCTATTGTGCGCCTATCTTGACCAGCGCGCTTTTCTGTTGGATATTATTCGCAATAACAAAGGGACAAATTAAATAGAAGGACGACATTTCATAAACCAAACATACAAGAGAACGATGAACAAGATATATATCATATTGTTTCTGTTGTCGGTTGATAATAATGGTTTTGCAAACGTTTGCATAACTTTTCCCCCATATTTTCCATTTTCACTAATACATCGTAATGCAAAAGTCCATATATTTTCGGTCGAAATAATCACAGACCGGGGATAGTCTTGGTTCAGCATAATGTGCAGGACCTGCTCTAATAACATAAAATGTAGTGTTATTTATAAATAATGCAATAATTCTGAAAAGATGAAACAGTCAATTAAAAGCTTATTTGCCCTTATGTTGATGCTTGGGGCAATGTTGGAGATGAAGGCGGCAGATGTATATCTGCTTACAGCCCAAACAATCAACGGTGTCGTTGGTAAGTATGCCGTGCCAAGCAACCATAAGCGTGCTCCGAGCACTTCTTATGGCGGCAATGTGTATTCCCTTAACATCACTTCCATGCCCGCAACGGGATTCTGGTTCCGTATCGCAGTGTCTGGGGAGAGTAATCAGATGCAACCTAAAGTCAATGATGCTCCGCTTACGATAAACGATGAAGGAACACAAAATCCCACCTCTTATTCTATCAATACTCTGTTAATTCTAACGTAATCGTTTGAAAATGAAGGAGTTAATTAAC
>NZ_JAHKBE010000142.1 GCF_018789675.1 Hallella faecis
TCAAGTTTATGGTTTATTAACGAGAGGTTTTCTATAGGGGTGCTGAGTAGTTACTTGCAAGAACCCCTCCATACTGCCGCATTTCACACCATCAAAGTAAAATTCATTGTCATGGAGATTGCTCAACACGTTAGCAGGATATGGACTCTTGGACCATATATCAACGGCCTTCCCGCACCATACCTGCCATTTTATTCTTATTTTTCTTATTGCATTCATCTTGAACAAATATGTTTATTCGTTATATCCTTTTATGATAATATAGAGGCGGTAGTAACCCCACATCTTTCACATATAATCCAATGTATTCTTGTCAGACGTACCACCATAGAAAGCATCTAGCACTTCTTGGAATATGTCATCTGGCGAGACAGCATCGAAGAGTGTCATGCAGGAGCGAACCTTTACGGCATCTATACCACCTAATATATCTACTGCTGATTCTCCACGGTGTTGTAGCAGTGCCCTGGTTATCTCCCTCAGCATTGCACCATACAGCTACTATGTTGCCTCCATGCTTCCGAAGATGATAAGTGTGAGGATGCCCCACGATGACTTTGTCAAATCCCTCCTTGCTGTCATCCGCACGGAAGAATAGTCCTTTGTCAGGGCCATGCCCCAGCAGCATGATGCGCTCCTGTGTAGAGACATGATGCAACAGACGCCCCATCTCCTTGGTTGTGTGGTTGTCATCAACCACCTGTGCTTCCAGCCCTTCATATAGGGCTGAAAGCATCGCTGTGGTCTTGTCTTTGGGATGTATCACTAACATAGGGGTTGTCGTTTAATTCTAAGAATTCAATATCTATAGACGAGGGTATGCCT
>NZ_JAHKBE010000143.1 GCF_018789675.1 Hallella faecis
TGTTGTTGGCGAAATAGAACAACCAAATACTTACACCACTAAATCCTTTATTGTAATGACAGACAAGGTGATGATAGAAAACGAAGGATTATCTAAAAAGGAGATAGAATCTAAAATTCGGGATTCTTTCAAACCTAAAGAATGTAATTCAACTATTGATGAAATAACTATAGTATGGTTGCCATGGGATAAAAAGGATGTTTGTGGGCATACGGATGGAATATTAAGATTTGTCGGCGCACAAAAAGATGGCAAACCTGTAGTGTTAACTAATCTTTCTGTATATGATGATGGTATTGCTGCTCAAATGCGTAATATCTTGATGGAACATTTTTATGTTATAGAGTTGAATCTTTCTGAATATAACGAATTAAGTTGGGCATATATCAACGCTCTTCAGACACGTGATGTTATTATTGTTCCAGGAATTGGCAATACAAAACTTGATAATGAAGCAATGGGTCAGTTTATTGCTTTATATCCTGATTATAGAGGAAGGATTTTTCAAGTTCAGATGAAAGAAATTATTGAAAAATGGGGCGGAGCTTTAAACTGTAGTACATGGACAATTAGTGAAGATAAGAAACTACAATAGCCGTACCAGGCATCATCAATGCTGGTATCTGATAGCAGATACTCTTTCCACCGCCAGTAGGCATCAACACTAGACAGTCTTTGTTGCTAAGTATATGGCGTATAACGTTCTCTTGTAGAGGGCGAAAGGAATTATATCCAAAATATCTTTTGAGTGTAGATCAATAGTTCGTTAAAATTTGAGATAAAGGCTAAGCAGTTTTACGCTGCCAGC
>NZ_JAHKBE010000144.1 GCF_018789675.1 Hallella faecis
ATAAAGTTATATAAACTTAAATATCAGAGAGTTATAAATTATTCAGTAAACACTAATTATACAGATGTTTAGTTGCCTTTTGCGGAGATATTCATTTTTGTTTTATAGAGGAAGATAATCTTTTTCCTTGGTAACGCGTAACGTTTGGGGCTATATTTCCGAATAAACCAGTTGGCCGTCGATGCGCTCCGATTTCATCACAGAAATGCGCTCCACGGGGATGGCCACTTGGGGCGCGGGAAGATGGGTTACGATGTGTGAGGGGCGCAGCACCAAGGAGATATGGGGCAAGAAGGGCGTCGCGCTATAGGCCACGCCATGGGCCGTGAGGCGCTCTCGCAACTGGTTGGCCAAGGCCGTGACCGCCTCGCCATCACTCACCCCACACCAGACAACGCCGGCCTTCGTGGGGAACGTGCCCAACGGGCCTAAGGTCATGGTAAAGGGCTCAAAACGCACCTCGTTCACCGCCTGGCGTATCGTGGGCAGGTCGTAGCGCTCGCCAATGAAGGCAAGTGTCATGTGGAGGTTGCCCCACGCACAATAGTTGCCCTCAACGCCCTGCGCGCGGAGGGCGTTCTGCAAGGCCACGAGCGCCTTCTTTACCTCGTCGCCAAACCGTAAGGCTATGAATATGCGGGCCATGGTGGGATTTGTTTTTCACATGTGATGGTGACAAAGGTAATGGAAAACGCATACAACGCAAAACAAAAGAACATAACTCAAGTTTCGGATTTAGACTTTGAGGTTGAATTTATTGTATAAAAAAGGCTTT
>NZ_JAHKBE010000145.1 GCF_018789675.1 Hallella faecis
TTAGTCGGTGGGGGCAGACGCGAAACCAAGTGATCTACGCATGTCCAGGATGAAGTCCGGGTAACACCGGATGGAGGTCCGCACCAATAAGCGTTGAAAAGCTTCTGGATGAGGTGTGCGTAGGAGTGAAAGGCCAATCAAACTTGGAGATAGCTCGTACTCCCCGAAAGGCATTTAGGTGCCGCGTGTGGCGTTCCCCTGGAGAGGTAGAGCGACCGATAGGACGCGAGGGCTTCACCGCCTATCAAGTCCTGACGAACTCCGAATGCTTCAGGGCAGGAGCCATGCAGTAAGGGGGCGGGTGCTAAGGTCCGTCCCCGAGAGGAGAAGAATCCGGACCGCCGCCTAAGGCCCCGGAGTTTCCGCCGAGTCAGTCTAACGAAGTCCGGTCCCCGTGACAGCCAGGATGTTGGCTTGGAAGCAGCCATTCATTCAAAGAGTGCGTAACAGCTCACTGGTCGAGGGTCCGGGCGTGGATAATAATCGGGTGTAAGCGGAACGCCGAAGGCGCGGGATAGCAGAGCAATGAAAAGTATCGGTAGGGGAGCATTCCACCGGCGTTGAATGCGTGGAGCGATCCGCGCTGGAGCTTGTGGAAAAGCAAATGTAGGCATAAGTAACGATTAGGAGGGCGAGAACCCCTCCCGCCGTAAGTCTAAGGTTTCCCGGGCAATGCCAGTCATCCCGGGGTCAGTCGGGTCCTAAGCCTCATCCGAAGGGAGAGGGCGATGGCAGAGACGGTCAACATTCCGTCACTTGCC
>NZ_JAHKBE010000146.1 GCF_018789675.1 Hallella faecis
CCCAAATCGGTCATTAGAAAAAGTTTCTTGTCATTTTCTAATGACCGCCATTAGAAAAATAGCTTTGTATATGCTTGATTCATAAATATTTACTAACTTTACCACGAAAAAAAGAATATACTCCGATGCGAAACTGTGACATAAAGTTTGTAAATAAGGAAATAACACCTTTTGGTGGTCTTTCCCTGTTCTTCAAAATGCTTGAGAAATGCCATTTTGAAGAGCATGTTATGCAAAGTGGTTTACCTCTTCAAGGTTCCAACCGTGGTTACAAACCAATCCAGTTGATATTGGGATTGTTTGCAGGTGTGTGGTGTGGCGCAAGTTGCTTTGGCCATCTTGACGTGGTTCGTTATGACGCTGCACTATGTGACCTATTAGGATGGGAACGTGGAGCAGACCATCGTGCATACCAGCGCTATCTCAATAAATTCTCTCAAGCTGTCAACCAGCGTGTTTTCGGAAATTTGTTCCGTTGGTTTTTCTCCGAGTTGAAGTTCGACAACTACACTTTAGACTTCGATTCTACAGTGATGGTCCGTGAGGGAAGTCAGGAAGGAGCAGCCAAAGGATACAACCCCAAACGTCCTGGACGACTCTCGCATCATCCTCTTCTTGCATTCGTTTCCGATGTAAGGATGATAGCAAATTACTGGCTACGTCCAGGCAACACATCCGCAAGTACCAATTATCTGTCATTTCTTGAGGACACGCTCTCAAAACTTGAGGGCAAACGTGTTGGACTGGTCCGCATGGA
>NZ_JAHKBE010000147.1 GCF_018789675.1 Hallella faecis
GTCTGAACAATTCCTCTATAAACCAGCGGCATCTGTACCAAGAGACGCACTGTAGAGCCTGTTCCACATTCGAGACTTCATGATTTGTCAGAAGCACCCATTCTATGGGATCTTCTCTTTCAGGTACGGTTCCCTGAGCCTCAGACACCTTTATGCAATTGTATACAATATTGGCATCTGCCGATTTCGGACTGCCTGCTGGACGCTCCAAACAAACTTCCGCGAAACGCACTTCCATCTTTGCCGTTCTGGCCTTGCGCCCGTGTGAGGCAGGAAGGTGAAATTCGTACTGACCGGACGGTGAAACGGATAACATAAATTCATGCAACCTACATTCTGAGCCTTTTATACGACGGTCTTGGTTTGAGCGCACGATTAGCTTGACGTTGTTTTTGCCACGCTTCAACACCTCATAAACATCTGACTCGCGGTCACTAAGCATTGTTATCAATACGTCTTCTCCTATAAGGTCTGCGGTCTTGTCTATGGATTCGCTCCAACGGTATGATTCTTTCAACTCCGCCGGCAGTTTCTTGTATTTGCGCTCACGGCATCCGGGATTTCCCTCTTCACGGTTCCACAAATGTATATGAGTGAAGCCATAAGGAGTAAAGGTCTCCGGATCAACCGCAAGTGTAGGATGGAGGAAACAGCCTGTCTCACCATTAGAGACACAGCCTGGAGTTTTCCCCTTTTTATGCATGCGGAGATTGTGACCGTTATAATTT
>NZ_JAHKBE010000148.1 GCF_018789675.1 Hallella faecis
AAATCCGCGAGATCTGTGGGCGACAACTAAGCGCACAATGCGCTAAAGAACAGGCAGAATGTATTTATTCTCCCACGGATCTCTCAGATAAGCACAGATGCCATGCGGGGTGCTTTTATCAAAAAACACGAGACCCGGCGAAGCCCCACCGACCGAAGGGGAGGTAATATCACCGATGCGCACGAATGGGTCTTTTCACGGATTGTTTACTCTTGCTTCGCTGCCTACCGCTTGGTTTTGATGCGCCGTCGGCGCGGCAGATCGACACGGATTTTTCGCATGCGGAGAGTAATATGTATGGAAGTATGCCACATGACGGGGCTTGCTTGATACGCGGAAAATCCGTTTAAGATCCGTAGGCCCAGAGGGCCATCAAAAGAAAAGAAAGAACAACAGATCCGTGATGATGGATCCGTGCGCATCGGTGATATCTGTGTTCCTTAGACCCCTGAGGCCATCGCCGTAGGCGGTGGGCTTATTGAGGTGTTCAACATGGGAACGACCTTCATGCGGAATGGCCATGCGGGTTGCTTTTGCCAAAACACGAGACTCGGCGAAGCCCCACTGACCGAAGGGAAGCCGGAAACTATAAGAAGAGGAAGTAAGCCCCAGCATCGAGAAACTTGCACGAACATGGGGAATGTTACGAATTTTGGTGAAAAAGTGGTGTTGCGATTTCGATCCAACCAGCGACCGCAACCGACGTTTTTGCGC
>NZ_JAHKBE010000014.1 GCF_018789675.1 Hallella faecis
CAGTGTGTCACCGTGGCGGTGTTCCTGAAAAGCGAGTGCAAAGGTATAGCTTTTTTAGATCCCCTCCAAACTTTTGAAGAAAAAAATGAGGATTTTATGCGAAGTTTTCGGATTGTTTGACAAAACAAGCGTTTTAACCTCATTGCCACCTTATATTATTAGGGGGTCTTGGAGCAAAATGTGTGCGCCAACAATCGCCCCCTAAAGGCATCAAAACAAGACCCAAAGACGAAAAATGGAAGTAAAAAGAAGAAAAGCTTGGGGCTTTTTTAGTTTACCAGAGCATAGCTGGGTATCTTAACAGCAGGTAACCTCCTGCAATGTTTAACGATAAAAGCAGCAAAAATAGAACAACGAAAATTATAAGATTTACCATCTGATAGGTTGTATGCCACTTTTGGGCCACCTTTTGCAGATCCCAAACACAACGATTAAAAGCATCATCAAATGGCAAACGATAATGCTGCACCATTATTATGAAAGCAAATACGTATGCCGTACCATAAAGCGCCAAAATGAAGGATAGAACCAGCCAACCTGTCGAAAACGACTCCGTCATCTTGTAGACGACTATACCAAAAGGAGCTAACCCCGACAATGCCAAGACGGCTCCCTGCACCCACAGGTTAAAAACCACAGAGATCTGCTTGTAGGTGAGCCCCAAAAGCTTACCCAACAAGAGCAGAAACAACACACACAATCCGAATGGCACTAATGCAAGGTCAATCCATCTGAATTTCTTCATACTGTTTAGGTTTATATTCAAACGGCACTAAGGTTTTCAAGTTTAACGGTTTTGGGTTTTAGTCTTTTCATATCGTTTATGGTTATGGATTGTATATCATTTTTCCGTTCTTGCATAATCCTGCGACGGAGAGTTTCACCTTTGTGGTTTTGGCGTTGTTGTAGAACCTGATGGTTGCCTCTCCGTTTTTGTCGCATTTCACGTTCGGATTCCAGTAGAGCGTCCTTCGGTAGTCCTTGGTGTCTGGCAGGGGCCTGTCCTTGTAGTTAGGCTGGTAGAACTCCCTGGGCTCGGTAAAGCCATGCAGGATGATGCGACGGTCGCGGAACGAATGGCGGGTGGCGTCGTCGGGAAGGGTCACAAAGTCGAAGGTGATGTCGGCCGCCTTCATGCTCATCTCCAACGGCTTGTCCTCGTTGCGCAACTCGAAGTCTGTGTAGACGCGCGTCTTCCACTGGCGTTTCAGGAACAGGTCTTTGTAAACAGCGTAGTTGCTTCGATTCGCCACGATCTTCAGAATAGCCTCCTTGGTGTAAGGCGAATCGGAATTCACGGGATTGTAGGAGCGGTAGAACATATAGTCGTTCATTCGCGCGTCCACATTGAACATCCTTTCCGAGCCATAGGTGCCCAACAGCAATATGCCCAGCTGGATGGGGAAACGGCGGGCGTTGAACTTGCCAAACGACAGGCCGTAGTCGGTGGCAAGGTTGTAGAGCTCGTAGGTGTCGTACTCGTATGCGGGCTTCGACCAGTCGATGCCGAGCTTGACGCGTCTCCTGCGCGCCCTGACCTCCACGTTTCCGAGCGTCTTGCCCACCTTGGGCAGACTGTCGTCGGCGGCCTCCAGCTCCTCTTCCCAAGCGTGCCCTTTTACGGGGGCGCGGTGGGTCTGGTACCAAGAGTATTTCTTGGCGAAGACGGGATAGAAGAGGTCGCGCTTCACGTAATACTCAGGCCATCTCTCCTCATCGAGCACTCCTTTCCTCTCGATTCTGTCCAAGGCTTTCTGGCTGAGGTTGCTCTTGTGGGCGCTCATAAAGAGAATTCCGTCGCCGAAATACGGTGGGACGTCGAAGCAGAACCTGCCACCATGGAAGGTGAGCGTGTCGAGCGCGTAGATCTCTTGGTCCAGCACCAACTCGCTGTTGAACATCACCTCATGGCGCAAACAGCCACGGTTCATGCCGCGGTCACGGTCTGCGTCGTCGCTATATCCTTGTGAAGTCCCGTGGGAGGCGACGTGAGACGGTGTCGACGCCATGGGCACCTTTCCGTCGATCGACATGCCCGAACTTGCTTCGGAACCATAGTCGATCCGCTCCAACGCCCTCAGGTAAGAGGCCACGTTGTTAAATTCCACCGATTGTTCCTGGTCATCCTTGCTGGCCGACTTGTTTTCCTTGTTTTCCTTGTATTCTTGTTCCAAGCGTGCTGGGGTCCATCCAAAGATGCCCTGTAGCCAGAATTGGGGCTCCTCGGGCTCCACTTCATCAAAACTGACGTTCTTGTACACGCAGCCCTCCACCGTCTGCACTTTCTCCGGCCGATAGCGGAGGGGTTGGGCGGCGACGATCTCCCTGAAGTCGTACCGGCGCCACCCCTGGACCAGCAGCAAGAGGTCGAGGGCCTGCCGGTGCGCGGCGTCGTCTTTCTCAAAATAGTAGTCGGGATGGGCCACAAACCCCTTGAGCTCCGACGAAAGCAGCAGGTCGGTCATGATGTTGCCGCTGTCGTAGGTGGGGTCGTCGGTGGAGGCGTCGCGGATGGACAACGACAGCGAGCTCACGCCTGGGGTGGCGCGCAGAGACAGCTCGCCCCTCTCGAAGGGGTCGTAGATGTCTGCCAACCCGCCGACACGCACATTCGGGTCGTCGTAGTCGTGGTGGTTGACGAAGAACAGGCGGTCGGCCACGACGTTGCCGTCCTCGTCGAACACCACAAGGTTGTTGACGCCCGTGGGGAGGCGGCTGGCGTCGACCGTCTCCACACACTCGCCGTTCGCCTTGAACGCCAGCGGCTTGAACACTTTCAGCGCGCCACGGCACAGGACCGCCATGGCGTAGAGCCTTTGGGTGTCGCCCACCAGCTTGGCGCGCACCGTGTTGCCCTTCAGCCGGAGCGACACTCCCCGCTTCCTGATCTCGGGAAGGTCGAAAGAGTAATGGGCGCCGTTCCACTCGAAGTCGGCCGTCAGGGCGCCGTGGTCCGGCACGTCCACCTCGAAGGCGCCGCGGCCCATGTGGGTGGTCCTGACCGCCTTGCCGTTGACGCGCCCCCTCACCGCAACGCACTCGCCCAACTGGTTGGTGGCCTCGAAGGCGACGCGCGCCCTGCACCCCGCTATGAGGTTGCCGCCCTCGGGGTAGAACGCCACCGTGAGCCTGGGCGGGGCGATGGCGTCGGCGCGCTGCTTGGGGCGGGGCACCATGTCCTTCACGCCATAGTCGCCGGCCGAAGCGGGCTTGGAGTAGACGGCGACCACGCGCGAGTACACTGTGCCGTACTCGCGGAAGAAGTCCTTGGCCATCTGGCGGTTGTAGAACTGCTCCCAGTCCTTGCGGCTGTAGGGGTGCTCGGTCACGGCAAAGTTGAGCATCCACCGGGTGTAGGCGCGCACCTCGTAGTAGCCGGAGTAGAGGGAGTCCTTCAGGGCGAAGCTGCCGCACGCGTAGCCGTCGGCAGTGGGGGTGACGTCGACCGTCTGCCGCTCCACAACAAGACCGTCGGAGGAGACGAGCTCAACATAAAGGATGCGGCTCAGGTTGGTGGGACGGAGGTTGTCGGCGCGCGTCACGTAGGCCTTGTACCACAGCGTGTCGCCAACGAAATAGCACTGGTTGTCGAGGTGCAGGTACACCTTCTCCTGGACGGGAGCCCTCAGCAACTTCTGGCGAAGCTGGTCCAACTTGGCCTGACCGAAGAGGTTGCTGCAACTCCCAAAAAGAAGGATGAGGAAAATGATGTGTTTCATATTGTTCATTAGGTTTTCTCCAATACCATTATTTCATGATGCTTGCGGGTCACATAGGCCAATCGCTCAAATTCCTTGGTTAGGTAGATGTTCATTCGCATTTGGTGCTTGTTGAACAGGGGTTCCAACATATTGCGATTGACGGAAAGGCCCTGTTTCCTAAACCTGTCGTTTTCCCAACTAACAAACGAGAACTTATTTGTAAGTAAGGAAATGTTTGACACCGCTTTTTCCAAAGACGATTCTGTCGTTGGCCATCCAATAAACTCGTCACTGCCAAACAAGAATCATCATTTGAATTAAGCATGCTATCGGCATGCCCCAAAATCTTGTTTGTAGATTGCTGCCCAGTGCAAGACAGCAATCCCACTAATGCAATTATAAAGAATAATATTTGTTTCATTTACAGTCGTGTTGCAATAGAACATTTGGCGGTAGAAACAGTGTCACGAAAAAGGTTTCATCAATAGATAAGGCTTCAGAGCACCTCGTTCATAGGATACGTGCACCATTAAACAGTCATTCAATTCGGGTGCTAAGGTATTAAAAAAATATGGCTTAATAAAACGATTAGATTGTTTTTTTCTTCTATTGCTACTAACAACTATCATTTTTTCATTTTCCTCTGTCATTCCGCATTTTTCATGAATGTTATTCCTTCTCACCTGATCTTATAAAGTTCCACTACACCGACAACGTTTAGCGGGTCCAATGAAAATTTCCCGCGGAGAAGCTTTGTTATAAAATATGGTCAAAAAGTTGTGTCGGGATTTTGCGTGAACCAGAGAGCGGAAACGCCGTTTTTGCGGGATGGACATGGCGAAAATAAGAGCAGCGGTTGGCGTTGGGCATGTATCGAGTTGCGAAAGATGGCTAACCGTGCCTCGATTGGGAAGGTTTCGCAGCGGGGTTAGGCATGTTTCGAGGGGCGAAAGATGCCTAACGGCAATACAAAATGCTGAATGTGGAGCTGCAGAATACAAAGAAACAGCACAACACACTGATTGTTAGGCGATTACAAAAATACGCCGAGAATGGCGTATTTGCAGCAAATGTTTGCGTCGTGGAAAAGAAACGTGTAGATTTGGCTATAGATTGTTACCGTTTTTCGGAACGCATGGAGGCGAAAGGCAACATGGAGATGCGTTGGGAACAGCCGTGATGGGAGGTGGCGCCCTATGGGCGAGGGGCGTTGGCGTTGACCACCAGGTGGCGAGGAAGGGTGATGACCTTGAGGCGCTCACACCACACACGCGACGATCCCGACACATGGCGGAGCGTGTAACTGCCATAGATGTAATAGGAGTCAGAAGAATTACGTATTTGCTGCAAATCGTTATTGCTCATGATTATAGGGTGCAGAGCAGTTACAAGAACTGTATAAGAACACAAAAAACATTAAAAAATGGCACGGTTCTTGCTTTTGATGAGGTAAAGCCATAAATTTGCAAATTACAAATAATCACAAAACCCAAAAGACATGGAAATACAAGAATTTGAGAAAATCGTTCGCAGACAAGAGGGAGCGCTGAGCAGTGCCTTCCCCGCCCTGATGCGTAAAGTATATGTATGGATGACGTTGGCTCTGGCCATCACGGGCATCTGCGCCTACGGCGTGGCCACCAGTCCTGCATTGCTTCAGCTCATCTACATGAACCGCGCAGCCATTTGGATCCTGCTGTTCGCCGAGCTGGGCCTGGTGTTCTACACCACGGCACGCATCAACCACCTGTCGCTTACCACAGCCACCACACTGTTTATCCTCTACTCAGCCATCAATGGCGTCACGCTGTCGGCCATCTTCCTGGCCTACACGCTGACCTCCATTGCCAGTGTGTTCTTCATCACCGCAGGCACCTTCGCCGCAACGGCCCTCTACGGCTACTCCACGAAGCGCGACCTATCCAAGTTGGGTGGCATTCTCTTCATGGCGCTCATCGGCCTCATCCTTGCCACGGTGGTCAACCTGTTTCTCCACAACAGCATGCTCGACCTCATGCTGAGCTATGCTGGCGTAGTGATCTTCGTGGGACTCACCGCTTGGGACTCTCAGAAGATCAAGCAGATGCTCGCCATGCAGACCGACATGGGCGAGACAGCGCAGAAGATGGCGCTCATGGGCGCCCTGTCGCTCTACCTCGACTTCATCAACCTCTTCCTTTATCTGCTGAGAATCTTTGGCAAGGAGCGCTAAAACCATAGCGCCGAAACTGGTAAAACCCAACAAAGACGCATATTGAAAAATGCCAGACTGTCAACATCGATTGACGGTCTGGCATTTTTTCTGGCTCATCCGACATTTGAAGTGATTTGAAGTGCGCATCACATCTAATAGCTCTGGCCTCAGACGGCTTTCACAACGAATAGTTAATTTAGCCTCAGACGGCGTAACAACGAATTTTTCGAATTTTCGATTTTTTCCAAATTGCGTTAGCTAAATTCGTTCAAATTGGTAATCGTAAAACGATTATATCAATTCGCTAATTCGTTCAATTCGTTGTTACCGCGTCTGAGCGTAAATACTAACGTGTGTTATTTTTCACTCCAAATGTCGGATGATCCATTTTTCTTTGTCACGCTTTAGCCCACGTCGGTCATTAGTTCCTAATCGTCTTCCCGTTTCGGTTTAGCCCATATCGTCATTAGATTTTAACCCCAATCTAATGACCGACGTGGGGTTTCTTGCGGTGCATTAGTGCGCGGTGTTGGGCGGCAGCGATGCGGTGCCACTCCCCCACTCCTTGTTGGGCTTGCTTCCCATGGTGAGCACGAGTCGTCCGCCATGCGCTATCATGTTGTGGGTGATATAAGCGCGGTTGTAAGGCTGCCCATTCCATGTGGCCGACTGAACGAATATATTCTTGTCGGTCACGCCCTCCGCCACCATTTCAAAACGCCCCAGCCTGACACGGCTGACCGATGGCGACCCTATGATGTAATAAGGTGTGGCGGGGCAAACGGGATAAAAGCCCATCATGCCAAACACCTGCCAGGCGCTCATCTGCCCAGCATCGTCGTTGCCCGACAATCCCCCAGGCTCATCGAGATACTCAGTTTGCAAGATGTCGTGCACGAGAAGTTGCGTCTTCCACGGCTCCCCCGTCCAGGCGTACAGGTAGGCAATGTGGTGGCACGGCTCGTTGCCATGCCAATAAGCCATGCGCCCCGTCGCCCATTGGCCCGTGGCCGTAGGGCGAAGGTCGAACAGACGGTCGAGGCGAGCCGACAAACTGTCGCGTCCTCCCATAGCCTCCATCAGTCCGTAAACATCGTGGGGCACATAAAACGAATAGTGGGCCACCGCCCCCTCGGTAACAAACGGCACCCGGCCCAGCAAGTCGGTGTTGCCGAGAAAGGCACCGCCAGCCTTCTTGCCACGTTTGGGCGCATGGCACCCATCGGCCCATCGGGTTATGGGATTGAACACATGCTGCCAGTTGTGCGACCGCTCCATGAGCCGTTTGGCGTCGGCCTCGTTCCCCACGAGTTTGGCCAGTTGCGCCGCACAGAAGTCGTCGTAGGCATATTCCAGTGTGCGGCTCACCTGCTCGCGTGTGTGAAAAGCATCGGGCACACTATCCTCCAACGGCACATAGCCATAGCGCAGATAACTGGTCAGCGCACGGCGGCCCATGCCATCGCGATAAACGGCAAGGTCCGCCGGCGTGTCAAAGGCGTTCTTTCGCACCCCCTCGTAGGCCGTAGGAAGGTCGAATCCCCTCACCCCCTTCACCGCCGCATCGGCCAACACCGCCGCCGCATGGTCGCCTATCATCGCCGCCGTGTACGCGTTCCAACAAGGGAAGATGGGCATCCATCCGCCCGCCCGATACATTCGGCAGAGACTCTGCATCATGTTGGCCGTCAGCGTAGTGTCCATCAGCAAGAGAAGCGGCATCTCAGCGCGGTAGATGTCCCACATGCTGAAGTCCATATACATCGTCTGTGGCTCATTGGCCTCCACCCTGCCATCGGCAAAGCGGGGACAAAGGCGCATGCCTTGGGCATTGGCCACATCGCTAAACTCGCGCGGAAGGAAACTCGCGCGGTAAAGCGCACCATAAAACTGCCTCACCTTGGCCGTGTCGGCATCGGCGGCGTCGACCATCGCGAAGCGCTTGTCCCACCGATTGGCGTTGGCAACCATCATTCCTCCGAAGTCGAGGCCATTGGTCTCGGCCATGCGGTTGTGGTCGGCCTGCTCCCTACTGGTGAACGAAGTGGCTGCGGTCAGCACGATGGGTTGGTGGGCCTTGCCCTGAAAGGTGAGCCAAACCACCGAGTCGTTGACACCCGAACGCACGAGAGGATCGGTATATTCCAACGACAGGTGCCCGGCGAAACCAGCCCCTTCGCCCCACCCTTGGTAGATGCGGTGAACCGGATTGGAAGCGTAGACACGCTGGCGCAAGGTATCGAGTAGCACCGTACCCTCACGCTCGTCGCTATTGGGTCGCACCACGATGTGCACCTCGCCATCCACCTCGGGCGTGATGCGCAGCAAAGCCGCGTGCGACAAGGCCGTCAGTTCGACGCGCAGACGCTCACGCGGCAGTCGGACGCCATAGTAATGGGGATGGCTCAGCTCATCGGCATGGTCGAAGGGCGTGGCGCCCTCCTCCACCCCCAGGCGCACTGGGCCCTCGCCCTGCGCCGTGATGGTAAACGACCCATAGTCCTGCGTGCATCCGCCCACCAACCAATGACTGCAGCGAATGCCCTGCAACAAACTGTCGGGATAATAATATGGCGCCACACATTTGCGCTCTGTGGCACGCGTTTGCGGTGTCCAGAAGTTTTGTCCGTGGGGCACCAGCACAGCCGGCAGCGTCTGTCCGTGCTCCTCCGATCCCTTGCCGTAGATGCCTTTCGATCGCGTAACGGCTTGGTCGGTACCCACCAGGGTGTTGATTTCCGACAACATGCGCAAGCGTTCCAACTCCGCCAAGCGCCGGTTCATGAACACCTTCACCGAGTCCCACGCATAGACGTAGTCACTGGCGCTCACCGACGGGCAGCCCACGGCATACACCGGGCGCTCATTGTGGAGGAACGCCACGAAGACACCCGGTTCCTTTTGGCTCCTCATAAACACCATTTGCAGGTTGGCCGCCATGGGAACAACGCTATCCATGCGGTCCACACCGTCGGCCGGCCGGTTTTTCGCACCGCTCAGCTTGAGCAGCGTGAGCAGGCGGTAGAGGTTGGTGTCGTGGCCAAAGCGCAGGTCGGCGCCACGCTGTCCGTGGGCAATGGCCGAGTCGGCATCGGCCTTGATGTGTTGCCACAGGCCGATGGCGCTCCTCGCCGGAATGCCGTTGTTCAAGGCGCAAGGACCATTGCATATCCACATCCGACGGTTGTTTTGCTCGTAGAACGCCTCAGCCTCCTGACGTGTGAACACATCCTGGAAACCGATGGGCATTTCCACATCTTGCATATCGGTGGCAATGGTGAAGAGTTCGCTCATGAGATGGAGCCCATCGGCCACCTTGGCTGGGTCTCGAAACAGCGCCTTCAGGAATCGGTCGGGCGTAACACGGGCCACCACCTTGGTAGCCGCCGTAAGCCGTTGCTCCTCGGGCGAGTTGTAGGCTATCCACGCCATGTCAGCCGAATCGGTCTTACAGACCACCAGGAAGCCATTGGGGAGCGCCAGGAAGGTGCGGAAAGCCGCCTCCATACTCTTTCGGCAGCGATCCGACGTGCTGCTGCAGGCCCTCACGACGGGCCTGTTGGCAAACACCGACGGGTAGGCTTGCGCCATGCGGTAGGCAATGCCACTGTGCTGTCTGGCGCCCAACGGTGTGAGCTTTCCACCGTTTCCCTTCGCGTTACGCCATATCTTGCGCAACCGTTTGGCCACCTCGCGTCCCAGCGGCGTGAGGTTTCGCTTGTCGGCAAACTGACTGTTCACCCACTCGTAGCGACTGTCGCTCGTTAGCCAGCGCGACCCATGACGGCCGTAATGGCTGATGTAGAACGGCTGAAACCCCTCGGGCATACGGAAATCGGCGCCCGACCGTTCGGGATAAGCATAGTAAACACCCCCCAACTGCTCCCAAGTGGGTTGGGCGGTGGCGAAGAGCGCCATGAAGAACAGCGCACAAGTCAATAGTGTTTTCTTCATTCCAATGTCCAGTCTATTCCTAATTTGTTATTCATCATCTTGATTACGAAGGGCAGTGGCCTGTCGGTGGCTATCCACATCTCCGTGCCATCCACATCGGCTCGCACGTGCACGACCCCTTTCCGCCGTTCCACCTCGCGCCACGTCAGTCCGTCGTAAACAAACCGATGGCGACGCAGCAACTGCCGAAGGGCCGCGCGTGAGATGAAGAGGAAGGTGCCACGGCAGGCGTAGCTGCGTCCCGTCCATTGCGGACTGTCCCAACAAAACGCGTCGGCTCCCTCGACCACCGACAACGGTATGCGATACTCGTTTCCATGACACACCATGCGAAGCGTGTCGGTCTCCAAGGTCCACGCCAACGGCCAGTTGCGATACTGCCGATTGAGCACGAAGCGGGCGGTTAGCATGGGGTTGCCACCAGGCATGGGATACGCCTTTTGCGAGGGCGACAGGTGAGCCGTGGGTGCGGCCTTCGCCTCCTCAGGGATGCGCACGGGCGGTATGTGGAGCCACGTGGCCTGCCCCGCCACGGGATAGCGGCCCAGAAGGGCCCACACGAGCCACGACGACATGGCTCCGCCATCATCGTTGCCGGGCAGTCCGTCGGGCGCGTCAGAGTAGTTGTCGCGCACGATCTGGCTCACGCGCTGGGCGCTGAGGTCGGGCCGTCCGATGTAATGGTAGAGGTAAGGCGTGAGAAACGAAGGCTCGTTGGCCACGTTGTAATGTCCCTGTTCAAAAAAGATGTCGAGACGGCGGCGGAAGGCCGAGTCGCCACCGCAGAGCTCTACCAGTCCGGGCACGTCGTGAGGCACGCTGAGCGAGTATTCGGCAGACAGCGCCTCATAGAAGAACGTGTTCCACCAGGGAATGTACCAGGGCGCCACCTTGGTGTCGGGGCGATAGGCGATGGTGGGATGGTAAACGGCCGATTGGCCCCACACCACCGAGTCGAGCCACTGCCCGTTGGCGTCGCGTGGCATGATAAAGCCGCGCATGCCCTGCCATTCGTAGTCGGCGCGCCACAGGTTGCGCCAGTTGCGTGATCGTTGGAGATATTTCCGGTAGAGGTCGTCGCGGCCCAAGCCACACGCCACCTGCGCGATGCACCAATCGTCGTAGCTATACTCCACGGTTCGTGTTCCGGCGCGTGGAATGCCATAGGGAATGTACCCCAGTCGGTTATACTCTTCGAGTCCGCCACGCCCCTCCTTCTCATGGTCGGCGGGTGGCACCTCGGCATCTTTCAGCATGGCTTGCAACGCCAACTCATAATCGACGCCTTTCAGGCCGCGTGCGAAAGCCTCGGCCATCACTACCTCGCCATGCGATCCTCCCTGCGTGCGCCCATTGCAATCGCCACTGCGCGCGTCGGGCATGTAGCCCTCGTGGAGATAGATGTTGAGCAGGGCGTTGACCATGTCGGTGGCACGCTCGGGATAGTACTCCATGAGCAGCGGGAACGACGTGCGGTAGGTGTCCCAGAGGGCATAATAATCGTCGTAATAGGGCAGTTGGCGGTCGGCCCACAACGCCGTCGACGCCATCGGGCGACGGTAAGCGGCCGGTTCCTCACCTGTCTTGTCGATGGGCATGAGAAGGGTGTGGTAAAGGGCTGTGTAGAACATGCGCCGCTCCTTGGGCGTTCCCAGGTAAGGCACGCGCCCCAACAAGGCCGACCATGTGGCGCGAAGGGTGTCGAGCTGGGTGTCGAAGTCGTTGCCACACACATTGCGCTGGGCCTGAAGTTCCGACACATACGACACACCCACCTTGACCAACACCACCGAATCGGGAGCCATGGAGATAGGATGGGTGCGGAAAAGGAGCTTGGCCGACAAGCTATCATGGACCTCCGTCGCGGCGAAGGGCACCTCACTCCGCAGGCAGAAGTAAACGGTGTAGGGCCCGCCGTTGTTCCATCCACCGCGAACGGTGGTGTGGCCCCTCAGCTCATGGGCGTTGACAAGGTGGATGGAGGATCCCACAAACTGCTGCGCCTCACGCTTGTTGGGGATGGAATCCATGCCAAGGAATGAGGCCACATCGACAAAAAGGCCATCGGCATGGCGCAGGCGATAGAGGGCACAGCGCTCAGAGGTGGTTATTTCGGTCGTGATTCCGTTGCTGAACGAGCAACGGTAATAGCCCAGCGAGAAGTCTTCGGCCGTGCGCCGCTGGACGTAAACGGGCTGATTCCACACACGGTTGTTGGGCATCAGCAGGGGCGTATGGGTGGGGGTGTCGGTAAGCCGAATGGGTTGGATGAGCACGTTGCCATACTTTTGTCCGCCTCCGGTGCCGCTGACGTGTGTCTGCGAGAACCCTTTCACGGGTTCGGGCATGGGCGCCCATCCGGCGTTGGGCATCGACAGGCAATCGGGGCCCGGCTTCACCATGCCAAAAGGCATGGACGGTCCCACAAACGTACGGCCCAACCCCACGCTTCCTATGCGGGGATCGACCCAACCGGCCAAGTCTCGATGATCGGCCCAAACCGGCATTTGCGTCAAAAAGAGGATCAGTAAGAGCAGTGTGCGCATCATGAAAACAAAGAAAAGCAATACTATAAAACGAAGAAGCATCCACGCAAAGCCACGACCAAAACTCCGGGAAAGCGATGGCTGGTGTCAGAGCAGCCCATGGAAAAGGTCAGGGAAGGCAATGGCTGATGTCAGAGCAGCCCATGGAAAAGGTCAGGGAAAGCAATGGCTGGTGTCAGAGCTGCCCATGGAAAAGGCTTCTAAAAAAGCATAAATCTCCCACTGATGGGACGCCACGGCCTAAGGTGTGGCGTCCCGATCAGAGGGAGACTTCATCTATTAGTGGTTATAACCGGCGTTCTGGCTCCAACCGGTCTTGTTCAAGACAGAAGTCGGGATGGGGAACACACGGCGGGTCTTGTCGAAGGAAGCGTTCTTGTAGCTTCTCTTGTGGAAGCCATACTCGTCCTCGAAATGACCGAAACGGATCATGTCGTTACGACGCCAGTTCTCGTCGAAGAACTCACGTCCGCGCTCCTTATAAATCTCCTCGAGCGATGGGTTGTGGTCGATCTGGGGAGCGTGCACATACGAACGGATCTGGTTGAACAGGCTCTGGGGCGTGTCGCCGTTGGTAGCCGTGGCACCGCGGGTGATGGCCTCAGCCTTCATCAGGATGATGTCGGCGAAACGGAAGATAGGCACGTCGTTGCCTTGGTTACGTCCATTCTTGAAGTCGGCGTCCGAAACGATCCACTTCACCGACTTGTAGCCTTGGTTGTAACCGTTCTCGTCGTTGCCCACATTAAGCTCATCCTCTCCATTCTCCTTCAGCGTGATGGTCTTTGACAAGGTGATGGTGTGGTCCTTGTACTTCCAAGGCGCAGAGGTCTTCTGGTAAGTGACAGGATCGTAAACGTAGATGGTTCCCGCGAGAACGTGTCCTTGGCGGTCGTCCTGGCTCAGGCCCATGAGCAGATCCGACATCTCCGGCGTGATGGAGAAGTTGCCACCAACCGACTTCGAGAGCTTGGTGCCATAGTAGCTGCCACCAGCGTCGTTGGCCTTACGCCATGTGCGGGGGCGGCCATACTGCATGCCCGTTTGCTTAATGGCATCGTAAGGCATGGCGTAGATGAAGTCCTTGATCTGCGGACCGTTGTTGGGGTAGAACTTTGAGAGGTACGAATCGGTGAGATCGAACTTGCCACTCTGGATGATATCGTCGCACAGCTCCACCACGCGGTTCAACTTATCGTTGGAATAGCTGGCAGCATCGTAAGCGTCGACACTGGCAGCCGTATAGACCGGCCAGTTGAGATAGAGCTTGGCGAGCAAAGCCTCAGCCATCCAGCGGGTCGGCTTACCGTAAGTGTTGGCTGTTACGTTTGTGGTCAGATTGGGGATGACGCTCTCCAACTCGTTGGCAATGAAACGTGCCACCTCTGCGCGCGGCTGTCGTTGGATCTGGTCAGTCAGGCTGGCCACTGAGTCGACGATAGGCACATCGCCATAGCTATCCATCAGGATGAAGTGGAAGAAGGCGCGGATGGCACGGGCCGAAGCCACACCAGCGCCACCGCTGTTGCCACCCATGTCGCGGATGGCCTCGTTGGCCTTGGTGATACCTGATGCCACATCCTCATACCAACCGATAGATGCATCGTCGGGCGAGAAGTTGTGCTGGCACGCGTGGGCGTATGTACCCGAGTCGTAATAGTCGCCGTCGAAGCTGATGCTAACCCATTCATCGCTTGCCAAGGCCTGGGCTTCCATGTAACGACGCCCATAGGTGCCCAACAACTGGAAATAGATATTGGACAACTTGGCTTCCTGCGCTATTTCGGAAGACGGATACTCCGTGTACATGGAGTCAACCTTGACATCCAGGTCCGTGCAGCCCGTGGTCAATCCCAACATGCTGGCCGCACAGATGAACAATATGCTTTTTTTCATATTGAAAGTCTTTTTTATGGTTTAAAACTTAAAAGTTTACTTTCACACCAATCATGTAAGTGCGTGTGTGGGGATAAACGCTCCAACGATAGTCCACTCCAGGTGAGAGACCACCCATGTTGACCTCTGGGTCGAGGCCCTTGTAACTGGTGATGGTAAAGACATTGTTGGCCGTGAAATAGAGCGTGGCGCTGTTGATCCAACCGTCGAAGCAGTTGCGGAAGGTGTAGCCGAGCGACAAGGTCTTCAAGCGGAGGTAGCTGCCGTTTTCGATCCATCGGTCAGAGGGATAGTTGGGGCTGGTGTTGATCACCTTGCTGCCATCGCTGAGTTTCACCACCTGCTCTGTGGCAAAGTCGGCAAGCACGTTCTTGGTGCCGCTGGCAGAAGCCAGGTTAGAGGCGGCCATGTAGCTGGCGCGTGTGCCATCGTAGATCTTATTGCCAAACACACCGGTGAAGAAAGCGGTGAGGTACCAGTTCTTGTAGCTCACGGTGTTGTTCCATCCGAGGTTGAGCTTGGGCTGTGCATTGCCCGTGATAACACGGTCGCGACTGTCGTCGGGAGCGGTCGTAACCTCGCCTGTGCGGGCGCCATTCTCGTCGTGGACATAGTAGGTAGACTGTCCGAGGTCGTTGAAGCCAGCAAACTCAAACGTGTAGAACGTTCCGAGAGGCTCGCCCTCGAGGATACGCTGTGTGTAACCATTGTTAGACACACCAGCCACCATGGGGTCGCCCTGCGTGAACCTGTCGGTGTGATAGATCTCGTTGGAGAGCTTGTCCACACGGTTCATGTTGTGCGAGAGGTTGAGCGAGGTGTTCCAACGGAAGTCCTTTGTCTGGATAACATCGGCGTTGATGGTGAACTCCACACCGCGGTTGGTAATCTCACCCACGTTGGCGTCTAATTGTCCATAAGAAATGGTTCCTGAATAGACCGGATAGTTCCAAATGAGATCCCAGGTCTTCTTGTTGTAGAACTCGATGGTTCCGTTGATGCGGCCATTGAGGAAGGCGTAATCGAGACCGATGTTGAACATGCCCGTCGACTCCCACTTCAGGTCGGGGTTGGGGTTCTTGGAGAAATAGAGCGTTCGGTAAGTATTCGTTTGGCCATCTGAAGTGACATAATCGAAGTAACCTATTCCTGTATAAGTAGCCAACGCTGTGTAAGCACCAAATCCCAGTGCGTTACCACTAACACCGTAACCCACACGCAGCTTCAAGTTGGAGAACAGGTTCTGATTCTTCATGAAGGGCTCCTCGGTGATGTTCCATGCGGCGCTAACTGAAGGGAAGGTACCCCAACGGTTGTTGCTGCCAAACACCGATGAACCGTCGCGACGGACGGTGGCCTGGAGCATATAGCGACCATTATACGAATAGTTGACACGGCCATAGAACGAAATGTTGCGAACCGTTTCCTTCACACCGCTCGACACGCCTGAAATGCCGTCGATGATGCTGGCGTAAGTGAGGTTGTTCCACTTCACATAATCGTCGAAGAAATTGTGAACGGTCAGTCCGAAGCCATCGTTGCCCACACGCTCCTCCCACGAGTAACCGGCCATGAGCGAGAGGCTATGCACCTTATTAAAGGTGTGGCTGAAGTTGGCGTATGTCTCAAAGGTGCTCTCGTGTCCCATGTAGGTGTTGCGGTTGGCCTGTCCGTGCTGGCCTGCGGTGATCTCCGACAGGGTTGAGTGGTAGCTGCTTGATGTGCGCTGACGGTTGCCATACGAGTAGTTGGCGTTGAGGTCGAGGCCATCGATGATGTGGAGAGTGGCCTTGGCGGTGAACTGCTGGCGCTTCCAAGAGTTCTCGCTGGTGTCCTCGTCGATCATGCGCAAGGGGTTGTAGTTCTTGTCCTTACCGGCCCAATCTACGGGATTGAGGGGTGAGAAATAGTTCATGGCATCCATGACCGATGCGCCCTCGTTGTCCATGGCCACACCGGCATACTCGCCATACATCATGTTGGCACCCACAGAGAGGTCGAGATGGTCCTTGAGCACCGATGTGCTCAGCAACGAGCGCACGTTCAGGCGGCTCATGTCGCTGCCCTTGACCACACCCTGGCGGTTGTGGTAACTAACGCTGGCCATATACTTGGTCTTGTCGTTGCCACCGTTGATGCTGAGGTTGTGGTTGTGGCTGACACCCGTGCGGAGCACTTCCTTCTGCCAATCCACATCGCCACCGTTGTCGTCGACGGCAACACCCGTTTCCTGGCTCAGGGCCTTGAGGCCGCTGGCACTCATCATGTCGAGCGTCTTGGCCACGCGGTCGAAGCCTACATATCCGTTATAGCTGACGTTGGTACGTCCAGCCTTTCCTTTCTTCGTGGTGATGATGATGACACCATTGGCGGCCTTCGAACCATAGATGGCGGTGGCTGTGGCGTCGCGCAGCACATCGATCGACTCGATGTCGTCGGGGGCCACCATGGAGATGTCCACACCGGGAATGCCGTCGATGACATAGTAGGGCTGCATGGCCTCGCCCGAGCGGAGCGATGAGGCACCACGCAGCGAGATGCTGGGTGATCCGTTGGGGTCGCCGGTAGAGGTAACAAAGAGTCCGGGCACCTTGCCCTGCAACATCTGTGCGGGGTCGGTGAACACGCCCTGATTGAGGTCCTTGGCATTGACCGTGGTAATCGATGAAGTGACATCCTTACGGCGCATGGTGCCGTAACCCACAACCACCAGCTCGTTGAGCGTTTCGTTCGACTCCTTCATCTGGGCATTCTGTCCGGGACTGATGATTTGTGCCTCATAGCCCGTGTAGGACACGCGCAACTTGGCGTTGGCCTTTGTGGTTGTCAGACGGTAACGACCATTGGCGTCGGTCGTGGTTCCGTTTTGGGTGCCTTGTTCCAAGACACTCACGCCAACGAGCGGTTCGCCATTGGCATCGGTGATGACACCTGTCCTAAGACCTTGTGCCATGGCCGTGGCTCCGCAAAGCAACAAAGCGGCTGATAGCAACGGGCGCTGCAATCTAACCTTCAATTGTTTCTTACCTTTTTTCATAAGCGTTCAGTTGATTAGTTTATAAAATGTGTGATAGTTTTTATAGTGGCTCAATTGCGTTCGCCTCCGTAGTCGATGCCAGGCGCCGCTTGCACGGTGAGGCCGTCGACGGTTACGGCGGAGGCCTTCTCCACATAGAGGCCATACACCTTGTCGCGCACGAATCCCTCGTCGCGGCAGGGGCGCTTGTCGTACACGCCGCCCTTGTAATGGGTCTGCGGGCGCAGGTTGAGGCGCACGCGGTTGAGCGTAATGTTGTTGACCTTCGTGTCGGTGTCGCCGCCGATGAAGCATCCATTCTCGGAGGTGGCGAATATGTCGGTGAAGAAAATGCGGCTCACCTCGCCCGAGCGGCCATGGGTCTGCCCCTTGGGGAACCGCCAGTTGGCATCCTTGTTGTTGCCGTCGGCACGCGGATAGGAGGTGACGTAGATGGGTTCGGCCTTGCCCCACCACACGTCGGACCACAGGCGGCAGTCCATGATGATGTTGGAGAACGACACGTCGGTGATGGTTCCCTCATCGCGGTTCTGTATGCCCAGGCCTCGGTTGCTGGCGCTGATGATGCAGTTGGCGATGGTCACATTATATATAGAGTCCATGTTCTCCGACCCAATCTTCACGGCGCACGAGCGCGAAGTCATGGTGCAGTTGGTGACGGTGATGTTGTGGCAGGAGCCATACTCGGCAAACTCGCGTCGGTTTTTCAGGCAGATGCAGTCGTCGCCCGAGGTAATATGGCAGTTGGAGATGCGCACATTGCGCGAATGGTCGATGTCGATGCCGTCGCCATTGCGTATCTTCAGGTTGTTGAGCAGGTTGACGCCGTCGACCACCACATCGTCGCATCCCACGAAATGCACGGTCCAATAGGCTCCCTCGCGAACGGTGATGTCGCGCAGGTTGACCTGCTTGCAGCCGTAAAGCGTGAGCACATGGGGACGCGGATCGAACGTGGTAACGGGTTTCAGCTCGTAGGAGTCGCTGAGCTCAGCACCCATGAAAGCCACTCCGTTGCCATCAATGGTTCCCCTGCCCGAGAAAGAGAGGTTGCGGCAATTCTTGGCCCAGAGCCAGAGCATGCCCTCGCCCTCGTTTTTGCCGAAGGCGCTGAGGCGGTAAAGACTCTCGTCGGGATGGGCCTTGAGTGTGGCCGTGGCGTCGAGCACCAGTTCGACGTTCGATTTCAGCTCAATGGGGCCTGCCAAGAAAGTGTGGTTCCTGGGAAAATACACCTGGCCTCCTCCATCGGCACAACACTGGTCGATGGCGCGCTGGATGGCCGCCGCGTCGTTGGTCTTACCATCGCCGCAGGCACCATAAGCCGTGACATTATATATAGGTGTTTGAGCTGAAAGGTTCAGCACAGCAAGCAAGCATAAAAGCAATAATATTAAGGTTCGTTTCATCGAGTTGGTTTTATGTGTGCAAATATATATTAAAAATGTTACAAAACCATGTCAAAAACACTTTTTTTCTTTAAAAGCACATTAAAAAGTTGTTTCAGCGCTAACATACGTCAACCCTTCGGTACTCTACTGCTTGCATATTGCACAAGCTATGAGGAGGCCATCGAACTCAAAAAACATCCAACAATCTATACTAAAAACTACACTGTTCTTTTGAACGAAAGAAATGTTGAGCGCAAATACGCAATTCTTAGCATACTTTTATAAACAGCTAACATTCAGCCGGTTACAACTTACACATCACATTCAACACTCCCCATTTAACATTTCACACGATAAAACATGCCTAATCGAGGTGCGAAAGACGCCCATCGGCAGTGCGAAAGACGGCTAACGGTGGCTCGGTTAGGCATGTTTCGCAACTCGAAAGATGGCCTTTCGCAAACGCATCGCTCCAATTTGCCGCTCCAATCGGGAAAAAACGGCAGTTTTGCCCGCTAACTCACCCGAAATTGTCGACAAACTTTTGGACCAAAAATCAAGACAAGCGACGCATCCACGCCTCACGCCAACAAGAAAAACATAAGCTTGACGGAAACAAAAAGGATCATCCGGCGATACATAAAAAGCCACCCAGGACAACCTGGATGGCTTCATATATGATTATGTGTCGAAGCGTATTAGTCGAACTCCTTGCCGGTAACCAATGCCAGCGTATCGCGTGCGATGACAATCTCCTCGTCGGTGGGGATCATCACCACCTTCACCTTAGAGTCGTCGGCAGAGAGCACCTGCTCCACGCCACGGCAGTGGTTGCGCTCGCGATCCATCTTCACACCGAGATACTCCATGTCGGCGCAGCTGTCCCAACGCACACCCTCTTGGTTCTCGCCCACACCGGCTGTCCACACGATGATGTCGACACCATTCATGGCTGCGGCGTATGCGCCAATGTATTTCTTGATGCGATAGTTGTACATCTGCAGGGCCAGGTGAGCCAGCTTGTTGCCCTCGTTGTCGGCGTTCTCGTTGTCGCGCATGTCGCTTGAGATGCCAGCCACGCCGAGCACACCGCTCTTTTTGTTGAGATACTCAGACATTTCCTGCGGAGTCATGCCGCTCTTCTGCATCATGTAGGTCACAGCCGACGGGTCGATGTCGCCCGAGCGTGAGCCCATCATCAAACCGGCCAACGGGGTGAGACCCATTGAGGTGTCGATGACCTTACCATACTTCACGGCAGCCACTGAGGCACCGTTGCCGATGTGGCAGGTGATGATCTTCTGGGTCTTGATGTCAACGCCCAGGAACTCGCACACGCGCTGCGATACGTAGCGGTGGCTGGTGCCGTGGAAGCCATAACGACGCACGTGATACTTGGAGTACCACTCGTAGGGAATGGCGTAGAGGTAAGCGTAGTCGGGCATGGTGCTATGGAAAGCATTGTCGAAAACGGTTACCTGAGGCACGTTGGGCATGAGCTCGTCGACGGCCTTCAAGCCTGCCAAGTGGCCCTTGTTGTGCACGGGAGCCAGGTCGATGAGGCTCTCGATGCCATTCTCCACCTCGGGAGTAACGATGCAACTCTTCTCGAAGAGGTCGCCGCCCTGCACCACACGGTGGCCCACGGCTCCAATCTCATCGAGGCTCTTGATGGCGCCGAGCTCAGGATCGAGCAGGCACTTGAACACGAGCTGCACACCCTCCTTGTGGGTAGGAAGGTCGGCCATGATCTGCTTCTTGGAGCCGTCGGCCAACTTCACCTTGATGAAAGCCTCGTCGAGGCCAATGCGTTCCACACCACCCTGGGCGAGAACCTTCTCACCGTCCATGTCGTAGAGCTTATACTTGATGCTGCTGCTACCGCAGTTCAATACTAAAATCTTCATTTTCTATAATGTTGAATGTTAATTGTTAAATGATGAATGTTGAAAATGGAACATGCGATTCATGAGACAATGGCGAATGGGTTATGCCCTATGGAGTCGAAGCAAGCCACTCGTCATTCCACACTCCACGTTCAACACTTCTTCGCGTCTTGTGCCTGGCAGCTGGTAATGGCCACCATGTAATAGATGTCGTCGACTGAGCAACCGCGGCTCAGGTCGTTGACGGGGCGGGCAATACCCTGCAGCACGGGACCGATAGCTGTGGCGCCACCGAGGCGCTGCACCAACTTGTAACCGATGTTGCCCACCTCCAAGCAAGGAGCGATGAGCACATTGGCCTTTCCGGCGATGTCGGAACCCGGAGCCTTCTTGGCGGCCACTGAGGGCACGAGGGCAGCGTCGGCCTGCATCTCACCATCAACCTTCAGCTCAGGATACTTCTCCTTGGCAATCTGTGTGGCCTCAACCACCTTGTCGATGATGTAAACGCTCTTGCCAGTCTCCTTGTCCTTGGCGTCCTTGGCAGAGCCCTTGGTAGAGAAGCTCAGCATGGCCACGCGAGGCTCGGCGAAGCCTGCCACGCTCTGGGCGGTCTGGGCGGTGGTGTAAGCGATCTGGGCCATCTGGTCGGCTGTGGGGTTGGGAGTGACGGCTACGTCGCCCATCACCACTACGCCGTCCTCACCATACTCCTTCTGGTTGGTGATGAGCAGCATGGCACCCGACACACAGGTGATGCCCGGGGCGCACTTAATAATCTGAAGGGCGGGGCGAAGGGTGTCGCCAGTGGTAGAGAGGGCGCCAGAGATCTGTCCGTCGGCGTCGCCTGTCTTGATGATCATGCAACCCAGATAGAGGTTGTTCTTGGTAACCAGCTCACGAGCCTGCTCCAAGGTCATGCCCTTCTTCTTGCGAAGCTCGGCGAGCAGGGTGGCATACTCCTCGGTCTTCTCGCAGTGGAGCGGGTCGATGATGGTAGCCTTGTCGATGTGGGTGAGGCCCCACTGCTCGGCTTCCTTCTTGATGTTTGCGGGGTCGCCGATGAGAATCAGGTCGGCCAGATCGTCGGCCAGCACCTTGTCGGCTGCTTTCAGGGTGCGTTCTTCCTCTGCTTCAGGAAGTACAATACGTTGCTTGTCGGCTTTGGCGCGCGCAACAATTTGCTCTAATAAACTCATAAGTTGTGTATTTTAATCGATTAAAATGTGTCGTTTTTCATATAGGGTTGGGGCAGGCCGTTCAGCCCGTCATCTCCTTGGCCAGGATGCCCTCGAGCTCCTCGGCCGACAGGCGCAGGCGGAACTGGCCCTTGATGGCCACGCTGATGCGGCCCGTCTCCTCTGAGACGATGATGGCAATGGCGTCGCTGTCTTGGGCAATGCCCAGTGCGGCACGGTGGCGCAAGCCCAATTCCTTGGGGATGTCCATGGCGTGGCTCACGGGCAAGATGCAGCCTGCGGCCTTGATACGCTTCTGCGAGATGACCATGGCGCCATCGTGGAGGGGTGAGTTCTTGAAGAATATGTTCTCGATGAGCAACTTGTTCACGTTGGCGCCGATAAGCTCGCCGGTCTGAACGATGTCGTCGAGAGGGGTGGCGCGCTCAATGACGATGAGCGCGCCGATCTTTCCGCGAGCCATATCCATGCAGGCCCACACAATGGGCATGATGGTGGCCTTGTCCTCTTCGGGACTCTTGCTTTTCTTAGACGAGAAGAATTGCATGATGTTCTTCACGCGCTGGTGGGCGCCGAGCTGGTATAAAAACTTTCGAATTTCCTCCTTGAAGAGCACAATGAGACCTATCACACCCACACTGACGAGCTTGTCCATGATGCTTCCAAGCAGTCGCATTTCCAGCACCTGCGACACAAAGAGCCACACCAGGACAAACACCATGATGCCGATGAAGACATTGAGCGAACGGCTCTCCTTCATCAAGCGGTAGATGTAGTAGAGCATCAAAGCGACAAGGACGATGTCGATGATGTCTTTTATGCCAAATTCGAAGAACATAATGCGTTGTAGATTTTCACAGCTTCAACCGCCGGCCTCACGTCGTGCACGCGAATGATCGACGCGCCACGCATCAAGGCCATCGTGTTCACTACGGTGGTGCCATTGAGCGACTCGGCGGGAGTGCTCTCTAACGTCTCAAAAACCATGCGCTTTCGCGACATGGCGGCCAACACTGGCAGCCCAAGCACTTGCAGCTTGTCCATCTCGTCGAGGATGCGGAAGTTGCCAGGGCGCGTCTTTCCGAAGCCGAAGCCCGGGTCGAGGATGATGTCTTTCTGATGCAAGGCGCGGAGCTGCTGCACGCGAGCGGCAAACTCAACGAGCACGTCGCGCAACGTGGGCTGCTGCGACATGAGGATATAGGGAGTGCCTGTAGAGGCTGTAAGGGGGAACATTTCTGGATCCTCGCCGCCCGACACGTCATTGATGATGTCAGCGCCAAACTCATTGATGGCCATGCGGGCCACGGAAGCGCGGAATGTGTCGATGGAAACGATGGCGGCGGGGGTGGCGGCTTTCACAATCTCCAAGGCCCGACGCACACGGTCGGTCTCCTCCGCCTCGGTGGCAAGGGTGCCTCCCGGCCGGGTGGAACACCCGCCAATATCAATGATGGCGGCACCTTCCCCGACAAGTGTCTGGGCGCGTTGGGCTATGGCCTCGTCGCTCATGGCACGGCTGCCGGCGTAAAAAGAATCGGGAGTCACATTCAGGATTCCCATCACTAAAGGAGTCTCCAACGACAACAAGCGGCCGCGGATATTCAGTGTATAATCCATATTCGTGGCAAAAATAATAATATTAATTGGAAAATCAAATTCATTTTGCGGATTTTTCCATATCTTTGCACCAGATATTCCGCATGAGGCTTTTTAACGGCAGTCTTTCACAGTCCGCGCCTCCACAATATGTATTTTTAGCAAACGTCACTACCTATATCGCAATACCTAAATATAACATAACCAACCGTACTATCATTTTATCATTACATGAAGAAAACCTACGCATTATTATTAGCGCTCTTCCTCTGCGTCACAGCCGCAGCACAGGGTGTGTTGCCTGAGTTTTCCACCGAGACCGACCCCGTTTGGTATCGCGTGCAGTTTAAGACAGGCGGCGCTTTCTTAGCCGACAAAGGCGATGGCGCCAACCTCAAGACGGCAGCAGGAAGCTCTTCCGACGCCCAAAAGTGGCAGCTCATCGGAACAAAGAGCAACTTCAAGATGAAGAGCAAGAGTGGACGTTTCGTCAATTGGAACGGAAGCATGTTCACAACAAGCAGCACCAACAGCGTGGCGCTGAAGCTTGTGCAGAGCACCAACGCATCGGCCACCGACTGCTGGGAGATCCAACGCGCCGACGGAAGTCAGTCGATGAACCAATGGGGCGGCGGAGGAGCCGGCAAAGACCTGGGCGAATGGACCCAGGGCGACCCCAACAACCCGCTTTCTTTCGTAGCCACGTCGACCAAGTTGCCCACTTTTAGCAACGACGAAAGCGAGACATGGTACTTCATCCAGTTCCGCAACGGCGGCTACACGCTGCAGGACATGGGACAGGGACAGTGCATCCGATTGGCCACCGCCGACCCCATCGACGAGCAGTTGTGGAAACTTGTTGGCGACGCATCCAACTTCCAGTTGGTCAACAAGGCCGGTCGCTATGCCGTGGTGAGCAGCACATCCGCTTCGTCGGAGTCGCCCGCCAACAACACACCGTTGCGCGCCTACCCCACACCTCAGAAGAAGGGATTCAAACTGGTTGAGTCGCCCAACGCCACCTACATGCCCGCCTGGGAGATCCAACCCAACGGACAGACCGCCAACGCCCTCAACCAATGGGGCGGCGCACAACAGGGACGAAGCATAGGCCTGTGGACCGTTGGCGACCCCAACAACCCCTTGGCTTTCGTTTCGCCCAACGAAATGTCATACCCCGACTACAAGGTGGTGGGCATCGAGGGCTTCACGCCCGAGAATAAGCTCACGCTGTGGTACGACAAACCCGCCACACTGACTGGCGTGGGCAACATCTGGATGGAGTATAGCTTGCCCATCGGAAACGGACAGCTCGGCGCAAGCCTCTTCGGAGGTGTCAACAAGGACGAGATTCAGTTCAACGAAAAGACGCTGTGGAGCGGACGCAACACCGACAACGGCGGCAACTACGGCTATTACCAGAACTTCGGCTCTGTAATTGCCGAGGACATCAGTGGAACTTTCAACTACAGCTCGGCTGGCGCAGCGCAAGACTACTGCCGCCTGCTCGACCTCACCAACGCCACAAGCAAGGTGACCTTTAAAAGTCCCGACAAATCGGTGACATATTCTCGCGAGTATTTTGTGTCGAACCCCGCTGGCGCCATCGTGGCTCGCTATGCAGCCGACAAGGACGGACAGGTGAGCCTGCGCTTCACCCTCAACGCTGGCAAGCCCGGCGTGAAGGCCACAACGAAATATGCCGAGGGCGAGGCCGCCTTCGCTGGAAAGCTCGAAACGGTGAGCTATAACGCACGCCTCAAAGTGGTGCCCACGGGTGGTGAGATGACCACAACCGACGAGGGCATCGTCGTGAAGAACGCCAACGAGGTGCTCGTGGTGCTCGCTGGCGCCACCGACTTCGACCCATCGGTCAAGAGTTTCGTCAGCAACACATCACAATTAGGCGCAACCGTACAGGCTCGCGTCGACAACGCTGCCGCAAATGGCTTCGAGGCATTGAAGGAGGAGCATGTGGCCGACTACCAGAACTTCTTCTCTCGCGTTGACTTTGATCTCGACGGCACCGCCAATACCATGCCTACCAACAAGCTGGTGGACACCTACAACCAAGGCAAGGGCACCAACGCCCGCATGCTCGAGACGCTTTACTTCGCCTACGGACGCTACTTGGAGATCAGCAGCTCGCGCGGAGTGGACCTGCCCTCAAACCTGCAGGGCATCTGGAACAACGTGAGCCAGGCTCCCTGGCACGCCGACATCCACTCGAACATCAACGTGCAGATGAACTATTGGCCCGCTGAGCCCACCAACCTGAGTGAGACGCACCTGCCCTTCCTCAACTATATCATCAACATGGCCGCCGGAAACCACAAGGAGTGGGCAGGCTACGCCAAGGCCACTGGACAAAAGCGCGGATGGACTTGCTACACGGAGAACAACATCTTCGGTGGCGTAGGATCATTCGCCCACAACTATGTCATTGCCAACGCATGGTATTGCACACACCTCTGGCAGCACTACCGCTACACCCTCGACCGCGATTTCCTGAAGCGTGCCTTCCCCGCCATGCTCAGCGCAGCCCAGTTCTGGCTCGACCGTTTGGTGCTCGACACAACCGACAACACCTACGTTTGTCCAAAGGAATATTCGCCTGAGCATGGTCCCTCGCAGGAAGATGGTGTGGCACACGCCCAGCAACTCGTGTTCGACCTTCTCTCCAACACAAAGAGCGCCATTGATGTGCTTGGCAGCGACGCCGAGATTACCGAGGCCGACCTCAAGCTCCTTGAAGACCGCCTGTCGAAGCTCGATCGCGGTTTGGCCACAGAGACCTACACCGGCAAATGGGGCAACCCGAAGAATGGCGTCAATACGGGCGACGTATTGCTGCGCGAATGGAAGACCAGCGCTTACACCGCTGGTGAGAACGGACACCGCCACATGTCGCACCTCATGTGCGTTTATCCCTTCAACCAGGTAACACCGAGCAGCCCCTACTACCAAGCCGCCGTCAACTCAATGAACCTTCGCGGCGACGAGTCGACAGGATGGTCGATGGGTTGGAAGATCAACCTGTGGGCACGCCTGCAGAATGGCACCAAGGCCCACGGCATCCTGACCAAGGCCCTGCGCCACAGCACATCGTATGGAACCGACCAGAGCCGTGGCGGTATCTATTACAACCTCTATGATTCGCACGCTCCGTTCCAGATCGACGGCAACTTCGGTGCTTGCTCAGGCATCGCCGAGATGTTGCTGCAGAGCCACACCGACACTCTCCAGGTACTGCCAGCCCTGCCCGCAGCTTGGAAGACGGGCCACATCACAGGCTTGAAGGCCGTCGGCAACTTCACCGTAGACATCACGTGGAAGGCCGGAAAGGCCACACGCATCACCGTGGTGAACAACTGTGGACAGACGGGCATCGTGAAGTATCCTGGCATCTCGAAGGCTATCGTGTATATCGACGGTGTGTGCCAAGAGGCCGAAGCCAAGGAAAGCAACAACGCATTCGTGTCGCCCGAGAAGGGTAGCGTCACCGTGTTCGACTTCGACGGCACCTTCGATCCTACTGGCATCAACAAGGTGGAGAACAGCTCGCTGGCATTCAACGTCAACGGCCGCACCGTGAGTGTGAGCGGTTGCAAGGTGAGAAACTTGCAAGCGTTTGACCTGCAAGGCCGTTTGGTAGGCAGCTCATCGCGCCCCACGCTCGTAGTAAGCAAAGGCGCAGGCGAGGTGGCCATCCTCTGCGTAACGACGCAAGACGGCCGCAAGCAAACATATAAAGTGAAATTCTAATCACCCTCCCATCGGACCGAGCGCAGAACAACATCGCGTTCGGTCCGATTTCTTTTAGTCCCAGTCGGTCGGCGGCTTTCTTACCCTGTCACATATAGTCACCAACCACCGAATGGAGTTTTATCTGTTTTGTCGCCAAAGGCCAACCACCCCATGCCCATGTCTCTCACACAGATCAACCAAAAGCCACATGCAAAACGACAAGAAGGCACCTGCGAAGTGACAAAAAGACCCATGCGCGAAAGATTTTCCGAAGGAAAGAAGGGCGTTCTCACATTTTATGTTTACTTTTGCCCTATACTACGCTCGTAGGCTCAACCACGGTTGAACCTGCCGAACGATAATTGTAGAAGACATTTTGATAAGAACAATGAATGCAACTGATTTGTACAGCATCTACCTGCGCCATCCGCAGGTAACCACCGACAGCCGAAGCCTTCCCGCAACGGCACCGCAAGACGGGAGCGATTGTGGAATATTCTTGGCTCTGAAGGGCGCATCGTTCGACGGCAACAAGTTTGCGGCGATGGCATTGGAGCGTGGTTGCAGCTACGCCATCATCGACGAAAAGGAATACATGGTTGAGGGCGACGACCGCTATATCTTGGTCGACGACGCTCTGTTGGCCTTCAAGCAGTTGGCCCGAGAGCACCGACGCCATTTCAACATCCCCGTTATCGGCATCACAGGCACCAACGGCAAGACAACCACCAAGGAACTTTTGTCGGCCGTGCTGGCCAAGCGCTACCACGTGATGCACACCGAGGGCAACTTCAACAACGACGTGGGTGTGCCCAAGACGTTGCTGCGCCTGAAAGCTGGCGACGAGATTGCTGTGGTGGAGATGGGCGCCTCACATCCCGGCGACATCCAGCAACTGGTGGAATACGTGGAACCCACACAAGGCCTCATTACCAACGTGGGGCGCGCCCACTTGCAGGGATTCGGTTCGTTCGAGGGCGTGATGCGCACCAAGGGTGAGCTTTACGACTGGCTGAAAGCCCATAACGCCGAAGTGTTCGTCAACGAGGCCAATCCCCACCTGACGAAGATGATGGAAGACCGACAGATGAACCGCGTGCTGTCGTACGGACAGAGCGACGAGGCCAATCGCTACCAGGTGACCGGACGCGTCGTGGCGTGCAACCCTTACGTCAAGTTGCAGTGGGAATATGTGCCCGAGGGGGCCACGGGAAGCCTGCAATATGAAGTGGAGACCCAACTGGTGGGCACATATAATGCCGACAATCTGTTGGCCGCCATTGCCGTGGGAATCCACAATGGTGTGGCGCCCGAACTCATCAATGAGGCGTTGGCCGACTACCGTCCTACCAACGACCGCTCAGAACTGGAGCGTACGGCCGACAACCTGCTGATCGTTGACGCCTACAACGCCAACCCATCGAGCATGGCAGCGGCACTCGACAATTTCAGTCGCGTTACCGTGGCGGAGCCGAAAATGGCCATTCTGGGCGACATGCGCGAGTTGGGCGAGGCCAGCAACGAGGAACACCAACGCGTGGTCGACACGCTTGAGAAGTTGCATCTCACCGATGTGTGGCTCGTGGGCGATGAGTTTGCCAAGACCCATACCACCTTCCGCAAGTTCCATAACATCGACGAGGTGAAGGCGGCCATTGCCCAAGACAAGCCGCGCGGCAAGTGCATCTTGGTGAAGGGCAGCAATGGCATCAAACTGTTCGAGTTGCCCAAACTGCTATAACCCTTGATCATTTCCCGTCGGCCATCACACAAGCTATGACCCAAGGGAAGACAAGACGCCAAAGGGGCGTTTGCCATGTGACACGACACACGGCAAACGCCCCTTTTATTCTATAATCCATTCGTCTCGGTCTAATGGCCGACTGGGAATAATGGTGGCTCTTTGGAAATTAAAAACATAGTGACAAAAAACAAAAAAGTCCAGCCTCGCGAACGAGAACTGGACAGAATGAAAGGAGGAAGTGGTACCTCTTGGAGTTGAACCAAGGACACATGGATTTTCAGTCCATTGCTCTACCACCTGAGCTAAGGTACCCTCTTTCGAACTTGAGAATTGCGGCGCTTAGTGCCTCATTTCTCATTTGCGAGTGCAAAGGTAGCACTTTTTATTCTAACCAACAAACTTTTCCTAAAAAAAATGCTCGTGTTTCAAAAAAAAGATGTAACTTTGCATCCGTCTTCAAGTGGGGAACGCTTTTGGGCGACCTCTCCATCGATTGAGGCAATCGGGATTTAGCGCAGTTGGTAGCGCACTACGTTCGGGACGTAGGGGTCGCTGGTTCGAGTCCAGTAATCCCGACCCATTACAAAGAAGCCAAATGGTAGCCATCACCATTTGGCTTTTTTCGTTTTACCCTCTGCCCCACTCCCCACGCATTCCAGTTATTATCGGCACCATGCCAAACAGGCTCGCGACACCCCTTATATATAAGATGGTGGAGCGTGTCGGTCCCAATCTCCTAATTGATTATGCATTTCCCCTATGGTTACGCAATAGCATCGAGGATACCGTCAAGCCCAAAAGCTACTGGAAGGCTACAGCATCGAGGATACCGACAAGCCCAAAAGCTACTGGAAGGCTACAGCATCGAGAATACCGTCAAGCCCAAAAGCTATTGGCAACCAATAGCAATGGAAATGCAGACAAGCCCGAAAGCTATTGGCAGACAATAGTGCCTGGGCTCAACTTACTGCCCCACGCCACATTTTTTATAGCCCTACGCTTTGCCATTTCGTGCGAAAGGCTTACTTTTGCAGCAAATAAACGATACTACGAACACAAGGATTCACACCATGAAGATTGTTACATTCGGAGAAATTATGCTGCGCCTGTCGAAGCATTCTGGCCAGCGCCTGTTTCAAAACGGACCGTTCGACGCAGCCTACGGTGGGTCGGAGGCCAACGTGGCCGTGTCGCTGGCCCAACTGGGCGACGACGTAGAGTATGTGACTCGCGTTCCCAACAACGCCATTGGCGATGCGGCGCTGATGCACCTACGCGAGTTGGGCCTCAACGTGCGCCACACCGTGCGCGGCGGCAAGCGTCTGGGCACTTACTATTTTGAGCCGGCGGCAGCCATGCGTGGCTCACGCGTGGTGTACGACCGCGACGACTCGTCGTTCAACACCATGGCCTATGGCGACATCGACTGGGAGCCCATCTTCAACGAGACCGACCTGTTCCACTGCTCGGGCATCACCTGCGCCACCTCACAAGCGGCTCTCGACACCACCATGGAGGCCGTGCGCATGGCCGACGAGCGCGGCGTGGAGCTCACATGCGACATCAACTATCGTGGCAACCTGTGGAAATATCCTGGGGCCGACGCCCAGCGCTCGCTGCGTGAGCTGATGAGCCACAGCTCGTTTATCTTCGGCGACCAGAACGAGTGGTATGTGGCCAGCGGCATGGAGCCCATCCCCTTCACCGCCCTCGGCGAGGGCTACGCGTTTGACAAGGATGCCTACCGCCGCTATTTCGACCGTCTGCACGAGATGTTCCCACGCTGTCACCGCATGCTCATCGCCCACCGCAACATTCTGTCGTTCCAGCATCATGTGAATTGTGGCGTGCTTTGGGTGGACGGCGACATCTATTATTCGCGCATCTACGACATCGACAACATCGTCGACCAAATGGGTGTGGGCGACGCTTGGGTGGCCGCTTACATCCACGCACGCCTGAAATGGCCCAACGACGAGCAGCGATGCCTGGAGTTCTCAGTGTCGGCATCGGCATTGAAAAACACCATTCCGGGCGATCAGAACCTTGTGAGCGAGGAAGAAATTTTGACTAACATGACCTCACGGGGTGGCCGCATCGACCGCTAACCACCCCCCATCGGGGCACTTTTTATAATAGATGATACTTTGGGCGAGAGCACAACGGGCTTTCGCACCTACACAAAAACAATACGGGGGCAACGCGCTGACGAGCATGCGTTGCCCCCGTGTTGGGTTTTATGGGCGGCTCTCGCCCTCCACATATTCCTCCAGGAAGAGGTGTTCGCCGTCGAACACGGCATAGGTAAACTGCGAAATCCAATCGCCGAGAATCAGCATGCGGGCCGTATGGCCGTTCTCGCGAGGCATGTTCAGGTCGAGTTCAATGTGGCGATGGCCGTAAATGAAATAGTCGATGTTCGAATGGGTTCTCATGTATTCCTTCGTCCACAACACCAAGTGCTCCTTATGCTCGCCCATGTAAGGCGGCTCCTTACCATCGACCCGCTTCAGACGCGAGTGCTTGGCCCAGTTCAAGCCCAGTTGCATGCCCCACCAAGGGTGCATGAAATTGAGCATGCGCTGACACACGCGGTTGTGGAACATCCAGCGCAACAGCTTGAACTTCTTGTCGGGGTCGCCCAGACCGTCGCCATGGGCCATATAGAACACCTTTCCGTAGATGTCAGCCGTGAGCGCCTGACGATGCACCACGACCCCACATTCCTCCTCCAAATAGCCGTAGGTCCACAGGTCGTGGTTGCCGGTGAAGAAGTGCACCTCAACCCCCATGTCGGTCAACTCCGACAGTTTTCCAAGGAAACGGGTGTACCCCTTGGGGACGACATAACGGTATTCGTCCCAAAAATCGAACATATCGCCCAGCAGATAGATGGCCGACGCCTTCTCCTTGACACTGTCGAGGAAACGAACGAGGCGGCGTTCCTGCATGCGGCGATGCGGGATGGCCAGCGAACCCAGATGGGCGTCGCTCAGAAAATACACGTTCTTTGCCATAAGCGTTGTGATGATAGGTCAGTCTATTCGGTGAGAAAGCGGCTCAGCGAGCCTTCTTATTCAAATCCCAGTTCCACGCGTGCCTCCTCGGTCATCATGCTTTGGTCCCAAGCAGGCTCGAACACCAGGTTCACATTGGTTCCCTTGATGCCCTCCACACTATCGACCTTTGTGCGCACATCCTCCAGGATGAAGTCAGCGGCAGGGCACGACGGTGCGGTGAAGGTCATGTCGATGTCGACGGTGGCGTCGTCCTTCACATCTATTTTATATATCATTCCGAGGTCCCAGATGTTCACGGGGATCTCCGGGTCGTAAACGGTTTTCAACACGTCGACGATTCGCTCCTCAAGCTTTGTCTTTTCTTCTATGGTCATTTTCGCAATGGTTTGTTGTGAAGATAGTGCCAACGAGCGCCATGAAAACTTGCTTTCAAATGACCGAGAGCAGCCTATCTTCTGCAAAGATAGTGCAAACGAGCGCCATGAAAGTTTGCTTTCAGATGGCCGAGAGCAGCCTATCTTCTGCAAAGATAGGAAAAAGATACGGAAAAGGTGCGCCTGACCAAAAGAAAAATCGGCAAACTTTCAGCGTTTGCCGACAAAAGGATGAAAAGTCTTCGACTGGCGCCATCAGCCGAACGATGCCCCCAGAGCATGTGCCCCGGTGCATGTCAGAGCTTGTCGATGCGGAGCGTTTGGTCGCAATAATCCACCACGGCGAGGCGGTGAGTGATGAAGATGACCGTCTTTTCGTGGGTGGCGAGAATGTTGTGGAGCAACTGCCGCTCCGTTTCGGGGTCTAGAGCCGACGTGGCTTCGTCGAAGAGCATTACCGAACGGTTGCGCAACAGGGCGCGGGCTATGGCTATGCGCTGCGCCTGTCCCTCCGAGAGTCCGCCGCCAGCCTCGCTGCAAACGGTGTCGAGCCCATCGGGAAGGTCCATCACAAAGTCGGCGCAACTTTTGTGAAGCGCCTCACGCATCTCCTCGTCGGTGGCGTCGGGCTTGCCCATGCGGAGGTTGTCGCGCAGGGTGCCGCTCATCAGGGTGTTGCCCTGCGGCACATAAACGAAGTTGCAACGCATACGAGGCGACAACTCCTTACTCTCCGTGGCGTTGTAAAGAACCACCCGTCCTTGCTGGGGTCGCAACAGGGCCAGCATCATGCGCACCAGCGTGGTCTTGCCAGCGCCGGTCTCGCCCAGCACGGCGGTGCATGATCCAGGACGGAAATCGAAACAGAGATTGTCGATCACCTTGCCGTCGGCGGCGTCGTAGGCATAGCCCACCCCTTCCAACCTCACACCACAAGGCGCCGCCATCAGGATGGGTTCGCCCTGCTCCTCCAGCGGCGTCTCCTCGAGTTCCATCAGGCGTTCGGCGGCGGTGAACACCGAGACGAAAGCCGGAACCAACTTGGTGAGCGACCGGGCAGGACTCTGTATGCGGTTTACCAACTGCAAGAAAGCGGTCATACCTCCAAACGTAAGGGTGCGCTCCGACATGCGAACGGCGGCCCAGAGGAAGGCTACGAGGTAGCCCAGCGCAAATCCAAAGTTGAGCACGAGGTTGCTAAACACCGAGAACCTTGTGCGGCGCACCACGCGATGGCGCAGCTCGCTCTGCGTTCCCTCCAACCGTCCCACCATCGCCTCATCGTTCTCAAGGGTCTTAATGAGCACGCGGTGCTGTATGGTTTCTTGCAACACGCTCTGAACCTTCGAGTCGGACGTGCGCACCTCGCGCGTCAAACGGCGCATCTGCCCCATGTAAATCTTACTAAACGCAATGAAAACGGGAAGGATGGCCACCGTGATCAGGGCCAATACGGCATCCATCGACAACAGGTAGCAGAAGGCTCCCACAAACATGGCCACCACAGAGAGCGTCGACGGGATGGTCTCGGTGAGAAAACTCACCACGTTGCTCACGTCAAACTCCAAACGGTTGAGCACGTCGCCCGAGTGGTAACGCTCCCGACCGTGCCACTCGGAACGCAGTATGCGGTCGAGCATGCGCTGCTGCATACGGTTCTGGGCCTTCACCCCGAGGATGTTTCTCACCCATGTGGTGGCAATGTTCAGGCCAAAATCGCACAGGATTAGCGCGCCCATCAAGCCCACGGCGACATAGAGGGACCCCCGGACGGCGCCCGACGCCACATCGATGGCATGCTGCACGGCCCACACTTGGCCCAGCGACACCACCACCGACAGCAAGCCTATGAGCGCGTTGAGCGCCGCTTGGGTGCGGTTGCCACGCCATGCCTGCCATAGCCAGCCAAGGATGGTGCGCGCGCTGTAGCGCGAAGGGGGAATCTTCAGCAGTCGTTTGATGTTCATGTGTCGGACGTGTTGTTCAATCGGAAAAGTTCAATGGCCTCAGCGTTGGTCGGCGCCCCACATCAGCTTGTCGCGCAACGTGGAGAAATAATGCGATGAACGCTGCTTCACTATCTTAATCTTAAAAGGTGCGCGACGGATGATCACCTTCGTGCCCTCGCGCAGTTTCTCCGACCGTCCGTCGATGGCGGCCAGGAAGTTGTGACTGCGACTCTCCACCTCCAACTCGACGACACAGTCGTCATTGATGACGATCGGGCGGATGTTGAGACTGTGGGGAGCCACGGGGGTGAGACAAAGAATGTCGGCCGACGGCACAATGATGGGACCGCCATTGGAGAGATTGTAGGCCGTGGAACCTGTCGGCGTGGAAACGATGAGACCGTCGGCCTGATAAGTGACGAGGTACTCGCCGTTCACACGGCAACGAATGGTGATCATGGAGGCGTCCACACGTTTCAGAAGCGCTATGTCGTTGAGGGCGTAGGGGTTGCCTTCGATGGGTTCGCCTTCGGCCTCCACCTTGATAACCGTGTGCTCCTCGAGCTTGTATTGGCCCTCGAAAATCTCATCAAGGGCCTTTTCCACCTCCAAGGGAAGCACGTCTGACAGGAAGCCCAAGCGCCCCATGTTGACACCCAACACGGGTATTCCCTTGGCGCCCACACGGCTCGCAGCACGCAGGAACGTGCCATCGCCTCCCAGGGAAATGGCAAAGTCGACATCGAAATTATAGTCGTCGAACACGCCTGAGCACCACACCTCGTCGTCGCTCTGCCGCACAAGAAACTCGTAATACGGCCGATCGATGTAGAGCTCGGCGCCGTGGGCCCGCAGATAGTTGATGGTTCGCTCCACGGCCACCGACTTCTTGGTCTGATACTCGTTGCCGAAAAGGGCAAAACGCAAATGCTGCTGTGACATCGTTTATCGCTTTTTAATCTTCTTTATCTTCTCAAATCGTCGGAGAATGGTAAACTTTTAGTAAATTTGCAACTATAACCCCTGCACGAGGACGTTCCGACAAGCGCAACGAGAACGTGCTTGCAAATGGCCGAGTGCAACCTATTTTATGCAAAAATACTACTTTTCATCGAATTAACTCATCAAATCATGGCAAAAGTATATGAATTTCTCGCCAATGGCTTTGAGGACATCGAAGCATTGGCTCCTGTCGACATTCTTCGCCGAGGAGGCGTTGACGTGAAAACCGTAAGCATCACTGGCACCGAGTGGGTGGAATCGGCGCACGGCGTCACCGTCAAGGCCGACCTGACGTTTGAGCAGGCTGGCGACTTCAGCGACGCCGACATGCTGCTCCTGCCGGGCGGCATGCCGGGCGCAAGCAATCTCAACGAGCACGAGGGGGTGCGCCAAGCACTCAAAAGGCAGTATGAAAGCGGACGACGGGTGGGTGCCATCTGCGCCGCTCCCATGGTGCTGGGATCCATCGGCCTCCTCGAAGGGAAGAAGGCCACCTGCTATCCCGGTTTCGAGAAATACCTTACGGGCGCCACTTACACCGCACAACTCTTCCAAGAAGACGGCAACATCATTACTGGCGAAGGACCGGCCGCCAGCCTGCCTTACGCCTACCGCATACTGAGCTATTTCGTCAGCGAGGATGAGGTGCGCGCCATGCAGCACGGCATGATGTACGCCCACCTGATGGGAACCGAGGCTTAACACACTACGCAATAACACCAATCCGAAACCATGGACCATATCATCATTGTGGCTGGAGGCAAGGGAACACGCATGGGAGGCGACCTCCCCAAGCAGTTTCTGCCCATAGGCGGAAGGCCCGTCCTCATGCACACCATCAAGAAGTTTCACGATTACAACCCCAAGCTCCACATCATCGTGGTGCTGCCCCACGACCAACAGGCGTTCTGGCGGCAGCTGTGCAACGAGCAGGGCTTCACCATCGAGCACGACATCGCGGATGGTGGCGCCTCGCGCTTTGAGTCGTCGCGCAACGGACTGGCGCTTGTGCCCGACGATGAGGAGGGCGTTGTGGGGTTCCACGATGGCGTGCGCCCCTTCGTGTCGGCCGAAACCATCGACCGATGCTTCGAGGCGGCACGCGAGGATTATGCCGCATTGCCCGTCATGCCCGTCACCGACACGCTGCGTTTCACGGGCGGAAGCAGCGCCGGGCGCAACGTTCCGCGCTCCGACTACCGCATTGTGCAAACGCCACAGGTGTTCGACATAGCGCTGGCCAAGCAGGCTTTCCGCCAGCCTTACCGCGACGCGTTCACCGACGACGCATCGGTCGTGGAGAGCCTGGGCTGCCAGGTGCGCATGGTGGAGGGCAACCGCGAGAACATCAAGCTCACTACGCCCTTCGACCTCCAACTGGCCGACTTCATCATCAAGCAGCGATAAGGCGGCGAACGGACAGCCGTCGCGCCACGAGTCGGCACGCACCAAAGCATCAGTAAGCAGTAATCTCATTCTCCTCACTCAGGCAAATGGACATCCTCTCACAAGACATCATGTATCTTTCGGGCGTAGGCCCACACAAGAAAGACACACTGGTAGGTCAGCTCGGCATCAAGACCTGGGGTGACCTGTTGGAGTATTATCCTTATAAATATGTGGACCGCTCCAAGGTTTACCGCATATCCGACCTCACTGGCGACATGCCTTTTGTGCAAATCAAGGGAAAAATTCTCAGCTACGAGGTGTTTGCGTCCGACCGTCGCCACAAACGCACCGTGGCCCACTTCACCGACGGGCATGGCGTGGCCGACCTGGTGTGGTTCAAGGGTGGGCAATACGCCATGAAGACCTATAAGGTTGGCGAGGAGTATGTGGTGTTTGGAAAACCCACCACCTACCAAGGGCGCTACCAGTTTGCCCACCCTGAGATGGAGCGGGCGGCCGACCTGTGCCTCAACGACATGGGCATGCAACCGTATTACATCACCACGGAGAAGATGAAAAACGCGGGCATGACCTCGCACGCCGTGGGAAAACTGACGAAGACGCTGGTGGGGAAGATTCCGGCAGGCGCCCTGCAAGAAACGCTGCTGCCCTCGCAGATCAGCAGGTTGCACCTCATTTCACGCGACGACGCCCTGAGGAAGATCCATTATCCAAAGTCGCTCGACGATGTGCAACGCGCCCAAGTGCGCCTGAAGTTTGAGGAACTGTTCTACGTTCAGCTCAACATCGTGCGCTACATGGCCGAGCACCGCAAGAAATACCAAGGCTACGTGTTTGGCAAGGTGGGCGAACACTTCAACCGCTTCTACCAAGAGAACCTGGCCTTCGAACTGACCGGGGCCCAGAAACGTGTGATGCACGAGATTCGCGACGACTTGCGGTCGGGCAGGCAAATGAACCGCCTGTTACAGGGCGACGTGGGATCGGGCAAGACGCTGGTGGCGCTCATGGTGATGCTGCTGGCGCTCGACAACGGCTTCCAAGCCTGCATGATGGCGCCTACGGAGATTCTCGCCGAGCAGCACCTGGCCACCCTTCAGGCGTTTCTGAAGGGAATGGACATCCGTGTGGAACTGCTGACGGGCATCGTGAAGGGCAAACGCCGCAAGGAGGTGCTCGAAGGACTGGCCGATGGGTCGGTCGACATCCTGGTGGGCACGCACGCCATCATCGAGGACAACGTGCAATTTAGGCGCCTCGGCATGGCGGTGGTCGACGAGCAGCACCGATTTGGTGTGGCCCAACGCGCCAAACTGTGGGCCAAGAGCGAGAAACCGCCACACATACTCGTCATGACCGCCACGCCCATACCGCGCACACTGGCCATGACCATCTATGGCGACCTCGACGTGAGCGTCATCGACGAACTGCCGCCGGGCCGCAAACCCATCGTCACCCTGCACAAGTACAACAACCAGACGACCAGTCTCTACAACGGCATCCGACAACAAATCAACGAGGGCCGACAGGTCTACATCGTGTTTCCGCTCATCGAGGAGAGCGCCAAGCTCGACCTGCAAAACCTCGAGGAGGGCTATGCGAGCCTGCGCGAGATATTCCCCGAGTTTAAGCTCAGCAAGGTTCACGGACGCATGAAGGCCGCCGAGAAGGAGGCCGAGATGCAGAAATTTGTCAGCGGAGAGACCCAGATACTCGTCTCAACCACCGTTATCGAGGTGGGCGTGAACGTGCCCAACGCCTCGGTCATGGTCATCGTGGAGGCCCAGCGCTTCGGATTGTCGCAGCTCCACCAGTTGCGCGGCCGCGTGGGACGAGGCGCCAAGCAGAGCTTCTGCATCCTCGTAACGGGCTACGAACTGTCGCAAGAAACGCGCAAGCGCATCGACATCATGTGCGAAACCAACGATGGGTTCCGCATTGCGGAGGCCGACCTGAAACTGAGAGGCCCCGGCGACCTGGAGGGAACGCAACAGAGCGGCATTGCCTTCGACCTGAAGATAGCCGACATTGCGCGCGACGGACAACTCGTGCAGATGGCACGCGACGAGGCGCAACGCATCATCGACAACGACCCCGACTGCAACAAGCCGGAAAACGCCTTGCTATGGGACCGACTCAAGGAACTGCGGAAGACCAACATCAACTGGTCGGCCATCAGCTAACCAGTATCCGACATCCATCGACCACCAACCATTCCACCCCCCAAAAACACAGCCTTTCACCCCGTGTGATATTACATTATATTGCGTAATACACACCGTCGCATTACATCAAAAAGTGAGCCGCATTTCGTTAAATGTTGGCAAATTAGCACATTACAAATGTTAACAGACAGGGAAAAACACCGTTTTTATGTTAATTTCTGAGCAAAAACTGTTAATGTAACAATCTCATTACAGATTTTTTTATTACCTTTGCACCATCTTTTGATAATTCATTGATCCACCTAACATTCAATGACGACATGCAAGGCAAACGTTTCTTGCATTTCGAAAGATCTGAACCTAATCGCAAAACGAAGCACATGACGCTGAAAAGAACAATAAAGACTATAACGCTATCACTATTATTCGCACTGGCAGCCGAGCCCGTGGTAGGACAAGACCTATTGGCGCGACAGGCTCCCATCGACCGAAGAGCAAAGAAGCTCGACTCCATTGAAGTCAAGTCGTTCGCCGAAAGAGAAAACATGCAGTCTCCCGCCGCCGATCTTTATGGCGACGAATGGGACAACACATACGCACATCGTGCCACCGAACTCCCCGATAGATTTACCATCGACTTACGCCATTTCTGCATGCCCACACCCAGTCGTGTGGTGACCAGTAACTTTGGTGCCCGTTGGGGCCGCCAGCACAAGGGCCTCGACATCAAGGTTTATGTAGGCGACACCATTCGCGCCGCTTTCTCGGGAAAGGTTCGCATCGTGAAATACAACGCTGGCGGATACGGAAAATACATCGTCATTCGTCACCCCAACGGCCTGGAGACCATCTACGGCCACCTCTCAAAGCAAATCGTTCATGAAAACCAAGTGGTGCGCGCAGGCGAACCCATCGGACTGGGCGGCAACACCGGGCGAAGCACTGGTTCGCACCTCCACTTCGAAACACGTCTGTGCGGCGTGGCCCTCAACCCCGCCCTGCTCTTCGACTTCCGCAACCAGGATGTGACGGGCGACCAATACGTGTTTAACCGTGACACATACGACTGCGAGTCGGCAGAGGCCACACGCGAGCGCGGCAAGGTGGGCAACGGCGGTTACACCCGCGACATGGTTCAGGGTGGCGAACTGGGACGCAGCGAGACGGCCGACGAGGTAATCAACTACGCCATGAACGGTCCGGAGCGCCTCTACTACAAGGTGAAGAACGGCGAGACGCTTGAGGGCATTGCCAACAAGCTCCATGTGGACATCAACAAGCTCTGCCGCCTGAACGGATTCCGCAAAAACCAGCGTGTGAGAACCGGACAGATCGTGAGATACTCTTAATGCACCAACCACGCCATTGGCGTGAACCCATAAGAAAGCCCTGCACTTCCATCGGATGTGCAGGGCTTTTCTGTATCCATGCGCGAAGCTTCGTATGGAATGGGCCACAGGCAAGGGCCAATAAGGGAGGCTCATTTCTTCTAAACACCCCTGCGCAAGGCTCCTCAGCCCCGCAACACTTAGCATTGAGCAATGCCAAGGCTACAGGCGATGTATGGATATTTGGCTAAAAAGTTTGTCCACCATTTCGGATGAACCAGAGAACGAAAACGCCGTTTTTACCCAACTGGAGCGACAAAACCGAGACTTGCGTTTGCGGTTAGGCATCTTTCGAGTTGCGAAACATGCCTAAACGAGCCACCGTTTGGCGTCTTTCGCACTGCCGAAGGGCATCTTCCGCACCTCAATTAGGCATGTTTTATAGTGTGGAACGTTAAATGGGGAGTGATGAATGAGGCATTTTGATTGTAAACGCCTGAATGTTAAGAATTTACAAAAATACGCCAAGAATCGCATATTTCGACCAAATATTTCCGTCGTGGAAAAGAAATGTGTAGTTTTGACTATAGATTGTTACCCATTTTCAGCGTTCTTTTCTCCCACAAACAACGGAAGGGACATATAAAAGGATCATCCGACATTTGGAGTGACTTGAAGTGCGTACTACTTCTAATAGCTTTGGCCTCAGACGGCGACCGCGTCTGATCGAATTTCTCTCACCCCGAATGGTTTTTCTTTTAGCCTCAGACGGCGCAACAACAAATTTCTCGAATTTTCGAATTTTCCTAATTGCGTTAGCCAAAATTCGTTCAAATTGGTAATCGTAAAACGATTATATCAATTCGTAAATTCGTTCAATTCGTTGTTACCGCGTCTGAGCGTAAATACTCACGTGTGTCCTTTATCACTCCAAATGTCGGATGAGCTATATAAAATCCCCAATCAGCCAAATAGCCGATTGGGGATCAAGAGTATTGAATTGTTATTTCTTCAGTACCGACCGCAACACAAACCATGCGTGCATGGCCAGCGTTGGCAGCAGTCCGTAGTGGTGTCGCATCAAGCGGAAACGCTCGCGCAACGAGGCCCTGTGGTTCTTTACCGTCATGCCTCCGTCGAGGTAATTGACCACCACCGCATCAACATTGCGCAGTGGAAGTCCTTGGAGCTCGGCCGCTTTCATCACGCGGATACACCAGTCCACATCGGCCGAGAAGCGATACTGCATGTTGTAGGGGTTGGCCTTGGCCAGGTCGGTGCGCGCATAGAACGCCTGGTGGCACACCAGCATGCCCTGGCGGAATGAGCGCCACGTGAGCCGCTCAGGTGGTTGCAGGCGGCGATGGCGCAGGAAATGGCCCTCATCGTCGACGATGTCGGTGTTGCCATAGAGCACACCCGGAAGCTCCTCACCATCGCCCACGCTGCTGGCAACGAGTTCAAGGGTGTCGGGCGAGGGAAAGACGTCGCCGGCATTGAGAAACACCAGGTAGTCGCCCGTGGCCTTCTGTATGCCCTTGTTCATGGCATCATAGAGCCCACGGTCCTTCTCCGACACGACAATCACCTCGTGCCCATTGTCGGCCGCGGCCGAATGGCGCTCATAATCGCGCGCTATCTCCACGGTGCCATCGGTCGACAGGCCATCAAGGATAATATGTTCCACATCGGCATGAGTCTGACTGAGCACACTCTCTACCGTGCGCGGCAGCTCGTGGGCTGCCTGATATGTGCAAGTAATAATGGTTATCTTGATCATGTGAAACGAGCAATTCGTCAGATATTATAGTTTTTGAAGGCCAATGCCTGGTTGTAAACCTCCACGTAATGCATGGCCACGGCACGCTGCGAATAGCAGGTTCGCACCTTCGTCAGGGCGTTTTGGCGCAAGGTATCGGGGTCGGCCTCGTTGAGCACCCAATGGATTCCTGCCGCAAGGTCGGCCGAGTCCTTATACTTGGCCACATAACCGTTCTTCTGGTGGTCGATCATCTCTGGGATGCCACCCACCTTGAAGCCCACCGACGGAACGCCGCAGGCCATGGATTCCATGATGGTGTTGGGCAAATTCTCATCGAGCGAGGGAATGACAAACACGTCGGCCGCACTGTAGATGTCGGTGATTTGTCGCTCATCACTCACATATCCCAATGGGAAAGCGGGCAGGCGCAACTGGTCGACCACCTCCTCGGCATGGCCGCCAAGGATGGCCACCACGGTGTTTTGCTGCATCTCGGGGTGCTGACCCACCATGCGGTCGATGGCCTCAATGAAATAGGCTATGCCCTTGCGCTCCATGGTGACACGCTGCGACACAAAGAGAATGACGCGCTTGTCGACGGGAAGGTTCACACGCTCGCGAGCCTCACGCTTGTCCTTGGGATAAAAAACATGGGTGTCGATGGGATTGGGGATGGTGTCGACATGTAGGCCCGAGAGCAAGGCGCTTTGCCGCGCTTGGTCGCCCAACCACTTGCTGCAGGTAACGAAATGAATGCCGCTGCCGCTATATAACTTCTTCTTGCGGTTGAAGATACGCGTTGAGAGGTCGAAGGGCGAATGGTGCTTGGGAAGGAACTTACAACTCTGGCAGGTGCTGCGGTAGGCCTTGCAACCCAACGTAACGTGGCAGATGCCCGTCGCAGGCCAAATGTCGTGCATGGTCCACACCACTGGCTTGCCCGAGGCTATGATTTTACGAATGACGCCCAACGACAGTAGCCCCTGATTGACCCACGCCAGGTGGATAACGTCGGCCTCCTTAAACTCAGGAGTATTCGTAATATCGATTCCGGCATTGGCCATATCGATCTCAAAGAGGTTCTTACGGTTGAAATGCAAATGCCAAAACAGGCACCAACGCTCCCAAAGAAAGTTCCAGCGGCGAAGCCATGGGTGAGGGGCCTGCACCACAACGATGCTGTCAGTTACCTTGTCGGCTACGAGCAATTTGGCCTTCACGCCGTTATTGTTGAGCGTTTCGAGCAGGCGATTGGCAGCAACGGCAGCCCCACCCGTCTTCTCGCTTGTGTTGATTAACAGTACTCTCATACCTATAAGTTGTATAAAAAGCCATGATGGCGCAAACGAGAGCCATGAGAATTTATTCTCAAATGGCAGAGTGCAGCCCATCTTATGCAAAGATAATAAAATCGAACCAAATTAGTAGGAAATACGATAAAAATGAGATAAAAAGATGATGTGTGCGTACACAACCCTTGACATAAATCAATTAAAGCACATTTTTGAAAAGAAAGTGGCATCGTTGTATTGCAGAATATAGATATTAAGTGTAATTTTGCATCGTCAAAAGGTTAATAGATTGTTTAGGTTAGTAGTAATAGATTTAGGTTTTTAGTTATTAGGTTTAAGGTAGATTGATAGATTGTTTAACGGAGAACAATGGAGACCGTGAGGTTTTCATTTCGTTTGAAAAGGATTTTTAGTTAAACATAGGTGTACGTTGGAGCTCGTTGATGAGTTTCAGCGTATTTTTTTTGTGCCCGTTGAGCCCACACATCATCAAGCCCACAAGGTCCACAATCCCCAATTGGCCATTAGCCAACACACAAAAAAGAATGCCTATCAGGCCCACGATGCATACTGCGCATCGTGAGCCTGATAGGCATTATAACAAGGCTAAGCCTTTTCTTCCTTGTTCGCAAAAGCTACAAAGTGAAGCAAGGCGTACGCCGCTATTTAGCGAACCTTCTCCACCAGGCAGACAGCATAGGCCGAGATGCCCTCCTGGCGACCCGTGAAGCCGAGCTTCTCTGTGGTGGTGGCCTTGATGCTCACTTGGTCCGCATCGCATCCCATGACATTGGCGAGGCAGGCCTGCATGGCGGGAATGTGCGGGTTGAGCTTCGGGCGCTCAGCGCATACGGTGGCGTCGATGTTGACGAGTTGGTAGCCCTTGGTGGCGATAAGCGCCACTACTTGTTTGAGGATGACCTTGCTGTCCATGCCCAAGGTGTCGTCCGACGTGTCGGGAAAATGGTAACCGATGTCGCGCATGTTGGCGGCGCCGAGCAAAGCGTCGCATATAGCGTGGATGAGCACATCGGCGTCGCTATGCCCCAACAGTCCCTTGGCGTGGTCGATCTTCACTCCGCCCAAAAAAAGGTCACGACCTTCCACCAACTGGTGAACGTCGTAACCCATTCCTGTTCTTATATTTGTCATGTTATCTACGTTTAAGCAAATCCTTGATGCCATCCATATCGAAACTCAACGTGAAGCGGAGCGTCTGGTCGAGCGGGTTGCTCTTGGCCGTGGCAATGACGTAACCGGCGTCGAGCGAGAACACGCTCATCTTGAAACCGCCACCCACCGTGAAGTACTTTCGGTTACCCTTGTTAGCGCTCTCATGATGGTAGCCGGCGCGAAGGGTGAACTGATCGTGGTAGTTATACTCCGCACCCAAGCTCCATTGAATCTCCTGCAACTCCTCCTTGAAGCCACCGGGAGCGTCGCCAAAGCTCTTGAAGATACCGCTGATGCTCGAAACGTCGTAATAATCCTTCTGCACACGCTGCGTGTAATCCTCGGTTGTCTCACCCTCTTCCTGCTTGGGATAGGTGGGAACGAGCAACTTATTGGCGTCGGCAGCGATGGTAAAGCGGTTGTATTCGTCGACCGGAATCATCAGGGCGGCACCCAGACGCAGGTTGGTGGGGATAAACTCGCTGTTGTCGTAGCCACCAAACTTAATCTTACTACCGATGTTTGAGATGTTAAGACCCAATCCCAACTGGCACTCGCGCGCACCTATGTTGATATAGTTCTGGTAATAAGCGGCGATGTCGGCGGCAAAAGCCGAACCAGGCGACGTGTCCCGTGTGTAGTCGTAGGTAAGGTCCGAATAGATCCAACGCACGGCAGCGGCGATGGAGAACGTCTCGCTGAGCATGAGCGAGTAGGCCACATCGAGCGACATCTCATAGGGATTGATGGTGTTGCCGGCATTCGACGAGCCACCGCCCGGGACGGTTGGATAGTCGCCCATCATCACCTCACCCAGTGAGAAATAACGGAACGAACCCGAAACGGCGCTATAGTCGCCTATGCGATAGTAGCCGGCAAGATAGGCAAGGTCCATATCGCTCACCAACTGGCGCAGCCACGGCGTGTAGTTGAGCGCCACTCCGGCACGGCTAATCGTAAACGGGTACTTGGCGGGGTTCCAGTATTGCGACACCACATCAGGGTCGGTGGCAACACCCACGTCTCCCATGGCGCCAGCACGGGCGTCGGGAGCGATGGTCTGCGAGGTGACCGACGTGTTCACCGGGTTAAACATGTCCTTCTTATCCTGAGCGTTAACCTGCAGGGCTACAACGGCAAGAAGACATGCCACAACTATTCTCAAGGTCTTGTTCATTCTGTGTATCATTGTTGTATGGATGGTTGCAACACACGGCTGAACCGTGGGAACGACCAAAAATCATTGACTTCTATAGAAACGTAGGCAAGGGGTCATTTATTGTTGATGACGACAAGTTTCTTAGCTTTCGACGCTTCGGAACTGCCATCGCTCGATACGCGGACGCGATAAAGGTAAACACCGGTCTGCAACCGACCGCCTCCGTCCTGGCACAAGTCCCAATCGACTGTGTAAGCGCCGTTGGTCGACACGCCCGTCTCGGAGTGGGTCCACAACAGGCGACCGCTGGTGTCGAAAACATCAATCGTCACATCTATGGCCGAACCGCTGAAATCGTGACTGATGATGAACGTGGTGGAGGTGGAAGCGGGATTTTTCGACACGTCGATGCCATAAAGGGTGGGCTTCAATCCCTTCACCACATTGAAATCGAGCGTGGCCGTCGAGGAGTTGTTAAGCACGTCCCACGCACGGAAAAGCAGCGTGTGGCGACCGGGCTCCAACGCCGGCAGACTATAGCTCACGGTGCCTCGTTGGTAGGTTCCGAAATCGTAGGCGAAATAATCGTTGAGCTTATAGGTCATGTTGGGACTGCCGTCGATCACGAGTTGCAGGTCGTGGCCTATGCCTGTGCCTGCCGCATTGATGCCGTCGTCATCAGTTAGCTGGGCTACGAAGTAAGGTGTGGGGTTGACGTTGCCACCATTCTCAAACTGCGGTGTGTTGAGATAGCAGTAAATTTTCGGCCCCAAGGAGTCGACTGCGTTCTCGTCGCTTCCGCCCACAAGGAAGTTGTCCTCGGCGCCATGGGCTATCAGTTGCTTGTCGTTGCTCACGGCATGGATGTTGATAAGGCCTCGCTCGTCAGAGTAATTGATGTCTTTGGGCACCACGAAGGAGAAGGCGAACGCACCATTGCGCACACTATCGGACCCCGTGAAGAGCGTGTTGGTGCGGTCGAAGAAGGTGAACGCCACCTCCGCCTCGGCGCTATTGTTCAGTCGGCAAGTAACCAACTCACGCGAGTCGCGCACCAATGCCGTCATCACGCCATTGAAAGTGGGGGCGTTCTCGACGTGTCCCGCCACTCGCGCCACGCTTCCAGCCTTGAGCGTAAGGGGATTGCTGGCCGACGGACGGACACCGTTTATGGAGTCGACCACTATGCTCAGGGTGGGCAAATGGAGCGCTATGGCGGGGTCGCCAAGGAGCGAATACTGCAACTTATTGACCGTAGTGTCCTGCTTGTTGGTAATCAACTGGTTCTTGGCCAAGCGCTGCGCCTCGCCAAGAGTGATAGGTTTGCCATCGGGAGCGGAAAGCACATAGCGCATGAAAGCCATGTTGATGGACTTGTTGTAATTGGAGTACACGGTGCGTGTGGTGCCGAAGAACGCCACGGTGCCTCCCTTGCTGTTGGTCACGGCAGCCTCTCCAATGGTGGGCTCCACGCCGTCGAAAGGCAGGATGTCGCACGAGGCGGTGACCCAAAGGGGAAGGTTGGTGTTTGAGAACTTCTCAAAGTCGCTCAGCGTCAGCACCCGCTCATGCGAGATTTGGTCGGCACGACCGTGTCCGGCATAGTCCATGATAAGGGCACCAGCCTGCTGTTGCTGCTTCAACAAGGTGGTTATCTCGGGGTAACTGTTGCCAGTCGAGGTCGAAACGCCTTTGTATGCGTCCCACATCACTTTCTTTATCTGATAGCCGGGATGGCGTGTGGCGATGTCGTTGGCGGCATCGTTGACGTCGGTCATGTGCAGATTGCTGTTGCCATCGTCGCCCATGAAGACCAACGTGTTCTGCCAAGCGCCAGCGTTTTGGTTCTCCACGTAGCTGATGGTCTTGTCTACCATAGCCTTGGCGTCGTCCTCGGTGGTGACGGGGAAGCGTCCAACGGCCATGTCGAGCTTGTCGGAGCGCATCTGGTCGACGCCCTCTCCATCATCGAGCAGGCAGAAGAAGCCATCGTCTACGAAGCATTTGATCTCATTGAAAGAGTTCTCGCTCTCAAAGCAAAGCAAGTAATCGTCGGGGTTGAGGTTGGCGCACTCGCTCGTAAGCATGCGGTTATCCCACACGCAATCGCCGAAAAGCAACAAGTAACGGGGCATGTCGGCGTCGGTCTCGGCGCGGTCATAGAGCATCTTGAGGTACCGACGGTAAGCGTTGGCATCGGGTGTGCCACTGGAAAACTCATTGAATAGTTCGTCGGCCGGCACGATGCGGACACGCATGGCGTCGTGCTGCTCGTGGAAAGCGGCAAGACGTTGGGCCTGCTTCAGCAGCTTCTGCGAGGTGGGAATGATAATGATCATGTCGGCGGCAGCGTCGGCATGATGATCTTGGTTGGTGATATGGTACACATATTCGGGCGTGGCGAACTGCGCTGCGAGGCTGGGAGCGGGTGCGGGCTTGTCCCAAGCCATCGACACATAGTCGAGCCGGATGGGGTCGCCCAACACGCAACGCACGCTCACCGTGTCGGAAGCCGTCAGCCCTGAGAGGTTGTAGGTGGCAGTAGCGGAGTTGCCTTTATCGTAGGATCCTAAGGAAACGTAGAGCTCGCCCACCTGTTTGCCGTTGAAAAAGACCGTTGCACGACTGTTCGAACCTGCCGACACGCTCACCGTTAGACGCCCACTCGTGGCACCCGTACGGTTGTTGAACACCACCTCTTTAGACTTCCCGTAATGAATGGGGTCAGGATCGAAGAGGTTGCGGCCGCCTGGATACCAGCTGTAACCATCCTTCTCGTAGAGCGAATGGTAATCGTCGGGCGACGGATAGAACGACGACAGGAACGCCGCCGAGTCAACCCTCTGGGGCTCAGCGTCGGTCTCTGTAAGGAAATAATAGCCGTAATCGGAGTAAGGATTGCGTGTGCGGCGGGTGGCGGTGTTGTTCTCCCAACTCACCGGACCACGCGCATAGAAGAGGCGTCGGTTGCCTGCGGCATAAGTGGGAACCTCGTGCAGGTCGTCGGTGGCACGCAGTTCGTCGCCCACAAGCTTCTCATTCTGCAGGTTTCCGCCGTATCCATACACCTTCACCTTGCTCAGATTGGAGAATCCTGCCTGTCGGACGAACGACTCGGTAAGCTGGTAGACACCTGTGGAAGGCACGCGAATCTTGGCCCATGTGCCTGAGGCGAGCACCGAATGGTCGGCATAACGCGACGCCTCGGCTGTGCCTCGGGTTCCCGGCGCCATACGTTTCGCGCGTGGCAACGCCTTGGAATCGATGCGTAGCATGAAACTGACGAGTATCTGATAGCGTCCCTCACGATAGACCAACGGACAGAAGCTCACCTCCAAAGATCCCTTCTTGCGACTGAGCACCAGATGTTGCTCCACGCGGGGAAGCGCCGGCAGCGAGTCGGCGGACAAACGATGGTAATGGGCTATGTCCTCCTGGGTCATGTCGATGAACTCCGGATAGAGAATCATAGAGGAGTAAACCGAATCGGCGAAAGCCCCTTCCAAAGGCACGGAATAGCTGAACTGCGGCAACATCGAGTCGACGCTGACCTCGTCGGACGTCAGATTGAAGAACCGTTGGGCCGTAGCCGTCATGCTTATCACGACCGCCAGGAGAAGAAGTTGTATTCGTCTATGTTTCATGTTTTGTCTGTTGATAAAGGGAAGCGCACGAAACGCCATGCGCTGTTGCAAGCCATCGGCATCCAAGCACTATTAAGGGACCCATTCTAAGAGCAGCCACCAGAGGACGAGCCATATGTAATGGCGAGCGCTAAGAGCAGCCACCGTAATTCGAGCCTTTAGGAATGGCGGGCGCTAAGAGTAGCCACAGGGGGCAAGGCGCAATTACTTGCAGTTGAAGTCGAGCACCTTGCGCTCCTCGATATAGCCCTCCAGGTGATCGTCGATGCTCACGGGGCCAACGCCTGTTGGTGTTCCCGTAAAGAGGATGTCGCCCGTTTTCAGGGTGTAGAACTGGCTGATGTAGGCAATGATCTCATCGACCTTATAGAACATATCGCCCGTATAGCCCTGCTGCACCTCCTTCCCGTTGATGTCGAGGTGGAATCGCAAGCGCTGGATCTCAGGCAGTTTTTCCTTGGGAACCCAATCGCCAATGCAGGCCGATCCGTCGAATCCCTTAGCGATATCCCACGGTTTGCCTTGCGAGGCGAGTTTGCGCTGCATCTCACGCGCCGTGAAATCGATGCCGATGGTGTAGGCGTCGTAATAGCGATGGGCAAAACGCTCAGGAATGTTCTTGCCCAAGCGGCAGATGCGCACCACCACCTCGGCCTCATATTCGATACGGCCTATGTGGTCGGGGATGAAGAACGGCTTGTGGTCCTTGAGCAAAGCGGTGTCGGCTTTCAGGAAAATGACCGGTTCCTCTGGTTTAGATAACGTATCGTGAAGCGCTTTATTGTGCAAAGCGTAGTTCATGCCAATGGCGAAAATCTTCATAGTTATGGATGATTAAGGTGAATATTCGATGAAGGAACGACGAACTTTCGTCCATCGCTAATATAGAGTCCGGGGGCAAGAGCCGAAGCATCGGTTCCCACTCCACGGCCATCAAGGGTGTAAATACGGCCTGTAGCTGGTTGCACGGGCACGCCCTGCACGCCCGCCGCCTGCCATCTCAACACTTCCTCAAGGCCAGCGGTGACGTCGATCTCGCCGTAACCATAGAGGTTGTTGGGATATGAGAGCATGGGGTCGTAGCGCCGACAAGTCTTTTCGAAGATGCTCAGGCAATCGGAAGGCGACAAGGACGGGTCGGCCTGCAACCACAGAGCGATGGCTCCAGCCACCACAGGCGACGACATGGAGGTACCCGCGTTACTGTTCCATGCGTAGGTACGGCCTTTGTGGGAGAAATGGCGGACATCCGAGTTGATGTCGCCCGCATCGGGATTGTTCTCCAAATAGAAGCTGCTGTACGACGAAATGATGTTTTGTCCGGGGGCCATCACATCGGGTTTGACGCGCCCGTCGAAGGTTGGTCCGACACCAGAGAAAGGCGTGCGGGCACCCCCTTGACCATTGTCGTAAACCTTCTGCTGTCCCAGATAGTTGATAAACTGCGTGCGATAGCCCGTCGCTCCCACACAGATAACCGCCGGAGCGCTCGACGGTGAGTTGATGCTGTGGCTGTTGTCGCCATCGGCAAGACTGCTGTCGACACTACTATGGTAGAGCCATCCTGTAACAGGGAAGAGTTCCACGTCGGCTCCTTGCCCAACGAGTTGCACGGCCACGGGATAACATTTGCTAAAGATGTGAGCCAAGGTGATGACATCCCAATCGCAAACCACCTCATCGGCATTGTAGCAAGAGGGATAGGCCGTTGCCGAAACGACATACTTATAGTCGCCGACAGCCACCGTATCGACGAGCGTCGAGTCGTTAGTAGCAAGCACCTTGCTCATCGGAACATCGATGACCTGCGGCGCATCGGCCTGACTATATACCGATAATCGAAGCGTAAAATCGGCCGTTGCCTTGGTGGTAAAGCCCACATTCTGCAAGTTGCTGCCACAGAAGAGTCCCGCCGATTGCTGCGAGGGCGCCTTGTGGAGATAGTTGATGGCCTGCCCGTCGTTGCCCGCCGAGGAAACAATGATATGTCCAGGCCCTACAAGCGAGTCGAGCATCTCATAATAAAGCACATCGTAGCCTTGGAAATCCTGTCTCGACCCCTCGCTGAAATTGATGACGCACGGCTTGCCCACACGGTCGGCGTAGTCGAAGATATACTTGAACCCCAATGCGTCGAGGGCGTAAGTGTACTTGTAATAGTCGTCGGGATTGATGAGGGCGATGTCGTCGGTCGTGGCGTTGCACACCAAACAGATGTCGCTCTCCCACGCAATGCCGCGATAAGGCGACAGCGTGTCGGCTCCCTCCGCCCCACTTCCGGCTGCGATTCCGGCGGTGTGCGTGCCATGGGTCTGCTTCAACCCATCGCGCGGACAGCCCAAAGCCAATAGGCTATCGCGCCCCACATAATCGCGCCCAACGGGCAACGACGACTGGAGCGTATCGATGGAGAGTTGGTCCCAGAGGGCCTTGATGCGATACTGGGCCATGTCGGGAGAAAAGAAGTTGGGGTGCGTGAGGTCGAATCCGATATCCTGCACACCGACGACGACCCCCCGTCCGGTGTAGGCTTGCGGCAAACGAAGCAACTGCTGGGCAGATGTGGCGTTGACAACAACGGCCGTTGTGTCCATGTGGGTTGTGGCGCGTTGGCCCGCCTCAATCCTTACGACCCGCTCGTCGCATGAAAGCGGCGCCAAAGAGCCCAAGGGAATGTTGGCCACAAAGAGCCCGCCTTTCTGGGCAAGCACCTGCGCCCCCTGTTCGGTAAGGGGCGAACTGTCGGCCGACGCCAGTTTGACAAACGCCATGATCGTTCTCTCCGACCGCACGTTTGCCTTGGCAACCGCCTTGGCCTTCGTTTTGTTGACCATGCGCTGCTGTGCGAGCCACGCCTGCCTGACGAGCGGCGACATCTTCCCAAAAGCCGGACGCTGCGCCCACGCCGAAAGGGTAGCCAGCGAAAAAAGGGCCAAGGCCAACCATCTGCTCATTGCTTGCCACATATAATATAAGGTGTAAAAACAATATGGGGAACCGCGGAAGACCGCGTCTTCCATGGTTCCCCACTCGTATTGATGTATAATCAGTGATTAGTCGCCTGACAAAGAGAAGCGCTTGTAAGCAGCCACCTTCAGACCCTTGGCCTGAGCGTCGAGCCACTGAGAAACGGTTTTCTTGTCGCCCTCCTCGAACTGGAACTCCTGATCAACCAAGCAGTTCTCCTTGAAGAACTTAGCCATACGGCCCTTGGCGATGTTCTGGATCATGTTCTCGTTGAGCTTGCCAGCAGCCTCAACACTTACAGTGCTGATGATCTCGCGAGCCTTGTCGGCGTCCTCCTGAGAGAGCCAGCCCTTGGCAACGTTCGACTCGATGTGGTCCTCGCTGTCGACGAGATTGGCGTTGACGCCAGCCTTCTTCAGGGCAACATTGACCTGACGCTGGATCTGCTCCTCTCTTGTCTTCATGATAGCCACCTTGAGCTCCTCCTCCTTAACGCTCTCGGGCACGCTGGCCTCGTCGAGGGCCACGGGCTTCATGGCAGCCACCTGCATGGCAACCTTGTGACCGGCGTCCTCATTGGCGTCAGAGAGCTGCACGAGTGTGCAGAGCATGTGGCGACCCATGTGGTCGTAAGTGTAGATGTTGTCGCCCTCGAGCACATTGTAGCCGTCGAGCTCCATCTTCTCACCCACAACACCTGAGCGGCGTGTAACGGCGTCGGCCACCTTCACGTCCTCACCGTCGTAGTTCACGGTCAGTTCGTTAACCTCCTCAAGTGTCTGAGCCTTAGCGGCCACGGCAGCGTCGAGGATATCCTGCGTGAGCTTGATATAGTCGGCACCGTTGGCAACGAAGTCGGTCTCACACTTCAGGGCGATCATGGCAGCGAAGCCATTCTCGTACTTAGCGAGTACGCAACCATTGGATGTGGCGCGGTCAGAACGCTTTGCAGCGATAGCCAGACCACGCTCACGAACGAGCTCCACAGCCTTTTTGATATCACCATCAGCCTCGTTCAGAGCCTTCTTGCAGTCTTTCATACCTGCACCGGTCATTGTGCGAAGCTTCTTGATGTCTTCAATTGTAACAGCCATAATGATATTTTACTTTAAAAAGTTTGATGAATAAACTTCAATATGATTACTCAGCTGCGGGAGCCTCTTCCTCAGCAGCGGGAGCAGCCTCGGCGGCAGCCTCGTCACGGCGAGCGCGACGGGGAGCGTGGCGACGGCCCTCAGCGGCCTCCTCAGCCTGCTCAGCGGCAGCCTTGTCGTCAGCCTTCTCAGCCTTGCGCTCCTCCAGACCCTCAGCGATAGCACCGCAGACAGCATCGAGGATCACCTCAACAGAGTCCTTAGCGTCGTCGTTGGCGGGAATCATGTAGTCCACGTTGTTGGGATCAGAGTTGGTGTCGACCACAGCGAACACGGGGATGCCCAGGCGGTTAGCCTCCTTCACTGCGATGTGCTCCTTCATCACGTCGATGACGAAGAGAGCCGAGGGCAGACGAGTGAGGTCAGCGATAGAACCGAGGTTCTTCTCGAGCTTGGCGCGCTGGCGAGTGATCTGCAGCAGCTCACGCTTAGAGAGGTTCGAGAATGTACCATCGTTCATCAACTTGTCGATGTTCGTCATTTTCTTCACAGCCTTACGGATGGTGGGGAAGTTGGTGAGCATACCGCCCGGCCAACGCTCGATAACGTAGGGCATGTTGACAGAAGCAGCCTTTTCGGCTACGATGTCCTTGGCCTGTTTTTTAGTAGCGACGAACAGAACCTTCTTACCGCTCTTGGCGATGGCCTTGAGAGCCTCAGCAGCCTCGTCGATCTTGGCTACTGTCTTGTTGAGGTCGATGATATGAATACCATTGCGCTCCATGAAGATGTAAGGAGCCATGGCGGGGTTCCACTTACGCTTCAGGTGACCGAAGTGGCAACCTGCCTGAAGCAACTGGTCAAAATTTGTTCTTGACATTTTGTTCAATTTTTAATTGTTTACTTTCCTTTTTAATTCTTGTTAGCTGGGGTTCCTGCCCCGAGCGTAACCGGCCAATGGCCGTTGCTTAGAACCAGCAGCCAGGTAGCCTCGCACCGATCGTGGAAGAGTCCTGCCTGTTTGGATGCTAAACGTATCTCCGGTCTCACACAGATAGAGACCCAGGAGATATTAACGCTTACTGAACTGGAAGTGACGGCGAGCCTTGGGCTGTCCAGGCTTCTTACGCTCAACGGCACGGCTATCACGTGTGAGGAATCCGTGGTCCTTGAGGTTCTTCTTGTCTTCAGCGTTGATCTTCACCAGCGCACGTGCGATGGCGAGACGCAGGGCCTGGCTCTGGCCGGTGAAACCACCGCCGTCGAGGTTGGCCTTGATATCGTACTTCTCTGCGACCTCGAGCAACTGCAGGGGCTGCTTCACCACATACTGCAGGATAGCTGAGGGGAAGAAAACAGTGATGTCCTTCTTATTGATTGTAATCTTACCGGTGCCCTCTGTGACATAAACACGAGCCACAGCGCTCTTGCGGCGACCGATTGCATTAATAACTTCCATCTTGTCTCAAATTATTTATACTGGTTAATATCAATTGTCTTAGGCTTCTGTGCCTCCTGCTTGTGCTCAGCACCCTCGTACACATAGAGGTTGTTGAGAAGTGAGCGACCGAGGGGACCCTTGGGGAGCATGCCCTTCACGGCGTGACGAATGATCTTGTCGACGCCATTCTCGCGCTTGCGGAGATCTGCAGGCGTGTTGAAGCGCTGTCCACCGGGATAACCAGTATAGCGAGTGTAAACCTTGTCGGTTTCCTTCTTGCCGGAGAAACGCACCTTGGCTGCGTTGATGATGATGACGTTGTCACCGCAGTCGACGTGCGGAGTGAAAGTGGGTTTGTACTTTCCACGGAGCAGTTTGGCAACCTTCGAGCAGAGGCGGCCAACGATCTGGTCGGTAGCGTCGATCACTACCCACTCCTTTTGAGCTGTTTCCTTGTTGACGGAAATAGTCTTGTAACTTAAAGTGTCCATTTTAAAATTTAAATTTACTACTAAAAAACGTTTTTATACCTTATTTATAACAGAGACCTCACGGCGCCTCCAGTCTAAAAGAGACCATCCATGGCTTTCGCTCTGCTGCGCGGATGATTCACAAACCACCGTGTCCGGCCAAAGGCACGGCTATTTACACGTCCGCACGGGGGGGACTCTAAGCGTGTCCCGAAATAATCGGTGTGCAAAATTACATATTTTATTTCATACACATCTTACAGACAAGCCCTGAACGCCCTACGTTTATTATATTTTAACGGTTTTAAGGTTATTTAACTACATCAAACCCTTCAAGAAGCTCCTCAAGGCAAAGATGGAAGAAGGGAAACGCTGGGGTGACGAGGCCAGAAGAAAGGAGCTCCCAACGAAGAAGGCGGAAAGGGACGAAACTGCCGGAAGAGCAGGGAATGGAAAATGAGAGAATGGGAAATGGCGCATGAAAGAACTGGAAACGGAAAGCGAGAGAGCGAAAACTCCCTGAGGGTAAGGCAAGAGACGGAAGACGGGCGCTTCGGAACAAGAAAAGCGCAAGACTTGCCGGTTTGAAGCACACCGAAAACAACCAACAATCTATAGCAAGAACTACACATTTCTTTTCCACGACGGAAATGTTTGGCCGAAATACGCCATTCTCGGCGCGTTTTCGTAACCCTCTAACGCTCAAACACTTACATCCATCACACACAATTCCACATTGCACATTTATCATTTTTCACTATAAAACATGCCTTTTCGCAATGCGAAACATGCCCATCGGTCGTGCGAAAGACGCCAAACGGTGGTTCGGTTAGGCATGTTTCGCAACTCGAAAGATGCCTAACCGCAAGCGCAAGTCTCATTTCACGGGGTTCGAGACGGCAAAAATGGCTTTTCCGCACGCTATTTCACTCCAATTCTCGACACAACTTTTTCACCAAAATACCCAACAACACACATCCTGTCAGCACCCTTCCGCACGAGGGAAAAATAAAGGTGGCGCCTCCGAAGAAGCACCACCACGATGAATAACTTAGAGAGAGTATGTTGAGGTTTTCATGCCCCGCTGGGCCATTTTCACTTGCGTATCTGCTTGTTCAGCCACTGCAGGGCCTTGGTCATGGCGTTGTCTTGCTTGTCCTTGAAGTAGGTCTTGTAGCTCTCGGGGGCGGCAATGTCGGGCACAAAGCCCTTGCCCACAAAGTCGTAGCCATCGGGGGCATAGTCGTGCTTGGAGCAGATGTTGGCGGTGCACACCCCCGGAATGACTGCGATGCGCACGCCATTGCCCGTGCTTCCGCCCGTGGGCTCACCCACCAAGGCGCAATGGCCGGTGGCGCGCAGGAGGGCGGTGAAGTCCTCGGCGGCCGAGAAGGTGCCACGATTCACCAGCAACGCCACGGGCTTCGTGTAACGCTCGAGCTTGCTGTTGGCATCCAGCGTCATCAGGGCGCCCTCCTGTCGATAGACCCTCTCGGCCATTCTCCACGAGGCGAAGGCTGGGATATACTCCCTGCTCTCCCACGCACCCGCACGCAGACTTTGTGCGATGAAATGGCGTGCCACATGGTCGCCATTGCCCGAGTTGCCTCCGGGATTGTCGCGCACGTCGATGATGAGGGCGCGCGTCTGCAGGATTTGCGGATAGAGCTTGTCAAACTCGCGACAGATTCGCCCATCCATGAAGTTGTCGATGCGCAGATAGCCTACGCCCCCCTTGAGCAGGGAGAACCTGATGGGCACGCCATTCTGCTGGGGCCTGATGTCGAACCCACTTCCGTCGAAGTTGTAGCCTACGCTCACCTCACGCTTGCCATCGCTCAGCGTCAAGGTCATCTGGCGGTTGTCGCCACCCTTCGTCAGGTTCTTGTCGTCGTACATATTATGTATAAGCCATTGTGGGGTGGACGACGACACATAGGGCGCCAACTCGCGCTGGGCGTACACCTCAGGCGCTTCGCCATTGACGGCCACCACCTGCAGGCCACGTCGCACGCCCTTCCGGGCAAAAGCCGAGCTCAACACCTGATCGACATACACCTTCCCGTCGATCCACCGCGTGGTGAGGGGCATGGTGCGCAGGTCCTGTGGGTAATCGGAATACACGAAGGTGTGGCCATCGTGCAACGTGGCGGCCATGCGTTGCAAGAGGCGTGTGGCCTCCTCGTCGTTGGCGGCGGCCTTGATCTTCGGTATCATGGCCACGTACAGGCTGTCCCAATCCACGCTCACCCGATTCATGAACACGAAGTTTTGCTTCACCCCACTCCACAGATGGCTCAGTCCGAGCAAGCGGCGTGTGGGTGCGTCGATGGCGGCCCAGGCGTCGCCCAGGTTTCTCTTGGGCTTATAGTAGTCGCGGAAAAACCAGTCGAACGGCACACAAAACTCATTGCCCAACTTCCTGGCTTTCAAGAAATAGAGTGTTCCGGCCGACCACCTCATCCCGTAGAACATACGGAAACGTTCGAGCCCCATGTCGGCCCTGCCTTCGCCCATGGCCACATGGGTTCGCTCATGATACTTCTTAAACACCTGCATGATGCGGTCGGCCTCAGCCTTGTCCACCCCCTTCAGCGTCAGTCGGTTGCCCACGGTCCATCCGCTTCCTTCACCTTGGAGCCAGGAGAAGTTTGCGCAGCCCGCCCCCCAGCCGCCCGTATAGCGCACGGCGGTCTGCGTAACGCCCGGTCGGGCCAGCAGTTCCTTATAGATGGCGTCGATGGCCAATGTGTCGGTCTCGTCGGCTTTCATTCCTGTCGCCAACAGCAGGGCGAACAGCAACATGATAGTTTTCTTCATTAGGATTCTATTATGATGATTCAACAAATTGAGAGAGGCTTTTGTCGGCCTCTTGCCTACTATACGTTTGAAAACCGAAAAGATTGACAACAAAATGCGAAAAAGTGGGGCAAGCCCCCCAAAAACGCATCATTGGCAACCACTTTGCCGCAAAATGAGTTTTTTAGGAAAGACGAGCCGATTTCTCAATAATAATCATTATCTTTGCAAAGATAGCGCATACAGATGCGGCAACCCTCGGCCAAGCCTTCTGCGGCAAGGGCCCACAGGGCTATTTTTCATGCGAAAACTAAAGAAACTAACAATACATGAGCAAGAACGTTTATCTCGGAATGGTCGGCGACATCCTTCACCCCGGCCTCATCAATATCATCAACGAAGGCGCCAAGTTGGGCGAACTAACCATCGGCCTCTACACCGACAAGGCCATTGCCACCTATCGCTCACGCCTGCCCTACATGACCTACGAGCAGCGCGAGCAAGTCATCAAGAACATTCGCGGCGTGGCCCACGTGGTGCCGCAGGACGAATACAGCTACATTCCCAACCTGCAGAAGTATCGTCCCGACATCCTCATCCATGGCGACAACTGGAAAGAGGGCCGCGACTCGGAGCTCCGCCTGGAGTGCATCAAGGTGATGGCCGACCTCGGCGGCGAGGTGGTGGAGGTGCCCTACACCAAGGGCATCAACTCGTCGTCGCTCTTCGATGAGGTGAAAGCCATCGGCACCACACCCGACATACGCCTGAAATCGCTGCGCCGGCTCATCGCCGCCAAGCCCATCGTGCGCATCCTCGAGGCCCACGACGGCCTCTCGGCGCTCATCATCGAGCGCTACGAGGTGAAGAAGGGTCAGGAAATTCGCGCCTTCGACGGCATGTGGTCGTCATCGCTCACCGACTCCACCTCGAAGGGCAAGCCCGACATTGAGGCCGTAGACCTCACCACGCGCATGCAAGACCTCACCAACATCCTCGAGTGCACCACCAAGCCCATCATCTACGATGGCGACACCGGCGGACTGCCCGAGCACTTCCAGTTTACCGTTCGCACCCTGGAGCGCAACGGCGTGTCGGCCATCATCATCGAGGACAAGACCGGACTGAAGAAAAACTCGCTCTTCGGAACCGAGGTGAAGCAGACGCAAGACTCCATAGAGAACTTCTGCCACAAGATACGCATGGGCAAGGCCGCCCAGATCACCAACGACTTCATGATCATCGCACGCTGCGAGAGCCTCATCGCCGGACAGCCCATGGCCGACGCCCTGGAGCGTAGCTTCGCATACGTCGACGCGGGTGCCGACGGCATCATGATCCACAGCCGCAACAAGAGCGGCGACGACATCAAGGAGTTCTGCGCCAAGTTCCGCGAGAAGCACCCCTTCGTGCCCATCATCGTGGTGCCCACCTCCTACAACCACGTCAAGGAAGACGAGCTCATCTCGTGGGGCGTCAACGTGGTTATCTACGCCAACCACATGCTCCGCGCAGCCTACCCCGCCATGTGCAAGTGCGCCGAGACCATCCTTGAGAACGAGCGATCGCTCGAGACCGACCCCTTCTGCATGCCCATCAAGCAGATCCTGGAGCTCATCCCGGGAACCAAATAACCCTCAACAAACACGCCACACAAGGCAAGCGGCACCCCCACGGAGCACACGCGAGGGCGCCGCTTGCCCACACCAAACACATGAAGATTCTATCCGAAGAACAACTGGCGCAGCGAAAAGCCATGACCCTCGAGACCCTCAAGGCCTTCATAGCGTTCTGCCAAGCCAACAACCTCAAGTACTACGCCGCCTACGGCACCGTGCTGGGTGCGGCGCGCCACCACGGCTTCATACCTTGGGACGACGACATCGACGTCTACATGATGCGCGACGACTACGACCGTTACCTGCGCCTCATGCGAACCAACCCGCCCAAGGGCTATGAGCAGGTGGAATATGTTCACGACAAGGAGTATTATCTGCCCTTCGCCAAATTCTGCAACGCCCATTCCACCATTTGCGAATGGACCGAATACCGCATCAGTTTCGGCAATTACATCGACGTGTTCCCACTCGATGTGGTGCCCGATGACGACAACGAGCGCCAACGCTACTGCGACCGCATGCTGAAACTGCGCAAGATGATTGCCGCCGACCTGTTGCGCAAGTCGTGGGCCAACATCCTTGGCAACATCACCAAGCAGAGCCTGCGACTCACGTTGGGCGACATCAGCTACGCCCTCTTCCGAACGCCCATCCGCAATTATCTCGTGGGACGGATGGAGCGGGAGCTGCGCGCCTACCACGGCACACGCTCCAACCACATCTGCTTCAGCTCGAGCTACACCTCACGCGAGAAGAACCTTACGGCCGACATCTTCGGTGACGGAACGACGCTGCCCTTCGAGGACATCAGCATCGTGGTGCCCACACGCTACGAGGACTATCTCGTGACATCGTATGGCAACTGGCGCCAGCTGCCGCCCGTGGAGCAACGCGTGCAACACGACGTGGTGTTCATGGACCTGAACCGAAAGATTCCTTACCGCGAAGTGAGGAAAATCATCGACAAGCCGGGCTACAACGGCGCGTCGGAGCAATGACAAACACCCATCTATGGCAGACACACTCAAAGAGAAAACCACCAAGGGCCTCTTCTGGGGGGCGCTCAATAGCGGCACCACACAGGTGCTCAACCTGCTCATCGGCATCATGCTGGGAAGGCTGTTGTCGCCGGGCGAGTATGGCATCATCGGATACATCGCCATCTTCACGGCCATAGCGGGCAACTTGCAGAGCTCGGGGTTCAGCACCTACCTCATCAACATGAAGGACCCCAAGCACGAGGACTTCAACGCGGTGTTCTGGTTCAACATCCTCATGAGCTTCTCGCTCTACGCCATCCTGTGGTTCGCGGCGCCGCTCATCGCCGACTTCTTCCACCAACCGGTGCTCACGCCCTTGTCGCATTTCGTCTTTTTGTCGTTCGTCGTGGGCAGCTTCGGCATCACGCCCAACGCCTACCTCACCAAGAAACTCATGGTGAAGGAGATGACCATGATCAATTCGCTCGCCCTGATCCTCTCGGGGCTTACCGGCGTAACGCTCGCCTTCCTGGGCTATAGCTATTGGAGCCTGGCGTGGCAGCAGGTGCTCTACATCACCATCCTCAACGTGGGGCGCTACTATTACGTGCCATGGCGGCCCTCGCTCCACATCGACCTCAGGCCCATACGCAAGATGTTTGGCTTCAGCATGAACATCCTCGTGGTCATGGTGATGAACACCGTGAACAACAACATCATGTCGGTTATCATCGGCAAGTTCTTCAACAAGGACATATTGGGCAACTACAGCCAAGCCTACAAGTGGAATTTCATGGCCTATTCGCTCGTTTCCAACACCACGCAGCAAGTGGCGCAACCCGTCTTTGCGTCGATTGCCAATGAGCGCGAGCGCGAGTTGCGCGTCTTCCGCAAGATGATGCGGTTCACGGCGTTCCTCGCCTTCCCCGCCATGTTCGGCCTGGTGCTCGTGGCGCGCGAGTTCATCCTCATCACCATCGGCGCCAAATGGATCGACGCCGTGCCCTTGTTGCAGATCCTGGCCGTGAGCGGAGCCTTCTTCCCCTTCTACACCCTGTATCAGAACATGGTCATAGGGCATGGCCGCGCCGACATCAACATGTGGTGCAACATTCTCCAGATAGCCTTGCAAATCATCCTCATGCTCTGCACCCACAGCCTCGGCATCCTTGTGATGATTACCGTCTACAGCGGCTTCAACATCCTATGGCTGCTGGCATGGCAGACGCAAGCCCACCGCCTCATCGGCCTCAGCCTGTGGCAGGTGGTGAAAGACATGGCGCCCTTCCTGCTCGCCGCCGGTGGCGTGATGGCCGTAACCGGATGCTGCACACAGGCCATCGGCACGCCCATCGTGCTGCTGCTCGCACGCATAGCCATGGCGGGCGTGCTCTATTTCGCCGTCATGAAGGTGGCGCGCGTGCAGATTTTGGAGGAGTGCCTGCAATTCGCCAAGAACAAATTCAAAAAATAACTGGTATGGAAATATCCGTCATCATCCCTGTTTACAACAAGGTCGACTACATAGACCGTTGCCTGGAGAGCATCCTCACGCAAGATTTCAGCGACTTCGAGATTGTGGCCGTCGACGACGGAAGCACCGACGGCTCGGCCACCAAGCTCGACACGCTGGCCCAGCACGACGATAGGGTGCGCGTGTTCCACCAGCCCAATGGGGGCGTAACGGCGGCGCGCCGGCATGGAGTGGCCGAGGCGCGGGGCCGATACATCATGTTCGCCGACGCCGACGACATGCTCACACCCCACGCCATGGCTGCCCTGCATGAGGCCATGGTGACCTCGGGCGCCGACGAGGTGATCGGAACATTCACCAATCAGTATCACGCCCATTGCGACTCGGGGCGCCGCGGATGGCACAACAGCGACGAGCTCATCGGCGCCCTGCTCAGCATCAAGAACACGTTCTGCGTGTTGTGGGGCATCCTCTTCAAGCGCCAGTTGCTCGAAGGGTGCCTCAACGCGCCCCGAGAGATCATCGAGCGCGAGGACAGCCTCATGCAAATCAAGTGCCTCATGAAGGAACCCAAGGTGTGGTTCATCGCCGATGAGGTGTATTGGCACGAGGAGGATGTGCCCAACACGCGCGTGGAGGACCTGCGGATGATACGCATCTACGACGACGAGATGCGCCGCACGTTGCAGCCCAAGTGGCAGGTCATGGAGCCGTGGTTCCTTCTCAACCAAATCAAGGTGTACGAAAACTTCCTCTACAAGCGGCAGTTCCACGTGCTCAACCGCTACTATCGCCCCTTGCGACAGCAGGTCGACAGCCGTGTGCCATGGCTCCACCGCCTCTTCCTGGCCCTTCCCCCACGCTTGGCCTATTACCCCCTGAGATGGTTTAAGGACCGCATGCGAAAGCGGGCGCAAAGACAATAACGAGAATTGGAATAGATGGCGCATGCCATCGCGACAAACATAACCTACCGATTGGCGCTAAACCACACCCACCATGAAACATCCTTATAAGACCGATATTGCCGTGTTGATGCTCTTCTTCAACCGGCCCGAGACGTTCCAACAGGCGTTCGACGCCGTGAAAGCCTCACGCCCATCGAAGCTCCTGCTCTATCAGGACGGACCCCGCGAGGGCAACGAGAAAGACCGCAAGGGCATGGAGGCATGCCGACGCATAGCCAGCGACGAGAACATCGATTGGGTATGTGAGGTGCATCGCCACTATTGCGAGCACAACCAGGGATGCGACCCATCGGGATTCCTATCGCAGAAATGGGCCTTCTCGTTGGCCGACAAGGTGGCCGTCGTGGAGGACGACGTGGTTCCCGCCCCTTCATTCCTGCCCTTCTGCAAGGAGATGCTCGACCGCTACGAGCACGACGAGCGCATCACCATGGTGGCCGGATTCAACACCGATGAGGTGACACCCAACGTTCCCTACGACTATTTCTTCACATCGGCCTTCTCCATCTGGGGCTGGGCGTCCTGGAGGCGCGTCGTGGAGAAATGGGACGGAACCTATTCGTTCATGAACGACGAATTCAACCGCCAGCAACTGGCCGACCTGGTGAAGGCACGGGGCTACCGATCCGATTTCATGCGCATGTGCGCCGACCACGCCGCGGCAGGCAAGCCCTTCTTCGAGAGCGTGTTTTGGTCCACCATGCTCATGAACAATGGGCTCGCCATCATGCCCACCCGCAACATGGTGAGCAACGTGGGCGCCACCGTCGACTCCACCCATTATGCCGCCCTGCAGACCATGCCACATGGTTTGCGCCGCATATTCACCATGCAACGCCACGACGTCACCTTCCCCCTGAAGCACCCCAAGTATGTCATGGAGTATGTGGCCTACAAGGAACACACCTACCGCACCAACGGATGGGGCCACCCCTGGATAAAAATAGGGCGAAGCGTCGAGGAGCTCTGGCTCAACCTAAAGGCTGGCAACACACACCAGATAACACAAGCCCTCACCCGCCGCATCAAGAAATGGATGGGCAAGGGCAAGCACGTGTAGTTACATTGGCAAGCATCAGACTTGAAGAAGCATTAAGCAAGACGCAACGAAGCATTAAGCAAGACGCAACGAAGCATTAAGCAAGACGCAACGAAGCATTAAG
>NZ_JAHKBE010000150.1 GCF_018789675.1 Hallella faecis
GCAACGCCATCACACCAACAAGCGTACTCGCAGGATGATCCGTCGACAGTTGGATCTGTTAGGGAAGATTCTCAAAGAGTTAAGAAGACTCGACAGAGAAAATCCCTGCGCAGGAATCTTCTCCGATAAGCAACTCGCAGAAATAGAGACGATAACGAAGATATACCGTCAGCAGCATAAGCATCACGAGAGTGGCAATGCCAAGGAGAGCATTCCTAATCGTATCGTAAGCGTCAACAAACCATACATACGTCCAATCGTCCGTGGCAAGGAAGTAAAGAAGGTCGAGTTTGGAGCCAAGTGTAACAACATACAGGTTGATGGCCTGTCGTTCATCGAGAAACTTTCGTTCAACGCATTCAATGAGGGTACTCGTCTTGTGCATTGTGTAAAGCTTGCAGAGAAACTCTTTGGAGAGAAGATCACCAAACTGGCTGGCGACTGCAGTTATTCTGGTAATGCCAACCGTTCTTTCTGCAGTGAACAAAACATAGTGACTTCATTCTCGCAGAAAGGCAGGAAGCGAGAAACCACGTCCACTGTCAGCATGGTCAAGAAAGAACTTGCCCGTGTACGAGCCACAGCAATGGAAGGATCCTTTGGAACGCAGAAGGAACATTACGGACTCAAGCGGATAAGCGGCCGAATCAAGAAGACAGAAATCCTAATCATCTTC
>NZ_JAHKBE010000151.1 GCF_018789675.1 Hallella faecis
GTACAACTTAACGTTAAACTGGAGAATGAGTCGGTTTGGTTGACCCAAAGCCAAATGGCGGAGTTGTTCGGTGTGGATAGAACGTCTATTGTCCGTCACATTCGAAATATATATAAATCGGAAGAACTTGATGAATCGTCAACCTGTGCAAAAAGTGCACAGGTTCGAATGGAAGGTCAACGACAGATAGTCCGCGAGATTCCCTTGTATAATCTTGATGTTATCATATCTGTGGGATATAGGGTCAATAGTAAAAATGCTACGTCGTTCCGTCGTTGGGCTACCTCTGTCCTGAAGCAATACGTCATTAAGGGGTATGCCATTAACCAGCAGATAAAGCTCGACCGTTACAAAGAGCTGAAGGATGTGGTGCGTTTGATGTCGCGTGCCATTGGGTTGCAAGAGGAGGTTAGCAACGAGGAGTATGGCGGGTTGTTCAATGTCATTAGCGATTATGTGTATGCCCTCGACACGCTCGACCATTATGACTACCAGTCGCTTGCCATTCAGAAGACTACATCCGACGCCTCTTTCCATGCCACTTACGACAATGCGATGGAGGCCATCAATGCTTTGAACCCAAATCGGTCGTTAGATTTTAATTCTTGTTAGTGTTTGTTCAATAGTTCGTTAAAATTTGAGATAAAGGCTAAGCAGTTTTACGCTGCCAGCCA
>NZ_JAHKBE010000152.1 GCF_018789675.1 Hallella faecis
GAAGAACACTCCAAGACCGATGACACCAACTACAAGTGATGCAATAGAAAATACTATCTTCATAATGCTAAAAATAGTTATTGTCCTAAATTCCGCAACACTTTAGTTTAACTTTTGTTATAAGTACCTGAACAACAAAAAGTTCTTGCTTGTGGCAAGCGGCAAAGCCGAGCAGTTAAGGATTTTGCCATGTCAGATTTTTCACTTATCTTAGTATTGCAATTCAAAACAAGCGTAAATCGTAACAAGACATGGCAAAGGTACAAATAAAATCCGAAAAACTCACTCTTTTTGGAAGCATATTTTCAATCATGGAGCAATTTGCCTCCATGCTTTCACCTATTATCGACCAGGCACTTGGTCAGAGATGCCGCAGTATTATCGGCTATCAATACAGCGAGATTGTCCGTTGGATTTTATCCGACCGTTTCTCGCCATGACAATGCCAGAGCAAGCTCATCATTGCTCATCTGGCTTAACGAAACCGTTCGCTGATGAGCGTGTACTTCTGTGGAGGCTCATGCGTGGAGGATGTAGTGTACATCCTATAAATAAAGGTGTAGTGTACTGAATAAGTTGACACTTTTAACCCAAATCGGTCATTAGGATTTCTCTGTGTCGTACGGCAAAGAGAAATCC
>NZ_JAHKBE010000153.1 GCF_018789675.1 Hallella faecis
TTCTCTTCCTCGGGGTACTAAGATGTTTCAGTTCCCCCGGTTAGCCTCCGGAATGATCCGGATAGGCGGCCTCCTGCCGCCTGGGTTGTCCCATTCGGAAATCCGCGGATCAATGGCCATTTGCGCCTACCCGCGGCTTATCGCAGCTTATCACGTCCTTCTTCGCCTGAATGAGCCAAGGCATCCGCCGTGCGCCCTTTCCTACTTTCGATTGACTCTCCTCTACCCGTCCACATGGGACAGGGGGAGACGCCCATACTTCAGCTGTGTTTTGTGGATGAGCCCCACAAGGGGGACTCTACCTCGCCTATGACAACCTTGCGGCTGCACAGGCTCTACAGTCTTGCTTGTGTCAATATGTCAAAGATCTTGTTCCCTAAAAGGGATGGTTGAGAACGTCGGGGTCGAACCGGCGGGGCGTCGCCCTCATGGGCGGGCTCCCTGGCCAGGTTGGCGGCAAGCATCAGGCTTGTCCAACTTCACTTGGTTCCCAAGGAATGACAGATTCCGTAGACAAGAAGCCGAGGGGTGCGAAACGCACCGTTTGAAAGACTTCCTATTGATAAGCGTCCTCTCCAGAAAGGAGGTGTTCCAGCCGCACCTTCCGGTACGGCTACCTTGTTACGAC
>NZ_JAHKBE010000154.1 GCF_018789675.1 Hallella faecis
CTGCTTGGTATTCAGTTCCGACATATATTGCAACTCTCGCAGCAGATGGGCAAGGCAAACTTGATGATTGAGGAAATGAAGTGCAAAGTATGCGCTATGGCGGTCTGTCACGGCTGTCATTCGTTCCAGACTGTCGCCGAACTTGTCCGTCAATACTTTTGAGCTTCTGCCGTCAGCACGGAAGAGTAAGGTGTAATAAACTGTCTGCGCTATCCATGCCCAGTCAAGACGCTTGTTGCAATAACATCCGCTCTCGTCGAAACCGACGACACTTGACGACATGATATATTCCTGGATTTTCTCAATGGCAGGTTGTGCGTTTCTTTTGGCTTCCTTCACCCAGTTTACAAGCGAACCTTCACTCGGAGCAAGCCCGAACACCTCACGCAAGAAACTTGCTATACGCCCATACGGAAGAAACTGCACGACACTGAGATACACGACAAGCGATTTCACGCTTGCATCATAAATAACATCATTAGACTTGCGTCTTGGTGCAGTGCGTACACGCTCACCACACTTCTTGCAAATCATCACATAGTGACGTATCTCCTTGATTACTGGTTTAAGTTCCGGAATTGATACTACTTGCGTTACATAGTCAAGCACACGCTCTGCGTCTGCGAG
>NZ_JAHKBE010000155.1 GCF_018789675.1 Hallella faecis
TACAATAAAGGATTTAGTGGTGTAAGTATTTGGTTGTTCTATTTCGCCAACAACAATATTTCCACCATCAATAACCAAAGAAGAATGATTGATGATAAAATTCTTATCTTCAATCTTATTCATAACTTTATCTACATCAGTAATGTATTTTTCCTTACCTTTAAGATAGTCGGGATTGTATACAAATTGAGAGAAACGATTACTTGCATATTGTATTGGCATATAATCACGACACCAATAATCCTTAGTTAAAGGAAGCATTTCATGCGCTACGTTATTAGCATCCAGAATTTCACAAACATCCTTATAGATATTGGGATAATCAGTACGTAGCAACTGTGAAAAAAACACTTTGTCTTTATATTGTTCTGTTATCATAGCTTTTCAACTCGTTTAAATCCCCATAATCTGTTGTCGTTTATATTGATTCGTTGCATAGGTTCTGCATAGCCCAGCGTTTCATCAGACTCATCTATCCATTCTATACTAAACTTGCCATTGCTTAGCATATTTGCTCCACCATATAAATCATACCAAAAATCATGAGGAGCCCAATCTTTTCTTTTTTCATTATTCTCCCAATCTTTTTCCCCAGGCACAATAGCTTTATAGCCCCTAATCA
>NZ_JAHKBE010000156.1 GCF_018789675.1 Hallella faecis
TGAAACTGATGGAAACATCAGAGGAATTAGCCTCAAATTATCAAATACTTATTTCATTTAAGGGCATAGGACCTATAACGGCAGCGGCTCTGATTATATATACCTCCAATTTTAAGAAGTTTGATAACCCGCGAAAGTTTGCATGTTACTGCGGCATAGCTCCCTTTGGCAAACAATCCGGAACATCCATTAATACAAAGCCTCATGTGAGTCGTTTTGCACATATCGGCATCAAAGCAGCCATGGTACAGGCTTGCAAGTCTGCTATGCAGCACAATGCGGTAATCAAAGCATACGCACAGAGGCTGTACGCAAAAGGTAAACATGAGGGAATTGTCATGAATAATGTAAAGAATAAGGTTATGCACATTATTTTCAAGATGATACAGACACAAACCTTATGGGAACAGGAATACCAACAAAAACACACGAAAGAGTGCAAACCTATTCCGGGAAAGAATGGAATAGGAGCCACCGAAGCAGCTCCTATAATTAATGCGACATTGAAAACATCCTCATCTGTTGTTGAATGCACATTCTTAGAAAAACATTCTTTTCAAAAGAACAGCAAAAAAACTTCAAGTTTTTCTTGCGTAGAAACATAGAATGC
>NZ_JAHKBE010000157.1 GCF_018789675.1 Hallella faecis
CAAAACGACCTACTTACATACGTGTACCAGTCTGAATCACGAGGTCAGAAGGCCATAGACTCAAAGTTTCCAAAGGGACTCCCAAATTCAACACTTGTGACGGACAGGCATCAGAGTTACTTCAATATGACTGTTAAGGACCATCAGGTCTGTCTGGCTCATCTCCTCAGGAATGCAGAATATCTGAACGAACTGGATCCGAGTCAGGACTGGTCACGAAGATTCGTTCATCTAATAGAGCACTCTATAAATATCAGAAAGGAAGACCGCATTACCTATAGAAAGATAAAGGTGCTGAAGACAAAGATGAAGAATCTCTTGGGTGAAAGTCTCACACATCTTGATAACGAGTTTGAGAAATTCAAGAGAGGCATCCTTAAAGTCCAGGATTATCTATTCACCTTTCTATCCGATTCGAACGTTCCTTACGACAACAATGCCAGTGAGCGGGGAGTTAGGAAAATCAAGATAAAGCAGAAGGTCAGCGGTTGCTTCCGAACTGACAGCGGTGCCGATGATTTTGCCAAGTTACACTCCATCGTAGAAACTGCCATGAAGAACGGAAATTCTAAATA
>NZ_JAHKBE010000158.1 GCF_018789675.1 Hallella faecis
AAAGGATATCTCACCAATACGGATATACCAATACAGGATGTATACACAGCATATCACAACCTTTGGCACGTAGAACGGGCTTTCCGTATAGCAAAATCAAAGATAGAGATACGCCCAATGTTTCATTTTACACGCAGACGCATCGAAGCTCATATATGCATCTGCTTTGTGGCTTTGAAAGTCTACAAGGAACTGGAGCGCATGCTGAAAGTCTCAGAGATCAAGATGAGCGTAGACAAGGTGCTGGCATTGGCTAAGACAATCACAACAATACAAATTAAGCTACCTCTGAACAAGGAGGTTTACACCCAAACAATGTTAATGGCAAGGCATCAGAAAATAGCTAAACTCTTTGACGAAGACTTTTGAGGTACGCAATGACGAAGTCAGGAGGGTGTCGCTTCGCTTGCCCTGGGCTGAGGAGGTCATTGGGCTTTCAGCCCGCTTGGGTTGGTGGGGCTATACGCTTCCATTTACTTTTCAGCCCACTTGGGTTGTCAGGGACAAGGAGAGTGCCACACGCT
>NZ_JAHKBE010000159.1 GCF_018789675.1 Hallella faecis
AGAACAGCAAAAAAACTTCAAGTTTTTCTTGCGTAGAAACATAGAATGCACACCCCCTTCGCAATGCCGTTAGGGAGGTATCGAGCCACCGTTAGCCATCTATCGCAATGCGAAAGATGCCTTTTCGTAGCGTGGAGTGGGGAGAGCGAGGCGATGAATAAGGCTTTCTGATTATAACCACCTTATTATTAATCGATTACAAAAACCCGTGAGAATCGGGTATTTGCGTCCAACCCTATACTTGCCAACGTATAAGTGTTAAAAATGGGAGATACATGTATTCTATTTTCAGCAGCATACGACTTTGAGGTGGTGTGATGTTCCAGACAAGCATCATACACCCCCTTTATTATATTTAGACTTCTTTCGTTTTCGATTTTCATCTATTGTCAAAATTCGCAAGTGAGAATGCGAGTTATGATATTGAATAAAGCTATCAGTAAGTTCAGAATCCGGCGCACCCGACAAACCCTGTGGAGTAGGCCGTGCAGATGCTAACCCAAAACTG
>NZ_JAHKBE010000015.1 GCF_018789675.1 Hallella faecis
ATTGCTGATCGATGGTTTCACGCATCAACCGCATCTCTGCCGTCATGTCTTGCAGTACTTTTGATATGTCCGTAACTTGCTCTTTCATAAGTATAAAGGTACGAAAAATATCTCACATACGCAAGAAATATAGACACTTTGTTTTGTCTTTTTATGGGTCTTTTTGCTGTATATTTCAATTATGGATTAAGGGTGCAGCGCTACCGCTGAATAGTTACGGAAAGGGAATTAAATCTAAACAAATGTTAAATATAGAAAATCCCGTAACATTTAGGGATTACAGTCGTCGTACTCATGAAAACGGTAATAAACGAACATGGATTACAAGTACATCAACCAGTTGTTGGAGCGCTATTGGAAGTGCGAGACCTCTTTGGAAGAAGAGGATATCCTCCGTGCTTTCTTCAGCCAAGACAACATTCCCGCAGAGCTGGAACGCTACAAGCCGCTCTTTGTCTACGAGGCGAAGGAGCCGGTGAGCGATGTGCTGGGCAAGGACTTCGACGAGAAGATCTTGGCCATGGTCGAGGAGTCGCAGCCGGTAAAGGCCAAGGTCATCACCATGACGCAACGTCTCCGCCCGCTCTTCAAGGCAGCCGCCGTGGTGACCATCGTGCTCACGTTAGGCAATGCCATGCAGGTGCCGTTTGCCAAGCAGAACGCCGATCCTATCAGCAGCTACGACGGCTATAGCAAGCCCGAGCTCAACCACGGCACATCGGTGGCCATGAGCGATAGCGTGGTGCTCGACACCATGAAGCGCAGCTTGGCGGAGCCCACGGCAAAGATGGGCGACCCCATCATTAAATAAGATAATTTCTATGCTTTCTCTATAAAATCATGTTTAGTAAAACAAAATGAAACTGTGAAGTTTCAATTCTCTCAAATTTTTCATAACATACTAACGTTGAAAGGGACTGTAGCTCAGTGGTGAGTCGTACAGTCCCTTATTTTTTTCCTCCGCTCGTTAGCGGATGATTCGTTTTGTACCTAAAAGTTGCTTATGGGTTGCCCTAACGCTTGCAACGCGATGAGAAGATTGTTGTGGCGTGCAATTAGGGCGGTTGCGGGCTGGCCCCGATGGGTTAGGGGTTCTTCTTGCTTACGCCAAAGTTGTCGAGCTTTTGGAATTGCGTCTTGATGGCTTGTCGGCCCCTGAAGATGTTTACCTTCACTTGTTCCTCGGGTATTCCCATGACCGTGGCAATCTCCTTGTAGGTCTTTCCCTCAAAGTCGCGCAGCTGGATGCAGCTTCGTTGCTTTTCAGGCAGACTGTCGACGAGGTGCCTCACAATGTCTATGCGGTTGTTTGTGGTGGCCTTGTCGAGGGGCGTTTGCTGCGTGTCGGCCGCATCGGTGCGCACGTTCTCGAGTGTCTCGTTGCGGTTATCGTGTCGCTTGATGCTGTCGAGCGCCAGGTTTCGGCAGATGGTGAAGCAGAAAGCCTCAATGTTGTCGATCGTGTCCCACTTGTCGCGCACGTTCCAAGCCTTGATGAGCGTTTCCTGCACAATATCCTCAGCCTCGGCGTTACGCAGGGTGATGCGCAGCGCCAGGCGGTAGAGCTGGTTCTTCAGCGGTAGGATATCGTTTTGGAAACTGATTTTACTCATGTTCTTACTGGATGACGGTGCCCCCTTCTTGGCCGATGGCCGAGGCTTGTGTGATGATAACGCGGCCCACGCCAGCGCTTACTGCTGCCAAGGCGTTCTCCACCTTGGGCTTCATTCCGCCAGCGATGGTGCCGTCGGCGGTGAGACGGTCGAAGTCGGTGCGTGTGATGACAGGTATCACGCTGTTGTCGTCGGCTGGATCGCTGAGCACGCCCGGCTTCTCAAAACAGTAGACGAGCGTTACGTCGGCGTATGCGGCGAGCGCCTTGGCCGTCTCCGAGGCCATGGTGTCGGCGTTGGTGTTGAGCATGTGTCCCTGCCCGTCGTGGGTAAGGGGAGCGATGACCGGTACAATGCCTTGGTCGAGCCACGTCAGCAACAGGTCGCCCTTAACGTGGTCTACGTCGCCCACAAAGCCGTAGTCGATGCCGTTCTTCAATGGGCGTCGGTGACTGCGTATCACGTCGGCGTCGGCTCCTGTGAGTCCGAGGGCGTTGACGCCCCTTGCCTGCAGGCGCGCCACGATGTCCTTGTTGACCAAGCCTCCGTAGACCATGGTCACCACCTTGAGCATGTCGGCGTCGGTGATGCGTCGGCCGTCGACCATCTTACTCTCGATGCTGAGCGATGTAGCCACCTTTGTGGCGCGTCGTCCACCACCGTGAACAAGGATCTTCGGTCCGTCTACTTGTGCGAACTGGTCGAGCAGCTGGTTGAGCTGGCCCTCGTGCTCCACGATGGCTCCACCCACCTTGATGATGATAATCTTTTTCATGTTGTGTGTTGTTTGTGGTTGGCAAACGATGCGTTTGGCAAGCGTGTTATGGGGAGAGGCCCTCCGTCGAGGGCGCTCTCCGTGGTGTGTTTACTCCAGGTAGGTGTAGCCGTAGAGTCCAGAGCGGTAGTTGCTGAGGAACTCCTTGCCCTCGTCGAGCGAGAGCTTGCCTTGCTTGACGCTCTTCGTCACCCACTGCTCCAACTGTCTGACGAGCTTCTTGGGGTTGTACTGCACATACTCGAGCACCTCCTCGACGGTTTCGCCATCGATGATTTGGTCGATGTTGTATGTGCCGTTCTTCACGCTGATATGGGCTGCCGTGGTGTCGCCGAAGAGGTTGTGCATGTCGCCCAGGATCTCCTGGTAGGCGCCCACGAGGAATACGCCGATGTAATAAGGCTCATCCTTGCGCAAGGCGTGTACGGGAAGCACGTTGGCCTGCGAGCCGTTGATGGCGAAGTTGGAGATCTTTCCGTCGCTGTCGCAGGTAATGTCCTGTATCGTGCAGTTGCGTGTGGGACGCTCGTTAAGGCGCTCGATGGGCATGATGGGGAAGAGCTGGTCGATACCCCAGCAGTCGGGCAGGCTCTGGAAGAGCGAGAAGTTGCAGAAGTATTTGTCGGCCAGGAGCTTGTCGAGGCCACGCAACTCATCGGGCACGTGCTTCATGGTCTTGGCCATGGAGTCGATTTCGTGGCACACGCTCCAATACATGGCCTCCACCTCGGCGCGTGTCCTGAGGTCGACCATTCCGTGGGCGAACATGTCGAGACAGTCCTCGCGGATCTGGTCGGCGTCGTGCCAGTCCTCCAACATCGACTTGGGGTTGATGTTGCACCATATCTCGTAGAGGTCCTTCACCAACTTGTTGTCGGTCGATTTGGCCTCAAACTCCTCGGGCATCTCGGGCAGTGAGGCGGCGCCCAGCACGTCGAGCACCAGCACGGAGTGGTGGGCCGACAGCGACCGGCCGCTCTCAGTGATGATGTTGGGGTGGGGAATGCCGGTTCGGTTGGCAATGTCGACAAAGGCGTACACGCAGTCGTTGATATACTCCTGGATGGAATAGTTCACCGAGCTCTCCGAGTTGCTCGAGCGTGTGCCGTCGTAGTCGACACCCAGTCCGCCTCCGCAGTCCACAAACTCGATGTTGTAGCCCATCTTTCTGAGGTTGGCGTAATACTGTCCGGCCTCGGTGAGGGCGTTCTGTATGCGGCGAATCTTGGTGATTTGCGAGCCGATATGGAAGTGGATGAGTCGCACGCAGTCGTGCAACCCCATGCTGTCGAGTTTGTTGAGCGCCTCAAGCAGTTCCGAGGGCGTCAGTCCAAACTTCGACGCGTCGCCACCGCTCTCGGCCCATTTGCCCGATCCCGAGCTTGCGAGCTTGATGCGGATGCCGATGTTGGGGCGCACGTTGAGGCGTTCAGCGGTCTTGGCGATGATGTCGATCTCGTTGAGTTTCTCCACCACAATGAAGATGCGCTTGCCCAGTTTCTGCGCCAGCATGGCCAGCTCGATGTAGCTCTCGTCCTTGTATCCGTTGCAGATGATGAGCGAATCGCTCTTACACTGCACGGCGATGACAGCGTGGAGCTCGGGCTTTGATCCAGCCTCGAGGCCGAGGTTGAACTTCTTTCCGTGCGAGATGATCTCGTCGACGACGGGTTGCATCTGGTTGACCTTGATGGGGTAGATGATGTAATCCTCGCCCTTGTAGTCGTATTCCTTTCGCGCCTTGTCGTAGCACGATGCCATTTTCTCAATGCGATTGTCGAGGATGTCGGGGAAACGCAACAGCACGGGAGGCGTTACGTCGCGTAAAGCCAGCTCGTCGATCACGTCGCGCAGGTCGATCTGCGTGTTATCCTTGCAAGGAGTGACGTAGGCGTGTCCCTTCTCGTTGATTCCGAAATAGGACGTTCCCCATCCGTTGATATTGTAAAGCTCCTTAGAGTCCTCAATAGTCCATTTTTTCATTTATGCTATGCCCAATGTTTCTTTTAGTTTTGCTACTGATATTTTGATCTTCTCATAATTGTCCATCAAGGTCACATCCACAGTGTGTTTGGCCTTGCTGTAAAATGGTTCGCGCACCTGCAGTTGTTCCTCGATATAGGTCTTGACCTGCTCGGGAGTCTTGTTCAGGAGCAGGGGACGCACCGTTTTGCCCATGCTCAGGTGTTTATGGAGCACCTCGGGAGTGCATTTCAGGTAGACCGTCTCGCCCTGCTGGTTGAGGTAGTCGATGTTATCGAAGAAACATGGGGTGCCTCCTCCGCAACTGACGACGATGTTTTCGAACTCGGCCACCTCGTGAAGCATGTTGCGCTCGATGACTCGGAATCCATCCTCGCCTCGTTCGTCGAAGATTTGCTTCACCGTTTTGCGCATGCGGCTCTCGATGTACCAGTCGAGGTCGTAGAACGGCATGTTAAGGTCTTTGGCCAGTGCGCGCCCCACGGTGGTCTTGCCCGATCCCATGTAACCCATGAGTATGATGCGTGATGGTGTCATCGCTTAGCCCTCCTGGCCTTTGGTTCGGGTGCGGTCCTTACAATCTCCATGCACTCCTCGTAGCTCAACGCACCGCTGAGCGCCTGGTCTTGCAACTTCTTGTCGATATGGTAGTTCTTGCCGTCGTAGGCGATGTAGGGGCCGTAGCGACCTTTCATGAGCTCCAGTTTGGGGTCTTCGTCAAACTGCTTGATGTGCTTCTCCTGGTCGGCCTTGCGCTTCTGCTCTATTAGTGCGACGGCTGTTTCGAGGGTTACGGTGAGGGGATCCTCTGTGCGCGGCAGCGACACATACTTCTTATCGTGCATGATGTAGGGTCCGAAGCGGCCTGCGCCGATCACCACCGGCGAGCCCTCGAAGTTGCCCACCTCGCGCGGAAGCTTGAAGAGCTCCAATGCCTCGTCGAGCGTGATGGTCTCGATGCTCTTGTCCTTGGGCAACTGGGCGAAGAGGGGCTTCTCCTTGTCCTCGGCCGTTCCAATCTGCGCCACAGGTCCGAAGCGGCCGATCTTCACGAACACAGGCTTGTTGGTTTTGGGGTCGATGCCCAGTTGGCGCTCGCCAGCCTTGTGCTCAGAGCGTGCGTTCATTACCTTCTCCACGTTGGGCTCAAACTTCTTGTCGAAGTTGATCATCATCTTCGTCCATTCCTCCTTGCCCTCGGCGATGCGGTCGAACTGCTCCTCGACCTTGGCCGTGAAGTTGTAGTCCATGATGTCGGGGAAGTTTTGAAGCAGGAAGTCGTTTACCACGAAGCCGATGTCGGTAGGCAGCAGTTTGCCCTTCTCCGATCCGGCCATCTCGTGCTTGGTCTTCGAGGTGACGGCGCTGCCCTTCAGCGTGTCGATGGCGTAGGCGCGTTCCACACCCTTCTTGTCGCCCTTCTGCACGTATTCGCGCTGTTGAATGGTTGAGATGGTGGGCGCGTAGGTTGACGGGCGGCCGATGCCGAGCTCCTCGAGCTTGTGCACCAAACTGGCCTCGGTGTATCTCACGGGACCCATGGAGAAACGCTCGGTGGAGGTGATGTCGGCGCGCAGCAGTCGCTGTCCGGCCTTCATGGCGGGCAGGAGGTTGCCCTCGTCGTTATTGGTTGCCTCCTCGTCGGTCGACTCATGGTAGACCTTCAGGAATCCGTCGAAGCGAACCACCTCGCCGTTGGCCACAAACTGCTCCTCGGCGCCACTGATGTTGATGGTCACGGTGGTCTTCTCCACCTGGGCGTCGGCCATCTGCGATGCTGCCGTGCGCTTCCAGATGAGCTCGTAGAGACGACGCTCCTGGGCCGTTCCGGTGATGGTGGCCTCGTTCATGAAGGTGGGGCGGATGGCCTCATGGGCCTCCTGGGCACCCTTCGAGTGGGTGTGGTAGTTGCGGGGTTTGCTGTAATCGTCGCCGTAGAGCTTGCTGATCTCCTCCTTGCAGGCGTTGATGGCCAGTGAGGAGAGGTTCACGCTATCCGTACGCATGTACGTGATGCGTCCGCTTTCATATAGGCGCTGCGCCACCATCATGGTCTGCGACACGGTGAAGCCGAGCTTGCGGGCCGCTTCCTGTTGCAGGGTGGAGGTGGTGAAGGGAGGCGCCGGCGAGCGTTTCAGGGGTTTCTTGGTGATGTTGTCGACGGTGAACGAGGCGTCCTTACACTGGTTGAGGAAAGCCACGGCCTCGTCGTGCTTGGCGAAACGGTGGTCGAGCTCGGCCTTCACCTCGCTCTGCGAACCATCGGCGTTGGTAAGGAGGAACAGGGCGTTTACGCGGTAGTAGGGCTCGCTCTTGAAAGCCTGAATCTCGCGCTCGCGGTCGACGATGAGTCGTACGGCCACGCTCTGCACGCGTCCGGCGGAGAGGGCGGGCTTCACCTTGCGCCACAATACGGGCGACACCTTGAAGCCCACGAGGCGGTCGAGCACGCGACGGGCCTGCTGCGCGTTCACCAGGTTCATATCGAGGTGGCGTGGGTTCTGGATGGCCTCCATGATGGCGGGCTTGGTAATTTCGTGGAACACGATGCGCGAGGTCTTCTCCTCGTCGAGTCCGAGCACTTCGCAAAGGTGCCAACTGATGGCTTCTCCTTCGCGGTCCTCATCGGATGCCAACCAAACAGTCTTGGCTGCTTTCGCGCTCTTCTTCAAATCGGCCACCACCTTGGTCTTCTCCTCAGGAATCTCGTAGGTGGGTTGAAGGGTCTTTTCGTCTATGCTGAGTTCTTTCTTCTTTAAATCTCGGATGTGTCCGTACGACGACATCACCTTGAAGTCTTTACCCAGAAATTTCTCGATGGTCTTTGCCTTTGCCGGGCTCTCGACGATCACTAAATTATCTTGCATACTAACAGGTATTGTTTTTTTCGGTTGGCAAAAGTAATTAAAACTTTTGTCTACACCTTATATTATAGAGATAAATTTTATTTTTTTAATAATCTTCATGTTGGCAGGGTAGAGGGCGTGGATTGATATGTTGCTGAAAAACAGCGACAAAAGCGTGAATTTGCGCTACGTTTTTTGCCTTTGGTGTCGCGGTTAACTGCCAGTGGGTCGCTTCTGTCAGAGGGATGGCGTTGTGGTTGGGCATACTTTGGGCCTGCGTGGGGTGTGTGGGTTTGTGGATTTCTGTAGTATGGGTGTCTGCTTGTCGTTGGGGTTTGTGATGCGGCAGGCTGGCTTCTTGCAGAATATTGCTGACAAACCAGGGAAAAGTGCGCCACGGGTCATTCTGCCCAAACGACGGCACAAAAACTGCTTTCTTGCTCTTGCCGTGCTCGTCGGTCAGGAGGCGTGTTGGCTTGTCCGTTCCACGCGCCTTCCTGCCCTTGTCGCTCGAAGGCTCGGATTATCCAAATCTGATTATCAAAAATAGATAATTTGTTTTGGGTAATTCGAATATTTGTCTTATTTTTGCACACAAAACCTTTATAGACAAGAAGATATGGTTGTAAACGTGAACCCATTTTTTGTGACAGGCAGGATCCCTGCAGCTTATTTCTGCGACCGGGTAGTGGAGTCGAAGGTGCTGAGCCAAGCGTTGCTCAGTCAGATGAACGTTGTCGTCACCTCGCCGCGAAGAATGGGAAAGACTGCATTGGTCGATTTCGTGTTTCAGCAGGAAGTGATCCAGAAAGATTATTTCACAATCGATGTGGACATTCTTCATACCACCTGTTTTAAGGAATTTATCTATGCGCTGGGCACGGCCGCTTACGACAAGATAGCCTCACGAAGCGATAAGATGAAGCGGCTTTTCATTGCAACCCTACGCTCGCTTTCCGCAAGTTTTGGTTACGATCCCATTCAAAACACACCCACTTTCGACATCAAGTTGGGCGACATTACGACGCCCGACTATACGCTTCGCGAGATATTCAATTTCATGGAACAAGCCGACAAGCGATGCTTGGTGGTGATCGATGAGTTTCAACAAATCACCAAGTATCCAGAGAAGAACATTGAGGCTGTCCTTCGCTCTTATATCCAAAAGATGAGCAATGCCAATTTTGTTTTTGCAGGCAGTCAGCGAACGGTGTTGGAGGAGATGTTCCTGTCGTCTCGTCGTCCCTTCTTTCAAAGCGCTAAACTTATGCAGTTGGATGCGATCGAACTTTCTGTATATCAGGATTTTGTCGTAGGACATTTCCGGGAGGGTGGAAAGGATATCAACCCCGAGGCGGTAGAGGTTGCTTACCGCTCGTTTCGCGGCGTGACGCTTTATATGCAGCGCGTCATGAAGGACGCCTACGCCACAACTCCGCAGGGCGCTACCTGCGATGAGCGGTTGGTGGAACAACTCATCGATGATTTTGTGGCCGAAAACGACTACCGTATCCGTGGGTTGCTGGCCTATATCTCCGAACCGCAAAAGGAAGTGCTCTATGCCATCCACGACGAGAAAGAGGCGCAGGGCATCGTTTCGGCAGCTTTCACCAAGCGCCATCGCCTAAAGTCGCCCAGTGCCACCCAGTCGGCGGTGCAGAAACTGCTCGAAGATGACCTGCTGACAAGAAACGGAAAGGTTTACAGTCTCTCCGACCCCCTCATGTCGCTCTGGTTGGACAAAAACATACGTTAAAATAGCCTCCAAAAGGAGATTTCTTACATTTTTTATAAGAAGCGCTTGTGAGGATCGAATATTTTTCGTACCTTTGCATCGTTCAGTGGAATGAGGGGCTCCAAAGAGAGCTCCTCATTTTGTTTTATACAAAGCATAACGTATGATAGACAAAAACGTCGTTAAAAACTTAGTTGAGGAGTGGTTGGCAGACAAAGACTACTTCTTGGTTGATGTTACCGTCAGCCCCGATGACAAAATCACCGTGGAAATCGACCATGCCGATGGGGTGTGGATTGACGATTGCGCAAAGCTGAGCCAGTTTATCGAGGACCATCTCAGTCGCGATGAGGAGGATTATGAGCTCGAAGTGGGCTCAGCCGGACTGGGGCAGCCCTTCAAGGTGGAGCAGCAGTACATCAATTGCATTGGCGAGGACGTCGAAGTGATGGACGCCGACGGAAAGAAGGTGGCCGGAAAGCTCAAGAGCGTTGACGGACGCGACTTCGTGGTGTCGGTCAACGAAAAGGTGCAGGTGGAAGGAAAAAAACGCCCCGTGAAGATGGACGTGGACCACGCATTCAACATGGATAATGTGAAATATACAAAATACTTAATTAGTTTCAAATAAAAACTATGGCTGTAAGAAAGAAAGACGACGAGCAGTTGTCGATGATCGATAGCTTCCGCGAGTTCAAGGATACCAAGAATATCGACAGAACCACACTCGTGAGCGTGCTGGAGGAGAGCTTCCGCAACGTCCTTGCGAAGATATATGGCAGTGACGAGAACATCGACGTGATCGTTAACCCCGACAAGGGCGACTTCGAGATCTACCGCAACCGTGTCGTTGTGGAGAACGGTGAGGTGGAGGACGACAACAAGCAGATCTGCCTGAGCGACGCACAGAAGATTGAGCCCGACTATGAGGTGGGCGAGGAAGTGTCGGAGCCAGTCGACTTCGCCAAGTTCGGACGCCGCGCCATCCTGACCCTGCGCCAGACGCTGGCGAGCAAGATCCTCGAGCTTGAGCACGACGCACTGTTCAACAAGTATAAGGATCGTGTGGGACAGATCATCTCAGCCGAGGTCTATCAGGTGTGGAAGCGCGAGGTGTTGCTCGTTGATGACGAGAACAACGAGCTGATCCTGCCCAAGAGCGAGCAGATTCCCACCGACCAGTACCGCAAGGGCGAGACGGTGAGAGCCGTCATCGAGCGTGTGGACAACGAGAATAACAACCCGAAGATCATCCTGTCGCGCACCAGCGGTAAGTTCCTTGAGCATCTGCTTGAGCAGGAGGTGCCCGAGATTGCCGACGGCCTCATCGCCATCAAGGCGGTGGCTCGCATCCCCGGAGAGCGCGCCAAGGTGGCCGTGGAGAGCTTCGACGACCGTGTCGACCCCGTGGGCGCCTGCGTCGGCGTGCGTGGAAGCCGTGTGCACGGTATCGTGCGCGAGCTCTGCAACGAGAATATCGACGTGATCAACTGGACTGCCAACACGAAGCTGTTCATACAGCGCGCACTTAACCCCGCTAAGGTGTCGAGCATCGATCTCAACGAGGAGGACAAGAAGGCCGAGGTGTTCTTGGATCCCAGCGAGGTGAGCCTGGCCATCGGTCGCGGTGGACAGAACATCAAGTTGGCTTCTATGCTGACCGGCTACACCATCGACGTGTACCGCGTGGTCGACGGCAAGCAAGAGGCTGAGGTCGACGACGTTTATCTGGATCAGTTTAACGACGAGATCGACCAGTGGATCATCGACGCCATCAAGGGACTGGGTCTCACCACGGCCAAGGCTGTGCTCAACGCCCCCCGCGTGATGCTCGTCGAGAAGGCCGACCTCGAGGAGGAGACGGTCGATCATGTGATCGAGGTCCTGAAGAAGGAGTTCGAGTAATCCAACGGCTCTAAGACAAGAGCCGTCCCCTAATAAAAGGTGAAAAGCGTGGGGGAGGGCAGCACGCCTCCCCAGGCTTCCAAATAACAAGTCAAAAGAGATTATAAATATAATAAATAGAGTAAGGTGATGGAGCGAATGGCGTTTTACCTTTTTGCCACGAACCCCTCTCGCCTTTAAGAAAGGTTTTATGAGCATCAGATTAAACAAAGCATTACGTGAATTGAACATAGGACTTCAAACGGCAGTTGAATTCCTGGAAAAGAAAAGCGATCTGGGCGAGGTGAAGGCCGACGTGAGCTTCAAGCTCAACGATGCGCAGTATAAGGCGCTCGTTGAGGCTTTCAAGCAAGACGCAGCCGTGCTCTCAGCCGCCAAACAGCTTTTCCCTAAGAACAAGGAGAAAAAGCGTGAGACGGATTCCAAGCGGACAGAAACGCGCTCAAAGAGTGTGCTGGAGGGAACAAGCCACCAGCAGTACAAGCCATTGGGCAAAATTGACCTTGACAACCTGGGCAAGAAACCGGTCGGGGTCGGCTCTGCTGCTCCTGAGCCTGTTAAGAAAGAGGAGGCCAAGACTGCTGCCGTCAGTCGCGAGCCCGAGAAAGTCGTTGCCGAGAAGCCTGTGAGCGCAGCTCCGGAGAAGGTGGCCCCCAAGGCAGAGGCTCCCAAGGTGGAGCCTGCCAAGAAGGCTGAGCCCGCCAAGGTGGTTAAGGCGGAGGAACCCGTGAAGAAGGCGGAACCCGCCAAGCCCGCACAGCAGGCTGCTCCCGCTCCTGCCAAGCCCGCCGAGGCTCCGAAGGCCAACGTTGCGGCAAAGGCAACAAGTCAGAACAACGCCCAGAAGGAGGCTCCCAAACAGGAGGCTGCTCCGAAGAAGGCTGAGGAGAACGCTCAGCCCGCTCAGCAGGAGGAGAAATCGGGCGTGTTCCAGTTGAGCAGCGAGAGGAAGATTCTCAATACCCCCAAGGTGAACGTCTTGGGTAAGATTGACCTCTCGACCATCAACCAAAGCACAAGACCCCGTAAGAAGTCGAAGGAGGAGCGCCGAAAGGAGCGTGAGGCCAAGGGACAGAACGGTGCCAACGCTGGAGACCGCAAGAAGCGTCAGCGCATCAACAAGGAGCGCGTGGACATCAACGCCGTCGGACAGCAGAACAACCGCAACGGAAACGACGGCGGCAACAACAATGCCGGCAACAACAATAACAATAAGAAGAGCAAGAAGAAGAACAACCGCAGCCAAAAGCCGCTTGAGGTGAACGAGGAGGATGTAGCACGTCAGGTAAAGGAGACGTTGGCTCGTCTGACCAGCAAGCAGAACAACAACAAGCGCGGTGCCAAGTATCGTAAGGAAAAGCGTGAGGCTGTGCAGGAGAAGCTCGACGCAGAGGCACGTAAGGAGCGCAAGGAGAGCAAGGTGTTGAAGCTCACCGAGTTTGTTACGGTGTCGGAGTTGGCTACCATGATGGATGTTTCCGTCAACCAGCTCATCGGCACACTGATGAGCATTGGTGTCATGGCCTCTATCAACCAGCGACTCGATGCGGAGACCATCAACCTCGTGGCTGATGAGTTCGGATTCCAAACGGAGTATGTCAGCGCCGAAGTGCAGGAGGCTGTTAGCGAGGAGGAGGACGACGAGAGCGATCTCGTGCCCCGCGCTCCGATCGTGACGGTCATGGGACACGTAGACCATGGTAAGACTTCGTTGCTCGACCATATCCGAAACACCAACGTGATCGCCGGTGAGGCCGGTGGTATCACACAGCATATTGGCGCTTATAGCGTTACAATGAAGAACGGACGAAAGGTGACGTTCCTCGATACTCCGGGTCACGAGGCCTTCACGGCCATGCGTGCTCGTGGTGCGCAGGTCACCGATATCGCCATCATCATCGTTGCTGCCGACGACTCGGTGATGCCTACCACCAAGGAGGCCATCGCCCACTGTCAGGCCGCTGGTGTGCCCATGGTGTTCGCCATCAACAAGATTGATAAGCCCGGAGCCAACCCCGATCGCATTCGCGAGGACTTGGCCAACATGAACCTGCTCGTGGAGGAGTGGGGTGGTAAATACCAGTGCCAGGAGATTAGCGCCAAGAAGGGCATCGGTGTCGACGACCTGATGGAAAAGGTGCTGCTCGAGGCCGACATGCTCGACCTCAAGGCCAACCCCAACCGCAAGGCTTCAGGTACCATCATTGAGTCGTCGCTCGACAAGGGACGCGGCTATGTTTCGACGGTTCTTGTAAGCAACGGTACGTTGAAGGTGGGCGACATCGTCCTCGCTGGTACCAGCTGGGGACGCGTCAAGGCCATGTTCAACGAGCGTAACCAACGCATCGACAACGTGGGACCCGCAGAGCCTGCCATCGTGCTTGGTCTTAATGGAGCACCGACCGCCGGTGACGCTTTCCACGTGATCGACACAGACCAGGAGGCTCGAGAGATAGCCAACAAGCGTGAGCAGCTGCAGCGTGAGCAGGGACTGCGTACACAGAAGCGCCTTACCTTGGGCGACATCTCACACCGCATTGCACGTGGCGAGTTCCATGAGCTCAATATCATCGTTAAGGGTGACGTTGACGGATCGGTGGAGGCTTTGTCCGACTCGTTCATCAAGCTGTCGACCGAGAAGGTGCAGGTCAATGTCATCAGCAAGGCCGTGGGTCAAATCTCGGAGAACGATGTTATGTTGGCAAGCGCTTCCGACGCTGTCATCGTGGGATTCCAGGTTCGTCCATCATCGGATGCACGCAAACTGGCTGACCGCGAGGGTGTGGAGATCAACACCTACTCGGTTATCTACGATGCCATCGACGACATCACGTCGGCCATGGTAGGCATGCTCGACAAGGTGAAGAAGGAGATTATTACCGCCCAGGTTGAGGTGAGACAGGTCTATAAGATATCGAAGGTTGGCGCTGTTGCCGGTGGTCTGGTTACCGAGGGTAAGGTGCACAACAAGGACAAGGCTCGTGTGGTTCGCGATGGTATCGTCGTTCACACCGCCCCCATTGCCGCCTTGAAGCGTTATAAGGACGATGTGAAGGAGGTTGTGACGGGTCTGGAGTGTGGTATCTCGCTTGTCAACTACAACGATATCCAAGCCGGCGATGTCCTGGAGACCTTCACTGAGATTGAGGTGGAGCAGAAACTGTAAGATCTAATAGCATAAGGCCTCTCCAAGCCTTTCCATGGCGGAGAGATGTGCGAGCGTTTGTCGAAACGCAATCGGTGTGCTGCAACAACGTTGGGGCGCAGCGATTGCATAACGGCGGGAGGCTTGTGGCGCATCGCTTTCTCCCTGGAAGATCTTGGGGAGGCCGTTCATCATCATATGAAGACAGAACGAAATAATGAGTTTGTCAAAGAGGTAGCCAATCAGAAGTATGAGTTTGGCTTTACCACGAACGTGGAGACCGATGTCATTCCGAAAGGATTGAACGAGGATATCGTCAGACTCATCTCTAAGAAAAAGGGTGAGCCCGACTGGCTTCTTGAGTTTCGTCTGAAGGCTTATCGCTTTTGGACAACCCTCTCCGAACCCAAATGGGGACATGTTCATGTTCCCCCTATCGATTATCAGGATATCTCTTATTATGCCGATCCGTTGGCTAAGAAACCCAAGAACAAGGAGATCGACCCGGAACTCGAGAAAACTTTCGATAAGTTGGGCATTCCCTTGGAGGAACGTTTGGCGCTTAGTGGAACGGCAGTCGACGCCATCATGGACTCGGTGTCGGTGAAAACCACATTCAAGAAACAATTGGCCGAGAAGGGGGTCATCTTCTCGAGCATTGGCGAAGCCGTGAAAGACCATCCCGATTTGGTGCGTCAGTACCTCGGGTCGGTGGTTCCTTATCGCGACAATTATTCCGCCGCACTCAATTCGGCGGTGTTTAGCGATGGTAGTTTCGTCTATATCCCCAAGGGCGTTCGTTGTCCCATGGAGCTCAGTAGCTACTTCCGCATCAATGCGCGCAACACGGGTCAGTTTGAGCGTACGCTCATCATTGCCGACGACGACAGCTATGTGTCGTATTTGGAGGGCTGCACGGCACCTATGCGCGATGAGAATCAGTTGCACGCTGCTGTCGTTGAGATTGTTGTGATGAACAACGCCGAGGTGAAATACTCCACGGTTCAGAACTGGTATCCCGGCGACGAAAATGGTAAAGGTGGCGTGTTGAACCTTGTGACCAAGCGTGGCGACTGCCGCGGTGTCAACTCTAAGTTGTCGTGGACACAGGTGGAGACCGGATCGGCCATTACTTGGAAGTACCCCTCGTGTGTGCTTCGTGGCGACAATTCGCAGGCCGAATTCTATTCGGTTGCTGTCACCAACCATTTCCAGGAGGCCGATACGGGCACCAAGATGATCCACATGGGCAAGAACACCAAGTCGACCATCATCTCCAAGGGAATATCGGCGGGCCATTCGCAGAACAGCTATCGCGGTTTGGTTCGTGCCACATCCAATGCCGACAACGCCCGCAATTATAGCTCGTGCGACTCGTTGCTGCTGGGATCCGACTGTGGAGCCCACACCTTCCCATACATGGATATCCACAACGACACGGCCATCGTGGAGCATGAGGCCACCACGTCGAAGATTTCTGAGGACCAATTGTTCTACTGCAACCAACGTGGCATCCCTACCGAGGAGGCCGTCGGACTCATCGTCAACGGCTATGCCAAAGATGTGCTCAACAAGTTGCCTATGGAGTTTGCGGTGGAAGCCCAGAAACTCCTGAGCGTATCGCTCGAAGGAACGGTTGGGTAAAAAATACTTGTAACGCCAACTCCATCCAGTGAAATGACCGAATGAACAAAGCGTCAATGAGAAACCCACTTGGAGCATCGCAAAGATTATGCGGCAACATCGTAAGGCTAATATGACAACATCGTACGAATGATGCGATCATAGCGTAAGGATAATACGACAACATGAAGCGTTTGGTAATGATATGTATGACTTTCCTGTTGATGGGAAGCGTCTGTGTGTGGGCCCAGAGCGAAGACGACAACGGTCGTCGGTGGGCCATTGACGGCCAATTGGGCGGCAACATGATTCGCAATGCAGCGTCGACCGACGCCCTTGTGCCCCAGTATCGAATGGGGTCAACCTCCAATTCGGGCCTGATCACCAAGCTTCATATGGAGTATTACCTGCCCAAAGCGCCGTTCAGCCTGAAGGTGGGATATGAGCATGAGGAACTTCATTTTCTGAAGGGAGACGGCAGTTGCGACCTCAACCAACTGATGTTGGGAGGCCGTTGGTACCCTGCCCCGGCGCAATGGAAGGTCTGTCCTTATGTGGGTGTCGATGTCTTGTATGCCTTTGGCGCCGATCGCGGACCGTTCGAAATGACGTCTTCCATGTCGTGGAGCGCAAACGGACTGACGGAAAACACCTATTCCTATGCCGTCGAAGGCGTTGCCAAAGCTCCGAGGTTTAGTCTTGGTCCCGTTGTGGGAGCCGACATCTACCTGTTCTCAAGCGTCGCCTTGCAGTTGGAATATAGCTACCGGTTGGGCGTCGACGCTCCTTATCGAGCTCATTACACGGAGGGAGGCAGCGGTCGCACGACCGATTATCATGGACAGATGCACCGCCACGCGCTCACCGTCGGCCTAAAACTGACGTTCCCCTTTCTGTGGACGTGCGACGATGGATATGGATTGTTAAATGGTTTATTAGATATTTTATAAATAAATTATGTTAGAGGTTAGAAACCTGCATGCCACCATTGCTGGCAAAGAAATATTGAAAGGCATCAATCTCACGATCAACGACGGCGAGATACATGCCATCATGGGCCCAAATGGCTCAGGAAAGTCAACGCTCTCGGCCGTGTTGACAGGCAACCCCCTGTACACCGTCACCGAGGGTAGCGTGTTGTTCAACGGCAAGGACCTGCTGGCCATGAAGCCTGAGGACCGCGCTCGCGAGGGATTGTTCCTTTCGTTCCAATACCCCGTGGAGATTCCAGGAGTGTCGATGGTCAACTTTATGAAGGCCGCCGTCAACTCCAAGCGCAAGTATGAAGGCCTCGAACCGCTGAAGGCTGGCGACTTCATGAAGCTCATGCGTGAGAAGCGCGAGCTTGTGGGACTCGACAGTAAGTTGGCACATCGCTCCGTGAACGAGGGATTCTCGGGCGGTGAGAAGAAGCGCAACGAGATCTTCCAGATGGCCATGCTCGAGCCGAAGCTCAGCATTCTCGATGAGACCGACTCGGGCCTTGATGTCGATGCCATGCGTATCGTGGCAGAAGGTGTCAACAAACTCTTCACTCCTGAGAAGTCGATCATCGTCATCACCCACTACGAGCGCTTGCTCGACATGATCAAGCCGCAGGTGGTTCACGTGCTCTACAACGGCCGCATCGTGCGCACCGAAGGCCCGTCCTTGGCCAAGGAGATCGAGAAGCGCGGCTACGACTGGATCAAGGAAGAGGCCGATAAGGAGTTTGGGAAGTAATTCTTTCCCGTTACATGAAGAAAAAGGAAACCCTTTTTACACAATGAGTAGCGAAAAACAATACATAGATTTATTTGAGGCGTCGAAAGCGTTGATCTGCAGCCATTCGGCAGCGGCGCTCAATGCCGTGCGCGATCAGGCCTTTGACGACTTCAAGCGCCAGGGCTTTCCCTCGCGTAAGGTGGAGCGATATAAGTACACCGACATGGCTGAGCTTTTCGCACCCGACTACGGTTTGAACCTTAGCAGGCTCGACATTCCGGTCGATCCCTATTCGGTCTTCAGTTGCGACGTGCCCAACCTCTCCACCTCACTTTATTTCGTGGTGAACGACACGTTCTATAAGAAGGTGCTCCCCAAGGCCTCTCTGCCCGAGGGGGTGGAGGTGATGAGCCTGCGTGAGGCCGCTGAGGTGCATCCCGAACTGGTGGAAGGCCGTTACGCCCAACTGGCGAAGACTTCCGACGACGCCATTACCGCCCTCAACACCATGTTGGCTCAGGATGGCTTGTTCATCCATGTGCCCAAAGGTGTCAAGGCGGAGCGTGCCATCCAGGTGGTCAATATTCTCCGCGCCGATGTCGACTTGATGGTCAACCGCCGTGTGCTCATCGTTATGGATGAGGGCGCTGAGGCCCAGCTTCTCTTCTGCGACGACTCGGCCGACGACCGCAACTTCCTCTCCACACAGGTCATTGAGGTCTATGTGGGTGAGAATGCGAGTCTTGACCTCTACTGCTTGGAGGAGACCCACGAGAAGAACACACGTGTGAGCAACGTGTATGTTGAGCAGCAAGCCAACAGTCGCGTGAGCCATGATGTCATCACGCTTCATAACGGCACCACCCGCAACATGCTCAATCTCACCTTCAAGGGCGAAGGGGCTGAGTGTTGGTGCAACGGCTGTGTCATAGCCGACAAAGGCCAGCGTGTGGACAACAATACGCTCATCGACCATCAGGTGGGCCATTGCGACTCGCATGAGCTCTATAAATATGTGCTCGATGGACATGCCGTGGGTGCCTTCGCCGGTCGTGTGCTGGTGCGCCATGGAGCCCAAAAGACCACCTCGCAAGAGACCAACCAGAACCTCTGCATGACCAAGGCGGCGCGTATGTACACGCAGCCCATGCTTGAGATCTACGCCGACGACGTGAAGTGTGCGCACGGATCTACCGTGGGCCAACTCAACGACGCGGCCCTCTTCTACATGCAGCAGCGTGGCGTTGACCAGCATGAGGCCAAGATGCTCCTCGAACTGGCGTTTGTGGGCGAGGTCATCGACCAGATTAAGCTTGAGCCTTTGCGCGACCGATTGCACCAGTTGGTGGAGAAACGCTTCCGTGGCGAACTGGGTCGCTGCCAAGGATGCCGTCTGACCCGTCCGTTGGCCGATGGCGGTTGCAAGCGCTGATAACCCTTCTAAATCGTAAACAATGGAAACAGGATATAACATTCAGGACGTAAGGGCCGACTTCCCCATCCTCGCTCGCGAGGTTCATGGCAAGCCGCTCGTCTATCTCGACAATGGTGCCACCACGCAGAAACCGTTGTGTGTGCTCGACGCCATGCGCGATGAGTATCTCAATGTCAACGCCAATGTGCACCGCGGCGTCCACTACCTCAGTGTGCAGGCCACCGAGTTGCACGAGCAGGCCCGCGAAACCGTCAGGCGGTTTATCAATGCCCGCAGCGTCAGCGAGATTGTTTTCACCCGTGGCACCACCGAGGGCCTGAACCTGGTGGCCAGCACCTTTGGCGACGAGTTTCTGAAACCGGGCGACGAGGTTATCGTTTCCACCATGGAGCACCATAGCAACATCGTGCCTTGGCAGTTGCAAGCCCACAAGCGTGGCATCAAGTTGCGTGTCATTCCCATGACCGATGGTGGCGTGCTCGACTTGGAAGCCTACAAGGGCTTGTTCAATGAGAAGACACGTATGGTGAGTGTCATGCACGTGAGCAACGTGCTGGGCACGGTCAATCCTGTGAAGCAAATGATCGCCATTGCCCATGAGCACGATGTCCCCGTGATGGTAGACGGAGCCCAGAGCACCCCTCATTTCGCCATCGACGTGCAAGATTTGGATTGCGATTTCTTTGTCTTTAGTGGTCACAAGATGTACGGCCCCACTGGCATTGGTGTGCTCTATGGCAAGGAGAGTTGGCTTGAGAAGTTGCCTCCTTATCAGGGCGGCGGCGAGATGATAGAGCATGTGAGTTTTGAGAAGACCACTTTCGAGCGCCCACCCCTTAAGTTTGAGGCCGGAACCCCCGACTATGTGGCTACCCACGGATTGGCCAAGGCCATCGAGTATATGGAGCACCTGGGTCTCGACAACATCGAACGCCATGAGCGCGAGCTCACCCGTTATGCCCTGAGTCAGTTGCGCGATATCCCCGGCATGCACATCTACGGTCATGCCGCTGACCTGTTGTCCGACGGCCAGGCCAACGACATGCAGGGCGACGCCGTGATCAGTTTTAACGTGGGCGACATCCACCACATGGACATGGGCACACTGCTCGACCAGTTGGGCATCGCTGTGCGCACGGGCCACCATTGCGCCCAGCCACTTATGGACCGTCTCGGCGTGTTGGGCACCGTCAGGGCTTCGTTCGCCCTCTACAACACCCGCGAGGAGGTCGATGTTCTTGTGGCCGGAATCCGTCGTGTCAGTCAGATGTTCTAATCCCCAAAGTCTGTTTTCGGATATACATTATACTATTGATGGTGTCAGGTAAATGACATGGCAAAAACCTCATGCTCATTTGCTTGGCACCATTTCGTTTTGTGATAACGCAAGAAAGCCACTTCCATCCCCCACTTGTTGGTGAGTGGTGGGTGAGAATGGCTTTCTCGTGTTGCGTCGCTTAGGGCGACGAAGAGGTTGCGAGGTCGGCTGGGTTCGTGCCCGACGACGTGCTGTGGCTTAGTCTTTCGACAGGAATTTCTTGCATTGCAGGAGCGATACGGCTAACCATACGCCGCAGCCTATGCGGAAGAGCCAAGGCGCGTCGGCGGGCAAGGCGGTGGCGATAAACGCCAGTTGGGCGCTGACGAGCGTGCCAGTCTGCCCCATTGTCAGTTGCTTTTCGCAAATGTTGGAGTAGTAACTGCGCAACCACTCCAAGGGAGCCATGGCCTTTTGCGCCATCTTGGCGACAGCGGTTTGCAAACTGTTGGCAACCGACTGGAAGTTTACTTCTGTCTGGCTCGATGCTGATAATGTGACGTTCTTTTCCATAAGGCTTTACGATTTGGTTTGGATTTCAGCTGCAAAGTTACCCGATTGCAAAGAAATGTCATTTCACAGCACAATATTTACTTGTTAAAAACGTTAAATATACATGTTGGAACCCTATTATAATCACGATTTATTGGAAGCCGGCTGCGATGAGGCTGGCCGTGGATGTCTGGCCGGTAGTGTGTTTGCCGCTGCCGTCATCCTGCCGCGCGACTATAAAAACGCGGCCCTCAATGACTCGAAGAAGCTCACGGCGAAGAAGCGATACGCCCTTCGTGAGCAGATCGAGCGCGACGCCCTGGCATGGGCTGTGGGCGAGGTGAAGCCCGAAGAGATCGACAAGGTGAACATCCTGCACGCCTCATTTCTGGCCATGCATCGTGCCATCGCCCAGTTGCAAGTGGCGCCCGAGGCGCTCATTATCGACGGAAACCGCTTCGATCCCTATCCCGGCTTGCCCCACACGTGCATCGTGAAGGGCGACGGCAAGTATTTGTCGATCGCAGCGGCGAGCATCCTTGCCAAGACCTACCGTGACGATTACATGGATGCGTTGGCCCGAGAGTGCCCCTATTACGACTGGGAGCACAACAAGGGTTATCCCACCGCCAAGCATTACGCTGGCCTGGAGGCCCACGGCCCGTCGGTCTACCATCGCCGTACGTTCAATCTGGTAGGCAACCGGCAGACCTCCATCAATTGGGATGCGCTCCCCAAGGAGTGACGGGCGCGACCGAGTGTTTCTTTTCTCAAACCGATTTTTATGTCAGCTCCATCAACCATGACCAAATGGCTCGACCTCATCCAGGCGATGACCGACGGCCAAAACCATACCGCCAACGAACTGGCTGAGGTGCTCGGGACCTCCGTGCGCAACCTCTATTACACGCTCGACGCGCTGCGCGAGTCGGGCTTCGAGGTGGTTCACGAGGGTCGCAACTACCATCTTCACCCGCGTTCCCCGTTCTTCCAATCCATCGCCTCGGCCGTCGATTTCACCGAGAACGAGGCCGTGTATCTTCACGGACTGCTGACCGCCGTGGAGAAAGACAACGCCATGGCGTCGATGCTCAAGCGCAAGCTCGAACGCTATTATAGCCTGAAACAATACACCGATGTGCGCATCCAGCGCCATGTATATAATAATGTGACGCAACTTGAGCGTGCCATGCGCCGCAAGTGTGTGGCCATCCTCCACGGCTACTCGTCGCCCCATAGCAGTACCGTCACCGATCGTTTGGTGGAGCCGTTCGCCTTCCTTGGCGACAAGAGCGATGTGAGGGCGTATGAGCTGAAGAGCGGCGTGAACAAAACGTTCAAAGTGTCGCGTATCGACCGTGTGGAACTGGTCGATACGCCGTGGTTCAACGAGAGCAAACACAAGGAGGTGTTCACCGATATGTTCATGTTCGCCGGCGAGGACAAGTACCGCATACGGTTGCGCTTCGACCTGCTGGCCCGCAACCTCATGCTTGAGGAGTATCCCCATTCGACCTCTATGATTACCCAGGAGGACGAAGGCCATTGGATTTTCGAGGCCGAACTGGTGAGCTATGTTGGTATCAGTCGGTTCATCCTGGGTCTCTTCGACCATGTGGAGGTGCTTGAGAACGATGACCTGAAGGCTTTTCTCAATGAGAAAATGTCCCGTTGGAAGCCTTTTGAGTAATTGCGCGAGAATGAAAAGGGGCCAGCGGAACTTGCTGGCGTGGCGTGGCCTACCTGAAAAGCGTTTGCAGCACGGGCAACGACTTCATCTCCGGGAATCCCGGAACGTGCAGGCGGTAGTAGTTGAGGATGATTTCCACGCAACGGTTGCGTTCGGCTTGGCTCATGCGGAACAAGTGCATGTTCTTGTAGTTCATGCGCATGAGCAGTGCGATGCGCGAGGCTTCGGCCGGCTCCAGGTAGTCGGGGTGGGGCGGACGCACGGCCGTGAACACGCTGTTGCGAAGGTCGAACCACTGGTGGGCGTCGCTCTCGGCCAGGTTGGGGAAGAAGCCGATGAACCGCGACAGGCGCATCATGAACACCAAGTGGAAGTTGGCGTATTGCTCCGACACGTTGTCGAGCCATAACAGGCTGTCCTCCACGTAGTCGTAGAGCAACTCGTTTTGTTGCTCGTTGCGCGTGGCGTAGTTCAAAAACTCAGCCAAGAAAAGCGAAATCGACAGTTTGACGGGGTCGAAAGGAACCGAACCAAACGGCTTGGCCAGTCGCAGGTCGCGAAAGCGCTGCATGGAAGCTTGCGGGCGATAGTCGAACACCACCTCCAGGAGGGTAAGGGGTTGAAACAGTTGTTTCTTGATTTTTCCTTTGTTCGATTTGGGCAAATGACAAAAGAACGACACCCTTCCTGCGTCGCGAGTAAACAAGTCGACAATCAACTGCGACTCGCCATATTTCAAAGCATGCAATACAATCGCTGAAGTTTTCATTTCCATACACGGGCAAAAATACGAAAAATCAGGCGTTTAGAGAAAATATTTCAATTAAAATTTGGAAGGTTAAACAAAAAGCCGTAACTTTGCACCCGCAAAATTAAGCAGATGGTCCCTTCGTCTATCGGTTAGGACGAGAGATTTTCATTCTCTAAAGAGCAGTTCGACTCTGCTAGGGACTACTCCTAAAGGCAAAAAACAAGAAAAGAAAAAGATAAAGATGGCAAATCACAAATCATCACTCAAGAGAATTCGTCAGACCAAGGTCCGCACGCTTCACAACAAATATTATGCAAAGACTATGCGTAACGCAGTCCGCAAGCTTCGCGCCACTACCGATAAGGACGAGGCTGTGAAGATGTATCCTGTTGTCCAGAAGATGCTCGACAAGCTGACTAAGACAAACATCATCCACAAGAACAAGGCCGCAAACCTCAAGTCAAGCCTTGCTCTGCACATCAAGAAGCTAGGATAAGCTTCGAGCCATAGCTTATTAGTCATATAAGGTCGTGTTCTCTAACGAGAGCGCGGCCTTAAGTTGTTTTGTGGAAGCACCTTCTTTTCCGCCCCAGCCCGTCACCGATGGTTTCCTGCCGGCCGATGGTTTTTAACCCCTGCATTCTTGATTTTTAATCCCTTCGGCCTTGAGGTTAACGCTTGCGCGTCGTCGTCTTGTTTATGCGGCACGTCATCTCTTGTTAAACCCTAATCGGTCATTGGGTAAAACGCCATATTGTTGCGGCCTGGACGGCATATTGGGATGGTCTGCGAGGAAACCGATTGGTAAGCCCAAGTCGGTCATTAGATTTCAATTCTTGTTAGTGTTTGTTTCGAGCAGGTTGCGACAGTCGCGTTGAAGGCATAACGGGCTATGTCGAAACGCGAATGGAAGCAAGATGCCGAAAGAAACGCTGACAAGAGTTGGAAAGAAGCCGTACAATCATAATAACTCACCCATTTCGGTCTAATGACCGATTTGGGATAAGTGGGAACGCCTCGCTCCAAACCGCTAAACGAATTGGCTTGAAGCGTATTTATTCATGCCAAAAGTTTCATGGTTTGGGCAAATTTTAGTATCTTTGCAACAATAAACTATTTGAATTAAAATGGCAGATATTCACAACCCCGAAGATAATTATTCAGCCTCGAACATTCAGGTGCTCGAGGGTCTTGAGGCCGTTCGCAAACGCCCAGCTATGTACATCGGTGACGTCTCAGAGAAGGGTCTTCATCACCTCATCAACGAAACGGTAGACAACTGTATTGACGAGGCTATGGCGGGCTATTGCACCGACATCGTGGTGACCCTCAACACCGATGGTAGTTGCACGGTGGAAGATAACGGTCGTGGTATTCCCGTCGACGAGCACAAGAAGCTTCACAAGAGTGCCCTCGAGGTCGTCATGACCGTGCTTCACGCAGGCGGTAAGTTCGATAAGAACTCCTACAAGGTGTCTGGTGGTTTGCATGGTGTGGGTGTGAGTTGTGTGAACGCCCTGTCATACCACATGCTCTCGCAGGTATTCCGCGATGGCCACATCTACCAGCAGGAATACGAGAAGGGACGCCCCCTTTACCCTGTGAAGGTGGTTGGTGAGACCACCAAGCGTGGTACACGCCAACAGTTCTGGCCCGATCCCACCATCTTCTCCGCAACAACATTCCAGTGGGATGTGGTGGCCCGCCGTATGCGCGAGCTGGCTTATCTGAACGCCGGTATTCGCATCACGCTGAACGACATGCGCGCCGACGTTGAGGGTAAGACCCGCACACAGGTGTTCCACGCCAAGGACGGCCTGAAGGAATTTGTGCGCTACATCGACCGTCACCGCACGCATCTCTTCGACGACGTCATCTACCTGAAGACCGAGAAGCAGGGTGTGCCCATCGAGGTGGCCATCATGTATAACACCGATTATTCTGAGAATCTTCACTCTTACGTCAACAATATCAACACCATCGAGGGTGGTACGCACGTCACCGGTTTCCGCATGGCTCTGACACGTACGCTCAAGAACTATGCCGACAACGATCCGCAGATCTCCAAGCAGATCGAGAAAGCCAAGATAGAGATTGCCGGTGAGGACTTCCGCGAGGGTCTTACGGCGGTCATTTCCATCAAGGTGGCTGAGCCTCAGTTTGAGGGACAAACCAAGACCAAGCTGGGCAACAGCGAGGTGGTGGGTGCCGTTCAGCAGGCCGTTGGCGAGGCTTTGGCCGATTACCTCGAGGAACATCCCGATGAGGCCAAGCGCATCTGTGAGAAGGTGATCCTTGCCGCTACGGCTCGTATCGCCGCCCGCAAGGCCCGCGAGAGCGTGCAGCGCAAGAATGTGATGAGCGGAGGCGGCCTCCCCGGTAAGTTGGCCGACTGCTCCAACAAGGACCCCAAGCAATGTGAGATATTTCTCGTCGAGGGTGATTCGGCTGGAGGATCGGCCAAGCAGGGACGCGACCGCTACACACAGGCCATCCTGCCGTTGCGTGGTAAGATCCTGAACGTTGAGAAAGTGCAGTGGCACCGCGTGTTCGAGGCCGAGTCGGTGATGAACATCATTCAGTCGATTGGTGTCCGATTTGGTGTTGAGGGCGAGGACGACCGCGAGGCCAACATCGACAAGTTGCGCTACGATAAGATCATCATCATGACCGATGCCGACGTCGATGGTTCTCACATCGATACGCTCATCATGACGCTCTTCTATCGTTTCATGCCGAAGGTCATCGAGGATGGACACCTTTACATCGCCACGCCGCCGCTCTACAAGTGTGAGTTCCACCAGGGCAACAAGCGAGTTAGCGAGTATTGTTACAATGAGCAGCAGCGCCAGCTGTTCCTCGACAAGTATGGCGAGGGCGTGGAAGACGGCAAGCGCATCCACACCCAGCGATATAAAGGTTTGGGTGAGATGAACCCCGAGCAGCTTTGGGAGACCACCATGGATCCCAAGACGCGCCTGCTGAAGCGTGTCACCATCGAGAACGCAGCCGATGCCGACGAGATATTCTCTATGCTCATGGGCGATGATGTGGAGCCGCGCCGCGAGTTTATCGAGGAGAATGCCGCTTACGCCAACATCGACGCATAATGCGCAGGCTCCTGGAATGCTCCACCTTCCAAAATCGCCGATTTCATCGGTATGGATGCATGGTGGGATGGAACAGGAACATAGGATATTCAGAAAGTTAACGATCGAATAAATAGGATAGGCATGCCACACCTTGAATCGTGTGGCATGCCTTTTTAGGTTATGAGAAGAGTTTGGTTGATAACGATGGCTTTGTGTTGGCTGACAACCTTGTGCGCGCAGGAGTTTGGCAGTCATTGGATCCGCATACCACAGCCCGACAGCCTCTCGCACGTGTGGTTCCGACAAACCTACGTGGAGGATGGCTTGCCGCTTGAGGCTCGCGTTACGGTGGCCTCGCCCGGTTATTACAAGCTCTATGTCAACGAATGTAATGTGGGTACGGCTTTGTTTTACCCGCCTCGCTTGCAGGCCGACTCCCAACCCGTGGCGATGACGTTCGACGTTACGCCCTTCCTTCGTGCCGACACCAATGTGGTGGCGCTTTGTTATGCGCCTTCCTATCCCCACGTGGATAGCAGTCAGGTCAGCGTCCAGTTTTTTGGCGTCGACGCCTCTGGCGCGCCTTTCTCTCGCTTTAGCGACGGAGGGTGGTTATGCCGCCGCGCCAACTCGCGCTGGACGGTCGAAGGAAAGGAGCACGTGGATGGTCGCCTGCACGACGCTTCGTGGAAAGCCGCTTGGTTTAACCCTGCCTTATGGCTGACGGCCGATGAGCGCAAGGCCGCCGAAGGGTCCAAGGTCACTTACCTGTCGGCCACCCATCCTGTGCTCCGCCATGTGCATACCGACGGCTATCGCTATTTCGACCGTGATGGTTGCAGCGTGTCTTACGAGTTTGGAGTGGGCTTCCACGGTATGATTCGCCTCACTCTGCGCGAGGCGCGCCGTGGCGAGCGTATCAGTTACGATGGCTTGGAGTATGTTTGCAACGGTCAGCTCGACGAACAAGCGTACCCAGTTTTCCGAATGGCCGATTACCGAAGGGTGCGGGTAACGGGCGACCGCCGCTTCAAGCGCGACCAAATCACCGTTGTGGAAGCCATCCAAACGGCCTATGAGCCCGATGGCGACGGCTTGCCTTGGTAAGGGCAGGGTGGGGGCTGCGAGAAGGCAATGGCTGCTCTCACAGCAGCAACCGCAAAAGCTAAGCGAAGGGCATGGCTCGTGTGAGAGCAGCCCACGCCTTTTCTTGTCGATGGAATCGGGTTTAACAACCAATTTGGGTTAAACGATGAAGAGGGTGTGTCGAAAGTCAAATTATACGCCCCGAAGGGGGCAAAAGCTCTCAGCCCAGGGCAGCGCCCTAGGTAAAATGTGCCGTGTAGATTACGCCCTGCAAGGGCAAAAGCGTTGAAACAGAGTTGGTTAGATGCGCTTTTGCCCTTGCAGGGCGTGGCGTAGCGCTAATGGTTTACCCAGGGCGTCGCTACGCTTGCCCTGGGCTATGCGCTACCTTGGGCTTTCAGCCCGCTTAGTTTGTTTTTTTGACACTCTATTTTGTGTGTATGGAGGGAGAGGAAGGCACCATTTGGCCTTCTCCCCTGTTGGGTTAAAGCAGTCCTTGTTTCTTGAGTTCCTCTGCTATGCTGAGCAGTTCGTCGTACCAGTCTTGTCCGAAACGGCGAATGAGAGGCTCCTTGAGAAATACGTAGAGCGGCAGATGCAGCTCACGTCCCTTCTTTACCGCGTCCTTGCAGATGTCCCACCGATGGTAGTTGATGCCCACCAGGCCTCCGTTAAACTGTTTCTCGCGGATGGGATAGAGCGCGCACGAGATGGGCTTGGCCCATTGGGTCTTGCCAGCGTTGCAGGCGCACTCCAGCGCGCAGAGGCAGCAGTTGTGGATGGTGTGGCCGTCGTTGCGGTCGGTGAGGTCTTGGTGGCAGGTAAATACGCAGTCTTTTCCGCCCACAATGCTCGTCACCAGGTCGCCGTCGGCATCCGAGTAGGCCACGCCTTGCTTGTCGATGATGCTTTGGGCCGATGCGGTGAGATCCTCCCACACGGCGTCGAGCGATTCCTCAATATCGCCGATTTCATCGAGCGTTACGGGTGCTCCGGCGTCGCCTTCCACGCAGCATGCGCCCTTGCATTTGTCGAGGTCGCAGCAAAACTCCTCGGTAAAGATATCGGGCGAAACCAGTACGTCGCCAATTTGTATGATGTGGAGTTCGGCTCCTCGTCTGTTGTCGTTCATGAATGTTATGTTATGGTGTTGGGGTTGTTTGTTCGTTACGGTGAAATGGTTGGATTTCATCCTTCGTTTTCTCGCCATGGCAGAGTTAAACAAGATTTCCTCTGCTCATTTGGCTTAACGAAAACGTTGGTTTTCGTGCTCGCCTTACCATGCGATGGGTGCCTGGCCTTGCTCTTTGAGGTAGGCGTTGCAGCGTGAGAACTGGTGCTGCCCGAACCATCCCCCGCGGTTGGCGGACAGGGGAGAGGGATGAACCGACTCGAGTATCAGGTTCTTCTGGCCATTGATGAGTGCTCGTTTGGAGCGCGCATAGCCCCCCCAGAGCATGTAAACCAGTCCTTCGCGGTGGGCCGACAGGGCTTGGATGGCGGCGTCGGTGAAGAGGCTCCAGCCCAACCGTTGGTGGCTGTTGGCCATGTGGGCTCGCACGGTCAGCGTGGCGTTGAGCAGCAGCACCCCCTGCTTGGCCCATCGTGTCAGGTCGCCATTGGCGGGCATGTCGGTACCCAGGTCGTCTCGAATCTCCTTGAAGATGTTGAGCAACGAGGGCGGCATGGCCACCCCTTCGGGCACCGAGAAGCTCAGTCCCATGGCCTGTCCGGGCTCATGGTAGGGGTCTTGCCCGATGATCACCACCTTCACTTGGTCGAAGGGGCAGAGGTTGAAGGCGTTGAAGATGAGGTTTCCCGGTGGGTAACAGGGTCCGCCCTGGTACTCTTGGCGCACCTGTTGGGTGAGAGCGGTGAAGTAGGGCTTGTCGAATTCCGCCCCTAAATGTTGTTTCCAACTCTCTTCTATCTTGACGTTCATGGTTGGTTGGTCTAAATGATTGGATGGTACGCCCCGTTCCGACGTGTTGCGCGTTCCCCGTGTGTGGGAAGCGCGCCTCGCCGTGCCATGCATGTCTCGTGGCCGATTGGGGTTCAAAAGAAAAAGAGAATTAGGTAGAGGGCAATGTCGTGATGCATGTCCGTCTGCCTAATTCTCTATGTTTATGCGCCAGATGCGGTAATCTTCTTGTTACGGGAGGTTACCTCTCTTGCTTACTTGTTGTCGCTGATGAGGCACTCGCCCGTCATGTCGGCAGGCTGCTCCAAGCCCATGATGTGGAGGATGGAAGGCGCCACGTCGGCCAGACGGCCGTCCTTCACGGTAGCCGAGTTGTTGTTTGTGACGTAGATGAACGGCACAGGGTTGAGCGAGTGGGCGGTATTGGGTGTGCCGTCCTCGTTCATGGTGTGGTCGGCGTTACCGTGGTCGGCGATGATGATGGCCTCGTAGTCGTTGGCCTTGGCTGCCTCAATCACATCCTTCACGCAGTTGTCGACGGCCCACACGGCCTTGGCAATGGCGTTGTAGACGCCTGTGTGGCCCACCATGTCGCCGTTGGCGAAGTTCACCACGATGAAATCATACTCCTGTGTGTTGATGGCACCCACGAGTTTCTCCTTCACCTCGTAAGCGCTCATCTCAGGCTGCAGGTCGTAAGTGGCCACCTTCGGTGAGTGCACCAGGATGCGGTCCTCGCCGGGGAACGGTTGCTCGCGGCCGCCGTTGAGGAAGAACGTTACGTGAGCGTACTTCTCCGTCTCGGCTGTGTGGAGCTGGCGCTTGCCGTTGTTTGAGAGATACTCGGCCAGTGTGTCGCGCACGTCCTCCTTCGGATAGAGGATATGCACGCCCTTGAAGTTGGCGTCGTACGGAGTCATGCAGTAGTACTGCAGGTCCTTGATGGTGTGCATGCCTTCCTCGGGCATGTCCTGCTGTGTGAGCACGTAGGTGAGCTCGCGAGCGCGGTCGTTGCGGAAGTTGATGAAGATGATGACGTCGCCCTCCTGGATGGTGCCCTCCACCTTGGCGTTGTGGATCGGCTTGATAAACTCGTCGGTCACACCCTCGGCGTAGCTCTCGTCCATGGCCTTCAGCAGGTCGTCGGCCTGCTTGCCCTTGCCCTCAACGAGCAGGTCGTAGGCCTCTTTCACGCGGTTCCAACGGTTGTCGCGGTCCATGGCGTAGAAACGTCCCACGATGCTGGCGATGTGTGCGTCGTTCTTGTCGCAGCACTGCAGCACCTCCTCAATGAAGCCCTTGCCGCTCTTCGGGTCGCAGTCGCGGCCGTCCATGAAGCAGTGCACGTAGGTCTCCTTCAAGCCATACTCCTTCGAGATCTCGAGCAGCTTGAAGAGGTGGTTGAGGCTTGAGTGTACGCCACCGGTTGAGGTGAGTCCCATGATGTGGAGGCGCTTGCCCGTCTTCTGGGCATAGCTATAGGCGTTGATAATCTCCTGGTTCTTCAGGATGTCGCCGCTCTGGCAGGCCTTGTTGATCTTCACCAAGTCCTGGTAAACTACGCGGCCGGCGCCGATGTTGAGGTGTCCCACCTCCGAGTTGCCCATCTGTCCGTCGGGCAGACCTACGTCCTCACCGCAAGCGTGGAGCTGTGAGTGAGCGCATGTAGCGTTGAGATAGTCGAGGTAAGGTGTCGGCGTGTTGAAGATAGCGTCGCCCTTGTCGTGCTGACCGATGCCCCATCCGTCGAGGATCATCAGGATTGCTTTTTTTGCCATAACTGTATTGTTTTTAATTGTCTTGTTTCTTTTTGCAAAGGTACTACCTTTTCATCGTTTGGACAAAACGTGAAAAGATAATTTGTGTTTATTTCACCACTTTCTTTCCGTCCACGATGTAGATGCCGCGTGGCAGCGTGCGGAGATCGGTGCCCAGATACTGGCCCGAGAGGCTGTAGACACGTCCCGTCTTGGTGGGGCGCACCCCCTCGATGGCGCTGATGCCCGTGGCGCTGGGCTTGGTCACCGCTACGTCGTCGAGGAAGAAGCGCTTGCTGGGCTGGAAGTTGATGCAGAGCTTGCCCGTTGCGGTGAAACGCAGGGTGTAGGTGGTCCAGGCGCCCTTCGCCATGGTGAGGCTCATGTCGGTCGACTGGCTGTCGACAAACGTGCCGTTGCCCTTGAGCACCACCAGCAGGTCGGTGCCGTCGCGCTTCGCATCCCATCCGGCGGCGCGGAACGAGAGTGTCATGGTGTCGGAAACGGCGGTGAACGAGGGTGAGTTGACGAAGCCCGGGGTGCTGCTGTTGCCAAAACGGCCACAGCGATCGGCGCCGATGGCCACCGTGGCATCCCAGCCGTCGAGATCGGGCGAGAACATGCCCGTGGCCAGCGTGCCGCCGAAACCGCCCGAATTTCCGCCTTCGCCGTTGCAGTTGTCGAACGTTTCGTGCAGCAGGTAGTCGCCCACGATTGGCACATCGTTGCTTGGCGCACTTGTGGGACGGCTCTCAAAACTGACGGTTCCATCGCTGTTTTCGGTGATGCGGTAGAGTCCGAGGTTCATGAAATGGCTGCCGTCGGTGTTGGCGTTGTAGACCTTTGCAGCGGGAACGGAACGGTTGGTCAGCGAGTCGAGACCGTTGTAGGGATAGAGGTCGTGAACCTCCGAGTCGATGTTGTAGTTTCCGTCGTAGTCGTAAAAGCTCTCGCCGTCCTCGTTGTCGGCGTGGAAGATGGTCATGCGTTGGTGGTCGTTGCTTACGCCCTGTTGCTCATAGTCGTCGCCCTTCTCGGTGAAGGTGTTCACGATGTTGTAGTCCCATATCGTGGGGTCGTAGTCCACGTGGCTCACCATCAGTCCGTGGCTGGGCAGGTTCACGTCCCATCCCGTTTGCTGGCGGTTTTCCAGGAGGTAATACTCGTTGCGGTTGGCCTCGTTATAGATAACGTATGTGTTGCCGTTCTCGGTGAGCGACAGCATGCCGCTAATGGCCGTGGTGTCGGCCGTGAGCTCGATGGGCTCCGTCCAACCGCTGTACCATCGCTCCCAGGCGGTGTAGTTGGGGGGCGTCATGCCGTCGCCCAGGTAGCTGCCCATGTCCATGAGGCTGAAGTCGCACATGCCGAAGTTGCCACTGTAGTAGACGTCGTACCAGTCGGGAAGGCCCAAGCAGTGGGAAAACTCGTGGCAGATGGTGCCAATGCCGCTCAGCCCGTTCAGCCCGTTGAGCTCGCTCGAGCAGGCGTAGGTGTCGATTTTCTTACCGTCGAGCGTGATGTGCGACCCGCCTGGGTAGGCCGAGAGCCAAAATTCGTGGGGCCAGATGGTGTTGTTGGCGCCCCCGTCGGCCTGGCCCTTTCCGGCGTAGAGGATAAACACCTGGTCGACCTCGCCATTGCCGCTCCAGTCGTAGTTGGCGAAGTTCACTTGGTCGTCCACCTTGCGGCAGGCCTCCTTCACCAGTTCGTCTACCGGCTCGTCGTCACCATTTTTGCTGGTTCCGCCATAGTAAGTGGAGTTTTTCGACATGCGCACGGGCCCCACCACGTCGAACGAGAGGTTAAACAGGCCGTTGCTCTGGGCGCTGAAGTAGTCGCTCACCGATCCTTTGAATCCGTTCTCGGAGTAGCCCTTCTCGTTGGCTATCTGGTTGAAGAGCGCTTGGGTGTGGCCCGCCTTGAACGGCTTGTCGGGGAAATCCACGAGGATGATGAGGCCTTTCTTGTTGCCCGTGTAGCCCTGCGCCCTGCGCCTGGTGGCCAATTGGCGTATGTTGGCGGTGTTGCGGCGTGCGGCTCCGCGCCGCATGCCCATGAGCGTTTGGGCGCTGGCCTTCTGCCATACGCCGTCGTTCTCCACATAGCGTGTGCCGTCGGCCGCCTGCCAGTAATGGTTAAACTCGTCGCCGCGCAGCTCTACGCGCACGGCCTGCCCGTCGCTGAGCGTCACGGTTCGCCATTGTCCACGCTTGGCGGGCACGGCCATCGTGGCCACTGTAGCCAGCGTGAGCGCCGCGGTAAGTAGTGTTTTCTTCATGCTGATATGAACTTTGTTTTTTTGTCAGTGGGGGGATGTGTGGGCGGTTAGCCCTTCTCTTCCTGCCGACGCCGTTGGTCGGTGAGGGCGATGCAGTTGGCTCCTACCCATTGTTTTGGACCAACAAAATTATAAAGAATCTCGGTGCGCACAAAGTGACGGTGGTTAAAGTTGCTGAAAAGGGCGGCTTTTTTTGACCAAACAACCCCGAGGCGGGTTCCGGATATAGCCGGCTTGAGGCGACAGGGTAATTGGCGGATGGCGCCCTGTCAGTTTGTGGCTTTGTTAATAAGTGTTTGATCGTAGGATATGCGCTCATTTCTATCAAAATGTGCATATTTCGCTTGATAATCGTAACCAAAACCGTCAAAAACGAGAATATTTGTTATAAAAAGTGGGTTCTCCACTGTTTTTTTCTGCAAAAATATTTGGATTGAACCTAAATAATACTTAATTTTGCAATGAAATGATAATTTCATGAAAATTACGCTAAGGCTTGGCGATTATCAGTAACGCTCACAAAGGCATGCGCTTATATATATAATAAGGTGGCGCTTCCACCTCGCGGGGCGAGGTGGTTATAAAGATAGCTCGAAGAATAACAAATATTATATTCATTTAATTAAAAAGAGAGAATTTATGGAAAAAAGACTCATGACGTTCATCGCCTGCTTGTTCTTGAGCATAGGACTGGCCATGGCGCAAAGTCAGGTTTCCGGTACAGTCACCTCTGCTGAAGACGGTGCGCCCGTTGTGGGAGCATCTGTCAAGGTGGTGGGCACCCACACGGGCACTGCTACCGACGCTGACGGTCACTTCTCACTGAACGCACCTGCCAATGCAAAGTTGCAAATTTCATACATTGGCATGGCGACTCAGACCGTGAAGGCCGGAAGAAACATGGACATCAAGCTCGAAGCCTCCAGCGAGTCGCTGAGCGAGTTTGTGGTAACAGGTTATGGTACAGCCCGTAAGCTTGGTACCATCGCAGGTTCTGTCGAGACTATCTCTGGTAAGACCTTGGAGAACCGCCCCATCGCCAACGTGGCCGACGCCATGCAGGGCCAGGTGGCCGGTCTGCAGGTTATGACCTCTTCAGGAGAGCCTTCTGCCACAGCCAGCATGCGTATCCGTGGTGTGACCTCTATCAACGCTTCCACCGAGCCTTTGTTTATCCTCGACGGTAGCGAGATCTCACAGCAGACCTTCCTGTCGATCAACCCCAACGACATCGAGAGCATGACCACTTTGAAGGATGCTTCTTCAACCGCCATCTACGGTTCACGTGCCGCCAATGGCGTCATCATCGTCACCACCAAGAAGGGTAAGTTTGGCGAGGCTCCCACAGTGAGCGTTTCTGCCCAGTATGGTATCTCACGCATGACGGGCGACAAGGCCGACATGATGGACGCCAACCAGTGGCTCGCCTTCCAGGAGGTTATGGATCCCTCTTTGGCCAACAGCGCCAACTTCCAGGCTGAGCGTGCTTACTACAAGAAGTACAACATCGGAACCGACTGGAACAAGTACTTCTTCAGCGACAGCAAGCCCACCTCTCAGATCGACGTGAGCGTCCGTGGCGGCAGCCAGAACACCGCTTACCTGCTTTCGTATGGCCACTACAAGACCAGCGGTATCATCGACGACTCCAACATGCGTCGCGAGACCCTTCGCGCCAACCTCGAGACCAACATCAACCCTTGGTTGAAGATTGGCTCCAACACCAACCTTGCTTTCACGAAGTATCGTTCTTCTCTTTGGGGCGATAATGCCAACAGCGTCTACAACAAGACCTTTGCCGCCCGTAACTTCCTGCCCACCCAGTCCACACACGAGGTGCTCGGTCTCGATCCGAGCGACTACGCCAACAGCACCTTCGAGGGTTACGGTGAAGAACTTCGCTACTACGACATGATGGGCTTCTTCAACCCCATGTGGGTATCATCATGGCAGCCCCAGACTACCAACCGCGTTCGCTTGAATGAGAACGTGTTTGTGAACATCAACCCCATCAAGGGCCTGAACATCCGCACCGCCGTGGGTCTCGACGCCAACGACCTCCGCAACTCACGGAAGTGGACCATCACCGAGGACGAGCCCGACATCAACCCCACAGCCAGCGCTGCCGAGAGCTTCTCGCGCTTCTACCGTTGGACCGTCACCAACACCGCCGAGTACAAGTTCAACATCGCCAAGAAGCACGACTTCACGGTGCTCCTCGGTCAGGAGTCGATGACCAGCAAGACTGTAGCCTTCGGTGCCAAGGCCGATGGCATTACCGACAACCGCCTGTCGCTCATGTCGGCCGGTGCCACGGCTACCGTTCCTTCCCACTCAATCAGCGAGGAGGTTCGCAACTCATGGTTCGGCATGCTCAACTACAGCTACGCCGACCGTTACTTCCTCGACCTGTCTATCCGTCGTGACGGCAGTTCTCTCTTCGGCGAGAACAACCGTTGGGCTACCTTCGGTGCCGCAGCTGCCATGTGGAACATCACCAAGGAAAACTTCATGAACAGCACGCGCAACTGGCTCAACGACCTGCAGTTCAAGGTGAGCTACGGTAGCACTGGTAACTCAGGCATTTCGCCTTACATGGCCCTGGGTCTGGTGGCCGCCGGTCCTCTCTACAACGGCCAGAGCGGTACAGCCATCGCCAACGCCTCCAACCCCGACTTGACATGGGAGACTGTGAAGACCTTCAACCTCGCCCTCACAGGTAAGGTGCTGAACCGCATCACATTCGACCTCGAGTACTACGACAAGACCACCTCCAACATGCTCATGAACGTGCCTTACTCTTACACCACAGGTTTCTCTTCTGGTTGGGGTAACATCGCCGAGATGTACAACCGCGGTTTCGACTTCACCGTTGGTGTTGACATCATCAAGAACAAGGATTGGTATTGGAACGTAAAGCTGAACGGCAACTACAACAAGAACCGCATCACCAAGCTCCTCAATGGTGTTGACTCATACGACTCAGGCGGCTTGCACCTCGAGGTTGGCCACTCCTACGGCGACTTCTACGGTGTGCGTTGGAGCCATGTTGACCCGCGCGACGGTCAGAACGTATGGCTCGACCTCAATGGCAACGAAACCAAGAACGTTTCCGACAGCTACCAGTACATGAGCCGCAAGAGCTTCATCGCTCCTTGGTCGGGTGGTTTGATCTCGACCTTGACTTGGAAGAACTTCGAGCTCGACCTGCAGTTTTCTGGCATGTTCAACCGTTACATGTATAACAATGAGCGCTGGTTCACAGAGAACCCAACCTTCGCAACCACCAACAACCAGAGCAATGCCATGTTCCACATGTGGCAGAAGCCGGGCGACATCACCGATATCGCAGCTGTTGACGCCCAATACTACTTCGGCGACGACCGCCTGTTGGAGAACGCCTCATTCGTTCGTCTGAAGTTCTTGCAGTTGTCTTACACTGTTCCCAAGAAGTGGATCAACGCTACCCACTTCCTCAAGGGCGCCAAGGTTTATTTCGTAGGCCGCAACCTCCTTACCTTCACAGGCTACAAGGGTTACGATCCTGAGGTTGACACCGATCACACCCTCGGCAATTACCCCAACACGCTCCAGATTTCATTTGGTGCAGAACTCACATTCTAATTATATAAACGCAAACTAACATGAAGAAAATATATTTAATGTTGGCCTTGGCAGCTGGTCTGATGTCGTCTTGCGACATGGACAAGGAGCCCTACAATGCGCTTCCTGACACCGAGGGCATCAGCACCCCGACCGACTTTGCCAACGCCCGAGTGAGTCTTTATTCAGGTCTTCGTGGTTGCATTGGTGGCGACAGCTTCAACAACGCCATGGAAATCCAGACCGACGGCTTCAATGCCGTCACTGGCTACAGCAACACACTGGGCGACATGTACCGTTACACCTTCGCCACATCGAGCGGCTACTTCTCTACCGTCTACAGCAGCTACCAGGGCATGATTGCCCGCGCCAACTACATCCTTGACGGTTACAAGAAGGTTGACATGAGCAACGCTGTGGTTTACACTCCCGAGAACATCGCCAAGATCAAGGTGGCTGTGGGCGACGCCTACTTCACACGCGCCTACTCTATCTTTGGCCTGTCGCAGTATTTCTGCGCCGACTATGAGGCTTCTACGGCTTCTGCCGCCAACAGCGGTGTGTCATACCGCCTCGACTACGCTCCCTCTTCAAGCGCAGCCACCTATCCTGCCCGCGCGACCCTGGAGCAGACCTTCAAGCAGATCACCGAGGACCTCGACTCTGCCGCCAAGTACATCACCGCAGAGGGTGAGGCAAGCTACGGCTACTTCTCACAGGATGCCATCAAGGCCCTGCGCGCTCGCGTAGCCCTTGCTATGGACGACTACACCAACGCCGCCAAGTATGCCACTGAGCTGATCAAAGATGGCAAGTACACACTGGCTGAGGATGCCGACGAGTTGGCCGACCTCTGGCAGAACGACGGTGGCAACGAGACCATCATGCAGTTTGCTTGCCCCACAAAGGACGAGCTTCCCAACAGCAGTAAGATTTACCAACCTTACTCAGATGGTTCTGTGCCCGACTACATCCCCACCCAGACTTTGATGGACCTGTACTCAGCCAAAGACTACCGCAAGCAGGTATGGTTCAACAAGATGACACTGACCACCAACACAGGTGCCACTGGTGAGGTTTACTGCTTCAACAAGATCGTCGACCACGGCGCTCTTTGGACCAAGCTTCAGGGCTACGAGTATGCCCGTTTCTGCATCGAGCCGAAGATGTTCCGCATCGCCGAGATGTACCTCATCGCCGCCGAGGCTTACGCACAAGCTGGCGACCTGACCAAAGGCGCCAAGTACCTCAACGACCTTAAAGGCAAGCGCATCGAGGGCTACGAGGAGACATCGTTCCCCACAAAGAACGCCCTGATGACCGAGGTGCAGAACGAGCGCGAGCGTGAGATGGTGGGCGAGGCCACTCGTCTGTTCGACCTGAAGCGTTGGCACAAGGGCTTCAAGCGCGGTGTTCCTCAGCAACTCGACCTCTGTCTGCTGCCTGGCGCTACCACCACAGGCTTCTCTCTCGACGCCAACTCTCCCAAGCTCACTTGGCCGATCCCGAAGCACGAGATCGATGTAAACAAGAAACTTGTGCAGAACCCTGGCTATTAATCAAGCGTTAACTATAAACAGAAAAAGTAAAAAGACATGAAATATATCAAATTATTCATGCTGCTGGCTGTCGTTTCGTTGTTCGCCGCTTGCTCAAGCGACGACGACTACAACACCAACGAGACGACCGTAAGCTTCGCTAACAACGCCATCACCACCAAGGAGAGCGCTGGCATCGTAAACATCCCCATCAATGTAACGGGCCTGCGCAACGGCGACATCAGCCTGCGCATTGTGACTGAGGAAGTGGGCGCGAACCCCGCCAAGGAGGATGTGAACTACATGATCACCGACAAGACCCTGACCCTGAAGGCCGACACGCTGCAGAGCGGTGTGATCAACGTTGAGGTGAAGATGGTCGACGACGACGAGATCAACGAGAACCGCACCTTCAAGCTCACCATCGCAAGCGTAAACGGCGCCACGGTTGGCACCAACGCCTCTACGACTATCACCATCCGCGACAACGACGCTGCCTTCTACGAGAAGTTCTTCGGCAAGTGGACCCTGAGCGGAAACATCGAAGGCTCAACTGGTGTGAGCCCATTCAGCAAGGATGTAACCATCTCGGGCGTAACCGATGAGGAGTCGGCCGACTACAACAACATCCTAACCGTTTCAGCTCCTGGCTTGGTCAACGTAGGTGTGTCCGTCGACTGTGAGTGGCACTTCCGCTACTCATTCAACACGGAAGCCAAAACGGGTACGCTCGGATTCATCTGCGGCGAGATCATTGGCAGCTATGGCGATGCCTACCAGTGGATGTGGGCCTCTATCAGCGCCAACAACCAGCTGACCATCGACGACGTCACTGCTCCTTGGGCATTGGGCGAGAACGATGCATTCCCATCAACCATCACCTTCCCCGAGAGCGCCAAATTGGCATTCTATCAGCCCGGCAATGGTGTTTGGAGAATCTTCTCCGACCTGAAGCTCACCAAAAAGTAAACACACAGTTTAACAACTGACATACCAAGGCAGGTTGACAAGGTTATCAAGTCCTTGCCAACCTGCCTTTATCTTGTACAAACCCAGCTGGCCCAACCAGCAAACAACGTTTTTTACATCATAACATGATTCGCAACATGCACAAACATTTATCGATCATCGCACTCGCATGCATGGTTAGCCTGAGCGCCACGGCAAAGCAACGCACGCAGCAACAACTGTTGCAGGCCGCACAAGCCTTTGTGCAAGCCAACGGTGGCCCCGCCAAGGGCGCCAAGAGCAAGGTAACCTTCACGCAGTTGCTCAGCAATGATCAAATCACCCTTCTGAACAGCAGCAACGGCCAAGCACTCATCATGGCCAACGACGACGCGTTCCAGCCCATCGTGGGTTACACCGACGCGCCTGTCGACCGCAACAACATGGCTCCCGCCTTCGAATGGTGGATGACCACCATCAGCCAAGCCATGGAGGAGACCCTGGCCAAGGGTGCGACGCCCACACAGGTCAAGAGGAACGCCGCCTACCGCGAGGCCGTCGACAAGCTGATGACCACCGAGTGGGGACAGAGCGAGCCTTACTACAACCTCACACCCACCTACACGCAGAACTATCAGGAGACCCATTACGTCACAGGTTGTGTGGCCACAGCCATGGCGCAGGTCATGAAATACCACGATTACCCCGAAAAGGGTAAGGGTTATAACCGCTGGACCTTCTACCCCAACGGCAACAACAGCACCGGCACCACCGTTCGCGTTAATTTCGCAAACACCTACGACTGGAAGAACATGCTCGACAAGTACACCCGTGGCAAATATAACGACACGGAGGCCAAAGCAGTGGCCGTACTGATGAAAGACTGCGGTGGCTCGGTAAGCATGCAATACGCCAAGGACGGCAGCGGTGCCTACGCCGCCGACGCTTGCCGCGCCCTCCGCAACAACTTCAAGTATCACCAGGCCATCAAACTCTACACACGCGCTTTCTACCCTAAGGACGCATGGATGGATCTCATCTACCGTGAGCTCAACGACAGTTGTCCCATCCTCTATGGTGGAGCCACCACCCAGGGTTTCGGCCATGAGTTTGTGTTTGATGGCTACGACAAGAACGGCTTGGTACACGTGAACTGGGGTTGGGAAGGTGTCAACGATGGTTACTTCGACGTGGCGCTGCTCAACTCGCGCGAGGGAAGTTTCACCGAGAGCCAGAACATGGTGATCGTGCGCACGCCCGACGACAAGCACTTTAAGGAGACCTACCACTCATTGTGGGGCAGCGTGACAGGACTGATATTGACGCAGGCCGGAAGCCGAGTGAACGCCAACAGCTATGTGGCGTACAATCTCGACGTGGATTATTTCACAGGCTACGTGGAGCTGGTGGCCGCCAACACAAAGACGGGTATGGTTACGCAGCTCACATCCAACGATCCCGTGAGCAATGTGGAATACACCAGTGGCTTCCGCCTCAACATCAGCGCCGACCTCAGGCAGTTGGCCAATGGCGAGTATCGTATCTACATGGCCACCAAGTCGACTTCGGCCGACAAGCAGGAACTTGATTGGCAGCCTATCTTGAGCAACGAGACCGTAAACTCCAACTACTTGCTGACGGTGAACAACGGCAAATACACGCTCACCAAGGGCTCCAACAATTTCACCACGGGCATCTCCACGACGCTCGTCGAGAATGAAGCAAGCAAGGTTACGCGCGTCTACAACCTGCAAGGCCAAGAGGTTTACCAATCGGCCACCGATGATTTCGACCCTAACCGCCTGCCTGCCCACGGCACATACATCGTGCGCCAAGGCAGCAAGAGCGTGAAGATCGTCAGGTAAGAAGCTATCAGAGTAATTTTTTCTCTTCTATAGGAAGGGGGAGTCAAAAGTCAATTATACGGGCTGAAAGCCCAATAAGCTCATAGCCCAGGGCATCCGCCCTGGGTGTACGGATTGACAAAAGCAAGACGCCCTGCAAGGGCAAAAGCATTGATTATTAACGCTTTTGCCCTTGCAGGGCGTTTGGCTGTTTGGGAACTTTTACCCAGGGCGGGTGCCCTGGGCTATGTGCTTCTGCCCCTTCGGGGCGTGCTGCTTAAACTTTTGACACACTCTCTTCTTTCGTAAACACAAGGTCTGAAAACGCTCAACAATCTATAGCAAGAACTACACTGTTGTTTTCCATGACGGAAATGTTGGGCGCAAATACGCGATTCTCAGCGCTTCTGCACAATACGCTAAGCATCAGTGCGTTACGACAAATTTTTGGTTTTCTGCACGCCGCATTTCATACTCCACCTCACGGTTAGGCATGTTTCGCGCCTCGGAACATGCCTAACCGAGGCGCGAAAGATGGTCTTTCGCAACTCGATACACGGTCTTTCGCAACCCGAAAGATGCCTAACGGCAAAAGCGAAACGCAGTTTTGCCGATGAAATGGGGCAAAAATGAGCTTCACGCTCGCTGGTTCGCGCAAAATTACGACACAACTTTTTCACCAAATTACCTGACAGGCGCCATACGCCAACCATCCGTTGCGCATCACGTTTGCCAATGCCGTCGACGTGCCTGTCGCATCCTGCTCGAAGCAAACACTAACAAGGATTGAAATTATTGCTGTCCGGTAAATAAATTATTGGGGTTTCTGATTTAGGCAGAGTGGGCTGAAAGCCCAACAAGCGCAAAGCCCAGGGCAAGCGTAGCGACACCCTGGGTATGAATACAAACAACATACCCATTAACGCCCTGCAAGGGCAAAAGCGTTAATAATCAATGCTTTTGCCCTTGCAGGGCGTCTTGCTTTTGTCAATTCGTACACCCAGGGCGGATGCCCTGGGCTATGAGCTTATTGGGCTTTCAGCCCGTATAATTGAGTGTTGACACACCCTCTCGTTGGTATATGCGGATCTTGCTGCTTACTTCTTCGGACGGCGGCGTGCCCATCCCTCCTCAGAGAAGTCGGGCTCCTCGCCTTTCAACTTGAACGACTGGCCGTTCATCAGGCTCTTCCAGTCGTCGCGCGAGTGGCGCTGGTTTTCGTCGCCAAAGGGGCTCTGTGGCTTGCGGCCACGGCGTGTGTCGCGACGGTCGCCTCGGCGTTCATCGTATCGGTCGTCGCGGCGGTTGCGCTCGCGTCCCTTGCGGGCGTCGCCACGTCCGCGTGTGTCGCCATCGGCAGCGGCGCGTCCGCGTCCACCCTCAGCGGCGCGTCCGTGTCCGCCCTCGTCGGCATCGTTGCATCGCACCTCGCGACCCTTGTAGCTCACACCGTTGAGCGCGCGCATCACCTTCTCGGCGTCGTCGGTGGGCACCTCGATGTAGGCAAACTTCTGCAGCAGGTCGATGTGACCGATGGTCTGCTTCGGGCCGTGTATGTGGTGGTTCATAAACTGCATGATCTCGCCGGGGTAGAAACCGTCTTGCTTACCCAGGTTGATGAACAGTCGGCGATAGCCCTCCTCGGCCTTGCGCGGTCCGCGCTGGCGTGTGGCGCCACCCCGTCCGTCGCGCTGCGACTTGCGGTCGCCCTTTTCGCCCCGCTTCGAAGTGGGGCGAACAATCTCAGGCGCGTTCTTATAGTAGTTGAGGAATCGTCCGAAGGTGATGCTCACCACCTTCTGCATGATGTCCTCCTTGTCGATGTATTCAAACTGGCGCATGATGTCGGGCATGTAGGGAGCGATGAGCTCCTCGTCGACATCGGTCTTCATGATGTCGTCCATCACCTTGTAGAGCTGCTTCTTGCAGATCTCCTCGGGCGTGGGCAGCGTGCCTTCCACAAACTCCTTTCCGATGATCTTCTCGATGTTGCGCACCTTGAATTGCTCACGGGTGTGGATGATGCAGATGCTCGTTCCCTTCTTTCCGGCGCGTCCGGTACGTCCTGAGCGGTGCGTGTAGTTCTCCACATCGTCGGGCAAACCATAGTTGATGACGTGCGTCAGGTCGTCCACGTCAAGTCCGCGCGCCGCCACGTCGGTTGCCACAAGCAGTTGCACGGTGTGCTGGCGGAACTTCTGCATGGTGAGGTCGCGCTGCTGCTGCGAGAGGTCTCCGTGGAGCGACTCGGCGTTGTAGCCGTCGCGTATGAGCTTGTCGGCCACCTCCTGCGTCTCGATCTTTGTGCGGCAGAAGATGATGGCATAGATGTGGGGATAGAAATCCACGATGCGCTTCAGCGCCAGATACTTGTCCTTGGCGTTCACCACGTAACAGATGTGGTTCACGTTCTCCGCACCCTCGTTGCGCGATCCCACAACGATCTCCTTGTAGTCGTGCAGGTAGTTTTTGGCAATGCGCTCCACCTCCTTGCTCATCGTTGCTGAGAAGAGCAGCGTGTTGCGGTCGGCTGGCACGTTGTCGAAGATGGTGTTGATGCTCTCCGAGAATCCCATGTTGAGCATCTCGTCGGCCTCGTCGAGCACCACGTTGTTCACCTTTTCGAGGTTCACCACACCGCGCTCCATCAGGTCGATGAGTCGTCCGGGTGTGGCCACGATGATCTGCACGCCGTGGCGCAGCTCGCGAATCTGTCCCTGTATCGACGCACCGCCGTACACGGGGATGATGTGCATGCCCGGCATGTATTTGGCAAACGCGTTGAGGTCGTCGGCGATCTGCAGGCAGAGCTCACGCGTGGGGCTCAAGATGAGCGCTTGTGTTTCCTTGTTGGTTGCGTCGGTCTTCTGCAATACGGGTATACCGTAGGCCGCCGTCTTTCCTGTGCCCGTCTGGGCCAATGCTATAACGTCGTTACCGTTCCCCAAAAGATAGGGAATCACTTCCTCCTGAACGGGCATGGGATGTTCAAAGCCCAGCTCTTCGATGGCGCGGCGAATCTCTTCGCTAACGCCAAGTTCTTCAAATGTCTTCAAAAAAATATTGTTTAATTGTTACCGTAGGGACTACTTCAAAACACCCTACCGTTTCGTACGAGTCCCCTTTCGGGGTGCAAAGTTACAACAAAAACCTGACAACCCACCATCGTAACGCCACAATTTTCAATAGGTTACCACCTTTTGGCAGAACGCTGAGGCTTCGCGGAAGGGGTGGGAGCGTGGTCGAGGGGTAGGGGTGGAACGCCCCAAGCAGTGCTTGGAACGACAGAAAAGCCGGTCGAAACGATGCTTCGTTCGGTAAAAAACACTAACTTTGCAACCAGTATGGTACTCAATTACATTTGGATTGCGTTTTTCCTCGTTGCCTTTGTCTTCGGCTTTGTGCAACTGTTGATGGGCGACACCACCATCTTCCAGAAGATGGTCGACTCCACGTTCGCCACGTCTAAGACCGCCTTCGAGACCTCCTTGGGCCTTACGGGCGTGTTGGCCCTTTGGCTTGGCATCATGAAAATTGGCGAGAAGGCCGGCGCCGTCAATGCCTTGGCGCGTGTGCTCAGCCCCTTGTTCACCAAGCTCTTCCCCGACATTCCCAAGAACCATCCCGTCATGGGGTCGGTGTTTATGAACATCGCCTCCAACATGCTGGGCCTCGACAATGCCGCCACGCCCACCGGCCTGAAGGCCATGGCCCAGATGCAAGAGCTCAACCCGAAGAAAGACACGGCCACCAATCCGATGATTATGTTCCTGGTGCTCAACACCTCAGGCCTGACCATCATTCCAACCACCATCTTGGCGTTCCGCGCCTCGTATGGTGCGGCGCAGCCCACCGACGTGTTTATTCCCATCCTTCTTGCCACCACCGTGGCCACGTTGGCCGGCATCCTCATCACCGCCGCCTGGCAACGCATCAACCTGTTGCAGCCCGTGCTGCTCGCCGCCCTCTTGGGCATCATAGCCTTTGTGGCGGTGGTTATCTGGGGCTTTGGCCAGATGAGCGCCGAAACGATGGGCACCGTCACCTCCATCGCCGGTCCGGTTATCCTGCTGGGTGTCATCGTCGCCTTCATTGTGGCAGGCATGGTGCGCCGCGTCAACGTGTACGACGCCTTCATCGAGGGCGCCAAGGAAGGCTTTCAGACCGCCGTGCGCATCATTCCTTACCTTGTGGCCATCCTCGTGGCCGTGGGCGTGTTTCGCGCCTCGGGCGCCATGGACCGGCTGATTGATGGCATCTCATGGCTGGTGGCCCAGTGTGGACTGAACACCGACTTTGTGGGCGCCCTTCCCACCGCCTTCATGAAGCCCCTCTCGGGCAGCGGAGCGCGTGGCCTGATGCTCGAGGCCATGCAAAACTACGGCCCCGACTCGTTTGTGGGGCGCCTCTCCTGCATCTTCCAAGGCAGCACCGACACCACGTTCTACGTGCTCGCCGTTTATTTCGGATCGGTCAGCGTCAAATACACGCGCCATGCCGTAGCGGCCGGTTTGCTGGCCGACCTGGCCGGCGTTGTGGCCGCCATCGCCATCGCATACATCTTCTTCGCCTAAGGTGGGCGTACCACCCCAGTTAGAATATCATTATGGCAAGTTTAAAATCACTCTTGAAAGACACAGCCATCTACGGCATCAGTTCCATCGCCGGACGGTTTGTCAACTATCTGCTCGTGCCCATCGAGACCTACGCTTGGGTGGCTGGCGGAGGTCAGTTTGGTGTCATCACCAATGTTTATAGTTACATAGGCATCCTCATCATCGCCCTCACCTTCGGCATGGAGACCACGTTCTTCCGCTTTGCCAACAAGGAAGGCGAGAACGCCCGCATGGTCTACAGCACCGCCCTGCGCATGGTGGGTGCCGTGGCCCTTGTCTTCGCGCTGCTTGTGCTGGCGTGCCTCAAGCCGCTGGCCGCCGCCATGGGCTATGCCGACCACGTGTGGTACATAGGCACCATGGCTGTTTGCGTGGCCGTCGACGCCTGGACCGCCATCATGTTCGACTACCTGCGCTATCAGCATAAACCCTGGAAGTTTATGGCGCTGAAGCTCGCCAATATCCTCATCAATGTGGCGTTGGTGGGCGCGTTCCTCTTCGTGCTGCCCCATTTCGGCCTGTTCATCCCCGGCCTCTACGACGCCAACGGCACCCCCGACGTGGGAATCGTGTTCTACGTGAACCTCTTTGTGTCGGTCGTCACCGTGCTCTTGCTGTCGAAGGAGATGACAGGCGTGAGCTACGGCTTCGACAAGGCGCTCTGCCGCCGCATGCTCTCCTACACCTGGCCCATGCTGATCCTGGGCATTGCAGGCCAGCTCAACCAGAGCGCCTCGACCATCATCTTCCCCTATCTCTTCGATGGCGACATCGCCGAGGCCCACGCCCAGTTGGGCATCTATGGCGCCACCATCAAGATCGCCATGATCATGGTTATCATTACCCAGGCGTTTCGCTTTGCCTACGAGCCGTTTGTCTTTGGCAACAAGGACGCCGACAAGAAGGCCACCTACGCCAAGGTGATGAAGTTTTACATCGTCTTCACCCTCTTCGCCTACTTGGCCGTCATCGGTTACATGGACATTTTGCGCCACATTGTGGCGCGCTCTTATTGGGAGGGCTTGCGCGTGGTTCCCATTGTGATGGCCGCCGAAATCATGTTTGGCGTGTATTTCAACCTCAGCTTCTGGTATAAGCTCACCGACCGCACCATCTGGGGCGCATGGTTCTCGCTGTTGGGCTGCGTGGTGCTCATCGCCATCGATGTGCTCTTCATTCCGCGCTACAGCTACATGGCTTGCGCCTGGGCCGGCTTTGCCGCCTATGGCGTGTGCATGGTGACCAGCTATTTCTTCGGCCAGAAGTATTACCCCATCAACTATCCGCTGCGCGACATCGCCTTCTATGTGGTGTTGGCCGTGGCCCTCTTTGCCGCCATGACATGGGGCAACGCCCACCTCGGCACATGGTCGTCGCTGGGTGTGAACACCTTGCTGTTGGGCCTTTACCTTGCCGTGGTGGTTTGGAAAGATTTCCGCGGCATCATTCGTCGTCGCAAGGCAGCGTAAGCAAAACCTCATTCATCACGAGCGGCGACAAAGCGGACCCCCGTCCACCCTTTGTCGCCGCCCGCGTCTTATCCCCTTCAAGCTATGGCAAAAGTAGAGACCGACATGCTCCATGGACCGTTGCTGGGCAAGATAGTGATGTTTGCCTTGCCTTATGCCGCCACCGGCATCCTGCAACAACTGTTCAACTCCGTCAATGTGTTTGTGGTGGGGCGCTTCGACAGCAGCCACGCCATGGCCGCCGTGGGCGCTACAACGTTCCTCATCAACCTCATCATCAACTTGTTCCTGGGTGTTTCGGTAGGTGCCAACGCTGTTATAGCCAACAACATTGGGCGCCGAGACCCTCAGGCTGTGCATCGCGCCGTGAGCACAACGGCCGCCCTCTCGCTCATTGGCGGCGCCATACTCTTGGTGGTGGGCCTGTTGGTGGCCACCCCCCTGCTGCGCTTGTTGGGCACGCCGGCCGACGTGATCCACGACTCGGCCCTTTATCTGAACATCTGTTTCCTTGGCGCACCGTTCTTCATGGTCTACAATTTCGGCGCAGCCATCTTCCGAAGCAAGGGCGACACCCGCACGCCCCTTTACATTCTTGCCGTGGCAGGCGTCATCAATGTGGTGGTGAGCATGGTCACCGTCATCGTCTTCCACATGAGCGTGGCCGGTGTGGCCTGTGCCTATTTTGTGTCGAACATGTTCTCGGCGGTTGTCATCACCACGCTGCTGTGGCGCGAGAAGGGCGAGTTCCGCGTGCGCCTGCGACAGATACGCATCTACCGCAAGGAGTTGGGCGACATTCTTTCCATCGGTCTGCCCGCCGGCTTGCAGGCCACCGTGTTCTCGTTCAGCAACGTCTTTGTGCAGTCGTCCATCAATAAGTTTGGCTATGCGGCCATCGCTGGCGCGTCGCTCAGCATCACCTTCGACACCTATTGCTATTATGTCCTCACCGCGTTCTGCGCCACGGCCATCACCTTCACGGGCCAAAACTACGGCGCAGGCCAGGTGGACCGCTGCCGCCGCATCTTCCGCCTCTGTTTCTTGTTGGGTGGTGCGTCGATTTTTACGGCCAACATGGTGTTTGTGTTGTTTGGTCCTCCCATCGCCTCCGTCTTTACCACCGACCCACAAGTCGTCCATTACTGCACGTCGCGCATCTACGTGGCGCTTGCCTTCCAGTGGATCGCCACCAGTTATGAGATACCGGCGGCGTGCATGCGCGGCTTGGGAAAATCGTTGGCTCCAGCCTTGCTTACCATCTTTGGCACCTGTTTCATCCGTTTGGGCTGGATATTCCTTGTGTTGCCCCATTGGTATGGCTACGAGCATCTCATGCTTTGCTACCCCATCTCGTGGGTCATCACGGGCGTCCTTGTAAGCTCGGTTTACGTTGCCGCCAGTAGGAAGGCATATCGGCTTTTGGCCCCTTGATGTGTGCTTTTGCCATTGGCGGTGAGCGAAACCACTGCAACGCGAAACGAAAAACGCTCGTTCCATCGGCAAAAAGAAAGCCTTGCGCCCTACTTTGTCAATGAAAAGTGTTATCTTTGCAGCGATAATGCGCCTTGCCGCAGCCGCCTAACGGCTTGCCCGAAGCGCCCCGTCCACACCCCTCACGGCAGTTGCCCGATGGTGGAAAAGCCGATGTCCGCCCACAGGAATGAAGCGCCTTGCCCATTGGCCCAACTCGATCGCTGAGCCTTGGATGGGAAATGTTAGCAAACAGTCATAACAATGAAGATACTCAAGATTACCGTTGTTGCCGCCCTTGTGATGGTGGCGTTGTCGCTTGCCTCATGCACGGGCAAGAAGTTTCAGGTGTCAGGCGTCATCTCAGACGCCCCCGATTCGCTCCTCCTCTTTGAGAACATGAGCCTTAACGGCCCCGTAGTGGTCGATTCAGTGCGCCTTGGCGCCGACGGCTCGTTCAGCTTCGAGGGAGAGGCGCCCACCGCTCCCGAGTTTTATCGCCTGCGCATCGCTCGCCAAATTATCAATGTGGCGGTCGATTCCACGGAGCATGTCACCGTGAAAGCCTCATACCCCACCATGACAGGCAGTTATGAGGTGGAAGGGTCTACCGAGTGTTCGAAGATCCGCGAGCTCGCTTTGATGCAGCTGAACCTGCAAGCCCAGCTCAACGCCGTGGTTCAGAACCCCAACGTTAGCTACGAGAAGGAGGCCGACAGCGTGCGCACCATCCTCGAGGTTTATAAGTATAAGGTAAAGAACGACTACATCTTTAAGGAGCCTTGGCGTGCTTACGCCTATTTTGCCTTGTTCCAAACCATCACGTTGGGCCAGCAGGTGGGACTCATCTTCGACCCGCAGAGCAAGAAGGAGGATGTGCAGGCCTATGCCGCCGTCGCCACCAGTTGGGACACCTACCACCCGGGTTCGGAGCGTGGCACCAACCTTCATAACATTGCCATTGAGGGCATGAAGAACGTGCGCATCCTGCAGGCAGAGCAAAACCAGACGATCGACGCCAGCAAGATCAACAGTTCGGGTGTCATCGAGGTGGCGCTGCCCGATCGAAACGGCAAGACCTGCAAGCTCACAAGCCTTAAAGGCAAGGTGGTGTTGCTCGATTTCCACCTCTTCGCCTCTAAGGGAAGCACCGAACGCATCATGCACATGCGCGACCTTTACAACAAGTATCACGCCCAGGGATTCGAGATCTACCAGGTCAGCCTCGACCCCGACGAGCATTTCTGGAAGGAGAGCGTGGCCGCACTGCCTTGGGTTTGCGTGCGCGACGCCAACAGCACCGGCTCCGTTTACCTGACACAGTATAATGTGCAGTCGCTCCCAACCTTCTTCACCATCGACCGCAACAACGTGTTGCAGAAGCGCGACGCACAGATCAAGGATCTCGACGCGGAGATCAAGGGCTTGCTCGCCAAGTAACCCAAGGTAACCCATCGCCAACATAAAAACCGAGGTCCATGCATCCTTTAGATAAATTCAGATACTGCCCCGCATGCGGCAGCAAGCATTTCGAGATACAAGACGAGAAGAGTAAGAAATGCGAAAATTGTGGGTTTGAGTACTACTTAAATCCCAGTGCGGCCAACGTGGCGCTGATTGTCAACGACAAGGATGAGCTGCTTGTAGCCACCCGCAAGAAAGAGCCCGCCAAGGGAACGCTCGATCTGCCCGGAGGCTTTGCCGATATCGGCGAGACTGCCGAGGAGGGAGTGGTGCGCGAGGTGAAGGAAGAGACCGGACTGACGGTCACCGAGGCGCGTTACGTGTTCAGCCTGCCTAACGTCTACGTCTATTCGGGCTTCGAGGTGAAGACGCTCGACAGTTTCTTCCTCTGTCAGGTGGAGGATTTCTCCACGCTCCATGCCAGCGACGACGCGGCCGCCCTCCAGTGGATTCCCATCACCGACATCCACACCGAACTCTTCGGTTTGCGCTCTGTGCGCCATGGTCTTTATCGATTCGTGGAGTCGTACAAGAAGCCATAACCCTCGCGTTTGCCAAGACAATCCCATTTTGCGAGGTCTTATTGTGGTTTGAATCGCAACATCCCGTGTTTCGTTGCGGCAATCATTCGCATCTCGCACCGCACATTCTGAATAACGCCTTACGCTTGCTACGCCTTAAGAGAGGATGTGGCAAGCGTTTTAAGTATTAAGAGCTAATGCTTTTTTTAGTCGGATTTGAGCACTTTTACAGCTGTTTTTTAGTCGGATTTGAGCACTTTTATAGTGATTTGTTTGTCGGATTTGAGCACTTTTATTATATTTGTGGCTGATTATCAACAACTTTTTTAATCGGCCCATGAATTACATTGCGAGAAATATAGATGCCCAATTGATGGAGTGGAAATCAGATCCCATGCGTAAGCCCTTGTTACTACGAGGAGCGCGACAAGTGGGAAAATCATCGGCCATCAGGCATTTGGGAGAAACCTTTCAGCATTTTGCCGAAGTGAATTTTGAGCGCAACAAAGCCATTAAGAGTTTTTTCCAAGGCGATATTGATGTGCATCTCATTGCGCAAAAGATTGCCGCTTACCTCGGTGTGCCCATCGTGAATGGCAAGACGTTGCTCTTTCTGGATGAGATTCAGGAATGTCCGGAAGCCATTATGGCACTAAGGTTCTTCAAAGAAGACTATCCCGAGTTGCATGTGGTGGCCGCAGGCTCGCTGCTCGAGTTTGCCCTTGAAGAGTTGCCCACGTATGGAGTAGGGCGCATCCATTCTATATTTATGTACCCCATGACCTTCGATGAGTTTTTGGGCGCATGCCACGAGGATGCGCTCTTGGCGATGCGTCGACAGGCCAGCAGCCTCTCTCCGATTGATGATGCGTTTCACCAACGACTGATCGACCTGTTCCGAATCTACCTCTTGGTGGGCGGAATGCCTGAAGCGGTGCTCGCATGGGTTACCATGGGCGATATGAACCGTTGCCAACAGATTCAAAGCGACATTGTGTTGTCGTATGAGGACGACTTCGCCAAATACAAGAAAAAGGCCAACCCCGACCTTTTACGCACCACCATGCGTGGCGTATGCCATCAGAGCGGGCAAAAGTTGTCGTTCAAACAGATATCGACCGACTATAGGAGTTCTCAAATTCGGGAGGCGTTGCGTTTGTTGACCTTGGCGGGTATTGTGGTGCCTGTGGTGTCCACTTCGGGCAATGGCATTCCGCTGGAAGCCGAGGCGAATGATAAGAACATGAAGTTGCTATTTCTCGATACCGGATTGTTATTGGCTGTTTTGCAGTTGGAGGGCGGATTGTCGCAGCAACTCGTTCAGTTCATCATGACAGGTAATGCGCAGGAATTGGTCAACAAGGGCGGTGTGATCGAAATGGTGGTGGGCTTGGAAATACTACGTAATAAGCCTGCCATACAACGGCAAAAGATGTATTATTGGGAAAAAAGCGGCAAGAGCATTGCCGAAATTGATTATCTCGACATACGCAACTTAAAGATTATGCCTATTGAGGTGAAATCGGGAACGAAGGGAGGCATGAAGAGCCTATGGACCTTTATGAGAGAGAAGCATCTCACCGAAGCCACCCGTTGCTCACTGGAAAACTTTGGTGAGTTTACGTATGTCGACATGGAGGATGGTGAAGCCCAAAGGCATGTAACCATCGTTCCCGTCTATGCCTTGTCGCAGTTTTAACCCAAATGTTATATGTGCCAGGTCAGCCCGAGGCGTGTCTCGAAGGTGCGTGCGTTCACGTTGTCGTGATAGGCGTAGCGTGTTTGTCTGACGAAGTAGCTGGCTCCCCAACTGATGCTGAGCGGGCCGCGCAGGTCAAACTCCCACATCGACGACAGCTCCAGCAGTTCGGCGTTGCTCTTGTCGCCTTGGGCGTTGAGATAGAGCGGGTCGGTGTGCTCCAGGTCCTTTCCCTCATATCCCTTCCAAGTGAAGATGCGGTAGTAGTTGGCGTGCAGGATGAAGCGGCCGATGCTTCTGAAGTCCATTTGCGTCTTGGTCTTCACCGAGAATCCCGACCCCATGTTGTAGTCGCGGTCGATCACGTTGTAATAGTCGCTCTTGGTTCCTCCCAACAGTATTCCGCTGAGGTAGATGCGTTGTTCCAGGCGGTTGAGCGCACCCACTTGTGGGAAACGCATCAGCATGCCGGGACCCAGTGCGGCGGCCTCCGATATGCGGTAGGGGGTTAGTTGGGTGCCGTCTTTCACCGGTTTCGAGTCGTAGTAGTTGAAGTGTTGGAAGAGTCCCACCTCGGCTTCCATGTCGCTGTTGGTCTCCACGCTCTTTCCCCAGATGCGGCCCACGATGTGGAGCCGGTTGATGAGCGGTTGGTTGGCCGACATGCCCACCGTGGCCTCCAGCGAGAAGAAGTCGAAGGGCTTCGTGCCGTTGGCCTCAAACGGGTGGCCATACTCCAGAAAGAGGTTGATGTAGGGGTTCCATTCGCCTCGGAAGAGCGCGCCGTCGTCGGAGAGGTAACGTGTTCCGAGCGCCACGCTGAAGTCGATGGGCGTCCGCTTGGCGTCGTAATACTTGTTGTGGTCGTTTCTCACACGCCATGCGCTTCCCGTCAATATGCGGTTGAACCCACCCATGGGGTTGATGAGCGTGGCGGCTGCCTCGCGCAGGAAGCGGCGGAAGCCCCGACTGCTGTCGTTGAGGATGATCTCCGATATGCGATGGGTCACCTCGCCAATGCAGATGCCGCCCATCGTGGTGGCCATGAGGTCGTTGATGGCTGGCGGCTCAATCTCGCCGCAGGTCTCCCACATGAGCGATCCGGCGAAGGCATAGGGTGCGCTCTGCCAGAACGACAGGCCGCTCGATCGCGCCGCGTTGAAATAGAGGTTGCCGTGGTAGGGATGGGCGAAGAGGTTGGTGGAGAACTGGTCGTTGTCCCATACCCAACCGTTGTCGATGTTATGTTTGATGGTCTTGAAGTTGACCTTGGCAAAGTCTTCGTTCATCACAAACCGGTCGAAACAGTGTACCAACACATTGATGCCCGCCGTTTCGGCAGCCGCCTTCCAGAAGTTGCGCCGCCCGTCGTTCCATTGTCCCAATGGCACGTGGCCTGTGGTGTCGGTCGTGGCCCTTGTTCCCGGCGTGTAAGGGTCAGGGCGATGGTTCCAGCGTATGGCCAAGCCACCCTCCACAATCAGTTCGTCCTTGTAGTGTTGCTGGTGATGGTAGTAGCGCGTGTTGGCGTAGCCCACCGAGGCGAACACTCCCAGGTGGCGGTTTATCTGGTAGTCGGCGTTGAGGCGCGCCTGCAAGGAGAACAGGCGGTTGGGGCGCTGCTGCGAGCTCTCCTCAAACGACTCGATGTGGGCGTAGCCGATGTCGCCGCTCAGCGACCACCGGTCGTTCAACCTGAAATATTGTCCCAAGCGATAATAGAGGGCGCCCGAGAAGTGGCCGTCGAAGCCCACGTAGGGCGATCCCACACCAATGATGTTGTAGGTGGATCGGTTGCGGAATCGCAGCGCCATGTTGGCTGCCGTGTTGCTGCCGCCAAACGCCATCACGTCGATGAGCGTCGAAGGGTTGATGTTCACCAGTCCGATCTTTTTGGCGCGCGTGTCGTGTGTGTAGTTCACCAATCCCACCTGCACGCCGTGGGGATGTTCGAGCGCCACATTGATGAGTCCCACCTGCGATCCTGTGAGCGTGTCGGCGTAGTTGTAGCCGCCCACCTGCAGTCCGCGCATGCTTCCCGACACCACATTGGCCAGCAGGCCCACCTGCGTGCCGCGGCGAACGCCCATGGCGATGTTCGACCCTAACGACAGTTGCAATCCCCTGAACGGTTGCATGGTGACGTTGTAGAACGCAGCCGCCTGCACACCGCGCAGCGATGTGGCGTAGTTGTTGATGGCCGACAGCTGCACACCTCGCACCACACCATAGCCTGATGTTATGGCTTGCAGCGATGCGCCCCGCAGGGTATCGGCCGCTCCCACGATGCCCAGATCCACAGCTTTGGTGCGGGTGGAGTCGGCGTTGCGGTGGCCGATGGCCAGCGAGAGGCTTGCGCCGTGGTTGCGGTGGGGCGTTTGGGCGACGACCGATGGGACGATACCTACCGATATAATTAGGAGTAAGAGGGCTTGATGAATTCTTTTCATGGGAATGGTGGGTTGAAATGTATGGGCTTGACGCCTTATTGTTGCAAAAGTACAGAATAATTTTGATAGGCTCGATGAAATGTCTTAACTTTGACTACGCAAAAAACATTTATTATGAAGATAGGAGTGTTCTGCTCAGCCAATGAGCATATCGACCCCGATTTCTTCCGTTCGACGGAGGAGCTGGGCCAATGGATTGGTAGCGAAGGCCATCAGCTGGTCTTCGGAGGTTGCAATATGGGACTGATGGAGTGTGTGGCGCGCGCCACGCACGAGGCGGGTGGCACTACCATTGGCATGGTGCCGCGTGTGGTGGAGCAAGGTGGCCGTGTGTCCGACTATGTGGATGTGCATGTGGCTTGCGACAACCTCTCCGATCGCAAGGACCTGATGTTGGCCCAGAGCGACGTGCTCATTGCCTTGCCGGGGGGCATTGGCACGCTCGACGAGGTGTTTACCGTGGCGGCAAGCCACACCATAGGCTATCATCGCAAGATGGTGATCCTCTACGACATGAAGGCTTTTTGGGCTCCGCTCATAGCCCTGCTCGACGACTTGCAGGCGCGTGGCTTCATCCGTGGCCATTGGACCGACTTCATCCGTGTGGCCCATTCGCTCGACGAGATACGGCAAGAGGTGAACAGAATCTGATAATCCTTATATTCTTCCTGTTTCGGTCTAACGGCCGATTGGGTTAAACGCAACAACGGGCTATTCCCTCGTGTGGGGAATGGCCCGTTGTGTTAGAAGCCTATGTTAGGGCTTTGCGGGCTTATTTGGCTCCGATCTCCTGGAGCAGGCGGTCGGCATGACCCCAGCGGTCCATGAGGTAGAGCACGAAACGAATGTCGACCGAGATGGTGCGAGCCAGCACCTTGTCGAACATGATGTCGGAAGCCAGGCTGTCCCAGTTGCCGTCGAAGGCCAAGCCGATGAGGCGGCCCTGACCGTCGAAGAGGGGCGAACCACTGTTTCCACCCGTGATGTCGTTGTTGGTGAGCAGGCAGAGTTGCATCTTGCCCGTTGTCTTGTCGGCATAAGGGCCGTAGTTGGAGGCGCTCATCAGCTCGTGCATGATAGGCTCGGCCTGATAGTCGATCACGCCCTTGTCGCCGGCCTTCATCTTCTCCACGATGCTTTCTGATGCGGTGTAGTAGCCCGAGGGTTGGCCGCCGATGTTGTATCCGCCCACGCGGCCATAGCTCAGGCGCATGGTGAAGTTGGCGTCAGAGTAGTGGGGCATGTCCTCCTCCATGCGCAGCTTGGCTGCACAGAGCATGCGCTCTTGGTCCTCAATGCGCTCGGTGTTGGCGCCCAGGGCCTTCTTCAGGCGCTCAGCCACCTCCTTGAGGTCCTTGCCCAGGCGTACGCCGGGATCCTTGTCGAAGGCCTTGTTGTTGAAGTAGATGCGCTTGTTGTTCTTCATCAGCACGGTCTTGCTCCAGATGTCGTCCACGAAGCGGCGATAGTCGTTGCCATACTCGTTGGCGATGGTGGTGTAGAAGGCCGGCAGGTTGCGCACGTCGGCAATGTGCTCCTTGTAGTTTTTCAGCGAAACGGCCAGCACCTCCTTGTCGAGGCCCTCGTCCCAGGTCTTCTGGTCGTCGTCGTAGAGCAGGTAGCTCTTGCTCGGCTTCTTCTCGTTGCGCACCACATTGGGACCCTGTGCGCCCATCATGGCGCGTGTGGTGAGCTCGTTGGTGCGGCTGAAGCTCTCGCTGAGCAGCAGCAGGTCGTGAGAGGCTGTGCTGTTCTGGGCGTAGAGCGCCTTCAGGGTGTCGAAGTTGAGCTGGCCCTTCAGGTAGCCTGTCGAGTCGACGTATGCCTTGATGCGGAACTCATAGTCGCGCTTCTGCTGGATGAGGCCGATGGAGTCGATACACTTGTTCATGCCGATGGAGTTCTTCCAATAGTTGGAACTGGTGGCAAACTTAGAATCATACTTGATGCGAACGGCCTCGTCGGCTCTCATGTGGCGAACCATCACGTCCTGCTTCACGCCGCGGGCTTGTGAGCGGGTGGCGTTGCGCATGTGCATCTGCTCGATGCCATAGCTCGACAGGTAGCGCTCGGTGGATCCGGGATAACCCATGGTCATGGCGAAGTCGCCTTCCTTATAGCCCTGCATGGACACAGGAGCCCAGTGCTTGGGATGATAGGGAACGTTGTCCTTGGAGTAGCGGGCAGGACCATTGGTCTTGGGGTCGGCGTAGATGCGGAACACGCTGAAGTCGCACGTTTGGCGCGGCCACATCCAGTTGTCGGTCTCGCCGCCAAACTTACCCATGCTCTTGGGAACGGTGAACACCAGGCGGAGGTCGTCAAACTGCTGGTAGGTGGTGGCAATCCACTGGTTGCCCTCGTAGAAGGCGTCGATGCTCACGTAGAGCGTAGAGTCCTGCGCCTTCGCCTGCTGTGTCATGATGTTCTCCAGCGAGTCGACGGCAGCGGCCTGTCCCTCACGGCTGAGCTTGCTGAAGCCGGCCTTCTCGAGAACCGGGGTCACATCCTCCTGCTTCACCATAAAAGCCACGAACATGTCCTCGTTGGGAAGTTCCTCGGCATAGCTCTTGGCGTAGAAGCCATTGAGCATGTAGTCGTGCTCCACGGTGGAGTGGGAGCGGATGCTCTCGAATCCACAGTGGTGGTTGGTGAACACGAGGCCGTCGGGGCTGACCACAACACCTGAGCAATAGCCCGAGAAGTTGACCACGGCGTTCTTAACGGCCTGGTCGCCTTGGTACAGACTGCCGTAAGGCAACTGGAAACCGTAGCCGCACATCTGGTCGTAGACCTGAGTGGGCAAGTTGTAGAGCGTCCACATTCCCTCGTCGGCTGAAGCCGGCATGCTCAGGGTTAGGGCCGCCAGTGCGATAAATTGTTTGAGTTTCATAATGGATATGTTGTTGTATTATTGTCTAAATGCCCTTGGCCCTTGAGCCTTAGGGTGTATGTTGAACGATAAACGGTGCAAAATTACCTATTTTTTGCCTGAGGAGCGACTAAATGAACATAAAAAAGTGGTATCTTTGCAGCAATCGTTCTAATCTGAAATCGCAAAACAACTAATTTATATCTATGACAATCAAAACATTACTTCTTTCTTTAGCGATGGCAGGAGGTTCGCTTGGCGCGTCGGCGCAAGCCTACCACGACATTACTTCGGCCTATCTGCTCAACGCTGGTTTTGACACAAATTACACCTATGCCGTTGGCGACGAGGGCAATGTAGCGCCCAACGACATCAATTCCGTCAACTTTTGGGATGTCACATCGGTGAAGGCTGGTGTGCTTGGCGTGTGGCAATGGGGCTCGGCCAAGACCTTCTGCGGCCTCAGTGTGCCCGCCACGGGCTATGATGGCGTGGCTGGTGGTGGCTTGGCCTTCGGCTTGGTGACCACCAGTGGCATCAACATGCTGCAAGACTCGGTGAAGTTGCCCGCTGGCGACTATGAGGTGGTGATGGCCGTTTACAACGCCGCCGACAATGAGGAGGTGAGCACCAACTCATCGGCTTGGCATCCCTACAACACCCGCCTGTCCGCTCGTGTGCCGTTTACCAACACCAAGTTTGCCGCCCACGCATGGACTACCGATACCATTTCGTTCACCCTCGACCAAGAGGTGGCAGGCCGTTTGCGCCTGGGCTTTAGCGCTCGCAAGGAAGACCACGCCATGCCCGTGGTGGACTGGGTGAAGATTTTGCGCGCCACACCGCTCGGCGACGCCGACCTGGCGTTGCGCCGTGCCGACCTGGAGAGCGCCATTGCTGCTGCCAACGCGGTTCTGGGCGACGCCCAAGGCACAGCCGCCGATGAGCTGCGGGCAACCGTGGCCCAGGCTGAGAGCCTGCTGAACAACGAGGAGGCCGACCTGGCCGACCTCTTGGTGGGTGCCACCAGCCTCAAGGCAGCTACCGCCAACTTCAAGTGGGGTAACTCCATCAAGGTGGTGACCGACAAGCGCTATCTGCGTGGAGCCACCATGGCCTTCGGTCGCATGAGCACCACGGCCAAGGCTACCGACATCAAGGAGCAGGGTTTCGTGATTAGCACGCAGGCCCATCCCACGGTGGCCGACACGAAGCACACCTCCACGCTCTCGAACAATGGCACCATCTATTGCTTCAAGAACCTGAAGCCCGCCACCGAGTATTTCATGCGCTCGTATGTGGAGAACAAGAAGGGCAATGTGGCTTATGGCGACGAGATCCGTTTCTACACCATCCCCAAGGGTAACATCACGCCCACCATTCGCAGCATCAGCGACGAGGCTGTGCGCAAACGTATCACCGATGCCGTGAACACCGCCACCGACCTGTGGAACAACCTCACGGAGATGCGCGACTTCCGACCCAGCGTGGGCTATGAGCCCGGCACACCGACTGCCGACTGCTCGTATGGCGGATGGGTGCGTGTGGGATCCAACACTTCTTACCAATCGGCTGGAACCATCATGCACGAGTGGTTGCATGGAGTGGGTGTCATTCCTTGGGCCGACACGCAATGGAGTGTAGTGGGTGTGCTTCGCTCAGGCAGCCAGAGCGTCAGTGGCTCACAGAAAGGATCGGGCAACTGGTTGGGCGAGCGTGTGTCGGCCGTGCTCGATTTCTGGGACAACACCACGGGATCGTTCCTCCATGGCGACTACCAGCACATGTGGCCCTATGGCATCAACGGTGCCAACGAGGACAACCATAGCGATGTTCTCTATTATGGCAACAGCCTGGTGTGCCAGGCACTCGGCGAGGATGGCTTGGAGCACACCTCGAGCCACTACGCTGAGCCTTACTGGGCCTTCGAGCACCAGGAGGGTGTGAAATATTACATCACCAATGAGAAGAAGGAGAATGGCCGTTACCTGTCGTACCTTACGGAGCGCGGCACCGCCGGCACGCTGACGCTCTGCCAGAAGAGCGCCGATGAGCTGGCCGCCAACGACAGTTGCGCTTGGTACATCAGCTTCACGCCCGACAACCAGTACTTCCAGTTCCGCAACGCCGCTACGGGCCGTTACATCACGTTCAATGGCTCCACCTTCAGCGCGAAGAACGTGATGCCCGCCGACCAGCAGGACTTCCAGCTAATGAAGGGTCGCGTGGATGCTGATGAGGATGGCACACGCGGTTTTTGGATCACACGCCATGCCGCCCGCAACCCGATGACGATGGCCGCCTCGAACGCCACTACGCTCACGCGCACCACGTTCAACCTGGCCAACTCGGCCACGGGACAGCGCTGGGTGATCCTCGATGAGGCGCAGATGCGCGCCAAGACCACCACGGCCATGGGCATTGAGAGCATCACCGACAAGCAGCAGAACGCTGCCGCTGTGGCTCGCGAGGGCGTCTACACCCTCGACGGTCGAAAGGTGGCCCGCAGCGCCAATGACCTCAGCGGTCTGTCGCACGGCATCTATATTGTAGGGATGCTCGTAAATCAGTCAAAAACAACCTAACGATCTAATTGTCAGTGTTA
>NZ_JAHKBE010000160.1 GCF_018789675.1 Hallella faecis
TGGGGCTTAGCCTCGCCGGTGACGGCAACTCGTAGGCTCATTATGCAAAAGGCACGCCGTCACGCATCGCTGCGCTCCGACCGCTTGTAGGCGCACGGTTTCAGGAACTATTTCACTCTTCTCATGGAAGTGCTTTTCACCTTTCCCTCACGGTACTCGTTCGCTATCGGTCTCATTCGAGTATTTAGCCTTACCGGATGGTCCCGGCAGATTCGCGCAGGATTCCTCGTGTCCCGCGTTACTCAGGATACCGCTATGCCACATCGGGCTTCGTGTACAGGATTATCACCTTCTACGATTCGCCTTTCCAGGAGATTCCACTCACCCTCAATGTGCAATGGCGCGGTCCTACAACCCCGCGGCGGCCTTGCGACCGTCACGGTTTGGGCTCTTCCCCGTTCGCTCGCCACTACTGGGGGAATCATTAGATTATTTTCTCTTCCTCGGGGTACTAAGATGTTTCAGTTCCCCCGGTTAGCCTCCGGAATG
>NZ_JAHKBE010000161.1 GCF_018789675.1 Hallella faecis
AGACCTCCGGTCTACCGGTTGTGCCGCCAGGCGCACCGCCGGGTAGCCGAGTCTGGATGGGATAAGCGCTGAAAGCATCTAAGTGCGAAGCCCGCCGCAAGATTAGAACTCCCCATTAGGGTCGTCCTAGACGAGGACGTTGATAGGGCGCAGGTGTAAAGGCGGCGACGCCAAAGCCGAGCGCTACTAATTGCCCGAAGGCTTTCGTTTGCAGCCGTATTTCAGTTGTGTTGGTCTTTGCTTGTGGAGATAGTCAGCCATACGCCTCATGCGAGTCGGAAAGACAATACGTCATACGACGCATGTAGGTAGCGAAACATCAGGTGGCTATGGCGCTGGGGTCCCACCTCTTCCCATTCCGAACAGAGAAGTTAAGCCCAGTGGCGCCGATGGTACTGCAATGCAATGCGGGAGAGTAGGAAGCCGCCTTCTTTCAAAAGAGCGAAGCCCGAGGATTCTAACGAGTCTTCGGGCTTTT
>NZ_JAHKBE010000162.1 GCF_018789675.1 Hallella faecis
CTGATAATCAGCCACTTAACCAAATTTTATTAGTTATATTACGTTAATTAACTCCTTCATTTTCAAACGATTACGTTAGAATTAACAGAGTATTGTTATACAATAAATTCAACCTCAAAGTCTAAATCCGAAACTTGAGTACATTATCGAAACCATTAACGACATGCTGAAGAATACGGCACAGATTGTACATTCACGCCATAGATCTGTAAGCAACTTTATCATGAACCTTATTTCAGCCTTGGGAGCATATTGTTTCTTTGATAACAAGCCAAAGGCATTGCAAGGATACTGCATCGAAGACACGAAGCAACTTACATTGTTCTAAGGACAGAATAATCTCTTTCGATTCTTTATATACAGCTCATGTCTGATGGCATGAGAAGAGAACTCGTGTATCTGTCTTCATATGCAACTAATCGCTATTTTAGGGATGCTCGTAAATCAGTCAAAAACAACCTAACGATCTAATTGTCA
>NZ_JAHKBE010000163.1 GCF_018789675.1 Hallella faecis
AGAGAAGCGCCCTAAAGCTGCAGGAAAGCAAATCAAGCAACTGGAGCTTTTTGAGGATGAGCAGGATTTCGGAAAATACCGATACAGCTGCTTTGTAACAGACCTTGACCTGCCGGCCAAGATTGTATATGACTCATATCGTGGAAGGGCGGATTCTGAGAATAGGATAAAAGAATTGAAGAATGATTTCTCCATCGATGATTTTGTCACAAATAACTTCTGGGCAACAGAGGCATGTGGAAACTTCATTGTAATGGCATATAACTTTATGTCGTTGTTCAGACATGCGCTGATCAATTCCAACAAGAAGAAATTTCTGAAGACTATCCGATACGAGTTGATATCGACGCCAGCCTATCTGGGAAGAACAAAAGACAAGCACATCCTATATTTGGCTAGATCACTAAAAACACGACAATCATTCTTATCTATATGGGAAAAATTAAAGGATTTCTCTTTGCCGTACGACACAGAGA
>NZ_JAHKBE010000164.1 GCF_018789675.1 Hallella faecis
AATATACAAACACCGATGGTGTTTCTCTTCTGTGTCGATCTGTGCGATCTGTGGGAGAAATATTCTCGTGCCGTATGGCCCATTCAACATTCTCAACACTCCTCCCCCAAATATACACTGTTTTTCTCAACGACCCCCCGTTCGCCTCCAAATACGCCATTCTTGGCGCATTTGCGTAACCGCTTAACATTCAAATAGTTGTGATTCGGTTTGCCCGTTTATCGCTGCACGCTTCACATTCCACGCCACGAAAGACCACCTTTCGCACCTCGATACCTAAGCTATCGCACCACGAAAGACCATCTATCGCACCACGATACCTAAGCTATCGCAACGCGAAAGATGCCCAATCGTCAGCCTACGACACACAAAAAGTAAACCGATTCAACAAATCACCCCAGTTCCTTCTCTCAATACTCTGTTAATTCTAACGTAATCGTTTGAAAATGAAGGAGTTAATTAACG
>NZ_JAHKBE010000166.1 GCF_018789675.1 Hallella faecis
GCGACTGCGTCGCATTCTTCTGCAAACTTAGAGCATTCTTCTGCAAACTTAGAGTGGCATCCGAATAAGTTCAGCCAATCCCCTGACCAACTACAAGCTCATAGATGATATTATCCTTGAACTGTCCAAGCGCCTGAAGATCCAGACTCAGCAGGAGTCATTGGCAGAAACATGGAAACCATACATGAGGAATCTTGATACAATCTATACCGATGCAACGTGCTACGAAAGCAGCATGCGTTACCCCACTGACACAAAGTTGCTATGGGAATGCGTAGAGAAGGTATATACAATGATGTGTGAGGCAAGTAAGGAACTCGGCATTCACCGCATGAGGACGAAGTACCTTGATGTTGCCCACGACAACATGGCCTATGTGAAGCAACGCCATCACACCAACAAGCGTACTCGCAGGATGATCCGTCGACAGTTGGAT
>NZ_JAHKBE010000167.1 GCF_018789675.1 Hallella faecis
GTATAAGCGCATAGCGCATGGTATCGCCCTGGTGGCCATTGGGTTTTACATGCGTTTGAAAGCGGGCTGAAAGCCCAACAAGCGCATAGCCCAGGGCAAAGCGAAGCGACACCCTGGGTATTATCGTGTTGTCATTGGTGCGCCCTGAAAGGGCCAAAGCGTTAATTATTATTGGGCTTTACCTTTCCGCTTCGCGCCGGTGACTGTTAGTTCAGCCCGTCTTTGACCACATTATTAGTTTTACCGGACAGCAAGCATTTGGGATAAACCCCAATCGGTCATTAGACCGACTAGTGTGATATATGATGATATTATGGCCGATTTGTGATAAACAAAGCACAAGATACGAAACCAAAGGAAACACAAACCCCACAACACGCAAAAAGCCCGAAGACTCGTTAGAATCCTCGGGCTTCGCTCTTTTGAAAGAAGG
>NZ_JAHKBE010000168.1 GCF_018789675.1 Hallella faecis
TGGTCAGTGGGTCTATAATAGTCATTCGTGAGATTTCAAACACCGGCGGTGTTTCTAAAGACATGCATTCGTAAGATTCGTAAGATTCGTGTTCGAAAAAAAATAGCCGAGTCTCGTGAGTCTCGTGTTCTAAAAAATTAAAATATTAAGCGTCATGATCTACCGCAGCCAAGAGTCCTATAACATCACGGGAGCCGCGATGTACGTTTACAACACCCTCGGCCCCGGGTTCCTCGAAGCAGTCTACCAAGAAGCCCTGGCCATTGAGTTCTCTAAGCGCGGCATACCCTTCCAACGAGAGAAAGAGCTCAAGATCTACTACGACGGGCACGAGCTCAAGCAGACCTACCGTGCCGACTTCGTTTGCTACGACAACATCATTGTGGAGATCAAGGCCGTTGGCGACCTCGACAACAC
>NZ_JAHKBE010000169.1 GCF_018789675.1 Hallella faecis
CGGAAATTTCTCGCAAGCTCCCGACTTCGGCTTCTGTGCTTCGCAGAATACGTATTATTTTGGTTATAAGTTACACGCTCTCTGTGGGTTAAGTGGAGTTATCCATTCCTATGATCTGTCAAAGGCAAGTGTAGCTGACCTCCATTATATGAAGGATGTAAAACATACTTATCACGACTGTAGCATCTATGGTGACAAAGGGTATATTGGAGCTGACGTACAGCTTGACTTGTTCGAAACCGCACACATAAGACTGGAGTGTCCGTATCGGCTCAACCAAAAGGACTGGAAACCGACATTCATCCCGTTTGCAAAGGCAAGAAAGAGGATTGAGACAATATTCTCACAACTTACAGACCAGTTCCTGGTCATCAGGAACTACGCGAAAATAACGAATGGTTTGTTTGCCAGAAT
>NZ_JAHKBE010000016.1 GCF_018789675.1 Hallella faecis
CCCTAGACCCACTGATTAAGAGTCAGTTGCTCTACCAACTGAGCTAAGGATGCATACTTTTAAGGATTTGCATTCCTTTGAAACAATTGTACATCCTTAGGGATTCGAACCCTAGACCCACTGATTAAGAGTCAGTTGCTCTACCAACTGAGCTAAGGATGCATTGTTTCGCTCATCATCGTCAGGCCTTAGCCTTGATTTCTGAATTGCGAGTGCAAAGGTACAGAGTTTTTTTGTTACCACCAAACATTTCCCCAACTTTTTTACTCAAAAGTCGAAAAAAGTGCAAAAACTCCCTTTTGTGGCACATTTCAACCACATTTTGGTGATTTCAGAAACCACTCATCAGCAACATACCTAAAGATCCTGGTGCGGTTCGTTCACTTGTATCCATCCATCCTATTGCTCGTCCTACAGAGCATCTGGCAATTTCCATTTGGCGCTGATCCGTCCTCTATCCAAGGCGTGATATGATGAGCCGCACGCTTCTGTTTCATATAGAACGTGCGAAACGTCAAACTGTCCACGAACACAAGGCATAGCCTCATGAAAACATAACTTACCGAAAACGCCCAACAATCTATATTGAAAACTACACATTTCTTTTGAACAAGGAAAACATTGGGCGCAAATACGCGATTCTCAGCAATTCCACATAACCACCTAACAATCAGAGCATTACATCCACCATTCAACATTCAGCCCTCTTCGTTACACCTTACGCCTTGCGAAAGATGCCTTTTCGCAAGACGAAACATGCCTTTACGCACTGCGAAAGACGCCAAACCGCAGCTCGGTTTGGCGTCTTTCGCAACTCAATAAGGCATCTTTTACAAGCAAATTGCTCGTTCGCCATGCGTCGGATCCTCAAAAACGGAGATTTCGCCCTCTAGTTCATCCGAAATTCCGAACCATCTTTTTAGCCAAAAAATCACACAGCGCAGCGTGTAGCCCACCCCATCGTCGAGCCTATTGCCAATCATCGACCTCACGTTTCTTCCTGTAGTTCCATACCACCTGAACCTTACATGTTCACCCAAACGTGCATGTACCGATTCTATATAGAGGCTCCTTCCGAGCCTATTGAGCCCCAATCGGTCACTATACCGAAATAGGGGAAATAGCAAGTTGTTATTGTTCCTTTCCAACGCTTGCCAACGTTTCTTACGGCATCTTGCTTCCATTCGCGTTTCGCCATAGCCCGCAATGCCTTTGGGTGCGACTGTAGCAACCACTCGGAACAAAAACTAACAAGAATTGAAATCTAATGGCCGATTTGGGTTGAATATAGTTGTTACGAAAATCCACGGCCCCAAGCAATGGGTTGGTCGGTTAGCATCGACAGTTGGTCATAAAACTAAAAAGGGAACTTTTCCCCATGCTGAGAAAGGTTCCCTATATGATGATTTTAATAAATCTCAGAAGCGTTGCTTACAGGCCGAGGCTCTTCTTGATGGCCTCCACCTTGGCAGCGCCCTCACGGTCGAGCTGCTCATACTGCGAAGCGTCGTTCATGGTGCCCTTCACCTCGATGTAGAACTTAATCTTAGGCTCTGTACCTGAAGGACGCACGCTAACCTTCGTGTCGTCGTCGCAGAACCACTGCAGCACGTTGCTTGTCTCCGGCATATTGAGCGCCGTGGTGTTTCCCTCAGCGTCGGTAGCCTGCAGGGTCTTGTAGTCCTTCCACAGCACCACACGCGAGCCACCCAACTCCTTCGGCGGGTTGGCGCGGAAATTGGTCATCATGTTCTGGATCTCCTCGGCACCACTCTTACCTGGGCGCTCCACATTGATCGTAAACTCCTTAGAGAAGCCATACTCCTTGTAGATGTCCATCAAGATGTCGTAGAGCGTCTTGCCCTTATCCTTAGCGTAGGCGCAAATCTCGGCGAGCAGCGAGCAAGCCGACACGGCATCCTTATCGCGAACGAAATCCTCAGCGAGGAAGCCATAGCTCTCCTCACCACCACCAATATACTGCTGCTTGCCCTCTGAGAGCAGAATCTCGCGTGCAATCCACTTGAAGCCCGTGTAGCAATCGCGCATTTCCACGCCCTGCTTGTCGGCAATCTTCTTGATCAGCTCAGTGGTAACGATGGTCTTCACGATGAAGTCGGTAGGTTTCAGCTTGCCAGTGGCCTTGCGGTTGGCAATGATGTACCACAAGAAGATCATGCAAGTCTGGTTACCATTGATGAGAACCCACTCGCCCTTGTCGTTCTTGCAGGCCATACCCACACGGTCGGCGTCGGGGTCGGAAGCCATCAGGATGTCGGCGTCGAGCGCCTTGGCGTCGCGCAGACCCAATGTCAGAGCCTCAGCAAACTCAGGATTAGGACGATCGACGGTGGGGAAGTTGCCATCCTTGATCATCTGCTCGGGCACACAGTGCACGTTATCGAAGCCCCAGTAAGCCAAAGAGCGGGGAATCATCACGCGGCCTGCACCGTGAAGCGGAGTGTAAACGATCTTCAGGTCGTGTTGGCGACGAATCACCTCGGGGTCGATGCTGATGGTACGGATCTGGCGCAGATACGGCTCGTCAATATCCTCACCTATGATCTGGATAAGTTCGGGGTTGGGAGTAAACTTCACATCATCGATGGTCACCTTGTTAACCTCATCGATAATGCCCTTGTCGTGCGGTGCAATGACCTGGGCGCCATCCTCCCAATAAGCCTTGTAGCCATTATATTCGCGTGGGTTGTGGCTTGCCGTGAGGTTCACGCCAGCCTGTGCCTTCAGGTAGCGGATGGCATACGAGCACTCAGGTGTAGGACGAAGGTCGTCGAAGATGTAAGCCTTGATGCCATTGGCAGAGAAAATATTGGCAACGGTCTCTGCGAACAGACGGCTGTTGTTGCGGCAGTCGTGGCACACCACAGCGCTAATCTCCTTGCGGTCCTTATAGCATTTCTTCAAGTAGTTGGCAAAACCCTGAGTGGCCATACCAACGATATACATATTCATACGGTTGGTTCCGGCGCCCATGATGCCACGAAGGCCACCTGTTCCAAACTCCAGGTTTCTGTAGAAAGCCTCAATGAGATTGGTCTTGTCGGGGTTGTCGAGCAGGTCTTGAACCTCTTGACGGGTCTTCTCATCAAAAGACGGCGACAGCCACTGCTTGGCCTTAGCCTCACACTGAGCGATCAGTTCTGCATTGTTTTCCATATTCTTCTTATGTTTTATAGTGTTATCTTGTAGGGCAAAGTTACCACAAAAAATCTAATTACACCCTATAACTTCAGCATTTTTTAGTAATTTTGCACATAATAAGGCTACAAAAAGTAAGAACATCATTCACATAACTCATTCACACTCATGTATTTCACAGGACTCATCATCGCGGTCAGCACGTTTCTCATCATTGGTCTCTTCCATCCACTCGTCATCAAGACCGAGTATTATTGGGGCACTCGCCCGTGGATCGCGTTTCTCTTGGCGGGCATTGCCTGCATCATCGGGTCGTTATGTATCGAGGAAACCATTGCCTCGTCGCTCGTAGGCGTGGTGGGCGCAAGCCTGCTGTGGTCGATCGGCGAACTGTTTGAGCAGAAGAAGCGCGTGGAGAAGGGTTGGTTCCCCATGAACCCCAAACGTAAGGACCAATACCAAACGATGGACGGAAGCGAGCCCCAGCGCTCCACCAACAAGAGCAACAAGCCTAACGCCCCACGCGCATGAAGACCCTATTATTATTGGTGGGAAAGACCCAAAACAAGCATTTCATTGCCGGCATCAACGATTACGCAGAGCGCATAGGCCATTACATGCCGTTCGAGATCAAAGTGATTCCCGAGCTCCGAAACACCAAAAACCTTTCGGAACAGCAGCAAAAGACCCAGGAGGGCGAACTGCTGCTGAAGCAGTTGCAACCTTCCGACACGGTGGTGCTGCTCGATGAGCGCGGCACTGATCACCGCAGCGTGGAGTTTGCCGACTGGTTGCAGAAGAAGCAAAACACCGCACGCCGCCTCGTCTTCATCATCGGCGGCCCTTATGGATTTTCGGAAGCCATCTACAAACGCGCCAACGAGATGGTGTCGCTCTCACGTATGACCTTCAGTCATCAGATGGTTCGACTGGTTTTCACCGAGCAAATCTACCGGGCTTGCACCATCATCAAGGGCGAGCCATACCATCACGAATAAGGGAACTGCACGCCCCACCCCATTCTTGCCGCACCGCGCGCGTCGCCTCATCTCAGCAAAACACTCTACAAAAGCCACTCTACTAAATCATTATTCACAACCATGAGAAAAGCATTATTGTCGTTAGCCCTTTGCACCCTGCCGCTCGCCATCCATGCGCAGCAATGGCCCGAAGTTCACCAAGAGGCCAAGCCTGGATTGAGATGGTGGTGGTTGGGATCGGCTGTCGACAAGCCAAACCTTCAATGGACCTTGCAACAATATGCCAATCAGGGCGTGGGAGCCGTGGAGATAACGCCCATCTATGGTGTGCAGGGCAATCAGGCAAACAACATCGATTACCTGTCAGACCACTGGATGGAAATGTTGCGATTCACGGAACAACAAGGTAGGGCCACTGGCATCGAGGTCGACATGGCCACGGGTACAGGATGGCCCTTTGGTGGACCATGGGTACCGCTGCAAGAGAGCGCCTCACAGATGGTCATTGTCGACAAGCGCGTAGACGAGCGCAAATTGAAAGCTCTGGACCTCACGCCACCCAGCAAGAAGGCAAGCAACTGCCAACTGGTGGGCATCTACGCTTTTTCGGATGGCATCGCCGTCAATCTCATCAAGGCTTTTGGCGAAAAGAAATTCAAAATCAACAAGCAACAACAAGGAAACACCATCACGTCGCTCACCCTCGATGGCAAATTGCCCAGCAAAGGGCCATGGCGCATCATGGCGCTTTATCAGAAATTCGGGGTGATGCGGGTGAAACGCGCAGCACCTGGCGGGGCCGGACTGGTGGTAGACCACTTCAACAAGATGGCCGTCGGCCACTATCTCCAACACATCGAGCAAGCTTTCGAGCGCACTCATACGCCCTACCCCCACACCTTCTTCAACGACAGCTACGAGGTGGCGGAAGCCGATTATACCACGGATCTGTTCAAGGAGTTTGAGAAACGGCGTGGATATTCGTTGGAGGCAAACCTCAACAAGCTGGTGGATGGCGACCCTATGGTTGTGGCCGACTATCGTGAAACACTGGGCGACCTGCTGCTTGAAAACTTCACTGAGACGTGGACGGCGTGGGCTCACAGTCATGGCGCCATTACGCGCAATCAGGCTCATGGCTCGCCAGCTAACCTCATCGACTGCTATTCGGCGGTAGACATACCCGAGATTGAGGGCTTTGGCCTGTCTGATTTCGGCATCAAGGGACTAAGGAAGGATTCGGGATTCACCCGAAAGAACGACTCCGACTTTTCCATGTATAAGTGGGCGTCATCGGCTGCGCACATCAACGCCAAGCCCTTCACGTCGAGCGAAACGTTCACATGGCTCACCGAACATTTCAGAACCTCGCTTTCGCAAATGAAACCCGACATGGATTTGATGTTCGTGGGTGGCGTCAACCACATGTTCTTCCATGGCACAGCCTATTCGCCCAAGAACGATCCGTGGCCCGGATGGAAATTCTATGCCAGCGTGGACATGAGTCCCACCAACACCATTTGGCACGACGCACCTTATCTGATGAGCTATATAACCCGTTGTCAGAGCTTCTTGCAATGGGGAAAGCCCGACAACGACTTCCTGGTTTTCGTACCGGTGCGCGACCTTTGGCATAAGCAAAGCAAGGGCAAACGCCTCATGCAATTTGCCATCCACACCATGGGCCAACTGGCACCTGAGTTCTCCGAAACCATCGACAACATAGACCGCATGGGCTTCGACTGCGACTACATCAGCGAGCGGTGGTTGTTACAGACACGGTTTGTCGACGGAATGTTGCAAACGGCTGCAGGAACACGCTATAAAGCGCTCATCCTTCCCAGCAAGGACAACTTGCTTACGAAAGCCGTAAGAAGCCATATCGACACGCTGCGACAACAAGGCGCCACCATCATTGTGGGCACAAACAAGCTACAGATGGCGCAAGTGGCACATCCGGAAGCCCTAAAAGCCGACCTCGGGCTCAAACTTATCAGGAGGGCCAACGCCCAAGGCCATCATTATTTCATAGCCAACCTATCGGACCACGACGTGGAATCTACGGTTGCCCTGGCCGTTCCGTTCCAAAAAGCGTTATGGTTCGACCCTATGACAGGCCAGCGTTTCCAAGCCGAAACACACAGCGACTCATTGCACATCAGCCTACGTTCGGGCGAATCGCTTATCCTACAAACCTTCAAAGAGGCCTCAGAGGCAATCTCTAAGGAGTTGGGCGGCCTACCCGTACGCACAACAACACAGATCGAAAACACCCGCAAGGTGCTGGATAAAGGATGGACCCTTTCGTTCAAAGACTGCTCACCAACCTACGACAAGCTATTAAGCATTGGCCAACCTACGGCTTGGGAGAACCTGAACGACACCTTGCGAACGCTTATGGGAACAGGCGTCTACGAATGTAAAGTGAACTTTAAGAAGGGTGAACTGAGCGGGGCCAATTGGGCCATCGACCTCGGCGATGTACGAGAGAGCGCCCGCGTGTACATCAACGACTCGCTAATAGGCTGCGCTTGGGCCGCACCTTTCACCCTGCAGTTCTCCAATCTGCTGAAGCCGGGCATGAATCGCATACGCGTTGAGGTAACCAACCTGCCTGCCAACCGCATCGCCCAACTGGACCGAGAGGGCTACAAATGGCGGAAAATGGAGGAGATCAATGTGGTGAACATCAACTATAAGACGACGAGCTACGCCAATTGGGCTCCCGTTCCATCCGGACTCAACAGCCAAGTGGTGCTTTATAGGGTGAAATGAGGCGCAAAACACGAATCTTCTTACGTGCTCCCCAACGTGTCATGGGGTGGCCAAAGGGACGAATAAAGGCGCCAAAGCCAAGCGGTTTGACCCATTAGTCCCAAACAAAAAGCCTTGTATGGACATACGCAGACGAGCCGAAACAAGTCGGATGACGTATGCCCATGCAAGGCTTTCGAATATCCACGAACAGATTTTGCGCGTTAGGCTTGCAAAGAAGCCTGGTACCACGCATAGAGTTTTCGCACGCCTTCATCGATCTCCACCTTGTGATGCCAACCCAAACGGTGGAGTTTGCTCACATCAATGAGCTTTCTTGGCGTTCCGTTGGGTTTGTCTTGGTCCCAACAGAGTTGGCCTTCGAAGCCTACTGTTGCCACAACCTTCTCCGCCAACTGCTTGATAGTCAACTCCTTTCCTGTACCCACATTGATGTGGCAGTTGCGTATCTCACCCAACGACGGGATAGCTCCACCGCGTCCTTCGGAGTTGTTTCGGTTTACCTCACCATCGGCTTTTACACCGTAGAACACCGAAGAATACTTTTCTATGCCTATGATGTCCTTGAAATCAACATTCAAAAGAACATAAACACTGGCGTCGGCCATGTCTTCGCTCCATAGGAATTCGCGAAGCGGACTGCCATCGCCCCAAAGCGTTACCTTGTTATCCTCAATGCCATAGAAGGCCAACGCTTGCAGGATACGCTCCGCATCGTTGCCGCCATCCACATTGCCTTCACCAATAATCGCCTGTAACTTGGCCGGCGGATTGATGGGGCGCTTGTTCATATCCACCCGAATGGCATCCCAATCGCCATCGTGGATGAGCTTCGAGAGGTACACCTTGCGCATCATGGCGGGTAGCACATGACTGTTCTCCAAATGGAAATTGTCGTTGGGACCATAGAGATTGGTGGGCATCACGGCAATATAGTTGGTGCCATACTGAAGGTTATAGCTCTCGCACATCTTCAAACCGGCAATCTTGGCAATGGCATACTCCTCATTGGTGTATTCGAGCGGCGATGTGAGCAACGCGTCTTCCTTCATCGGTTGCGGAGCATTCTTGGGATAGATGCAGGTGGAACCAAGGAAAAGGAGCTTCTTTACATGATGCTTGTAAGCCTGCTCGATGACGTTGCATTGCATCTTCATGTTCTGCATGATAAAGTCGGCGCGATAGAGCGAGTTGGCCATAATGCCGCCCACAAAGGCCGCGGCCAACACCACCGCATCGGGTTGCTCCTCATCGAAGAATCGCTTTACAGCCTGTTGGTCGGTCAAATCGAGTTCGCGATGTGTACGGCCCACCAAGTTATGGTATCCTCTGCTCTCAAGATTATTCCAAATGGCCGAGCCCACCAAGCCGCGATGACCTGCCACAAAGATCTTGCTGTTCTTATCCAAAGACATAATTCTATTGAACGATTATCTATAACACCCTATTATTCAGGCAACTGCGCCTTCAGGTAAAGTTTGCGAACAAACTTCATGTCGTGCTCCACCATGATGCGAACGAGATCTTCGAAGCTTGTCTTGCGTGGGTTCCAGCCCAACGCAGTCTTCGCCTTCGTGGGATCGCCAAGGAGCTGTTCGACCTCGGCAGGACGGAAATACTTGGGGTCGACCTCCACCAACACTCGGCCGGTGGCCTTGTCGTAGCCCTTCTCGTCGACGCCCTCGCCCTTCCATTCGAGCTCAATGCCACACTCATGGAAAGCCAATGTGGCAAACTCGCGCACGGTATGCATCTCGCCTGTGGCAATAACGAAGTCGTCGGGTTGGGGCTGTTGGAGGATGAGCCACATGCACTCCACATAGTCGCGGGCGTATCCCCAGTCGCGTCGGGCGTCCAAGTTGCCCAAGTAAAGCTTGTCCTGGTAACCCTGCGCAATACGACAGGCGGCAAGCGTGATCTTTCTTGTCACAAAGTTCTCGCCACGTCGCTCACTCTCATGGTTAAAGAGGATTCCATTGCAGCAATACATATCATACGACTCGCGATAGTTCTTCATGATCCAAAAGCCATAGAGCTTGGCCACCGAGTATGGGCTACGCGGATAGAACGGTGTGGTTTCTTTCTGCGGAACCTCCTGAACCTTACCAAACAACTCGGAGGTTGAAGCCTGATAGATGCGACAAAAATGCTCCAAATGGCAAATGCGCACGGCCTCCAACAGGCGCAACACACCTACGGCATCGGTGTCGGCGGTATACTCAGGCACATCGAACGACACCTTGACATGGCTCTGCGCAGCAAGGTTATAAATCTCATTGGGCTTGATTTCATTAATGACGCGGATGAGCGACGACGAGTCGGTCATGTCGGCCCAATGCAGATTGACGAGGCGTTGCTTCTTCATGTCGCGCACCCACTCGTCGAGATAAAGATGCTCAATACGTCCGGTGTTGAACGATGACGAACGGCGCAGCAAACCATGAACCTCATATCCTTTTTCGATCAAGAACTCGGCCAAATAACTGCCATCCTGACCCGTAATACCTGTAATCAGGGCAACCTTTCTGTTTTCCTGTTGTGCTTCCATATTTTTGTTTGTGTACTATCGTTTGTTTGGAGCAATCCATGTTGCTCTCCTTATTATAATATCATTCTGCGACATGCGGGCTAAGGCTCAAACGCACCGTTCTGGCAACTATCCGCATGAAGAACGTTTGAGGGTGAAGACGTTTCTGACCAACACCTTCACCCCTATTGGTTTTATTCGCTAAACTGTTTGATGCGTTGCTCCTCGCTGAGTTTGCAGATGAGCAACTTGCCATCGTGTTCGGCAACGATATATCCGTCGAGACCTTGCACTACCGTTTTCACCCCCTGGGTTACATGCACCATACAGTTGTGGCTATCAAACATCTTGATGTTCTCGCCAATGAGGGCGTTGCCATACACGTCGCGCTCGCTTTGCAGGCGCAACGCGCCCCATGTGCCAAGGTCGCTCCAACCAAAATCGGCGGGGCAAACAAAAATCTCCTCAGCCTTCTCCATCACGGCATAGTCGATGGAGATATTGTCGCAATCGCCATAAATATCGTCGATGATTTGCTGTTCCTCTGGCGTTCCCAGCTTATCCTGCAAACGCTCAAAGATGCGATTGATGCGGGGAGCATACATTCTGAGGGCATTGACGATGGTCTCGACACGCCAAATGAAGATGCCTGCGTTCCAGAAATAATTGTTCTCCTGGATATATTGCTTAGCTGTCGCCAGGTCGGGCTTCTCACGGAACTGGTCGACACGGAACAACTCCTTGTTGCGTAACGAGTTGGTCGACAGGTCAGCCTGAATGTATCCATATCCAGTCTCAGGCCGATTGGGCTTCATGCCAAGCGTTACGATGGCGTCGGTCTCTTGTGTAAACTTAAGGCATTGGCCGACAACACGCTGAAACTCCACCACATCAGTCACCACATGGTCGCTGGGCGTCACCACGATATTGGCCATGGGATCTTGCACTTTGATACGCCACGACACATAGGCGATGCACGGAGCCGTGTTGCGTCGGCATGGTTCCTGCAAGATATTGCTTTCAGGAATGTCGGGCAACTGCTCTTTCACCAGCGAAGCGTAACGTTTGTTGGTCACCACCCACACGTTTTCAGCGGGGCAGATTCCCTTGAAACGATCTCGCGTCATTTGCAAGAGTGTACGGCCAACGCCCAGTACGTCGATAAACTGTTTGGGTCTCTCCTCTGTGCTCATGGGCCAGAACCTACTGCCCACGCCACCTGCCATAATGACCAGGTGATTGTTTGTTTCAGCCATATTTGTTCAACTTGTTATTAATTAAAACAAAGTTACCTAAAAAAAGTTATATGCACAAACTTTTAACTCTATCTTTGGCTTTTGGCATTATTTTCGTAATTTTACACCCTAAAGACAAAGATTATGCTCGCACAATACATTCTGACTGGCCTTGTGGTGGCAGCAGCCGTTGCTTACGCAGCATGGCGCATATACGATCGGCTGAAGCACGCCGACCGATGCCGGGGCTGTGCGCTCATGGAACAATGCCACAAACGGAACGGAAAACATCGTCCGCTCATCTCGCGCAAACCTTCTGCACAAAGTCCATGCGATGCGCAAGAGCCTTCGCGCAACAAGCAAGCCCATCCACAACGAACGTAACGATGGGGCTACGCTCCCCTATCAGCATGCATCAAAGGTGATGCTCGGGCACGACAGCAAAGTAAAGCAGGTCGTGGTCAGTATTGTTCTCCATGAAATGGCTATGGCCCATGGGGCAATAATGGCACTGGCCCGCGCGGCATGTCTCCACCTCACCATCATAATGGAACGTGGCCACGCCACTGATAACATATATGATCTCGCAGTTTTGCTCGTGTGTGTGCAAACCTGTCGAAGCGCCCGGACGAAGGGTGGAATACATAATCTTCACCTTATCATCGGTATAATTACGTGTGTCCAACGGACCGTTTCCTCCTTTGAAGTTCATCTGATGAACCTCTGCAATCTCATCAAAATCAATTACCATCTTGCGAAATATTAAGTTGTTATGCAAAGATAGTGCAAATTAAAGAGAATGCAAAGCAAGCGAGCCTATTTTTACACTCAAAGAAAAACATACCGGGATCTTATTGCCAAAGCTAACGGATATTCATCTTCTGGAAACGACCCAGCCGCTACACGGCTATTACCTTTTCCAACATTTGCTCTTCTTACGCAAGAGCACAAACGAGGCGGAATAAACGCTAACAAGAACTCAATTCCCATGACCCATTTGGGATTAAGAAAACCGACAACTTACCACCTCTTAGTCCCAAGTAACAAAAACTAAAAACGAATGACCGATGCAGAATATCAACAATAAAGGTGTGCCCCGTATAAGAGCACACCTTATTGTTAGGTATCTTTCGTAACTGCCACTCTAAGAGGAGCGCATCAGATATTTGAGCTTAGGAAAGCTAATCTCATAGGTCTGACATTCCGATAGCTCAGAGAGGGTTACTCAGATGACTGTTAGAGATTTATTCGGTAGCGCCATTCAGGCTCACGATGTAAGCCTGGTTGGCAGGAGTCTCAGCCACGCCGTTGTAGACAGTCAACGGACCATAGATGGTCACATCGTCGCCTACCTTAACCTGCTTGTCGCCATCGGCCCACTTGCGGTTGCCCATATAGAGCACGCGGAAGGCCTCGAAGTCCTTAGCCTTATCGTTGGCATAAGTACCATCGGTTGAAATGTAGAACGAAGCATTACCGTAATTAGCGTTGAACTCGCTTGCAACCTTAGATATCTTACCGGCTACGTACACCTTGGCTGATGTGCCTGCGTTGGCGGCAGCCACAGCGCCCAAACCGCTGAACGGATTGGCCTTGGTGCCGATACCATGAGCATCGGTGGTCACACCGTTAACGCTATACACATAGCCCTTGTCGGTCTGAGCCACACCATTGTACTTCTTCACGGTAGCGCAGATAATGACCTCGGCACCTGTAGCGATCGGAGCATTGCCCTCAACCCACTTCTGGTTGTTGAACCACAAAGCGCGGAACACCTGCATATCCTTGGCGGCATCGCCGTTGTTGTAGGTTCCGTTAGAAGAAATCCAGAACGTTCCGTTGCCAAACTTGGCGCCAAACTGACCGTTGGCGTCAACCTTAGAAACGTAACCCTTGATGTAAACCTGTGTGGGAGACACGTTGTCGCCCAGCGACTTCACATAGTCGATAGCCTCCTCAACGGTGTAAGGCACAGCCAGAGTTCCCGACAGGCCAGCCTGAGCCACCTGGAGCTTCACACTTGAAGAGTTGTCAGATGTGCTTGACGTGAAGGTCACGTCAGCGCTACGTGCACCAGCCACGTTATTGTTAGCATGGAAAGTTACAATAACGGTATCAGAAGGATTGGGCTCAATCTTTGAAGGAATACCAGCGATGAACTTGGTCTTCACAACGCGGAGCCAGCTCTGGGCGTTGGCGTCGATCTCAGGATAAACACCGCTTCCCTTATAAGCCACTTTCACATTGTACTCGCCACCAGCGGCAGGAATAACACCTTCAGGAGTCTCAACGATCTTCACCAACGACTTCTTAATGTTGAGAACCGTTACGTTGACGAGCTGACCATTACCGTTATAGGTGCTTCTCGGACCCTCCACAGTGATGTAGTCGCCCTTCTCAATGCCTAAGCTTGAGAAGTTCTTCTGCTTACCATCCTTGTCAAGCGTACCATAGAGATAAAGTTCACCTGTACCATCATTGATATAGAGGTTGCCGTATGTAGTGTTAGCGATGTCGGTCACCGTACCGCTTACGCGATAGGTCTTGCCATCAGGACCAGCCAGCACCTCAGCACATGTTGCTGTTGTGGCCTCCATAGAGCCCTGACGAACCACCAAGTACTGACGCTTGTCGCCAATGCTAATCTGCAAAGGAATCTCACGACCACTTCCTGTGGCGTCGGCGTGGAAGATCACCTGTGTAACACCGGCCGATCCCTTCAAAGTAGTGGCTGTGAGCCATGTGGGCAACTCAGCCGTGATATCCTTCTTGTCGGCATCCTTGCCAATCACCACCGACTTTTCAAACTCCCAATCGCCAGTGGCGCTGATATTCACAGTGTCGTTACCACCGCCCTCGGGAATCGTCAGGTAAGTCTTGTCGAGAGAAATCTCGGCAAGCGAACCGATCGTGTTATCATCCGAACATCCCACCATGAGGAATGCGCCCAGGATGAAGCTTAATGAATATTTCAGTTTCATAAAATTCAAACTTAAAGAGTTCTTGATTAGTTGAACATGTATTTAACACCGATAGAAGCGTACCAGCACTGGCCTACAACCGGGTTGTAGACGAAGGTCTTCACGTTGCCGTTGACAGCCTTAGGTGTAGAGAACACGGGATAACCGTCAGCGTCAGTGTGGTCATACTTCAAGATACGACCCTCGTTGAGCACAGGGTTCATGTACTTAGAAACACCCCAACTATCATTGAAGAGGTTCAAGAGGTTCTTCACGTCGAATGAGAGCTGCAGGGTGTGCTTGGTCTTGGCGACGTTCACCGTGAAGTCGTGCTTGTAGCTGATGTCAACGCGATGCACCCAAGGACTGTAAACGCTGTAAGCCTCGGCGTACTCGCCCTGATGATCCTTCAGATAGCCATTGGCGTGAACATAGTCCATGAAACGCTTCTGGTCGTCGAGCGATGTGAAACGGAACTCATTGTTAGCCACCTGCTTGTCGGTGGGGATGTAAAGAGCATCGTAGCTATAGCCATCACCGTTCATGTCGTTGGCCAGCATGTATGAGTAGTTGTAACCACCGCGCCATGTCTCGTAAATCAAGCTATAGTGGTTGCCGCTGCGGTCGTGAGCGGTAGCCGACAGGAAGAAACGGTCGGGAGTGGTGTTGATGCTGTTGTGCAGCTTGATGCGGTTAGGACCGAACACGGTGGGCACGTATGTGAATGCCGACTCAGCGTTCGAACCAGGCAGAGAGGTAACCTCCTTGTTGACCTGATGGGTGTAAGCAGCAGTCAGGCTCAACCACTTGGTGGGCTCGGCCTTCACCTGGAACATGGTAGACCAACCATATCCACGGCTTGTGTTCTCAAGCACGAAGGCCTTTGTTGATGTGCGGAAACCTGTGGGATAGATGGGGCGGTTGTCGGCGCCATTCCAACGAGCGAAGCTCTCAGGATCGCGCATGCTCCAGTCGGAGATTGTGGCAGCGTTGAGCGTCTTGTTGAAGATGGCCTCGGCGGTCACCGTCATCGGGAAGCCCACGGGCAAAGAGTAATCGACAGCGATAGAGCTCTTCCAAACCTGAGGCATCTTGAAGTCGTGGTCTACGGCAGAGATAGAGCTGGGCACCGTTCCCTCCTCAGGAGTAATGGTGGTGGGGTAACCCATTGCGCCAAGCTTGTTGTAAAGAGCGGCGATAGAGGCGCGGCCATTTTCGTCGGTCACGAGACCGCCAGAGAAAGCACCTGTGAGGATGTCGTTAACCGATGTGTAGCCATTCTGGGCAGCATAAGCCTGAACGGCGGCGGGCAGACGGTTGAAGTTGGTTGTGGGACCCAGTTGCATCTGGTACTGCACCATACCTGAGTTAGTAGGCATGTTGGTGAAGAACACCAAAGGCAGACGGCCTGAGAAGAGACCTGTTCCACCACGAACGATCAGGCTTCTATCCTTCATCACATCCCATGTGAAACCAACACGGGGAGAGAATGTGAGGCTTGATGACGGCCACTTGCCAGTGTCGATGTGACGACCGTTGTAGCTAAGTTCCTTGATGGCGTTGTTGGTCATCAAGTCGCCATTGTTGAAGAAGATGTTGTCGATACGCAATCCGTAAGTCAACTTGAAGTTGTCGGTAGCCTGCCACTCATCCTGGCCATAGATACCCACCTTGCTATACTGCACGCGAGCAGTAGGATTCATGTCGCCGTTGTAACCGTAAGTCAAGCACACCACCTCAGGAGCGGCGCCGTTGATGAAATCGTCGACGCTACGATAGCGGTAGTAACCTGTTCCGTTACGCATATACTGGTTGTCGGCCATCTGGTGCTCAAAGTTGAAGCCACCCATGATCTTATGGTTGCCATAATAATAGGTGAGGTCATCCTTGATGTTCCAAGTGGTGTTGTGCACAGCGTTGTTCCATGTGAAGAGCTCATAACCGAGCGACATGTACTGCACGTTCTGGCCTGTTCCGTCCTGGATGTCGATGAAGGGGAACTCAGAAGAGTCGGTGCCACGCACATCATCCTTCTTGGCGAATGTGGCGAGGAACTGGTTGGAGAGGTTGCTCGTCAGACGGCTGTTCAAGTCGAGAGAGAACGAGTGCACCTTGTTGTTCACCGAGTACATAGAGTTGGAGAACGACATACTATACAAAGAAGTACGTGAGTAGGGCGAGCGAACACCACCGTCCATTGAAGAGGCGTTGGGTGCCGTCCAGTTCTCGTTGTTGGTATAGTTGTAGCGGAAAGCCAGCTTGTGCATGTTGTTGATGTTCCAGTCGATACGGGCCAACAGCTTGGTGTTGCTCTTATCGGCGGGGAAGCTTGTGTAAGAACCAGGGTTGTAACCATACTTGGTCATCACATGCTCCTTTACGCGCTCCATGTCGGCAACCGATGCGTATGACAGACCAGCGTCGGAGTTGCCCACGCCATCCTCAGAGGCGCGCCATGTAACGGCCTCCGTCGGGGTCTTAACCACCTCGGCGTTCACGAAGAAGAAGAGCTTATCCTTGAGGATCGGTCCACCAAGCGTCATGCCATAAGTGGTAGAGCGGTCCTTGGCGCGAGCTGTAGCGATGGTTGTTCCGTCGATGGCGTCACCACGCATGTTCTCGTTCTGGTGATAGATGTAAGCCGTACCCTTGAAGGTGTTGGTACCGCTCTTTGTGATAGCGTTCAAGCCGCCGCCGATGAAGTTGGTCTGGCGCACGTCGAACGGCGAGATAACCACCTGCACCTCCTGGATGGCATCCATAGAGATGGGGTTGCCGCCACCGGGCAGGTTTGAAGACAAGCCAAAGTCGTTGTTGAAGTTGGCACCATCAACCGTGAAGTTGGCTGTACGACCATCAGAGCCGGCGAACGTCAATCCGTTACCTCCGTAAGGAGAGAGGCGGGTGAGCTCGCTTACCGAACGGTTTACCGTAGGCATGCTTGCAATCATCGAGTTGTCGATGTTGGTCGACGCGCCTGTCTGCTCTGTGGTGAACTTAGTTGCCTTAGAGACGACCGTCACCTCCTTCAGCTCGTTGGTAGCCTCGTTAAGCACAACTGGCAGATTGTAGGTCTGAGCAAGTTCCAACTTAACATCGGTGAATTCCTTGGCCTGATAGCCAACGTAGCTCACCTTGACTGTGTAAGGACCACCGGGGCGCATACCATTGATGGTAAACATACCCTTGCTGTTGGTCACAGCCTGGTACTTGGTTCCCGAGGGCGTGTGCACGGCCTCGATGGTAGCGCCAATGACGGTCTCGCCATCGGCCATTACCTTACCACTCAAACCAGAAGTTGTAATCTGAGCCGTCATTGTGGTAATGAAGCTTACCATCAACGCAACCAGAATAAGCAATCTTTTCTGCATAAGTTTGATAAATTAAAATTAAATAATATGGGGAGAATCCCCGTTCATTGTTGATTGTTTGCAAATTTACCTAAAAAAGGTGAAGAGGGTGTTACGATGATGTGAAATTTTCTGCGACGAGCCCAAATTCCTTAGTTCTGCATCTTCAGGCATTCCACCTCTTGCAGCCATAGCGCCGACACGGCATCCGAGGGCATGCGCCAATCGCCTCGCGGACTGAGACTTACCGATCCCACCTTCGGCCCATCGGGCAGGCAGGAGCGTTTAAACTGCTGGTTGAAGAAACGTCGGCAGAACACGCCCAACCAATGGATGATGGTGGTGTCGTCGTAACGGCCCACCGATTCGTCGTTGCCATTGTTGTCGCCAAACGCTTTCTGCGCCAAGAGGAATATCTTACGGGGGCTGAAGCCGTGGCGAAGGAAATGATAGAGGAAGAAATCGTGGAGCTCATAGGGTCCCACAAGGTCCTCGGTCTTCTGCTTGATCTGTCCGTTCTCATCGGCCGGGATCAGTTCGGGCGAGATGGGTGTGTCGATAATGTCGCGCAACACAGATGCCGAAGCGTCGTCGACGGTTTGCGCCACATAGCGCACCAGGTCCTTGATGAGCGTCTTGGGCACCGATGCGTTCACACCATACATCGACATGTGGTCGCCGTTATAGGTGGCCCACCCCAACGCCAGCTCAGAGAGGTCGCCTGTTCCAATCACCATGCCTCCCACCTGGTTGCTCAGGTCCATGAGGATTTGTGTGCGTTCGCGCGCCTGACTGTTCTCGTAGGTCACATCGTGCACGGCCGCGTCATGGCCAATATCCTCGAAATGCTGCGTCACGCTCTTGGCAATGCTAATCTCGCGAACGGTCACCCCGAGGTCGTTCATCAGGTTGATGGCGTTGTTATAGGTGCGGTCGGTGGTGCCAAAGCCAGGCATGGTTACGCCCACTATGCCCTTGCGGTCGAGCTTCAGCTTATCAAAGGTCTTCACGCAAACCAGCAAGGCCAACGTGGAGTCGAGTCCACCGCTGATGCCCACCACCACGTTCTGGGCATGGGTATGGACGATGCGCTTGGCGAGTCCCATGACCTGTATGTTGAGAATCTCCTCACACGACTGTCGCATGGTCTCATCCGACGGCGTGAAAGGTTGCGGTTCTACGTGGCGCTCCAACACAAAGTCGCGCAACTGCGCAGGCTCGGCCTCGACAAAACGGATGTCCTCACCGATCATGCGGCGCTGCGCGTTCACAAATGTGGTGTTGTTGCGACGGTCGGCCCTGAGGCTCTCCACGTCGACCTGGGCCTCCACGACCTGCGCTTCCAGCGAGAAACGCTTGCCTTCGGCCAAGCAACGGCCATTCTCGTAAATCAGGGCGTTGCCACCATACACCACATCTTGTGTGCTCTCGCCAAAGCCTGCCGAGCAATACACGTATGCGCTCATGGTGCGTGCGCTCTGTTGTGCGAGCAGGCCGGTGAGGTACTCATGCTTGCCCAGAAGCTCATCGGAAGCCGAGAGGTTGAACACGATGTCGGCACCCGCCAAGGCCAGGTGGTTGCTGGGAGGTGTAGGGGCCCACACGTCCTCACAAATCTCCACACCAAACACGGCGCCATCGGCCGTGCGGAAGAGTTGGGGGGCGGGAGTCAGCGTCACCATGTGGCCCGCATAGCGTATGGTCATCTCGCGCAGGTCTTGCAACGAGGCAAACCAGCGCTTCTCATAAAACTCATTGTAATTGGGGAGATAGGTCTTGGGAACAATGCCCAAGATCTTGCCCTTCTGAAGCACAATACCACAGTTGAGCAACAGGCCGCCCGCCACAACGGGGGCGCCCACAATGCAGATGATGTCCAACTGGCGCGTGAAGTCGAGCAGGGCCATCACGCTGTTCTCGGCAGCGTCGAGCAGCAGTTGCTCGCGAAAGAGGTCCTGACACGTATAGCCCGTGACGCTCAGCTCTGGAAACACGATGATTTCCACGCCGCGCCCTTCAGCCTGGGCTATGATTACTTCCATCTCCTTTGTGTTCTGAACACAATCGGCCACCTTCACAGAAGGCACAGCCGAGGCCACTTTGATAAATCCGTACTTCATATTATCAATTCTTCCTCTATTAAATAGGAATGCATTAATATTCCGCAAAGTTAGCCAATTTTTCTTAAATCATCAAACGCTGACGCTAAAAAACTATGCTTCCTAATGCTTTTATATACAATCTTTTCCTCCTATTCTCCTTTCTGCATCATTTATTGCAAGCCATGCCCAAAGGCAAATAGCGTTAAAAAACTACAATTTGTTACCACGGCTCAAGAATATCAACTATATTTGCAACAATAAACCTAAATTCCACAACAATGTCACACGATAGGCCCGTCAAACATAAAGTGTTGCTGTTCATTCTCCTCGTGTTTGCCATTTTCCCTGCAAACGCACAGACTACTGTTGCGCAATACAAGGCATGCCTTGAGAAACATGGTGAGGATCCCGTAGAATACATATTCCGACTGTTTGAAAAGGCAGATGTGGTGATCCTTGGCGAACGCGATCATCGCGACATCACGCAATACGATTTCATCTCGCGCCTACTGGCAGACAAGCGCTTTTCCGAACGAATCGGTTACGTTTATACAGAGGTGGGATGCACCAACAAGACAGAATCTGCCAACAAACTAATCAAAACAGACTGGGCAAGCGAGGAGGATTTTCAAAAAGCGCTAAGGGAGCACTTACGCTATGAAGATTATGGCTTCCTTTGGGAAAAAACCAATCGCTCCACATTTCTCGACAACCTCTATCACATCAACCAAAAGTTGCCCCACGACAAGAGGATAACCCTTGGACTAACCGACATCGCCTTCGATTGGACCCAATGGACTTCGCCCGACAAATACAAGTGGACCTTTCCCAATAAATACAGGAAATGGGCACGTAAAAACATCTATTTCCACAAAGGGCAGCGCACTATCATTCGTGACAGGGAAATGGCAAAAAACTTCCTGAGCCAATACAAGAAGCAGAAAGCTATTAACGGTCACCAAAAGGCGCTCGTCATTTGGAATGAGCCACATGCCATGCGTTTGCCTCATGGCAAATGTGCTGGCTACCGCACGAAGAAGTCCCTCGGAGAAGAAAACGTAAAGATTGTTTGCCTCAATTGGTACATTTGGAGCAACCCTGGCGAATTTGACTTTGCAGCGTCAAGCGGACCAGGACTCATCGACGACGGACGATGGGATGCGGCGTTCCAGTTAACAGGCAACAAGCCAGTAGGATTCGACCTGAAGGGGACACCTTTCGGCGATACAAAAGCATGGCATTACAACGACGGAACATCGTGGAAAGACCTTTCTGACGGCTACATTTTCCTCAATCCGTTCTACGAATTCATAGGCTCGATAGGTATCAAGAATATTCTCGACGATGAATGTAAGCCTGATATGCAACGCCGCCTCAACTTGATGGCCGACACAGGCGAAATGCCTTCTAACGATTGGGACGAGATGAAGCTGTATTACAATACGGTACGAACCTTCCCGATTCCCGATGAAAGGACTCGGAAACACATGAAGGAACAACTCGACAAACAACTACTACAAGCATCGGAACACTGATACTATACCCAAGCAACAAGCAGCCCCAAGCATGTGCCCCACTAACCGAAAAGTGGGGCGAGGTGGATTTTTTCGGAAGGATTGACAGACCGTCACGATAAAAATTCGTAAATTTGCGAACCATGTCGAAAGTATTACTATGTTTGGGCAGCAATAGGGATGCGTTGCGTCATATCGATGCAGCGCAAAACATGTTGCGCCGCACCCTTGGTGACATTCGGTTCAGCCAGTCGCTATGGACGAAGCCCATCGGAACCGCCACACCATCGCCCCTCTACCTCAACTGCTTGGCGCAGGCCGACACCAACCTGGGCTATCCCGCCCTGCGCCAGATGTTGAAAGACATGGAACGCACCATCGGCTCGACCCCCACCGAGCGTAAGCAGGGCATTGTGCGCATCGACATCGACATTCTGTTGGCCGATGGGCAGCGCCACCATGAGGACGACTGGGAACGGCCTTACGTAAAAAATCTCTTGGCCCAACTGTAACCCCACTTCCAATAGCTTTCTGTTCATAGAACGCCATTGCCCTGGCGGTGCAACCCATCGTTTATAAGCACGGAAAACACTCAACAAACTACATTAAAATCTACATTGTTTTTCTGAGCAAAAGAAATCGTGGCTGCAAATACGCGATTCTCAAGCATATTTTGTTACCTCTCACAACTCCCTGACTGCCAAATAGTTAGCCACAAAGTCATCCCGTCACACTTCAAGCCCTCAGTTTTGCGCTTGCAAAACATGCCTAACCACACTGCCAAACATGCCTAACCTCACTACGAAACATGCCCGATTGAGACTCCAAAAGGCAGCTTTCGCAACTCGATTAGGCATCTTTTGTAAAATCACGGGTTACAAGCGATGCGCCGATCTCACAAAAACCACAAAATCGCCCTCTGGTTTACACAAAAAGCCCGACCCGTTTTTTCCACAAAAAACTCAACAAACCACACATTCACACTTCTACACAAACAAGCCATGACCCCTACCCTATAAAACCATAACTCCTTTCGCCACCCCCAATGAGGGGCGGCGAAAGGAGCGCCATTCGTATCATGCCCCCCCCGAAAAAGCCTGAGCGATTTTTAGGGGCCATATCTTGTTATTGATTCATCAAGAACGACTTGAACGCATCGAAGTCGTTTGCCATCTCCACGCTTTGCTTCTTACCACGCATGAACGCCTGCAGACGCTCAGGAATGGCTATATCGGTTCCGAGGATATCGTCGACTTTCTCCTTGAACTTGGCAGGATGAGCCGTCTCCAAGAACACGCCCACCTCACTGGGCTGCAACAGTTCCTTCAAGGCCCTCCAACCGCAGGCTCCATGAGGATCGAGCACATAGCCCGTAGCCTCGTAACACTGGCACATGGCCTCGCGAATACGATCGTCGGTATAGGTGGCACCACTGATGTCGGCCTTGATGTCGGCCCACTGGTTCGCATACAGGTCGAGTATGCGGGCGAAATTGCTCGGATCGCCCACGTCCATGGCGTTGGCCAATGTCTGCTTGCTGGGCTGCGGACAATATTGGCCCGTCTGCAAGTAGTTGTAGAAGATATCGTTGGCGTTGTTGGCCGCCATAAATCGCTTCACGGGCAGACCCATACGCTTGGCAAACAAGCCTGCGGTGATATTACCAAAGTTGCCGCTGGGCACACACACCACAAGGTTTGACGGATCGGCCACAGCCGCCACGCGTTTCAGTTGGGCGTAGGCGTTGAAGTAATAGAACGCCTGCGGCAGGAAGCGCGCCACATTGATGGAGTTGGCCGAGGTGAGCGTCATGTGGGCGTTAAGCTCGCCATCCATGAAGGCGTTCTTCACCAATGCCTGGCAATCGTCGAACACGCCATCCACCTCAAGAGCGGTGATGTTGCGGCCCAACGTGGTGAACTGGCTCTCCTGTATTCTGCTCACCTTGCCCTTCGGATAAAGCACATAAACATGGATGCCGTCCACCCCAAGGAATCCGTTGGCGACGGCCGATCCCGTGTCGCCGCTGGTGGCCACCAGCACATTGACCTCGCCACCAGCCATGGGCCGGCCTTCGCAGTCCTTATGGATGAAATATTGCAACAGACGGGCCATGAAACGGGCGCCCACATCCTTGAAGGCAAGTGTCGGGCCATGGAAGAGCTCCAAGCTATAGATGCCCTCCTCCACGCGCCGCAACGGCGTCTCGAAGGCGAGTGTGTCGGTAACGATACGCTTTAGCGACGCATCGTCGACATCGCCGCCAAAGAAAGCGCGCGCCACCTCGAACGACATCTCCTGAAAGGTCAGTTGGTCGATACGATCGAAAAAACTGGCGGGCAACTGCTGAATGTGGTCGGGCATATACAAGCCCCGGTCGGGGGCGAGACCACGCTCCACGGCTTCGCGCAATGTAGCCTGGGGAGCGCGCCCATTGGTACTGTAATACATCATGGTTATCGTGAATTATCCTATTTCCATAAACTTCCTCATAAACTCAGTGAGGTGCAGCAAGCCGTAGGCACCTTCCACGCACGACACCTCGTCGTAGACCTGCACCTCGTCGGGCTCAATGCCTCGGTGCCAAACAAGGAACGGAACGGGCTCCTTCACATGGGTGCGCACCTCCACGGGTGTGGGATGGTCGGGCATCACGGCGATGCTCACGGGCTCGTCCCATTTCTTCACCTCATTATATATGGGCTCCACAATGCGGTGGTCGAGATACTCTATGGTGCGCAACTTGAGTTGCAAGTCGCCATCGTGCCCAGCCTCGTCGCTGGCCTCCAGATGGAGGAACACAAAGTCCTGCTGCGCCAACGCCTTCAGGGCGGCCGAGGCCTTGCCCTCATAGTTGGTGTCGGCCAAGCCTGTGGCACCCGGCACCTTCACCACGTCGAGCCCCGCATAGCGGCCAATGCCACGTATGAGGTCGACGGCCGAGATGCACGATCCGGTGTGGATCTGTGGGTACAATTGCTGCAAGGTCTGCATCGACGGGCGATAGCCCCCACCCCACGGCCAGATGCTGTTGGCCTTCGCCGCGCGTTGCTGGTTAAAGGGATGGACGGCAAGCAACTGCTGGCTCTTTAGTATCAGGTCGTTGAGCAGGTCGGCCGTCTGCTGCCCGGTCAGTCCGTCGGCAGCCCCATGGCTGAGGTCTTTGCGGTCGGCCCATCCCTCCTCGGGTTTCACCATCAGGTCGGCCCAAGGCTCATTGGGATGGTCGTGGGGCGGAGCGCACACCACATGCTTGTTGCCTCCACGCACAACAAGCAGGTGGCGATACTGTATGCCGGTGACAAAACGCACACGCTCATTGCCTAAATGGTCGTTGAGGTAATGGAGCAGCACATCTGCCTCTTCGGTCTTCAGGTGCCCACCATGGTGGTTCTTGATGAGCCCGTCCTCCAGCTCGATGATGTTGCAGCGGAGGGCGAAGTCGTCGGGGTGCAGGTCGTAGCCGATGCTTGCGGCCTCAAGGGGGCCACGTCCTTCATAAACCTTATCCTGATCATAGCCCAAGATGGTGCTGTTGGCCACCTCCGACCCTGGCAAATAGCCTTCGGGAATGGTGGTCAGGCGACCTGTACGCCCTTTACGCGCCAGCATGTCCATATAAGGAGTGTCGGCATATTGCAGCAAAGTCTTGCCGCCCAGACGGTCCACGGCGTGATCAGCCATGCCGTCTCCCAAGATAATGATGTGTTTCATGCTTATACGTTGGCTATCGACATGATGTTGGCAAACACTCCGGCTGCCGTAACGCTTGCTCCGGCTCCATATCCCTGAATCTGCATGGGATAGTCCTTGTAGCGCTCGGTGGTGAGCAGGATGATGTTGTTGCTGCCCTCCAGGTTGTAGAACGGATGGGTGCTATTCACGGCTTTCAGTTCCACGCTGGTTTTTCCGCCATCCATTGTGGCCACGAAACGCCAGCGCTTACCCTCGGCTTCCAACAAGCGTCGGCGTCGCTCAAAGTCGGCGTCGAGCTGGGGCAGACGCTTCCAAAACTCGTCGAGCGTGCCTTGGAAATAATCGTCGGGCACAAAGAGATGCTTTTCCACATCGGCCTGTTCCACGCGGTAGCCTGCCTCGCGAGTTAGGATGACCAACTTGCGTATGACATCGGTGCCGCTCAGGTCCAAACGTGGGTCGGGCTCCGAATAGCCATTCTCCTTGGCCATGCGCACCGTCTCGGAGAACGGCACATCGGCTGAGATGGCGTTGAAAATGAAGTTGAGCGTGCCGCTGAGCACCGCCTCTATCTTCAGGATCTTGTCGCCCGAGTTTCGGAGGTCGTTGATGGTGCCTATGACGGGCAGTCCGGCACCCACATTAGTCTCGAAGAGGAACTTTACACCGCGACGCATGGCGGTGTCCTTCAGGTAGGCATAGTCCTCATAGCGCGAGCTGGCGGCAATCTTGTTGGCGGCCACCACGCTGACGTTATGCTCCAGGAACGAGCGGTAGAGCGCGGCTATGTCTTTCGAGGCTGTGCAATCCACAAACACGGAATTGAAAATGTTCATGCCAATGATGTTGTCGCGCAACTTCTCGGGCGTGCTCGTCTCCGACGTTTTCAGCAACTCGCGGTAATTGGCAAGGTCGATGCCGTCGCGCGAGAAGATGGCGTTCTTGCTGCTGGCTATGCCCACCACGTTGAGCTTCAGGCGGTTGTGCTCCTTCAACTGCTCATATTGTGAACGTATCTGCTCTATGAGCTTGCCGCCCACCGTTCCCACTCCACAGATGAAGAGGTTGAGAACGTTGTATTCAGAGAGGAAGAATGAGTCGTGGATAACGTTGAGCGACTTGCGCAAATAGCGGGCGTTGATGACAAAAGAGATATTGGTCTCAGAGGCTCCCTGCGCGCAAGCGATAACCGAGATGCCGCTTCGACCCAGCGTGCCAAACAACTTTCCGGCAATGCCGGGCGTGTGCTTCATATTCTCGCCAACGACGGCGATGGTGGCCAACTCGCTCTCAGCGTGCATGGGGAACATGGCGCCATCCTCAATCTCGGCCTCAAACTCCTTGTTGAGCACGCTGACGGCTTTGTGGGCGTCCTCGTCGCGCACACCAATAGAGGTACTGTTCTCCGACGACGCCTGCGACACAAGGAACACGCTGATGCCGTGGTCGGCAAGGGCGGTGAAAATTCGGCGGTTCACACCGATGACACCCACCATGGAAAGACCCGACACGGTGATGAGCGTCGTGCCCTTGATAGACGAGATGCCACGGATGGCCTTGCTGTCGTTCTCCACCTTTCCCTTGATGATGGTGCCGCGCCCCTCAGGGTTGAACGTGTTCTTCACTCGGATGGGGATGTTCTTGATGCAAACGGGATAGATGGTAGGCGGATAGATCACCTTGGCTCCAAAGTTGCAAAGCTCCATGGCCTCCACATAGCTCAGCTCGTCGATGGTATAGGCGGAGCGTATCACCTTGGGATCGGCCGTCATGAAACCGTCTACATCGGTCCATATCTCGAGCACCTCGGCGTTGAGCGCCGCGGCCACAAGGGCTGCGGTATAATCGGATCCGCCACGACCGAGATTGGTGGTCTCACCCGTGTCTCTGTCGCATGAGATGAATCCTGGCAGGATGGTCACACGTGGCAATTCGGCGAAAGCATCGCGCACCAACTTATTGGTGAGCACGCTGTCGAGGGTGTTCTTGCCATGCGCAAACTCGGTCTTGATAAATTCGCGGGAGTCCATCCACATGGAGCCACGCACCATCGACGACACGATGTTAGAGCTCAGGCGCTCACCGTAGCTCACAATGGCGTCTTGGGTCTTGCGACTCAGGTCGCGAATAAGGTACACACCGAAATAGATGGAGCGCAACTGTTCGAAAAGAGCGTCGACCTTATTGAATAAATCCTCGCGGTCTATGGTATTGGTAATGATGGTGTCGATCATCTTATGATGGCGATCAACCATCTCTTCGAATGAAATCTTCCAGGCTTCGTTGCCACTAACGGCTTGCTGAGCGGTGGAGAGGAGCTTGTCGGTAATGCCCCCAAGCGCACTGACGACTACAACAATCGGCTGTCGACGTGCCTCATTTTCCACGATGTGCTTCAGGCTCAAAATGCTCTTCACGGAACCTACAGATGTTCCGCCAAACTTTAGAACTTTCATTATTCTTTGGGTTAAATTACTATTCTGCCACCCCCGAAACAAACGAGGCTGCGACAAAACTTGGTTGCAAATGTAGCAATATTAATTGTTTTTGCCAACGTTTTGGTTAACAATCTGTAGGTTTAAGTACACTTTTAGTAACAAACCCGTATGTTTCAACCCCAATCAGCCATTGAATTTCGGCACAAAATGCCTACATCAGACAGGCGTAAGCAAGACGGCGAGGATGCCTAAAGTCGACGCTACCTCTTGCACGCACCGAAATCATAGCCCACGAAAAAGCCCGGCGCTCTTGAGAAAGAGGACCGGGCTCATCGATGTTTTATCGATACAATTTAGTTGTTGGTGTAAATCCAAGCCACAAATAGCATAATGGCAACGGCAACGATACTAAGCAAGACGAACAACACCTTGCCTATGATCTTGCGGCGTTTGCTTGCACTCAATGTGTGAATCTTGAATTTCTCCGATTCATCCATGTGGTGCGAATGGTGGCGCCCATGATGATGTTTGTGTTTGTTATTGTCCATATTACTGCTATTGATATTCAAGAATCAACCCAATGATTAGAATCGGAAGTCCATTTCCACATCCACCATGTTGTAGTTGTGCTTGGCCAGCGAGCGATCGTTGACACGGGCAAACTCAGCATTGACCTGGATGTTCTTAGTGAACAGATAGTCGGCGCCAACCTCATAGAAGGTCTTTGCGCGGCTCCAATCGGCTGTCGAACGATACAAATCGTAACGTGCCTTGACGTGCATCTTCTGCTTGATGATAGGAGCGATGACCAAGGCATACACACCGTCGGCCTTGCTGCCGAGCTTCTCATTGACGGAGCAGTTGCTCAAATCCTCGGCCTTCTCATAGGTCTTGGCAAAAGCCATGCCTGTAGAGTGCACATACTCTGAGCGAATGGTCCAATCGTCAAACTTATACTCACCCGAGATGGCATAGCGATGCTGGGGCAAACGACGAATGCCAGTCTGCTCAATGCCCTGTTCATTGGTCCATGTTCCCTTGCGGCTGTAGGAGCCTTCGCTGCCAAACACACCGATGCGCATGCCCTTGACGGGCATCACCCACACACCACCGATGAGGTCTTTCTGCTGATCCACATCCTTGGTGTTGATGCCTTGGCCGTTGAACACACCCACCTGATAGTGCAACAGGTTGCGACCGTTCACCTTGAGAAAGTCGCCCTGCAACTGAACACCGATGTCACGACCATTGGAAGCGTGCATGCCGCTACGGTCGGCGAAACCCGCCAACTTGCTGATGGGCTGGCTATATGACATGAAACCTTGGTCGATGGGGTGCATGGGGTTCTCAAACGTGAACGGACGCTTGAACTGTCCCATCTTCACTTTGAAGAAGTCGTACTTCTGCCACTCAGCGAAGAGGTCGACCAAACGGGGCGACAAGGTGTTGGTAGTGGTGTTGCCATTGAGCTGCACTTGCATCTTCCAATAAAAATCATCGGCGATGCGACCATCCAAAACTGCACGAACAATGCGCAAGTTGAACGAGTTGGCCTTGGCATTCTCCTGTCCGGAATACTGGTACTGGGTAAGCGCATAACCCGACAACTTGACTTGCGACAGCCATGAAGGCAATTTGGTCTGTGCATTGGCCACCATGACACTTGCAAGCATACATGCTGCCACTAACGTTTTTCTCATCTCTAAGGTTTTAGTTAATACTTGTTTAAATAACATTGCAAAAGTAATAAATTTATTGAAGAAAGAAAAAGGTTTGCAAAAAAATATAAAGCGTTTGAAAAAAATAAGTACATTTGCAATGTGATAAGTAAGAATAAGATAAAATACATAGCCGCATTGGGCCACAAGAAGCACCGCCAAGAGGAAGGGCTCTTTGTCGGTGAGGGACCCAAGGTGGTAGCCGACTTGCTGCAAGTGATGAAGCCTCGCCTCATCGTAGCCACCCAGCAGTGGCTCGACGAGGGCGGCAACGCACAAGCGGCCACGGCTGCGGCCGAGGTCATTACAGTGACCGACGACGAGCTGCGTAAGGTTTCGTTTCTCCAACACCCGCAACAGGTGTTGGGCGTGTTCCCCATGCCCAAGGCCAACGACCAAGAATCGTTGGACGACATGGGGCTGGTGTTGGCGCTCGACGGCGTACAAGACCCAGGCAACTTAGGAACCATCATCCGCATTGCCGATTGGTTTGGCATTACCAACATCTTCTGCTCGGCGGAGACCGCCGACCCATGGAACCCCAAGGTGGTGCAGGCCACAATGGGAAGCATTGCCCGTGTGAGGTTGCACACCATCGACCTGCCACAATGGATGGGCTCGCTGCCCAGTGGATACCCCGTCTACGGCACCTTGTTGGAAGGTAGCTCCATTTACGAGCAAGAGCTCTCAGCCAAGGGCGTCATTGTGATGGGCAACGAGGGAAACGGCATATCGCCCGCCATCCGACAGCTCATCACCCACAAACTGCTCATTCCCAACTATCCAGAAGGACGCCAAACGGCCGACAGTCTCAACGTGGCCATCGCCACAGCCATCACCTGCGCCGAGTTCAGGCGCCGCATGCCCACACACCCATAAACACCTACAACTCATGGAAACGGATTTGTATAAAATAAGAAGCACAAAGGCTTGCTTTCGCGCAGCATACGACTTGTATTGCTCCAACCTGAGAACCCTCTTCAAGAACACATGGCTTCCCGTGTTGGTTCTTTCAGCCATCGCCTGCCTTTCACACCTAATGATGTGGAACGAAAGCGCAAGAACCCTATCGGAAGCAGAGTCCACCTCCTCACCGGTGGCGTATATCGCTGAGAGCATCGGCCTGTCGGTCATGTGTGTGGTGGGGTTCATCTGGGCCTACTCATGCGTTTTCAGCCTGCTTAGCGGCAGGAGCCGCAAAGCCATCTGGCCACGCCTGTTACGGGCCACGCTGATTAACTTTGGCACATTCTTCGTGCTCATCCTGATAACCATATGCTTGGGCATGATTCCCATCTTCTTAGTGGCCAACAAAACAGCACCCATACCCGAGAGCACCCTAATGACCTCGGGCGCCATCATCATAGGCATGTACTTCGTTTGGGCCATTATCCTGATACCCACGATCTACTCAACGATGAAATACGTCATGGAACCCGAACAAAAAGCGGGCAGCATCCTGGGTTCATCCTACCGCCAAGGATGGCGCCACTGGGGCTTCCTGTTCATCTGCTTGCTGTTGGCTTGCATCATCTATTGGCTGGCCTTGAGCATCGTGGCCACACCAGAACTCATCCTGTTCTTGGCCAACTACACAAACGAAGCAGGCAAACTCATGGGCGATGTCTCAAGCTTGCCACCCTACTTCGGCTTCGCAGGCTACTTGATTTCATTGCCATGCGTCTTCGTGTGGAACTACCTCACGATATGGATCACGATGGTTTTCTATTACGTCTACGGTAGCATTGAGGCCAAGAAAAGAGCGACGACACAAACAACACAACCATAAATGGCACAAAGATTACTGTTTATCGATCGCGACGGAACCCTCATCGAGGAGCCACAAGACGAGCAGATCGATTCGTTCAACAAACTAAAATTCACACAAGGAGTATTTCGAAACCTCGCATTCATCAGCGCTCATCTCGACTTCAAACTCGTCATGGTGAGCAATCAGGATGGATTGGGCACACCATCGTTCCCAGAGGACACCTTTTGGCCTGTGCACAACTTCATTCTCCAAACATTGGAGAGCGAAGGCATCACGTTCGACGACCAACTGATAGACCGTCATTTTCCTGAGGACAACTCGCCCATGAGAAAGCCTGGGACGGGCATGCTGAAGAAATACCTAGACAATAGCGACTACGACATCGCCCACTCGTGGGTCATCGGCGACCGCGAGAGCGACGCACAACTGGCCGAAAACATGGGATGTAAGTCGCTGATCCTGGGAAAGAACGGCATGACATGGGACAAGATCAGCGAGATATTGTTTGCCGGGGAACGCATAGCCGAGGTGGAGCGAAACACCAAAGAGACGCAAATCCACGTGAAGATAAACCTCGACGGGTCGGGCAAGACCGACATATCGACGGGCCTTGGTTTCTTTGACCACATGCTTGAGCAAATAGGCAAGCATGGCATGATGGACCTGACCATCAAGACCCATGGCGACCTTTGGGTGGACGAGCACCACACCATAGAAGACACCGCCATCGCATTGGGCGACTGCCTGCGTAAGGCGTTGGGCGACAAACGCGGCATTGAGCGCTATGGCTATTGCCTGCCTATGGACGATTGCCTATGCCAAGTGGCCCTCGACTTCGGTGGACGCCCCTGGCTGGTATGGGATGCCACCTTCACACGCGAGAAGATTGGCGAAATGCCCACCGAGATGTTCTTCCACTTCTTCAAGAGCCTCAGCGACTCGGCGCTCATGAACCTAAACATCAAGGCGGAAGGACAAAATGAGCACCATAAGATAGAAGGCATCTTCAAGGCCTTGGCAAGAAGCTTGAAGATGGCCGTAAAAAGAGACATCTATCACTTTGAGCTCCCCAGTACGAAGGGCACATTGTGATAGATGCCTATAGGTTGCGCTGATATCAGCCACAACACTTTTACCCCCAATGGGCCATTAGGCCAAAACACTAATAAGAATTAAACTCTAATGGCCTATTGGGGTTTGATCATCGAAAGGAAATATTCGTGGACCCGGGGGTCGTCGTTGAGCTCCGGATGGAAGGCTGTGACCAGCTGACTGCCTTGGCGGGCAGCCACCATGTTGCCGTCGACAACAGCCAAGACCTCGGCAGAAGCCTCCACCTTTTCTATATATGGGGCACGGATGAAGGTCATGGGAATGTCGCCCACAGAAGCAAACGGCGCTTCCGTTGAGAAACTTCCGAGCTGTCGGCCATAGGCATTGCGCTTAACGCAAATATCCATGGTTGCCAGTCGCTCACGGTTCTCACCCTCAACACTCTTCGCCAACAAGATAAGGCCAGCGCAAGTGCCGAAAACGGGCAGGCCGCCAACAATCGCCTCGCGGATGGGTTGAAGCAAACCGAGGTCGTGAAGGAGCTTCGACTGCGTGGTCGACTCACCGCCGGGAATGATCAATCCATCCTTCGGCTGTTGCCAATCAGACAGTTGGCGAACCTCAAAACTATCAACCCCGAGTTGACGAAGCATCGCTTCATGCTCCACAAATGCACCCTGAAGGGCAAGCACAGCTATTCTCATATTCTTACTGTCCTCTCTCAGCCATCAACGTTTTAATCTCCTGCTCGTTGATTCCCACCATGGCAGGACCAAGGTCCTCGCTCAACTCGGCAATCTTCTTAGCGTCCTTATAGTTGGTAACGGCCTGAACAATAGCGGCAGCACGCTTCACGGGATCGCCACTCTTGAAGATACCAGAGCCCACGAACACGCCCTCAGCGCCCAACTGCATCATCAGGGCAGCGTCGGCGGGTGTAGCTACACCACCAGCAGCGAAATTCACCACGGGCAACTTGCCATTGTCGTGAACATACTTCACCAACTCATAGGGAGCCTGCAACTGCTTGGCAGCCTCGTACAACTCGTCCTCCGACATGCTTGTGAGACGGTGAATCTCACCCTGCATCATGCGCATGTGCTGCACAGCCTGCACCACGTCGCCTGTTCCAGGTTCGCCCTTCGTACGAATCATCGATGCACCCTCAGCGATACGGCGCAAAGCCTCGCCCAGATTTCTTGCACCACAAACGAAAGGCACCTTGAACTTTGTCTTGTCGATATGATAAACATTGTCGGCCGGAGACAGAACCTCGCTCTCGTCGACATAGTCGATCTCAATAGCCTCCAAAACCTGAGCCTCAACGAAATGGCCGATACGGCACTTGGCCATGACGGGGATAGACACTGCCTGCTGGATGCCCTTGATCATCTTGGGGTCGCTCATGCGCGACACGCCACCAGCTGCACGGATGTCGGCGGGAATGCGCTCGAGTGCCATAACGGCACACGCACCTGCCTGTTCAGCGATTTTTGCCTGCTCGGGTGTTGTCACATCCATAATCACGCCGCCTTTCAGCATCTGTGCCAAGTTGCGGTTCAGTTCTTGTCTGTTTTCCATTAGTTTATGATTTTAAAAGTTAGTTATGTTATTATTCATTAACCAGGCCATACTCATGGTAATGGCTACGGTACTCGGTTGGCGTCATTCCAGTGAGCTTTTTGAAGAACTTCGACAGATGGGCCTGGTTGGCAAAGCCAAAGGCCAGGGCGGTCTGCTGAATGGTGTCGTGCGTGGCAGCCAAATGGGCCTTGATATCTTCCACCAGATAAGCGTCGACAATGCTTTTGGGCGATTTGCCCGCCACCAGTCGGCACACCTGACCGAGATAGCGGCTGCTAACGTTCAGCACATTGGCATAGTGGGAAACGTCGGCCTTGGTCGACGATTCCTTCTTCACTAAATTGATGAACTCGGCATACAGTTCCCCACTCCGTCCAGTAAGTTTGGCACTCTTCGAGAAGAGATTGGTGGCAAACGCATGCGCCTTGGCGATGGCGTCGCTCACGCTGTCGCCCTGGTTGAGGTAAACGGCAAGGGCCGAAGCGAACATGTTGACACTTCCGTGGTCGGCCGCATCGTCGAGGAAGCACACGTTATCGGCAATGCAATCGCTCAGCAGCAGGTCGCTCTCGCGGCGCCGCATGATGATGACCTTGCACAGGGGGAACAACTTATGACGGATCATCTCAATGGTCGCCGTTCCCATCAGTCGGTCGCCGTGGCTGGAGAAGAGCACTGGAGCGTACACCACCGACTTGGGCTTGTAACGCCGCAAGGCACTCACAATGGCTTTCAGTACCTCCGTGTTTCTAACCATTCCTATCTTCACCGTCTCGGGCATCACATCATCGACGATGGCGTCAAGCTGTCCGCTGACAATGGGAGCCGGCAAATCATAGAAATGCTGGATACCCAGGGTGTTTTGCAAGGTCACCGAGGTGATGACCGACACGGCCTTGGAGCCGAGTGCCGATATCGTGGTGATGTCGGCCTGAACGCCCGATCCACCTGTGCTGTCGCTTCCCGTGATGGTAAGTATTGCCGAATTACTCATTAACTGAATTCATTTCGAATGCAAAGAAAACAAAAATTAGGGTAAAAGGCGAATTTTATTCCCTTTTTGACAAACATTTCTTCATTTTGGACATTCACCGAGTGCGCTTGAAACAAATGCTCCTCTGAAGGGTAAAGAGCAACCAAGGTGGGAATTTAACACTACAACTTCCGGCTCCTACTCCATAAAACATAATTTACCGTAAAAATGCAAAAGCAAGTATAAGTTTTAACACTCAAAACTTGCAATTGCCCAAAAGATTTTCTTTTTTTGCAAAAAGAAATACGAAAACTTTTCTATGGGTGTCGCTTATAACAACCATCTAAAACTAGGAAACTATGAAACAGGCTATACTTATATTAGCGCACAAAGATTTTGCAGCCTTGAGAAAGTTAATAGCTTATTTCAAGCAAGATTGTTATGTGTTTGTTGAAGTTTACGTAGGATCTGACAATAATATACCAGAAGGTTATTCTGTACAATTCCGTCTAGATGATTTTGAGGGCAACTACATGGAAACACAGATATTAAAAAAATCCCGCCAGAAGGCTCAAGCTACGCAAAAAGTAGGCACATTTCAGTATGTAAAAGACAAGAACTACAGGATGTTCATCAAAATCTTTCATAATAACAACATTATAGAAACAGCCCAATTACCTTAGCTTTTGTGGTCTGATCTGAGTTTTTTCATTTTAGGCGCTTCATCTATATCTGTTGGAATTCAATCCTTTTGCCCATGAAGACTACAAGTAGTTTCATACTAACTTTAGCAACCTTTGCCTGCATATGTAGCTGGCAAAGCAACGTCTATGCACAAAGAACAGACATTGAGAAACGCTTGTCCACCGCTCCTGTGCAGGAGAAGGCCTATCTGCACCTGGACAACAACTGCTACTTCCTGGGCGACACCATCTGGTATAAGGCATACTTGGTGGAGGCGGGCAACCTACGACCGACGGCGGATAGCCGCATTCTCTATGTGGAACTGGTGGATCCTGAAGGACATGTCGTAGAGCGGCATCGGCAATACATCGGGCGGCCCGATGCCGACCATGGAGACTTCGCGCTGGCCGACACGCTCCACTCTGGCTATTATGAGCTTAGGGCCTACACCCGATGGATGATGAACTTCTGCGTGACCGAGCGCCCCTACAACCGCAAGGACCGCGAGCTGTTTTACAACCGACAGATGGCCAAGGACTTCTTCCGCGACTACGGCACGGTTTGGTCGCGTGTGGTGGCTGTGTATGAGCGCCCCGAGAAAGCAGGTGACTACAGCGACCGTCAAATGATGCCACGCCCCAGGCAACGGGCCTTGAAGCCCAAGAAGCCGAGCCTTAACGTCAAGTTTTACCCCGAGGGCGGCAACCTGATCGCTGGCACACGATGCCGAATAGCCTTCGAGGCTCTCAACGAGGAAGGAGAAGCCGTGAACGTGACAGGCAAGATGGAGGGACAAGATATACGTGCCGACTTCATGGGGCGCGGCATCTTTACATATGATGTGCCTGAAGATGGTAAGCCATGCGCCACCTTCGACTACAAAGGCACCCATTATCGCTTTGCGCTACCCGACATCCTGCAGCAGGGGCTCACGCTACATGTCGATGAGGGAAACGTGACCTTGCAAGGCCGAGGGCTCTCAGCAAAGCATCTCAAGGTTGCCTTCCTCACCCGAGGAATGTTACGATCCCTCAAGGAGGTGTCATTAGATGCCAAGGGCGATGGCACCATTCGATATGACAGAAGCCTATTTCCGACGGGCGTGTGCGACCTTGTCGTTTATGACGAAAACGGCAATGTATTGGCCGACCGCCTGTTCTTTGTCAATCACCACGACTATGAACAACGCCACATCGCCATCGAGGGGAAAAAGAGCCAGTACCAGCCATACGAAAAGGGAGACCTAACGCTGACGCCACCGAGAGACGTAAGTACGCTCAGCGTGGCCATTCGCGACCAGCGTGGCATGGAGCCGTCGTATGATGACGGAACGCCTCTCACCGATCTCCTGCTCACCAGCGACCTACAGGGGTTTGTGGCGCGTCCTTACTACTACTTTGAGCGAGACGACAGCCTGCACCGCGCACGACTCGACAACCTGCTGATGGTGCAGGGCTGGCGGCGCTATGACTTCAAAGCGCTGACTAACGGCAAGCCTCTGCGCTACAGCCCAGAGAAGAACATCGAGATAGACGGCACTGTCTACAAGGCTCCCGTCGTCGACCCTATCGAACCCGCCGAGCTCCCCCTTTGGCGTGACGGTATCTTCGGTCGCACTTATGACGAAATGACCAACCCGGCAAACTTCCCGGCATTGGAGAGTTGGTTAGCCTCAACGAAAATCGTGGGAGAACAAGGATACCTGGCAGAGAAGGAACGGGGCGTGCTGCTATCGCAAGCCGAGCTGGAAAGCAAACCGGGAAACGATTCATCTGAAGACACGCACGACAACGCCACTGACGAGGAGCAAATGCAGGATGTGGAAAAAGATTATGGCATCAATCACCCTGGTCTGAAACACGAAGTGACCGTCGAGGGCGAGATGACACTCATAGGGCCCAAGGGGGAAAAATCGACACCTTTCACGCTACAGACCACAGGTGGCGGGCGGTTTCATTTTCAGATAGCACCTTTCTGGGGAGAGGGACGCCTGCTACTGAGTGCCCATAAGCAGGACATCAGCACCGAAGAATGGCACGCCAACCACACGAAGGACATCTTCGACGAGGAAGCGTGGCCCGACTACTACGTCAAACTCGATATGTTCTACCCCGTCTTTGCGCGTAAATATTCTTGGTATGAGACCCATCGCCCCGCTACGAGTCAGCAAACGGACGAGGCGGGCCATGCGGAGACGTGGACCAACGATCCAAGCATCACCCTACCCCAGGTGAGCGTGACAGGCCGACGGCGCCGCAGCAAGCAGGCCATCGACTGGAGACGGCCCGTCTGCCAATACGATACGGAGCAACTCTACAACCTCGCCACTGATTACGGCCTCTCGTTTGGCAAAGTCAACTTCCGACGCCTGCCCTATCAGCTAAGTGTGCTTCTCTTCGGCAACTATGGCACCACGTGGACATTCAACGTGGAAGGGCACCTCGACGGCATGCTCTTTTACCGAAGCTTCGACACCGGCAGGACCAAGATGATGGAGGCTCCCATGAACCGCAGCAACTACAGCATCTACAAGGACCTCTTTCTGCGCCGCCAACAAACCGTCAAGTTCTACACCGACTTTGACCTGCGCAACTGCGACCGCTACATGGAGATGAGCAGCCAGACGGCCGATGTCACCCTGGACTTTGAGACGATCCCCAACGACGGCACACGCTACACCATGCGCGACCGCAGCCTCGTCCTACCAGGCATTGCCGAGCCCGACGAATACTACCACCCGGACTACAGCCATCGGCAGTTGCCCCGGTACGCAGATTACCGACGCACACTCTATTGGAACCCCTGCCTAAGAGTGGGCGCAACAAGCAAGGCGAACGCCACCTTCTATAACAACAGCCAAAAGACCCATGTGCAGGTTAGCGCCATGGGTATGGGTTCCTTGGGCCCCGCCTACCATTAAGAAAGGAGTTATTATGAAAAAAGTCATTATCCTCATCATGACGTTGCTATGTGCCCTGGCGCATATCAGCGCTCAGAACACCTATACGGCCCGCGTGGTAGACGCGACTACAGGCGACGCCTTACCCATGGCGAGCGTCTACATCAGCTCCTCCCACTCCACCATCACCAACCAAGAAGGCGACTTCTCCATCAAGGCACACCCAGAAGATATGCTGCACATCACCTACGTGGGCTACAACGGCAAGAACATCAAGGCCAGCGACTTGGGTCGCAAGGTGGCGCTCAAGCCCTACACCCGCTTGCTGAAAGAGGTGATCGTCACGCCCATCGATATTGAGGGATTGCTCAAGAAGTTGACAAAGAAGCTCAACGACGAGTACAACAAGTTCAGGGGCATACAGTCCAACTACTTCTTCCGTCAGGTGACGCAAAACGACACCACCTACAACGAGCTCATCGAGGCTTTCTTCCGCACCAGGTCGGACATCGCCCTGCGCGAATTCATGCTCACCACGGGGCGCTATGGCAACATCGAGAGTGGCGACACGCTGAAGCCCTTCTATAAGTTTCGCGATTATTACAAGACCTCCTGCATTGCACCCATGCTACCAGAGTCGGGCATTTGGCGGCAACTCTACACCCCATTGCCCTACGAGTGGATCAAACATTATTATGACAAGCTATACGACCTGTCGTACGCCATCCTGCAAGGGGAGGACAGCACACGCATCCTCCTTCTTCAGTTTGATTTGCCATCGGATAGGGTGAAGGCCAATGGCGAGCGGATGACGCAAGATGAAATGGCATCGCTCCTACCGCCCACGCTGACCGGACGATTGATGATCGACATGGATAAGCTGCGCCTACTCTCATTTCGGGGAATGGTACGTAACCAATTGGTAAAGACACGTTTCAGAAACACAAAACGCATCGCATATAGCAAACGCAACATTGAGATACAGATGACCTACACGCACAACCGAGGATTCGACGAAGTGGCCTCCATCGGCACGCGCATGCTCGTCGACCGCGGCAAGGACGATTATAGGGGTGTCTATTGGAGCACAATGTTCAACATTGGCGACTACGACATCGGCGAAGGCGTCTCCACACGTTGGGAAGACATCTACTACGCCCTACGGGAGCGGGGCAACGACGAAACCTTCCGCAAGCACTACAAGATCGTGAAGACCACGTCGACGGAGGAGGCCATCATCAAGGAGTTTGAACGCAACAACTGCTTCGGAAGTTTCATCCGCTAAAACACGCGGCATTTTTCAGGCCGACGCACCCCATCTCCAACACCCCTGACAACAAAAAAGGAACAATTTCGCCATAAAACAACAAAAAGCAAGTCAAAAGTTTGGTGGAAAGAAAAATAATGCCTATCTTTGCACACGCTTACAACAAGCAGGTACGGTACCTTGTCCGAACGGTCAGGTAACGGTCTGCAAAACCGTTCAAGGCGGTTCGACTCCGCCAGGTACCTCAACATTTATCAAGAGCACTGCAAACGCAGTGCTCTTTTTGTTTTATATCCATTGCCACTCCGCAGCATACCGAACATCATGCAACCCCTACCGGTTCCCTGAAGACACGCCAACCGTTACTTCTTGCCATAACCATACAACAACGAAAAGCCGTTGGCAACCGCGACTTTCGTGTCCTCGGTTGCCAACGGCAACATTCTTTGCGTCGTTCAGAAAAGACTGACGCCTCTTATGATTCAGCGCGATGGTTTCGTTTTACTTCTGCAAGTGATCCACAAACCATGTGGTGATTTGGCGCAAGAGGTGGTTTCTTGAATTACCACCATAGATGCCATGGTTGCGGTTTGCATAGAAAAGCTCCTTGAAATCCTTGTCGGCCTGCACAAGAGCCTCAGCATACTCGAAGGTGTTCTGCGGGTGCACGTTGTCGTCGGCGGTACCGTGGCAGATAAGCAGTGCACCATGAAGCTTGTCGGCACGCGAGATGGCGCAATCAGCATAACCCTCGGCATTCTCCTGAGGAGTGCGCATGTAGCGTTCGGTGTAGACAGAATCGTAATAGCGATAGCTTGTCGGAGGAGCAACAGACACACCTGCCTTGAAGACGGGACGGCCCTCGCTCATGCTCATCAGCGTGCAATAGCCACCATACGACCAACCCCAGATACCGATATTGTCCTTATCGACATAAGGCAGTGAGCCAAGGTAAAGGGCTGTTTCCACCTGGTCCTTAGCCTCCAGGTTGCCGAGGTGCAGGTAGGTGCACTTCTCAAACTCAGCACCATTTGCGCCCGTGCCACGGCCATCGACGCAAACCACGATAAAGCCCTGTTGAGCGAGATACTGGTCGTAAGCGCAACCCTGCCCCATAGAACCGGCATTCCAAGAGTTTACAACCTGCTGGCTGCCGGGGCCGCTATACTGGAACATGATAACAGGATACTTTTTGTTGGGATCGAAATTGGCAGGCTTAACCATCCAACCGTCGAGTTTCACACCCTCAGAGGTGGTGAAAGAGAACATCTCGTTCTTCGTCCATCCATACTGCCGGGTCTTGGCCCGCAGCTCCTTGTTGTCTAGGTTGGTGGCGATCACCTTACCCTGATTGTTGCGTGTGGTATAAACGTAAGGATTGTTGATGTCGCTCCATGTGTTGACGAAATACTTGCAATCGCCCGAGAAAATGGCCTCGTTCCATCCCTCCTGATTGGTAAGACGCACGGTCTTGCCATTCTTGCGGGTCACCATGATCTGACGGTCGTGAGGATTGAGCGGAGCAGCCTGGTAATACACGTCGCCCGTCTTCTCGTCGTAGCCGTAAACCTTGGTGATGTCGTACTTGCCGTCGCCAATCTTGCGAAGCAACTTACCATTCTGGCTGTAGAGATAAAGGTGCATGTAACCATCGCGGTCGGAAGGCATCAGGATATAGTCCTTGCCAATGCGGATAGCCTCCATAGCCTCTTCCTTCACATACTTGGCCACGCTCTCCTTAATCAACAGCTGCGACAGGGTGCTGCGCGGGTTGACCGTGTAGAGATTGAGCACGTCCTGATGACGGTTCATGGTGTAAACCAATATCTTCTCGGGATTCTCGGTAGGCAAGATGCGGGGCATGTAGCCATCCTCATCCATCGGAACCTGCAGCTGCTGGGTCTTGTGGCTCTTGATATCGTAGCTCCAAGCCGTCACCTTCGAGTTGTCCTCGCCAGCCTTCGGGTACTTGTAGCTATAATAACCGGGATACAACTCAAACTCCTTCTTCTCAGGTTTCATGCCCTTATACAACTGCAAAGAGTACTCCTTCACCTTCGACTCGTCGAACTTGAGCCAGCACAACATCGTACCATCGGCGTTGAAGGTCAACGCGCTGTTGAACGCAAACTCCTCCTCGTAAACCCAATCGGGAACGCCATTGATGATCTCGTTAAACTTACCATCGGTAGTGACCTGACTTTCGCTGTTGTCGTAGAGCAACTTCACCAGGAAGATGTTGTTGTCACGCATGAAAGCCACTTGGTTTCCATCGGGCGACCATACGGGCATCTCCTGCGGACCTCCTGCTGAAAGACGCTCCAACTTGTGAGAGTCGACAGTATAGATATAGAAATCGGCCTTGTATGAGCGACGGTAAATCATCTGTGTGTTTGTACGGATGAGCATGTGCTTTCCATCGGGGGCCATCTGGTAACCATCGAAACCTTTGATCTTCTCGCCATGCGTATTGTTGACGTCGAAGAGCACACCCGTCTTCTTACCGGTCTTGAAAGAGTACTGCACGATCTGACTGCCGTCTTGAGAGATCTGCGCATACTGGTCGGTTCCAGCGAGTGGGTCGATTCCACTAATACGGTGGGCCGAGAACTCACCTTGGGTCAGTCTCTTCAAGTCAATCTTGTCAGCGGCATTCGCACCCAACACCGTCAGGAGGATTGCCAAACACATCAATGTGATTTTTTTCATTTTACTATTAGTTTAATGGTCATTACTTGCAAAGTTAAACACATTTTGATAAATTTGCAAAGCATTACACCAATATTTGCAAATATATTTATGAAGGGCCTCAGGCCACTACACAATGTTTTATAAAGACTATAGCCATTGGATACGCGAGCAGTTCCCTTTTCGCGTGCAAAAGATATCTGTCGACGCTGCCTTCAGCTGTCCCAACCGAGACGGACGCCTGTCGTTGGGCGGATGTACGTTTTGCGACAACAAAACCTTCAACCCTTCCTATTGCGACCGAGGGAAGTCGATCACACAGCAACTCGAAGAGGGCAAGGCGTTCTTTGCAAAAAAATACCCAGAGATGAAATACCTGGCTTACTTCCAGGCTTACTCCAACACATACGCACCCTTGGAGGAACTGAAAAGGAAATATGAGGAAGCACTTGCCGTCGACAATGTGGTGGGCTTGGTTATCGGCACCCGACCCGACTGCGTGAGCGACGAGGCACTCGACTACCTGCAACAGCTCAACCAACGCACGTTCCTCATCGTGGAATATGGTATCGAGTCGGCCAATGACAACACCCTACGACGCATCAATCGCGGCCACACATTCGACTGCAGCAGACAAGCCATCATCAAGGCCCACCAAAGGGGGATCATCACCTGCGGACACATCATTCTCGGATTGCCAGGCGAGGACGAAGAGGAAATGCTTCATCAGGCCTCAACCATCTCCCAACTACCGCTTGACATCCTCAAACTCCACCAACTGCAAATCATCAAAGGCACACCTTTGGCAAAGGAATACGAGGCGCACCCCTTCCACGTCTTCTCAGCAGAAGAGTATGTAAACCTTGTGATTCGCTACGTATCACAGTTGCGAAACGACCTGGTCCTTGAACGGTTCGTAAGCCAAAGCCCTCCCAACATGGTGATTGCACCCAAATGGGGGTTGAAGAACCATGAGTTTACCGACTTGCTCAATAAGCGAATTCGCGAACTGGGATACGACCATCGTTAAGAATGACGCTTCAAGACAGATAGACGACATAGCCTCTACACCTATTATATATAGGTGACTTTCATTTCCTGTGGACGCAGAACACCATAGGAACTACAAGTTTCTCCTCAGCCTTCGGGTTGAGAACTATGTTGGCATCCATCTCACGAGAGTCATGGCAATTATAGTGCAAAGCGCGCCCATGAAGGCATACAAGAGGATTGCACAAGCGACCTGGGTAATCCGTAAAAAGCAAAACAAGGAGCATTAAATCGACAAAAGCGCAGCGGATGCACATTACGCAAAGGTGCATGTGGTTTCTGCGTTGGAAAAGAAATGCGCGAGACTGAATGCGAAGAACCAACATAACCCCAACCCTTAAAAAAACATAAAAGGGATGATTTCTGCGATACGAAGCACACCATTATCACCACTTCAAACTAACGGGAAACACAATGAATGGCGTTCGAATTTAGAAACATATCGCCCAAAAGACCATAAGGGCAGGCTACGGAGTACCCCAAAAATCCCCAAAACGAGCAGTCGGAACACAAAAACACGCTTTCAAACCGTCATGCACGGGGCGAGACACATGTTTTTTTCACATTCCACTGCATATTTTATACAGAATGAATACAAGACCTCAATCGATCGTTTTACGACCAAATCACACCAACAAGAACCTTTTAGGCAGTTTGCTTAATATATTATATATAAGGTGAACTAATAAAATTGCATTTTTTTGAAAAAAAACTCGCGAAAAGTTTGTGGATTCAAAAAAAACCTGTACCTTTGCACTCGCATTTAGAGAAATGCTTCTGGCAACAGAAAACAAGCGGCAATAGCTCAGTTGGTAGAGCGCGACCTTGCCAAGGTCGAGGTCGCGGGTTCGAGCCCCGTTTGCCGCTCAACATTCTGAATAACCAAGCGACTGAAAAGTCATATGCCCAGGTGGCGGAATTGGTAGACGCGCACGTTTCAGGTGCGTGTGTTTTACGACGTGCAGGTTCGAGTCCTGTTCTGGGCACAAATTATTCAGAATGTATACATTTGGAGGGGTGGCGGAATTGGTAGACGCGCTACTTTGAGGGGGTAGTGACAATTATGTCGTGGGAGTTCGAGTCTCCTCCTCTTCACTTGTATGATTTTAACGTGTGCGGCAATAGCTCAGTTGGTAGAGCGCGACCTTGCCAAGGTCGAGGTCGCGGGTTCGAGCCCCGTTTGCCGCTCTTTTTTTTATTGTATTGAGATACACACCTAATCAATGAATTTATATTTAAGATATTTCGATAAGGAAACACTTGTTTCCAATGTTGATGAGGCTCTTGATTTCCTGCGTTCCATTGATGAAATACGAGTAACTCCGGAGTTGGAGGCTGATTTGCGCGATTACGCCCAGAGCGATGTGTTTTTCCCAAAGCGTTACAAGGTGCGTTCGCACATTTACTTCATTATCATCAAAACCGCAGCCGAGACCATGCTCGACTTCAAGCAGAAGAAAGCTCTTCGCCCCGCTCCCAATCAGGCTGTTGCGGATCGCCGCAGCATGAATGAGATGGTTGTGAACCGTTTGACCGAGGAGAAGGCTGGATGGTATGAGGGCGAGCTCAGCTTCAAGCGCGTTGTGATGATCCCTACCACAGGAAAGCACGAATATCGCGACACTACATTTGTGGCGCGTTGCAAGGCTACCTCAGGTCAGGACTGCTACAACCGCATCGTGGAGCACCTGCGCGAGCGAGTCGACTATCGTAGCCAGTTCCCATCAGCCAAGGGCAAGAATTTCAACTTCAAGTACCTTGGACGCTGGAAATAATTCCATCACAGAGTGTGTAAACCCATCATAATTGTTTGCTACCATGAATAAGGTAATGCTGATTGGCAACGTGGGCAAAGACCCCGATGTGCGTTATTACGACGCCGACCAAGCGGTAGCCAAGGTTACATTGGCTACCACCGAGCGTGGATACACGCTGAAGAACGGCACGCAGGTACCCGACCGTACCGATTGGCACAACCTCGTGTTCTATCGCCAGCTGGCTAAGGTGGTTGAACAATATGTCCACAAAGGCGACAAACTGTATGTGGAAGGTCGCCTGCGTTACACAACATTCGACGACCAATTGGGTAAGCGTCATTACGTTACCGAGATATTGGTGGAAAATATGGAAATGCTTACGCCGAAGCCTCGCGCCAACGAGGCCGACAAGGCGGAAACGCAACCCACCGTCAAACCATCGACAGCAAACGACGATGATAGCTCACTACCCTTCTGATTAACGCGAAGATATTTTGGAGACAATCCTATTATTCCAATTAAGTGACTGGCTGGTGTTAAGACCATTAACACCAGCCATCGTAGTAGCAGCTGTGTTGGCTGCTTTCTTGCTTTTCTTGTCGGGCTTCGCCAGTGGCTCGGAGATAGCCTTTTTCAGTCTCTCACCGCAAGACCTCGATGAACTCGACCCTGAGAAAAACGATAAGGACCGTAAGATCCAAATGTTGCGGGACGACTCGGAGCGCACGTTGGCCACAATCCTCATCATGAACAATCTGGTGAACGTCACCATCATCATGTTGTGCAACTTTGCCATTGGGTCACTGGTGGCGTTCAAGGTGCAATGGCTCGAGTTCTTGTTGATCACCGTGCTCCTCACGTTCCTCTTGCTCCTTTATGGCGAGATTATGCCCAAGGTGTTTAGTCGCCAGAACCCATTGGCCTTCTGCCGCATGGCGGTAAACGGAGTCATGCTGATGCGCAAATTGTTCTGGCCCATCGAGTCGATCCTGATCACCAGTGGAGTCATTGCAGAAAAAGCTGTTCCCAAGGAGAAGCGCCAACTCTCGGTCGACGACTTGGAACAGGCGCTCGAACTGACCGACAAAGACGACATCAAGGACGAGAAGAGCATGCTGCAAGGCATTATCCGCTTTGGAGATGAAACCGCCAAGGAGGTGATGACCAGCCGACAGGACATTGTCTCGATCGACATTCGATGCGGTTTTCAAGAGGTGCTGACCAGCATTGCCGAGAACAACTATAGCCGCATACCTGTGTATCAGGACAATGGCGACAACATTCGCGGCATATTATACATCAAGGACTTGTTACCGCATCTGTCAAAGCCATCGAATTTCAGATGGCAGAGTCTGATGCGCCCACCCTACTTCGTACCCGAAACCAAGAAGATCGACGCCTTGCTCCGCGAGTTTCAGGAGAACAAGGTACACATCGCCATTGTTGTCGACGAGTTTGGCGGCACCAGTGGCCTCGTCACTCTTGAGGACATTTTGGAAGAAATCGTTGGCGAGATCAACGATGAATATGATGAGGAGGAGAAATCTTACTCTAAACTGAACTACAACACCTATCTCTTTGAGGGCAAGACCTTGTTGAGCGACTTCTGCAAGATTCTGCAAATCGACGACGATGAGTTCGACGATGTGGCGGGCGATGCCGATACCCTGGCCGGACTGTTACTGGAACAGAAAGGCGATTTCCTCAGCATTCACGAGAGATGGGATTATAAGCGCTATTCGTTTGAGGTGATGGCTGTGGAGGGTCGCCGAATCAGCCGTGTGAAAGTAACGGTACACAACAAGCCACAAGATGCCCCTGCAAAGAATTGACGAAGTGGCGCCGGGTGTGAAACTCGGTCTGTGGCGCATTACGGAACAAACCGAGGAATTGCCGAGGCCCACAACGGCTGACGTTTCGGCTTACCACGGCGGTCGACTTAAAGAGAAACTCGTTACCTATGCGTTGCTCCATGCCATGACCGGAAACAACGACGGGATAATTGGACACGACTCCTCAGGAAAGCCGCTCTTAGCGAACATGCACATCAGTCTCAGCCACACCAAGGGATGGGCCGCACTGATCTTATCACCCTATCAGGAAGTAGCAGTCGACATAGAGTATCGCTCGAACCGTGTGTGTCGCGTGGCCGACCGTTTTATGCGTGACGATGAGGAGAAAGGTGGGGTCGACATCCAACTTACCTGCTGGAGCGCAAAGGAAACTACCTTTAAGTTTTTCTCAGCCGACCATTTATTGTTTCAAGACATGCGGATGGCACCTTTCACACCTTCTGACCATGGCGTATTGACCATGGAGAACTTGCGTAGAAAGATCCATTTAACAGTACACTACGAACTCAATGCTGACTATGTGCTGACATGGGCCACAAGCCTATAATAAGATATGGCGCTTATCGCTCCACCTTGACTTTGAGGGGATGCAATAAGCGCTTTTTCCAATCTTTAAGAAACGCAAACCACGTTTTCGCTGTGTGGTAACCGTAATCCTCGTTATCGCTGGTGTAGGCCAAATGATAGCGAAGTTGACATCCCACGGGCTTCACAGTGAAAGTGTAATTGTCTTTCGTGGCTGGCCATTCCCGATCGCGATATGCCGTAGGAACAAAGATGCCCAATCCCACCGTCTCACGTTTCCAGTTTAACGTGTCGGTAGCGGGCCAATCGGTTCCCCAACAACCGCGCAAACCATCCTTGTCAGAAAATTCTTCAGAGCCCCTTACATTGATCACGCCAGTTGAAAACAATGAACTCGAAAGGTCACGATTGAACGAAGCCTCCACTTCAAAATCTCGATGGCCGGCGTAAAGCGTGTAGCGCAAAATCATATTGATGGGAGCTTCACCAGCCTTATACGCCCATTCCTCATCGGCCATCTCCACAATGGTGCGAATAGGTCCGGCACAAATAATGCGCTGCGAACGTTGCTTCACCGGGGAAACGAGCGAGGGCTGTCCGTCCCAACCTCTCAACGCACCCAGTCCGAACGTATTGCCCACCCATAGCACATCGTCGCCATAGCCTTGCGCCTTTTGGGCTGGAGATGTGTAAAACTGCGTGTCGTAGAGTTCCAAGCCTTGATGAAACTTACCATAAAGATCGATGGTTTGGCGCGCGTCCATGTAGATGCGCATGGCGACCAGGTCGTTCTCGAAGGCCACTCCATGATGATGCAGCACCGTGAAGGGATCTTTGGTAGAAGCGTCGAGAGTAATGGCCGTAAGGTAGATGTCGTGCTTGTTCTTCTCCTTTACTTTCGGGTTGCGCAACATCATCTCGGCATAAGTGCGAGCAGGGTAAGCTGTAGTCCATTCCTCATCCGACAGATTAACTACCACGTGTTGCACCTCACTCTTCTTAATGTCGGTCAGGAAAGACAACTCATCGTATTGACCATCCCGATCGAGGTCGTCTAATTGACAGGCTACATCCCGCCCATTCACACGGACTGTAGCGCTGCGGATATTCTTATGGGTTCGGACATTCAAGGTTACAGGTGCTTGTTGCTGGGAAACATCGCTACTCACCGTTAGGCGAACTACTTCTTGCGCCCGCGCAAACAAGCCAAAGAAAAAAGCAGGAAAAAGAACAGAAAAGTATTTCATATAGTATGACTCGTTGTTTGTAGAAGCAAAATTACCAATTAATTCGTATTCCGCTTGTCGGAAAATACGTTTTCTTATGGATATTTTCAGAAAAATAAACGTATCGGACCAATATTTCACATTATTTTTAATATTTTTAGCTTATTATTTGGAAACAAAAAGGTTTTTTAGTAATTTTGCGGTAAAATAGGAAGGATAGCGTGCGTAGAATTACCTACATATTGTTTGCAATGCTTCTCTTATGCTCGGCATGCGAGTTTCGCTTGAGACCAAACGAAGATGAGCAGGATGCCAGTCATATCCACGTAGAGCGATATGACCGGTTACAGAGCCGTTATCTCATCACAGGCGACTTCTCAGCCTTACAACAGATGAACACCGAGTATCCCATTGAGACACGCACACTGGTGGAGAAAATGCTTCAGATAGGTGACGTGAGCGACCACAATATCAACGAGAAGTTTCTCCGCTTTTACCAAGATTCCACTTTACAGACGCTTATTGGCGACGCCGAGTCGGAGTATGCCAACATGGACGACCTCAACGAAGGATTCCGCTTAGCGTTCCGACAGTTGCAAAGTTGGATTCCCGGATTACCCATTCCGCGCATCTATGCGCAAATAGGTGCGCTCGACCAAAGCATCGTGGTAGGCGATAGGGTCATCGGTATTTCGCTCGACAAATACATGGGATCGAAATACCCCCTCTACCAACGCTATGGCTATTCGCCCGAGCAACTAAGCACCATGGGACGTAACTTTATCGTGCCCGATGCACTTAGCTTCTACCTCTTAAGCCTTTACCCCATGGCCAACTACGACCGTCGTAGTCAAATGGAAAAGGACCTACACATGGGCAAAGTGATGTGGGTGGTCAACAAAGCTACGGGCATGAAGATGTTCAACACCGATTTCGTGAAGATGGTTGACCGTTACATGCACCGTCATCACAAGGTGACGGTTTCTGAACTTTTGGAATGCGACAATTATTCAAAATTTAAGTGACGCAACAGTTGGTAACAGCCCACAATACACAATCGCTATCCGATAGTTTTCCACATCGGACAAACACACAAAACCAATTGATCATTAACAAAAGGCCCCAAGACAACTTGGAGCCTTTTGCATTATAGAGAGACTATAATCATTCTATACGAGACCAACAGGGCATCAGTCCATTCGACTGCGGTAATCCTCATAACCGTACTGGCGGAGCACCTCAAGTTCACCATCGGCATGGGCCAAGGCAAGCGACGGATGGGTAATACCATTAAACATGTTGGTCTTCACCGTTGTGTAGTGTATCATATCCTCAAAGATCACATTCTCACCTACCTTGAGTTCATGATCAAACTGCCAACGGCCCATAAAGTCGCCACTTAGGCAAGAACAACCACCCAAACGGTAGATATGCTCACCTTGTCCGTCGGGAATACGACCCTCTGCATCCTCTTCTATAGTACGCGCAAAACGCACAGCAGGATGATAGGGCATTTCCAAGCAGTCGGGCATATGACAAGTGAAACTCACGTTGAGTATAGCTGTTCGTACGCCATGGTTCTCCACTACATCGACCACCTGACTCACAAGCGGCCCCGTTTGCCAAGCAAAAGCGCTACCTGGCTCCAAGATGACATGAAGATGCGGATAACGTCGGTGAAAGTCTTGCAAGATGCTAATAAGCAACGATGTGTCGTAATCGTTACGTGTCATGAGGTGGCCACCACCAAAATTAATCCACTTCAGCTGCGGGAACCACTTAGAAAAACGCTCCTCAATATGTGCCAACGTGCGCTGGAACACATCAGGACCGCTCTCGCAAAGGGTGTGGCAATGGAAGCCTTCGATGGACGACGGCAACTGCTCAGGCAACTGCGAATTGAGCACGCCAAAGCGAGTGCCCGGCGCACAAGGATTATAAAGCACCGTCTCCACCTCGCTATATTCCGGATTGACACGCACGCCCAGGCTAATCGACGGATTGACTGTTTTGGCGCGATCGGCCAAACGTTGCCATTGGCTAAGCGAATTGAACGTAAGGTGACTCGAACAACGGGCTATCTCATCAATCTCATCATCGGTGTAGGCTGGTGAGAAGGTATGGGTTCGACTGCCAAACTCCTCATAACCCAAACGAGCCTCACTAAGCGAACTGGCCGTTGTGGCCGAAATATACTCGCGAAAGATGGGAAACGTCTTCCACAAAGCGAAAGCCTTAAACGCCAGAATAATCTCAGCATCAGCGGCTTGCGACACCTGCGAGATGAGTTGCAAGTTGCGGCGCAGACGCGATTCCTCTAAAACATAAACGGGGTGATGAAGTTCCTCAAAAGTTGTCAGGTTTATTTTCATCGCTATAATTTTCTGCAAAGATAAGTTTTATTTCCCAATATTATTGCTGATTTAACGGAAAATTCATACATTTGCACTTGAAAAGTAACGTCTACGATGAAATTAGTTATCATGACTAAGTCCACATTTTTTGTGGAAGAAAATATCATCCTGTCTGCCCTCTTCGATGAGGGCATGACCAACTTGCACCTGTTTAAGCCCGGGGCAGCGCAGCTCTACACCGAGCGACTGCTTACGTTGTTACCCGAGGAGCACTATAAGAAGATCACCTTACACGACCAATACTACCTAAAAGACGAGTACGGGCTGGCAGGCATCCACATAGATAATCCCATGGAGGATATTCCCAATGGATACAAGGGAAACGTCTCGCGCACGTGTTGCGATCTCTCATCGCTGAAGATGATGAAGAAAAAATCAAAATACGTGTTCCTAAAGAACATACACGACTGCATAGAGTTTAAGAAGGAGAAACAAACCTTCAACAACATGCAGCTCATGGAAGCCTCACGCAGTGGCCTAATCGACAAACACGTGTACGCATTGGGAGGTATGAGTATCGACAACATCAAGGCAGCCAAAGACCTTGGCTTCGGGGGTGTGGTCATCTGCGGCGATTTGTGGTGCAGGTTCAACATACACAACCAAATGGACTTTAAGGACCTTATAAGCCACTTCAAAAAGTTGCGCTACGCCGCCGACTAATTGCTTTGGACACTTTTATTAAATATAAACGCTATACAAAATGAGTGAAAATAACTCTTTCTTGGTTTTCTCGGGTACAAGCACGAGATACCTTGCAGAAAAGATTTGCACCAGTCTGGGATGCCCGTTGGGAAACCTTGTCATGACAAAGTTTTCTGATGGCGAGTTCTCCGTCTCCTACGAGGAGTCGATTCGCGGACGCGATGTCTTCCTCGTTCAGAGCACCTTCCCCAACTCCGACAACCTGATGGAGTTGTTGCTGATGATCGATGCCGCAAAGCGCGCATCAGCTCGTCAGATCATTGCCGTCATCCCCTACTTCGGATGGGCGCGTCAGGACCGCAAGGACAAGCCAAGAGTGAGCATCGGTGCCAAGCTCGTGGCCGACCTTTTGGGTGTGGCTGGCATCGATCGTCTGATTACTATGGACCTGCACGCTGACCAGATTCAGGGATTCTTCGACGTTCCCGTAGACCACCTTTACGCAAGTGGCGTGCTGCTGCCCTACTTACAGAGCCTGAACCTGAAAAACTTGGTTATCGCTTCGCCTGATGTAGGCGGCTCAAAGCGCGCCAACACCTACGCCAAGTATCTTGGTTGCCCGCTGGTGCTCTGCAACAAGACACGTGCTCGTGCTAACGTGGTGGAGAGCATGCAGATCATCGGTGATGTGAAGGACAAGAACGTTGTCATCGTGGACGACATGGTCGACACAGCAGGAACCATCACAAAGGCTGCCGACATCATGAAGGAGGCTGGCGCACTGAGCGTAAGAGCCATTGCCAGCCACTGTGTTATGAGTGGTCCCGCATCAGAACGTGTGCAGAACAGCTGCTTGGAAGAAATGGTCTTCACCGACTCTATTCCTTACACACAGCGTTGTTCAAAGGTGAAGCAGCTTAGCGTAGCCGACATGTTTGCCGAGACCATCAAGCGTGTCATCAACAACGAGAGCATCTCTTCACAGTACCTCGTATAATACCATAAGGTAAAGACCAATACAAACACAGGGCGCTCAAAACAGAGCACCCATTTTGTAACCACTTACAACATAACAATATGCCTAAAACTGTATCAACGCCCCTTTGCGTTGGTACAGTTTTTTATTGCCCATAATCCAATAACAAATGGGCATAGGGCTAAAAGCATAAACTGCCAACGCATAAAAAAAGCATCCGAAACAACTGCTCCGGATGCTTTATTTTATAGAATTAGTATCAATTGATTAGTCGAGCCACTTCACGTAGCAGAAGTCCTGACGATGAGGCAAGTTGGCGTTCTTCGGGAACATACGCACGCAAGAACGGAACGAACCAGCATGATCGGGCTCATAAGTCAGTTCGAAGTGGTAGTTGTTACCCTCGTGACCAACCATCTTGAACTCGTGGACGCTGTAAACCTCACGGTCGGAACCATCGGTCTCAGGCCTCAATGTAACGAGCTCCAAGCCGATAGCATCGTCGAGGCCCTGCTCATCGATGACATACTTCAGCGTGTAGTTCACACCTGTCTCGCCACCCTCTACAAGCATCTTCACATCCTTGTCGACGACACGAATGCTATCCCAACGCTCGGCAACAGCTTCCTTCCAAAGGGCAATTTCCTTTGCCAAGCGATTATCGTTGGCAGAAAGCTTCTTGAAACGGTTAGCCTCCTTGATGTAGAACTTGTCGAAATAATCATCAAGCTGACGCTTCATGGTGTAATGAGGAGCGATGGTGGCGATAGAGTTCTTGATAACCTTCACCCACTTCTCGCTATAGCCCTTCTTACCCTTGTTGTAGTAAAGAGGAATAATCTCGTTCTCAAGCAGTGTGTAGATGGTAGCAGCATCAAGCTGATCCTGATAACCCTGGTTCTGATAGGTACGCTCCTGGGGAAGTGCCCAACCGGCACCCTCGCGGTAACCCTCAACCCACCAACCGTCGAGCACGGAGAGGTTGACAACACCATTCATCTCGGCCTTCTCGCCAGATGTACCAGAAGCCTCGAGAGGACGAGTCGGAGTGTTCATCCAAATATCAACGCCTGACACCAAACGGCGAGCCAACTGCATGTCGTAGTCCTCCAAGAAGATAATCTTTCCAAGGAACTGAGGCATACGGCTAATCTCGAAAATGCGCTTGATAAGGCCCTGTCCAGCACCATCGGCAGGGTGAGCCTTACCAGAGAAGAAGAACAATACAGGATGCTCAGGATCGTTCACGATCTTCTCAAGACGATCGAGGTCGGTAAACAACAGATGAGCACGCTTGTAAGTAGCGAAACGACGGCAGAAGCCAATCATCAGGGCATTGGGATTGATACGCTCCAAGATGCTAACCACCTTGGCGGGGTCGCCCTGATTGCGCAACCACTGCTGAGTGAACTTATTGCGGATAAACTTGATGAGTTTCTCCTTCAACTCCATGCGTGTCTTCCAAATCTCCTCGTCAGCTACATTATAGATGCCGTGCCAAATGCTCTCATTGCTCTGATCGTTCATAAAGTTGGCGTCGAAGTACTTATCGTAAACCTTACGCCACTCAGTAGCTGTCCATGTGGGGAAGTGCACACCATTGGTAACATAACCCACATGATTCTCCTCAGGGAAGTAACCAGCCCAAATAGGAGCGAACATCTTCTGGCTCACCCATCCGTGAAGCTTACTCACACCGTTAACCTCTTGACAAGTGTTGCAAGCGAAGATACTCATGCAGAAACGCTCGTTGTGGTCGTCAGGGTTTTGGCGGCCCATGCCGATAAACTCATCCCAAGAAATGCCGAGACGGCCTGGATAGCCACCCATGTACTTGCCGAAGAGAGCCTCGTCGAAATAGTCGTGACCTGCAGGAACCGGAGTGTGCACAGTGTAGAGCGAAGAGGCACGAACAAGCTCCATAGCTTGGTTGAACGACATGCCACCATCAACATAGTCGCACAGACGCTGCAGGTTGCAAAGAGCGGCATGGCCCTCATTGCAGTGATACACATCCTTAGTGATACCAAGCTTCTTCAGCATCAGCATACCACCAATACCCAGCAGGATCTCCTGCTTCAAGCGGTTCTCCCAATCACCACCGTAGAGAGAGTGAGTAATGGGCTTGTCGAACTCAGAGTTCATGTCGTTGTCTGTATCGAGCAGGTAAAGCTTGATACGGCCTACATTGACCTGCCAAACCAAAGCGTGAACCTGATAGTTCAGGTAAGGCACATCCACAACCACCTGATTGCCGTTCTCGTCCAGCACACGCTCAATGGGAAGCGAGTTGAAGTTCTGGGCGTCATACTTGGCAATCTGCTGGCCGTCCATGCTCAGCGACTGTGTAAAATATCCGAAGCGATAGAGGAAACCAACACCACAAAGGTTTACATTAGAGTCAGAAGCCTCTTTCAGGTAATCGCCGGCAAGCATGCCCAGACCTCCTGAGTAAATCTTCAGCACTTGGTTCAAACCATACTCCATAGAGAAGTAAGCAACAGAAGGACGATTCTTGTCAGGCTCCACATCCATATAGGCGCGGAACTTAGCATACACTTCCTTCACGTTCTTCATGATGGCCTTGTCGTTAACAATAGCCTCCTTGCGGTCGTAACCCAGACGATCCAGCAAGAGAACAGGGTTGTGACCGACCTTCTCATAGAGGTCTTCGTCAAGACTCTTGAAAAGATTGCGGGCCTCATAAGTCCAAGCCCACCACATGTTGTGGGCCAGCTCATCCAAACACTTCAACTGCTCGGGAAGACGCGACTTAATAGTCAGGTTCTTCCATTGCGGAGCATTGGCATAATCTGCTTTAATTTTCATAACACAGTAGTTTATAATAGTAATTTTTATTATTTTGCGAGTTTTCTTTCCTCTGCCTTACGCAAGGCAATGTCGTAAGCATCTTCATAATACTTGATGAAGTGGCTCCACAAAGCCTTCTTCGACAGTTTACTGGCATTGTCACGCGATTTCTTCACCTGGGCGACTGTGAAGTGGGAGAACTTGCTCACAGTGTCCTTGATGTTGTCTGCCACCTCAGAGAAATTGTAATCGGTACGGTGGATAACCTTCACACCATCCCCAATCTCACCATAATGTCCAATCTCAGAGTTAGCCCACAAACCAAAGCCAGCCAAGTCGGTTGTGACACAAGGCACCTTAAACGCCACCGACTCAAGCGGAGTGTAACCCCAAGGCTCGTAGTAAGAGGGATAGATGCACAGGTCATTACCCAAAATAACATCGTAATATGAGAGGTTTAAGATACCATCATTTCCCGTAAGGTAACAAGGTATGAAGATCAACTTCACGCGGTCTTCCTTACGATTCTGCATATCAAGATGTTTCAACATGCTCAGCACATTGTCGTGACTCATGTCATGCAGCCAATGGGTGACCGACGGAACCTCAAGCGGTGTATCGAACTTCTTACCACTGGCCAAACGATCCTGCAAATCCTTGCGGGGCTCGCCCACCCAGCCTGGAACCTTTACGAAAGCCACTACATTCTTATCGAGATTCTTGTCGCGGAGCAAACGGTTCATTGCCTCAATGTAAACATCAACACCCTTGTTGCGGAACTCATAACGGCCACTGGTAGATATAAGCAATGTTTCATCGCCCAAATCTGTGCCCAACAAAGCGTTGGCTACATCGAGCAGGCGTTTACGGGCCCACTTACGCTTACGCGTAAAGGCAGCACCTCGAGGCACAAAATCATCTTCGAAGCCATTGGGGAGAACCACATCAACAGGTTTGTCGAGAAGTTCAAGGCACTCACGCGCCGTAATATCACTCACAGTAGTGAAACAGTCGACATGGTGAGCGGTCTGCTTCTCAATAGAGTGCTTACTCTGCATGTTCAACTCTTCGGCCATCTGATCGCCATTATAGGCAAACAAATAGTCGTACAAGGGCTTATTATTGCCAGCAATACTACGGCCTATGCTTGTGGCATGAGTAGTGAAGATGGTAGCAATCTGTGGATAATGCTTCTGGACATAAAGTAATCCAAGGCCCGTCATCCATTCATTGCCATGATAAACGACCTTCTTCTTGGCGTCAAGATAGAAATCATAAAAGCTACCCACCACCAAAGCGGCAGCGTATGAGAACATGGAAGCCTCGTCATAGTCGCCATAAGCATGCAGACTATCTACCTGGAAATCATTCCAAAGTTGTCCATAGATCTCGTTTTTCTTTGAAAAATACTGATTAAAATCAACTAAGACAGCTATTGGCTCGCCTGGAACGGTCCAACGCCCCACACGGATTTTAAGCCCTTGCTTTGATGCAGCAAGTTGCCATTCACGAAAAAGATTGTCGTCTTCCTGAAAGTATGGCCTTTCCGTTTCCTTCCAACAATCGGGACCAATAAAAACCAAACGGTCGTGTAGTCTGTCTTGCAAAGTCTTAGCACGTGTCGAAAGAACGGCATAGATGCCACCGACTTTATTACAAACTTCCCAACTAGATTCAAAAATATAGTCAGGAAATAACTTTTCAATTTCCATAAATCTAACTAAACTGGTGATGCAAAGGTACTAAAAAATAAAAAAAAACAAGTATAATATCCCATAAAATTACAAAAGCTAACGTTTTCTTGATGCTTATTGTTAACTTTGCATATGTCAACAAGTTAGAACCATGAACAAACTCATTACTATCCTCCTGCTCGCATGGGCTTGTGTTTCTGCTAACGCACACACAAACACAACAGCTCAAACAGACACAATAACTTTCGCAGGAACCTTCGACAACAAAGAATATAATGTTTATCTCACCATAGACTTCTACCACAACAATGTAGTGGTTCCTAATCAAGAAATCTTTGGCGAGATGGCCGGATATTTCGGCGATAAGCGTGATAACCGCAAATGGCTATTCACTTCAGCGGAGATAACAGACTCAACTACTGCTACCATCAACATCACTAACGATTATGGCAGCGAAGACCTCGTAGCTACATTATCCAAACAAGAAAATGGCACTTTTATGCTGATACAGGAAAAAGGCAGCACACTGAAGATAGCAAGAAACAGCAAGTGGGTAAAACTTCCCAAAAAGCTCTTATTCACCAAAAGGGGAAGCGGAAGCCATTAAGCTACTATCTCCTACCCCAAACCGCAAACACCTCTTACAATGAAAGAAACACGCATCACAGAGCAACCCTCTCATTATAGCCATCTTGAACAATTGACTGTAGAACAACTTACTGCAGATATCAATCAAGAGAACATCGATGTGCCCAAGGCTGTTGGAAAAGCCTTACCACAGCTCAATCGCCTCATTAAGGTCATAGAGCAACAACTACGAAAGGGGGGACGGCTCTTTTACGTAGGTTGCGGAACCGGAGGACGACTCGCCACACTCGACACCATAGAAGTGCAAAACACTTATGGAACAGACGGAACACAGATACAAGCAATTTTTCCTGGCGGCATTAGCAAGTTGACCCAGACAAACGAGTCACACGAAGACGACATTAAAGATAGTTGGAGCCAACTGCTTCAAAAAAACATATCAGAAAAAGACATTGTTGTTGGATTCTCGGCTAGTGGTACCACTCCTTTTGTATTGTCAGCCCTACGCCAATGCAGAATAGTGGGTATAACCACAGGTTGCATTGTTAATAATCCCAACTCGCCCATTGCAAGCGAAGCCAATTATCCCGTAGAAGTAATCACCGGCCCAGAATTTGTAACAGGCTCCACACGAATGAAAGCAGGCACATCTCAAAAACTATGCTTGGACATGATAAGTACTACCGTACAGATACGTCTTGGGCGCGTAGAAGGAAACAAAATGGTGAACGCTAAACTAATCAACCATAAGCTCGTCGACAGAGCCATACGCATCTTCATGGAGCGAAACCCTCAGTATACCAATTATGAAGAAGTAAAGCAACTAATCCTACAGGCAGGTAGCGTGAAGAAGGCCGAAGAGAAATTGGAAGGATCAAACAAATGTAGTCAATCACACATATAGTATATTTACCATTGACACGATACAAATAAACAAATGTTGATTGGCTAACAATCTCAATAACATCCTTAATTCATTGCATATATAAAGGAGTTAGGGTAATGCCTAAATGTGGTAAAAACCCATAGAAAAGCCAAAGGTTCACCGAAGAGGGGGGAACAAATGACCCCACTGCAAAAACTCCTGGCATAAAGAAGAATGCCTATGTACTCTTCAAAAAACTGAGGTCAGAAATGGGAGAAAAGGATCGTAGCACAAGAGCCCTACGTCCTACAACAAGCAAAAAGCCCGAAGACTCGTTAGAATCCTCGGGCTTCGCTCTTTTGAAAGAAGGCGG
>NZ_JAHKBE010000170.1 GCF_018789675.1 Hallella faecis
TTAATTAACTCCTTCATTTTCAAACGATTACGTTAGAATTAACAGAGTATTGATACAATGTACCAATTTCTTTTTCTGATTGCAGATGAATGTATGCACCAAAACCATAATGTGCAATGCATGGAGTTTTTTTCTTTTCAGCAACCCTCTGTAGAACAATATCAAATGACCTGCCGTTGCAATGATATAAGAAATCAAGCATACCAGCTTCTGCAAGTGGTTCCTCAATTAATTCTAAATTCGGTTTTCTCGATAAACCACAATCGAAGTATGCATGCATCAACTCATGAAGAATAGTAGAAGCTTTTATTTCATCTATTTCTTCTAGGTCTTTGTCGTTATCTGTAATGTTCTTGTTAACAATAGTTCGTTAAAATTTGAGATAAAGGCTAAGCAGTTTTACGCTGCCAG
>NZ_JAHKBE010000171.1 GCF_018789675.1 Hallella faecis
TGGCTGGCAGCGTAAAACTGCTTAGCCTTTATCTCAAATTTTAACGAACTATTGGCATTTGATATTGCACACAAATTTTGTTCACGAGGAGGTTAAAGTCGCCGTGAATGTCTCCAGAAACCACTACGTCCTTACATTCTGGAAACTGATATATATCGTATTTTCTGCTATTCATCTTTCATGTTCTCCCAAAACGGAAGAAGTCTTTGCTGTAAGAACGCTATCACTTCGGTAAAAGACAATATGTCTGTGGACGTTATTTTACGCATGAAAGCTGTCCACCTGACCTGCATTTGCTGATTGCTACCAAACTCCTTTCTGAAGAACATCGTGTTCTCATTATAAGGAGTGTGGCGATTTTCAAATGTATGTTTGATTGCTTCCTGGAGTGTT
>NZ_JAHKBE010000172.1 GCF_018789675.1 Hallella faecis
CCGGCGGAATATTTCGTCCGACAGCCACTGGAAGTCCTTCGGGGTTTGCATCTTGCGCCCCGCTTGTTCCTCTATGCTTTGCAGTATCTTTCTCATTATGACCTTCGTTCGAGTCTGCTCATTTTCTCATTCTCTCATTCTCTCGTTTCCTCAACGGGTTAGTTCAATACCTGCGAACTTGAGGCCAAACTCTAAGCAAACCCAAATGATATTTAACCAGGCAACGTTTCTTCCCCAGCTACGAATACCATCTATTACCATGCCTGTATTCTCATCTTTGCCAAGGATGGACACGACTAAGCCACCTATACCACAGATGATTTTGAGGACAGGTTTGAAGAACACTCCAAGACCGATGACACCAACTACAAGTGATGCAATAGAAAATACT
>NZ_JAHKBE010000173.1 GCF_018789675.1 Hallella faecis
CCAAATGTATGAGTTTGTTCTTTACATTGTTCAGTGCAACCTGCTTCTTCTTTCCACGTTCTACGAGTCGCATATAGTACCTCGCCATAACTGGATTGAAGTTGACTGCAGCCCGTGCAGCCTGCGTCAGCATGGCCTTTATTTGGCGGTTCGCCATGTAATGCACATGAGGGTCGGAATGCACACTGGTACCCGAATCTTTGCCAAATGGGGCTATGCCGTAGTAGCAGGCAATCTTCCTTGAATCGTAGTTGAAACGACGGAAGTTGTCGGTGTATACCATCAGGCATACGGCGTTCTGCGTTCCTATGCCAGGCACCGAGGTCACGATGGTGAACACCTCGGTGAGTTCCTCGTCCGACTTGATGAGCTCGGCGA
>NZ_JAHKBE010000174.1 GCF_018789675.1 Hallella faecis
CAACCACCGTCAGTTCGTGTACTCCGAGATACATGTCACCGAACAGTCCTCCTATGGTGTCATAGTCGAGTGTTCTTTTTATTGAGGCAAGTATGTTGTAGCGTATCATGACCAATGAAACATGCGCTATATGGGCCGAAAAGTTTCGTGACGAGCAATCTGCAAGTCCAAGCAGACGTTTGCTGTCTGAGAAGAACACTTCTATGCTCCAACGCATGGCATATATCTCGTAGGCACGCATAAAACGGAGTCTCAAGTCTGTTGTAAGAAGCACTTTCCACGCTTCCTTTTTGCCTCTCTTGCAAAAGAACAATTTTACAGCACGTTTTCCAAGCACAACTTCAATTTCGGAATAATGGCAATGGTAGCGCCTGCTG
>NZ_JAHKBE010000175.1 GCF_018789675.1 Hallella faecis
GTTTCACCGCAATTAGTGCAATAGTTAGGCATGTCATCAATTATCTCGTCCGGCGATGGAGAGCAGGATAGTTTGTGACCGTCATGCCCCGCCTGTCCGCCTGGTTTCTTTCCGCTTGGTTTGCGAAGACTTTTTGTTCTTCTGACTATCTCGTCTTTCATGCTCTCCTTGCTCGGCGGAGTGCTGCTGTTGCTGGAATTCTTCTTGGGCTTCTCGTATTTAGACAGACGCTCTTTAAGTCTTGCATTTTCTTCGTCCTTCTTGCGTATTTGATGATTCAGAGCTTCTATGTTACGGTTCAGTTTGGCAATCTCAGCATATTGCTGATCGATGGTTTCACGCATCAACCGCATCTCTGCCGTCATGTCTTGCAG
>NZ_JAHKBE010000176.1 GCF_018789675.1 Hallella faecis
TCCACCAGACCCTGTCGCCCAGCACGCTGAAACGCCTCTGGGGCTACTTCCCCTCGGTGCGCCAGCCCCATCCCTACACCATCGACATTCTCACCCGCTACGCCGAAAGCCTGAGCCAATGTATGCTCGCCAAGGGCGACGAGTTCCAGTCCGTAGGCGAATACCTCAGCCTCTTTGGCATCTGCGACAAACAGGAAACGCCCGACTTCTATTGGAGCCAGCCCCTGCCCAACCACCTGGGCATCGTCATCTGGAGTCCCGAATATCAGCACCCCGAATGGCACAACCATGGCGACACGTCGCACCTCATGCCCACCATCACTGAATGGTGGACACCCACGGACGCCGACGCCACCTTGGCCGAC
>NZ_JAHKBE010000177.1 GCF_018789675.1 Hallella faecis
CATTTATGCGACTGCGTCGCATTCTTCTGCAAACTTAGAGTTAATTCGAGAAATTCGTTGTTGCGCCGTCTGAGGCTAAACTACACCGGAGAGCTCATACGCGGCGTGGAGCTGGCCAACATCAACGCGCCAACGGAGACAAAAAGCTACAGGTAAGAAGCGTCGTCATTCAGGATAACACCCTTCCCCCACGCCCATCGAGAGATTCGCGCTCAGACGCGGTCGCTCGGCAAGGAAGAACAACAAATAGTTTTCTTACGCTCAGACGCGGTAACAACGAATTACCCGAATTTTCGAATTTTTTCAAATTGCGTTAGCCAAAATTCGTTCAAATTGGGAATCGTAAAACGATTACATCAATTCG
>NZ_JAHKBE010000178.1 GCF_018789675.1 Hallella faecis
ATGCAAGCAATTCTCTGAAAATCTCGTCAATGAATCTGGTAATGTTCCACGTCGTGGTCCTGTTCCCAAGTTTTCGGATTTGGAAGTGGTGGCGCTATCCCTGACAGCAGAGACCGAGAGCATTGATAGTGAGAAGTGGTTGTTCGACTATAAATTGCAAGAGTACAAGGACAGCATTCCCAATCTCATATCAAGGAGACAGTTCAATGACCGCAGGAAGAAAACGTCAGGCCTGTGTGAGGAACTGCGCAAGAGGATTGCCATGGAAATGGATGGCGGAGAGGAACAGTTCTTTGTTGACTCCAAGCCGATAGAGGTTTGTAGGGTTGCAAGAGGAAAACGTTGCAAGATGGGGCGTA
>NZ_JAHKBE010000179.1 GCF_018789675.1 Hallella faecis
ACACTGACAATTAGATCGTTAGGTTGTTTTTGACTGATTTACGAGCATCCCTATTATATAATTAAGGTGTAATGCTTAACTGATACCTCTCGGCATCGTTCCATTCATCACGATAATCGTCGTACGCCCCTGCTTTCCTGGAGTAGCTTGACATTCTTTGCGATTTCCTATCTTTCCAACAAGCCATCTTCTAAAAAGCAATGCTTGGTATGTATCCATTTGAAGTGCTATGTCGATAATCACTTCCATATCATAGACATGCGCAGAATATCCATTTTCAAGTTTGACGTATTGAGGCGCACCCGACAAACCCTGTGGAGTAGGCCGTGCAGATGCTAACCCAAAACTG
>NZ_JAHKBE010000017.1 GCF_018789675.1 Hallella faecis
GCTAACGGGTGGGCGCAAATATGCGCCCAAAGGGAACGGGAAGGACGAAAAGGAGGAAAAAGATGGGAAGGGGGAACATCAAAAAGGAGAAAAAAGCATGCAAAAGAAGAAAGAAAAAGAAGAAAAAAGAGAAAAAAAAGGAATGGGAACGGCACAAAAATGAGAAAAGAGGGGCGAATGACCCGCCCCTCAGTATTTCAGAATGTAAATTCGTTGGTTGTCCACTCGTCATCCGAGCTAAGGTCAACGTTAAAATCGCCCTTACTATCGGCGTTTTTGCTGAACAGTCGCCCTTTGTAAACAGTAATCACGTTGCGCTGGATGGGCGCGTTAGCTATTTCTTTCTCGAATATTCTATTGCTATTCTTATCATGCGTGGTTACCGTCACATTCAATCCCTTGTTATCGGCTTTTGGAAAAGAGTAAACCTCAAAGTTACGGACTGTTCCAACCATGTCATCGGTTATGTTAAAGTTTTCCCACTGCTTGGAGTTGACACACCCCACCCCATTGATGGCATCGAATGTGGAGCTACCGCCCGTATAATATAGGCGGACCATTTTAACATCAGCGGTTACCGCATCCGTGGCCTGCAATCGGAACATGGCCACCGCGCGCTTCAACTTCAACTGATAAGTGCAATCTTGTTCGACATTGATGCTATCACTATACCAAAACGTATCGGTCACCTTATTATTGGGGAAAGTGATCTTCGCCGGATCGGTCATCGTTGCAATGCCATCACAGCTATGCGCAAGCACCACCACCAAATAACGTCCCTCTTTCAACGACAGGTTGACAGCGCCGAAATCAGCATCCGATGCCTTTTGATTGATTTGCTTTACCCTCGTTCCATTTTGGTAAATGGCAAAGTTGATCTGTGTGCATGCTTTCCCCACATCCGTTGCACGACTCGTGCTGGTGCTTCCAAATGGTATTTGTTCAAACTGTGTGACTTGAAAACGGATCGCCACACCATCAACAGCGCCGCCTCCTCCATCGTCTTCGTCGAATACGGCTTTTTGACACGAGGAGAAGGCGGCGCTCATTATAAAGAACACCATGAGGCGAACAAATAGTTTCATATGCGGTCAAGTGTTAGTTTTATTTGCAAAGATACAAGATAAAACAACACATAAACGCAAGAAATCGGAAAAATTACAAAAAAATCTAATGTCTTATAAGATTCTTCCCACCAACTGAAATTTAAGGACAGGATAGAACTTCCAGTTTTCGATAAACTTAGAGATCTTGTCGCTTTCATCACCAGCTCCAAGGGTACCGTCAAGTATCTCATGGATATCGAGTTCCTCGTCATTCTGATAGACCTTCAATGATCCCATAAACTGGCATCCGAGTTCCACGCGGAATCCCAGACGATTTTTCGGCACCAAACGTCCAAATCCCAATCCCAGGTAAGGGCGGAACGAGTTGCAACGAATATCGCCATCTACATTGCAGTTCTCATCCAGCTTCACCTGATAATCGGCGAGTGCCACACCCACCTGATCCAAGATCTCCTGCTTGTAGCCAGGATATCGATTGATGAAGTTCTCCAGTTCATCGCTATGACCACTCAGCTTCGCGATTTTGTTACCACCGACTGAGAAACCCGCAGCCACAAACAACTTACTATTGCCACCAAAAGGATACACGTTCGCTTTGACATTGAATGTCGTGCGAGCGAAATCGCCCTTCAACTCCATTGTAGAAACAGGAATGGGCACGTCAACACCCCCCATGTTCAAAGAACCGTTGGTTTCCAGATCAACATCAGCGTTCACCTTAAATCCCGGCATGACATTGACACCGGCCTCTAATTCCAAGAAATTGGTGACAGGAGTTGCTACGCCCAAGCTGATACCCTCGGTACCTGCACCCACGTTCAGACCAACATGATTGAAGGCCGTTCTCTTAAACTGCGCATAGCCACTGGTTACAAACACAAGGCTCAAAGCAGCCATCATTACGATTTTTTTCATCACAGAATCTATATAAACAGTTAATATTTTATCATTCAAACTTACTTCTTCTTATTAGCCTTCCACTCGAAGAGATAATCGATGCCACTGATCTTCACCTTGACAAACAGATCATTGGTCTTACGGTCGGAAGTATAGAGGTAACCCGACACCACCTCACCCGGATGGATGGTGGTTCGCTCCAGGTATCCCAGGTCCTCCGGCATCTTCTCCGAATACTTCATACGATTACCGGCCTCCAATTGGCGCATCTTGCAAATGCGCATTTGGAAATTCTTCAGGGTGTTAGACGAGCCAGCGTCGAACACCTGCGCTCCCAAGTTAGCGTTCACATTGTTCTCACGTTCGGTCTCCACCACCACCTTGTTCTTCACCTTACGCTTGGCTACCTTTTTCTTAAACTTCAAAATCTTATTGTCGTATTCGTCAGCGCCAACCAGTTCGAAGTCCTTACGCTTGCCACCCTTCATGTCGTAGATCTCGATTTGCGAGGGGTCAATGTCCACGTTGATCATGCTCTTGTTGACTATAAACAGTCCAATTTCCCTATAATCGCCAATATTCTCGCCCACCATAGAGTTGCTCACGCCCACGATAAGTCCGTTCTTGTTATAATATGGCCATGCCACACCATTCTTATATTCGGTCTCAATTTCCTCAATCGACGGTGTTTCCAGGATAGGCTGATTGTCGGTTGATGAATACTTAGAGTAGTTACCGTCTGCATCCACCACAACATAAAAGCCCTCAGACGCATCGTTCTTGTACGGTGTCAGCGTGCACACCCTGCCATCCTCTGTGAAAACGGCGCCTACCCCCAGCTTCTTACCCTCTTTCATGAAGAAGTGCTCCTTAACGTTGCCATTCTCATAATAAGAAGTGTACTCATTGGTGAGTTTTCCGTTCTCGAAAGTCTTCTGCTCCTTCAACTTACCATTCTTAAAGTAGTTGGTTACCAAGCCTTTGAACTCGCTCTTCGTATCATCAGCCTTGTCGAGCTCCACGAATACACCTTCGCCTTGCAACTCGCCCGTCATATAATAGGTGCGAAACTCCTTGGCAGCCGTCGAGTCGGCCGGATACAGTGCCAACCGATAATAATTGGCAAACGCCTTGTTCTTCGTCACCTTCCAGTTCCTATTATAATAGATGGTGTCAAGACGGTCTTGCGGCTCTGGGGGCGCCACAGGCACAACCGTATCCACCACCACCGTATCCACTGGGGCGACAGGCACTTCCTCTACAACCTTCGCCACCTCAACTTTCGGGGCTTTCGATTTTTTGGCACGTTTCGCCTTCTGAGCGAACGCATCATGTCCCCAACAGAGGGCAATCATCATAACCACGACGATTGAAAACTTTTGCTTCATCTTTCCTTTATTACATTAAATACTTAAAAACCTATCGATCAGTCTCTTTCTAAACAACCGTCCCACCTTCACATAGTCGATCTCATCGAATGGAGGATAGAAATGGCACACATTGTCGACCACCTCAATCAGGTAGTTCACGTTAACAATATACTTCTGGTTGACTTGCAGGAAGTGGTTGTCGAGCGCCAGCAGGTCGGTGCTCTTCACATTGCGTTTCAGTTTGATGGCCTTTTTGGTCTCAGCCACCACCACCTCCCAGCAGCGCATATCGTGGTCGTATTGGAATAGGCACACGTCATCCTTGTCGACCACCTTGAAGTCGACCGAATTGGTATAGAACAGCAATTTGCCGTTCAGCGTGGCCGGCATTTCCCGGTCTCCTCTCTCCACGATCCGTTCATGCTCCTTCTCCAAGCGTTTCACCACCGTGTCGAGTTCCTTCGTATCGATGGGCTTCAGCAACACATCGAACGCCTGCTTTCTGAAGGCCGTCACCACAAACTCATCGTATGCCGTGTACATCACCACCTGACAGCGCCCATGGGTAAACTCCGACAACTTGTCGATAAAATCCAATCCATTGACATCCGGCAACTGAACATCCAGAAACAGCACGTCTGGCTGGTGCTTGTTCAACAGGGCCAATCCGTCCAAAGCGCACAGGGCATGCCCCAGCACCTCCATGTCGTATCGGGTTTCCAACAAGTCGGCCAAAGCCAATCCTGCGTTCTTGTCATCGTCAATGATTACAACTTTCATACTGTTTGCGTTAATCGTTTCAAATTTACATTACGAAGCCATCGGGAATGCACACCTGCGCCTTACATCCCAACACCCTTCCATCATCCGCCTTAACATTCTGCAAGGCGAATGTCATCTTGTTGCGGTTATGCTCGTTTACAACCGCCAATGTCTGGGTAATGATTCCCAATCCGGTGCGTTTCTTGCCTTTCTTGCGAATATCAAATCCCTTTCCATTGTCCACAACGGCAACCACCGTGCTTGCCTGCTCACGTAGCACATCAATCCGCAGCGTCTTCTTGCCATCCCAACCTCTCAAGCCATGCACCAAGGCGTTCTCCACCAAGATCTGCACAAACATCGAAGGAATGCTGGTGTTCTCCAAGTCCACCTCGGGGTCCACCTCAATGGCATAGTCGAAATCGTCGCCCATCAACGGACTCTCCAACGTTAGATATTGCCTGACGAAATCCAACTCAGTTCCCAGCGCCACCTTCATCTGGCACGACAGGTCGAGGTTGCTGCGTATCAATCGCGCCAACGTAATCAGCTCGTTCGCCTCGGCCGTATTGGCATGCAATATCTTGTTGTTAAGCACGTTAAACACGAAGTGGGGCGATATGCGGTTTCGCGCCCCCTCGAGTTTCAACTGCAATACGCGTCGCTTGCTCTCCTCCAATCGTTTGCCCGATCGCATGCTCTTCATGACAAAGAACATACACACCACCAGCACAACCAACAGCGCCACCAAGGCCATCTGTCGCGTCTTGTTGAGTTCCACCGACTTATGTTCGAGCGCCAACTCATGGTGCAACTTCAGCGTGTCTTGCGCAAAACGGTCCATAATTTCCGAAGCGCGCATATTGGTCAGGTTGTGCTCCAACGAGTCGTTTTTCTGCATGTCCTCACGCAAGTTCTCGTAGGCCATCCTATAATTGCCTGTGGCCAAATAATATTTGCGCAAATACTTGTTGCGTATCTGTCGCAAGCCGAAGGCCACCTGGCTCTCGGCATCCGGCCCCAGCAGGTGCCTCTCGTCGCTCAGTGTGCGCGCAACAGCCGCCATATTGCCTTTCTTCACATCCTGTCCGATATGAATGGTGTTGCAATAATACACCGCCGTCACATCATGGTTGGCCACCAGGAAAGGCTCACACTCTGCCAGATACTTCTCCGACAAGGCAATGCTGTCGAGGTTGAGGTACACATCGGCCATGTTGAGCTTACAGAGATACATGTCGAAGCAATTCTCCTTACCGTTCTTTACAAGCAGCCTTTCCAACTGCAGGAACTTGCGAAGCGACTGCGGATAGTCTTTCTTGTAATAGTAGAAACTGCCATAGTTGTTCAAGTAATAAGCTTGCATCGACAGCGACAACACCGAGAGATAGGCTTCTGTTTGTTGGTAACACTTGAGTGAGCTCTCAAAGTCGTTCAGCTTCAGGTAGATGTCGGCCAATCCCACATAAAGCGTCACGTTCTCCTCCTTAGGCAACTGCAGGGAATCGACGAGAAACAAAGCCCTACGATAGCAACAGGCCGCCTCCCTCAACTGGTTCTTGTAAACAAACGCGTCGCCCAGATTGGCGCAGATGCTGGGAGCCTGATGCTGCATATCGCTCCGCATGGAATATTCATAGGCCAACCGGTAGAGCCTCACCACCTCATCCGCCTTACGATGGAAGTTGTGGTAGTTGATAGCCTGGCAGTTGTAAGTATATGCCAAGAGTCCGTTGCGTCGCGGTGTGTCGGGCTGACTGAGCGCAAACCGTATCGTGCGGTCCATGTAGTTGACCGTAGAGTCGGGCGTATCCGATTGGCAGAACCACCTACCCTTTCTAACGTAACACTCATAGTACGCCATGCTGTCCTTCGCTTCGCGCATGCCTTTCTCAATCTCCTTCAAGGCGTCGGGCGACTGTGCTCCGAGCAATTCGTCCAACTGGTGCAACCGGCCGACACGCTGCGCGTCGGCCTTCTCATCTACTGTGTGTCCACACGAAGCCATCAATCCCATCAGGAGCAGCAACACGAGCCCTATATTTTTCTTGCAATTCCTTTTCATTTTCTTCCTTTATCAATCAAACAGTAGTTATTCACACTGCATAATTAATAAAAACGCAGCAAACCAGCAAGCCTTTGACGCTATTTTATCTACTTTTTAAACGTTTATCTACTCATTTCCTTACTACCAACCCACACGTGTCCACAAACCGGAAGGCGTGATCTCCGTCCTACGCGATCCATCTGAAACGCGAAAATAGGTTGCCGCATGTGTATCGTGCGGCAGCCTATCTCGCTATTGTCATTGGTTTGTTTCATTCGGGCAACACCTATGTTATTTTCTTCCTACCCTGTTCATCTTACCCAAATAACGAAGCTTGTTGGCAACGGTCTTACTGTTGGCGCGGCTTCTTGTGTCGTCGTCTCCAAACATCAGCTCCAACCAGTCTTCGCTGATGCCATCGAGAACCGTCACCATGATTGGAGCATCCGCATCTTCCCATGTGGCGTCCTCATCTATAGGAGAGCTGCCAGCGTCGTATTCTATCATCACCAATGTTTGTTTCTTGGCCGAGTAGTAAATAACTTCCATGTAACCGGCCTCGTTGTCCTCGCCCAATTTGTCGAGGCCCAACTTAGCGGCTGCCGCCCTTAAGGTCTTATAGTCGGCCTCATCACCATTATAATATATCATTCCGCCCTTACCCAGGTGTGGGCTCTCAGTAATGTTCATGGCCAACGGCGCCTTTACATCCAACTGTGGCGTGAACGACGGGAAGCCTGCATCGCGAGGCATAACGTTGCGTAAGGTCTTACCTGTAAACAGATGGTTAAACTTCATGTTTTTCGCCACAATCTTTGCGTTCTCATCGCTCATCCCTTGTTGTTTGCTATAGAACGTTCCATAACCACTCAAGGCGATCACGAAAGCGTCGTCGGCCTTATCCACCGTACACTCCATGTTTTTGCCATCTTCAGAATGGAAGGATCCTCCCGTAACCATGTTTTCCACCATCACACCAACACCCTGGTCGTATTTCGTCTGGTCCTTGTTGTAGTTGGATACCTGCATGCCCATGTTTACATGTTGCTCATCGCCAGGAACCAACAGCAAGGTCCCATCCACCACGCACACCACATTCTGCGCACCGTTCGTTGTTGGCACTGGCCAATCCACATCGCCCAGCGCATCCGAATAGATATGTATCTTGTTTTCACCGGCTCCGCCGTTCCCCTTCATTTTCAACAGCACACAAACATCTTCCTTACGAATGGTAATCTGCTCCGAGGCTTCCTGTCCGCTTTGCGAGCGGGCTTTCACCACGGCGTCGCCCTTCATTCCCTCAGGAACATATATGCTGAACTGTCCATCTTTATCGGTCTGTACGCTTTCCGTACAGGTCTTACTGGTCTCCACCCATACCGAGGCTCGCACACCTTGGCTTTCGCCATCAATAACCTTACCATACACGCGCACCAATCGTGGCAACACAATATCTACCTGGCGCTGCTCTCCAGGAGTAAGGGCGGGCACATCCACCTTCACCACCTTATTATATCCGCCGTAATTCTTGGGCTTCACCGTGATGCTGAAATCGGTGTTGGCCGGCACAACCTGACTGTAATAGCCGTTATCGTCGGTTACACTCGAAACCACCTGTCCCACATTCACACGCACGCCAGGCAACCTATTGCCGTCTGTATCCTTCACGTAACCCATCACAAGGCCCTGGTTCTCAGGCCAGTCGAGGTTAACCCATGAGAAGTGGGACACTTCTCCCACATAGACATCGCCTTGCAAGGTGGCGCTACCCTCTTCTTCCCAAAGGCCCGTCTTTTCGTTGAAGCTCCACAGGGGAATGCTGGCGGGTCGGTTGCTTTCCATTCCCGTAGGGATGGGGAACGTGAGCTGGGCCTTCACGCCCTTCCTCAGTTGCAGCTTTTCGCCATTGTCGCCAAACATGTTCAGGTCGGCCATGCCATACGATAACAATGCTACTCTCGAGTTGTCCGAGCGCACAGCAGCCAGATCGCCGCCGGGCATCATCTCGGCAAAACTGTCGTGGTTGGGATCAAGATACACCATCTCCGTCTTCACCTTCCCCGAGTAGGTCTCGTCGTCGCCGTCTATCCGGTAAGCGTTCTTCGGCAGGTCAATGGTCATGCCTCCTGCCGTCAGGGTTTGCGCCGTCGATGCGTTGAAGGTCTTGATGGAGGTATAGTCGTTGTTCGCCTTCTTGCACATCACCACATTCCAAGTATCGTCATAGGCAATGGGAGCGGAGCGCACCACGTCAAAATAACCATCCTTGCTGAAGCGCACAAGCGATCTTCTTTCCACCATCGCCTGCTCCGAGAGATCAAACAATCCCTCAGTATTGGTTGTTGAACTGGCTGTACCCGAGGTTACGAGCACACCCGCAAGCGGTGTTCCATTCACATCCTTCACTATACCCGAGAGCGAATACGACACCATATTCACCTCAATGGGATCATCACCCGGCTCATCCGGGTCTTCATCAGGGTTCATCAAACTTTTCAGTTCGCTACACGAGGCCAACGACAACAATAAGGCCATCAGGAAAAACGAGAAACGATAAAACTTATGATTCATATCCCTAAAAGTTAGTTAGTGGTCTAATTATCCAATTGCAAAATTATATAAAAATTTGCAAAATCTCATTTCATAACAAGCGCACGCGGTGCCTATACGTCACTATTGCGGTATAAACGTCGCTAATTCTCGCTTATTCGGTTTCAAATAATCCGTGGCGATGAGTCGCGCTGCATAAGGCCTCACGCTCCCATCGCAAAAGAGCCATGAGCAAACCCCGTTTTGAAAATAGCCTTCATCTATCTCGTGTGTTTTCTGCCAAACGGATCATAATACTCACTCAAAGCAACAAATTTCAAGACCATTTAGGGATTGTATATCATTTTCCGTTCTTATAAAGTTCTACTACACCAACAACGTTTAGCGGGCCCAATGAAAATTTCCCGCGAAGAAGCTTTGTTATAAAATATGGTCAAAAAGTTGTGTCGGGATTTTGCGTGAACCAGAGAGCGGAAACGCCGTTTTTGCGGGATGGACATGGCGAAAATAAGAGCAGCGGTTGGCGTTGGGCATGTATCGAGTTGCGAAAGATGGCTAACCGTGCCTCGATTGGGAAGGTTTCGCAGCGGGGTTAGGCATGTTTCGAGGGACGAAAGATGCCTAACGGCAATACAAAATGCTGAATGTGGAGCTGCCGAATACAAAGAAACAACACAACACGCTGATTGTTAAGCAATTACAAAAACACGCCGAGAATGGAGTATTTGCAGCAAATGTTTGCGTCGTGGAAAAGAAACGTGTAGATTTGGCTATAGATTGTTACCGTTTTTCGGAACGCATGGAGGCGAAAGGCAACATGGAGATGCGTTGGGAATAGCCATGATGGGGGTGGCGCCCTATGGGCGAGGGGCGTTGTCGTTGACCACCAGGTGGCGAGGAAGGGTGATGACCTTGAGGCGTTCATACCACACACGCGACGACCCCGACACATGGCGGAGCGTGTGACTGCCAATGATGTAATAGGAGGCAGAATACTCGTCCATCAACGAGGTGAAGGCGCGTTTGATGCGTGAGCATTTCTCATTGATGGCATTGTCGAAGGGATCCACCAGTCGGTCGACGGCCATAGCCACCTTATCGACATCCGTCCAACGCGACGTTTCCTTGTAGAGGCGGAGCAACTCGGTGCGGTAGGTCCCCAGACGCTTAAACTCGATACCCTCGGGATGGTTTAGGAACAGCAGGTAAACGGCCTTGTGAACGGGCGACAGCTCCACCTCCCGGTTGTTGTATGCCGTGAGGAAGAAGCGATAGTCGGTATCGATGTGGAGCTGACTGAGGTTGCCCCGCGCCGCCTCGATTCGCAACTGCTCGAGCAGGGGCACACCAATGGCTTGGAGCAAAAGGTCGTTTCGCCCCATGCGTTGCAGGCAAGCCACTCGCTGCCGTAGCTCGGCGGCGAGTTGCTCGGGAGTCTGTTGCTCCAACTGATCGTTGGTGTCGTCGGTCATACGCTCAAGTTTTTCGGAGCCTACAAGAAGCGAGGTCCCTATATGACAAGCGGTCTCGACAGGATAGGGACCATAGGCGCCCCATCCCGTCGAGACTCACACGATGCCGGTTTGGGTTAATCGAAGTTGAGCTCGGGTGCCTTCTCCGCTCCGGTGGCAGCCTCAAACTTCTCCATTTTCTCAAAGCCAAACATACCCGCGAAGATAACGTTCGGGAATTTTCTTACATCCTTGTTGTAGGTCTGCACGGCATCGTTGTATTTCTGGCGGGCCTCATTGATGCGGTTCTCCGTTCCCTCCAACTGCACTTGCAAGCTACGGAAATTTTCGCTGGCCTTCAGGTCGGGGTACTTCTCCACCACCACCATGAGCTTGCCCAAGGCCTGCGACAGCTGGCCCTGCGCCTCCTGGAACGCCTTCATCTTCTCGGGCGTGAGGTTGTCGGCGTCGAGCTTCACCTGGCTGGCGGCGGCACGAGCCTTCACCACCTCCTCCATGGTTTCGCGCTCGTGCTTAGCATAGGCCTGAACCGTCTTGGCGAGGTTCGGAATGAGGTCGGCACGACGCTGATAGGTGGCCTCCACATTGGCCAAGGCTGTGGTGGCCGCCTCCTGATTGCCCACCATGCCATTATACGCGTTGCAACCGCCCATGCATACCAGCACGACGAGAACTACGATCACCAAAAGAATCTTGTTGCTTTTCTTCATATTTTCAATTTACTTAATGATTACTTATCTGTTACCAACCGCCACTTGCGCCGCCACCGCCAAAGCTGCCACCACCAAAGCTGCCACCGATGGGACCGCAACCGCCGCCAAAGCCACCACCGCCTCCGAAGATGAAAGGCGGCATCCAGTCGTCGTTGTCGCGACGACGACGCCTACGGGGCTTCTCCTTGGGTTTCTTCATCAGGCCCAAGGCGATGAGTAGCAACTTGAGCAGTTCCCACGTGGGCCATCCGAGGAAAAGACAGAGAAAGAGCAGCGCAGTAAGCCAATCGGACGTGGTCATCTCCTCTGTCTCGTCGACCGACGGCACGCCGGTCTTACCCGTCGAGAACTTGCGGTAGAGCGCCTGCGCCGTCTCCACCACCATGCGGTCGGTTTGGTTCACCTTCAGGTTCTTCACGATGCAGGCCCGCGCAATGTCATCGCACTCCACATCGGTGAGGTCGGCCTCCAGTCCCATGCCTGGGGCGATGGTGTAACGGCGGTCGTCGATGGCCACCACAACCACCAGTCCACGGCGATCTTTCTTCGTTCCCACTCCATACTTATTGCCCAGGTCCTGGGCCATGCGGAACGTGTTTTCGTCCTTGACGTGGCGAACCACGACAAACACCGTCTGTATGCCACATTCCACTTGGAGCCGACGCAGGTAATGGTCGGCCGTGTCGCGCAAGGCTTGCGACATCACCCCATCGGGGTCGCACACGTAACGCTCGCGGTCTTGCAGATGAACCATCTGTAGGTTATCGGCCGACCAAACGGTGGCTTGCGCCCACAGAGGGACACAAGCGAGCACCACAACGAGCATCCAGCCGAGCATGCGATGGGCGATGAGTGAGGGGTTTACCTTTTTATGAATTGTACGCAATGTATTGATCTTATAGGGTTACGATAAAGCTGTGGGGCTGTGGCCGAGTGCAGCCTATCTTATGCAAAGATAAGCAAAAAGAACTTTCGACCACCGCAAGGCTTGCAAAAATCGCTTGCGCTTTCATATTTTTTATAATTTTGCAACAAAACAACAGAGTTGGAACACATGGAAATAGGCAATCTGCAGAACGGACTCATCGACTTTGTGGCCCCCGTAGAGGACAAGTCGAAAAACATCATCAAGGTGATAGGTGTGGGCGGCGGTGGACAAAACGCCGTGGGCAACATGTATGAGGAAGGCATAGCCAACGTAACGTTTGCGGTATGCAACACCGACACGCAGGCCTTGTCGAAATCGCCCGTGCCCGTGAAGATAGCCATTGGCACCCTGGGGGCGGGCGGCGACCCCAAGAGGGGGCAACAGGCGGCCATCGACCACGCCGAACAGATAGAGCACCTGCTCGACGATGGCACGCAGATGGTGTTTGTTACGGCCGGAATGGGCGGTGGAACAGGCACAGGAGCAGCCCCCGTGGTGGCGGGCATCGCCAAGAAAAAGGGCATCCTCACCATTGGCATCGTGACCATCCCGTTCTTCTTTGAGAAGAAAAACAAGATTGTCAAGGCGCTGAAAGGCGTGGCCGAGATGCGGAAGAACGTCGACGCCCTGCTCATCATCAACAACGAGCGCATCTGCGACGTGTATGCCGACTCAGACATCTCCATCAAGGAGAGTTTTAAGCGCGCCGACCAGATTCTGAGCAACGCCACCAAATCGATATCGGAGCTCATCACCGTGGAGGGCGACATCAACCTCGACTTCTGCGACGTGGAGACCACGTTGAGAGGGGGCGGGGGCGCCATCATGGCCATGGGACGCGGCCGCGGCGAGCACCGTGTGGCGAAGGCCGTGATCGACGCCTTAGAGTCGCCATTGCTCTATGGAAGCGACATCGACAAGGCCTCACGCATACTCTTCAACATCTACACCGACGAGCGCCACCCACTGTTTGTGAGCGAGATGGAGGAAATCGACTCGTTTATGGACATGCTTGATCCCAACATCGATGTGATATGGGGTGTCAGCGACGACAACACGCTCGACGAAGACGCCAAGGTGACCATCTTGGCCACGGGATTCGAGGACACGCTCCACTTGGAGGAATTGGGCAACGACCAACTCATGTCGAAGGAATATGTGGAGAACTTGATCGGCCAACTCTATACGCCTTACAAAAAGAAGAATTGGGACTTGACCACCATGAAGCCCATCAACCCCGTGCAACAAACGCCCGACGAGGTGAGCATCAACATCCAACTGCCTACCGACAACGACACCGACGACACCACAGAGGCACCCAAGGAGGCAGTCCGGGAGACCGAAGCTTCCATAACGGCGACAGAGCAAGAACCGCAAATGGAACCGCATATGGAGCCGCAAGAAACCGTGGCCCACGAGGAACCACTGCCACGCCCCACGCATCACCCCAAGCACACCATGCGCATGTCGTTCCTGCAAAGGGCCAAGTCGTTTATGGACAAGATTACCGAACTGACCCAGGACGAGGAGGGGCAATAAGGCAGGGCTAACGCACACGATTGGGGCGTCATGACCCTACAAAGACAACTCCCTATCGGTATAATGACCCTTTGGGGACAAAGCGAAAGCGCAGGCGTCGTCATTCGATGCCTGCGCTTTCGCTGTTTTCATCCCTGATCATTTGATGACCGTGGCCTTCAGTATCTTCACGTCCCACACTGGACGATCGTTGTCGTCGGTCTCCACGTAGTCGATGTCGCGCACCACATTCAGACCTTTCACCACCTCGCCAAACACCGTGTACTGGCCGTCGAGGTGAGGCGTGCCACCATACTTCAGGTATGCGTCGCACACCTCGGGGGTAAACTTCACCTTGCCACCGGTGGTTTCGTCGAGACGAGCCTGCACCTTATCAAGCGCCGACTTGCTGTAATTGTAGCCCCAAGTGATGTAGAACTGGGCTGCCGACGACTTGCGCTCGGGGTTCTCGGCATCGCCCTCGCGGGCCGCAGCCAGCACACCACGCTTGTGGAAATACTTAGGATAAACGATCTCGGCGGGCAAACGGTAGTCGAGATCATACTCGCCCACCGTCACGCCGGGCTTGGCATGGCGTGTGGTGGAGTCGCCCGTCTGAATCATGAAGTCGGCAATGACGCGATGCCACAGGATGCCATCGTAATAGCCTGAGCGCACCAAGCGCAGGAAATTGTCGCGGTGGAGCGGTGTCTCATTGTAGAGTTCCAACACAATGTCGCCCTTCGAGGTTTGCAACAACACCTGATGGCGAACGGCCGACGAGTCGGTCTTCACCACCAACGAGTCCACTTGTGCCAACAAAGGCAACTGGGCGAACACTAACATCCATAAGAGAAAAAACTTCTTCATTGCTATGCTTTTGTATTTAGTCGGTCGAAAGGCATGACTATCACGCCTACGGCAAGACGGGTTAACGTGGGTAAAATTACAAAATAAGAATTAAAAATAGTCTAATTATCCTCAAAATTATTAATTTTTCAGAGAATCATTCATTGAACCGACCGTTTTCTTTGCCGATTCGTCGAAAAGAATTAAATTTGCATATAATAAGTATTAAAAAGAAAAACAAGTATTTGTAAACAATTCAAGCAAACAAAAATACACAACCATGAATAAGAAAATACTCATCCCTCTGGTGATCGTCATCCTGTTGCTGGCCGGAGGTGCCGCTTGGCTTTACATCAGCCTGAACAAGCAGAAGGAAGAGAACAAAGCCATGCTGGAGTTGGCTGCGCTCGACAAGAAGGAAATGGAAAACGAGTATCAGCAGTTTGCCAACCAATACAGTGAGATGAAGACGCAGATCAACAACGACTCCATCGTGGCCCAACTGACACAAGAGCAGGAGCGCACACAGCGCCTGCTGAAGGAGCTGAAGGAGACCAAGAGCTCCGACGCCAAGGAGATTGCCCGTTTGAAGAAGGAGCTCGCCACGGTGAGAGCCGTGCTTCGCAGCTACGTGTTCCAGATCGACTCGCTCAACAGGCTCAACCAGAACCTCACGGCAGAGAACACACGCATCAAGGGGCAGTATGAGCAGGCCAACAGGCAGATTGAGGGTTTGAGCTCGGAGAAGCAGAGCCTCTCGCAGCAGGTGGCCATCGCCGCCCAGCTGGATGCCATCAACATCAACCTCACCCAGCTCGACAAGCACCAGAAAGCCACCAAGAAGCTGAAGAAAGCCAAGGCGCTCCAGGTGAGCTTCGCACTGGCCAAGAACGTTACGGCGGCCAGCGGCAACAAGACGGTGTATGTGAGGGTGAACACGCCGACGGGCGCATTGCTGGGCGGCGGCGGGTCGTTCAACTATGAGAACCGTTCGCTGCAGTGCACCATGAAGAGAACTGTGGAATATGGCGGTAAGGAAACGCCTATGACCTTATATTATAACATCAATCAAGCCCTGCAGGGTGGTACCTACCGCGTGAGCATCTTCGCCGATGGAAACATGATCGGCAGCAAGAGCTTCACGCTTGATTAAAAAGAAGTAATATGAGAAAGTTCGCTTTCATCATTTGTTTGATAGGCTGCTCCATCACGGTTCAGGGCCAACGGGTCTTGAACCTTGACAGTTGCCGCGCGTTGGCCTTGCGCAACAACAAGCAGGTCAACGTGTCGCGGTTGAGCAAGGAGGTGGCCGTCAACACACGCAAAGCCACACGCACCAAGGCACTGCCCAAGGTCGACGTGGTGGCCGGCTACCAGTTCAGCAGCCGCGACATCAACCTGCTGAGCAAATCGCAGAAAACGACCTTGAGCAACATCGGCACAGGCACCGTGAACAAGATAACGGGCGACCTGTCGGGGAGCATATCGGGAAGCATCACCGACCTGGTGACGCAGGGTGTCATCACGCCCGATCAGGCCCAGCAGTTGGGTACCCTGTTGCAGCAAATGGGCAATGGTCCCATCAGCCAATATGCCAGCGCCTTTGGCAACGCGCTCGGCAAGGAGGTGGTCGACGCGCTGCAAACGAAGACCCAACATGTGTTTGGTGGCGCCATCATGCTGCGCCAACCGGTTTATCTGGGTGGTGCCATCACCGCTGCCAACCGCATGGCCGACATCACAGAAAGCATGGCCGACAACGACCTCGACATGAAAAGGCAGGCCACGCTCTACACCATCGACCAGACGTATTGGACGGTGGTGTCGCTGAAGCAGAAGCAAAAGTTGGCTGTCAGCTACCGCAACTTGGTGAAGAAGCTCGACGACGATGTGCACCGAATGATCAAAGAAGGCGTGGCCACACGCGCCGACGGACTGAAAGTGGATGTGAAGGTGAACGAGGCCGACATGCAGATCACACAAGTGGAGGATGGCCTCTCATTGGCGCGCATGCTGCTCTGCCAGCTTTGCGGACTGCCCATGGACGAGGAGGTGCTATTGGCCGATGAGGACAAGGAGCAACTCAGCGTGGCCACCTGCGATCTCTCGCAACCCACCGACTCCACCCTGTCGACCCGCCCGGAGGTCCGACTGCTGCAAAACGCAGTGGAGATGAGCCAGCAAGCCACCAAGCTGGTGCGTTCGGCCTATCTGCCACACATAGCCCTCACAGCGGGATACATGCTCTCGAACCCCAACCTCTATAACGGATTCCAACGCAACTTCTCCGGAGCGTTCAACATTGGCGTGATGGTTCAGGTGCCCGTATGGAACTGGTTTGAGGGCAAATACAAAGTGAATGCGTCGAAGGCTGCCACCGCCATGGCACAGATGGACCTGTCTGACACGCAGGAGAAGATACACCTCCAAGTGGCGCAAAGCCGATACAAGGTGAAAGAAGCCTATAAGCGACTGTCGATGGCTGAGAAAAACATCAAGAGCGCTGAAGAGAACCTGCGATGCGCACAGGTGGGATTCAGAGAGGGTGTCATGGAATCGACAGATGTGCTGGCCGCACAAACAGCGTGGCAACAGGCACAAAGCCAAAAGATCGACGCCGAAGTGGACATGAAACTAAGTCAGGTGAACCTGCAAAAGGCATTGGGCTTATTGGAATAACATACGATCACTCACACAAACCGAATAAGAACAAACCAAACATTTATGTCAGCAAAAACACAACATAACAATATTCTTCTTGCCATTCTCGGCTTTACCACAGCGGTAGTTGTGGTAGGTTTGATTGGCTTCTTCACGTTAGGAAAGACCGAAGAAATCATACAGGGCGAAGTGGAAGTTTCCGAGTTCCGCGTCAGTTGCAAACTGCCCGGGCGCGTTGTGGAACTTCGTGTCAAGGAGGGCGACTACGTCCATGTGGGCGACACGCTGGCCATCCTCGACGTGCCGGAGGCCAACGCGCAGCAAAAGGTGATGGAGGCCACCGAGGGCGCCACGCAAGCCTTGAGCAGCCTGACCGATGCCGGAGCGCGCAAGGAGCAGGTGCAGGGCGCCTACCAACTGTTGCAACAAGCCAAGGCGGCTGCGGAAATCACTCACAAAACCTATGTCCGCATGCAAAACCTCTTCAACGAGGGTGTGATCAGCGCACAGAAACGCGACGAGGCGTTTGCCGCCTACAAAGCAACGGAGGCACAGGTGAAGGTGGCACAAAGCCAATACGACATGGCATGCAACGGAGCGCGCACCCAAGAAAAGGAAGCCGCCAAGAAGAACGCGGAAGCGGCCAAGAACGCTGTCGACGTGGTTAAGTCGGTGTTGCGCGAGACCGTACAGGTATCGAACGTTGAAGGTGAGGTCAGCACCATCTATCCCAAGGTGGGAGAACTGGTGGGGATGGGTTCGCCCATCATGAGCATATCTATCATGAGCGATATGTGGGGAACATTCAACGTGCGCGAGGATCTGCTCAACGGCCTGAAGGTGGGCGACACGTTCACCGCTTTCTCTCCCGCCTTCAACAAGGATGTGAAGATGAAGGTATATTCCATCAAGGACGAGGGAGCCTATGCCGTGTGGAAAGCCACCAAGAGCATGGGCCAGTATGACCTGAAGACGTTTGAGGTGAAAGCCCATTTCGCCGACAAATTCGAGGGCTTGCGTCCTGGCATGTCGCTCATCGTGAAGAAAAAGGACTTAAAGTAATAGGGACAGAACATTGGCTGGCAACAAATCATACCACAGACATTCACGCAACGTTTCGATCAAGGAGACGATTGGATGCATCTTGCACATTGCCTATCGAGAGGTGGGCATTATGCGCAAGAATCCCATTTATGCTTTCTGCACCATCTTCTTCCCAATGGTCGTCATCTTGTTCTTCACCTCGCTCATGAACGAAGGACAGCCGGTGGAAATGCCCGTCGGCGTAGTGGATCAGGACAACACCGCCACGTCAAGACAGCTCATCCGTCAGCTCGACGCCTTTCAGACCACGCATGTGGTGGCACATTACCCAAACATGAACGAGGCGCGCGAAGCCATACAACGCAACCAGATCTACGCGTTCCTGCTCATCCCCAAAGGCACCACGACAGGATTGATGTCGGACAAGCAACCTAAAATTTCGTTTTACTACAGCAGCGTGTCGCTGGTGTCAGGTTCCTTGCTCTATCGTGACTTGAAAACAATCTCCACCTTAGGGTCAGCAGGAGTGGGCATGACAAAGCTATCGGCCATCGGAAAGACCGAAAACGAGATACGTACCTTCTTGCAACCCATCGCCGTTGACCTTCACATGATCAACAATCCATGGGTCAACTATAACGTTTACCTCAGCACCACCATGGTTCCAGGTGTGCTGATGATCTTCATTTTCTTGCTGACGCCCTACTCCATCGGCACCGAACTGAAGTTTCGTCGTTCGCGCCAATGGATCAAGATGGCAGGCGGCAACCCCTACATCGCACTCATCGGCAAGCTTCTGCCGCAGACCGTGCTATTCCTAACGATGATGTACGGGTTTGAGTTCTACGTTTACTACCATCTCGGGTTCCCCCATCCGGGCGGCATCGTTCCCATCTTGCTGTTGGGTTTACTCTCGGTGCTGGCATGCCAGGGCTTCGGCGCGTTCGCCTTTGGCCTGATGCCCTCGCTCCGAATGTCGATGTCGACCTGTTCTCTTTGGTCGGTGGTTAGCTTGTCGGTATGCGGCGCCACCTATCCCTTGTTCGCCATGGACTCAGCCATACAGTCGATCGCACAGATGTTCCCCTTGCGCCATTACTACATGATTTACCAAATGAGCATCTTCAACGGGTTCCCACTCGTCGACTCATGGTTCAACATCATGGCCCTCTGCGTCTTTATCATCCTCCCGATATTCACGGTTTGGAACATAAAAAGGGCGATGCTTATTTACACTTACATACCTTAAGGCATGGAAAACAACAGTCTGCTTCATAGGATTAAGGAGGGCATCCTCGACACTTGCTATATCTGCGTGCGTGAGATGCGTGGCACCATCACCGACGAGGGTGTGCTCATCTTCTGCGTGTTGGTACCTTTGCTCTATCCGCTGCTTTATTCATGGATTTACAACAATGAGGTGGTGCGCGAGGTGCCCGTGGCCATTGTGGACCAATCGCACACGAATGCCTCACGCGAATACATAAGAAAGTTTGACGCTTCGCCCGACACGAAAGTGGCTTACTATTGCACCTCACTGGAAGAGGCCAAGGATCTCACCGCGAAGCAACAGGTGCATGGCACGCTTTACTTCCCCGAGGACTTTGAGCGCCGTCTCTATCGCGGGGAGCAAACGAAGGTGGGCGTGTATTGCGACATGAGCCTGATGCTTACCTACAAGGCCATCTACCAAACGGCACAAGTCGTGGCGTCGGACATGAACGCACAAATACAAATTGCACAAAGCACCGATTACACAAAGCGCGATAACGAGATAACAACCAAGCCACTTGATTTCGACGAGGTTCCGATCTTCAACACCACAGGCGGCTACGGCAACGCCATCCTCCCTGGCGTGCTGATGCTTATCCTCCAACAAACCTTGCTGCTCGGCATAGGACTGGCAGCGGGCACCGCTCGCGAGAACAACCGCTTCAAAGACCTGGTGCCTATCTCCAAGCATTACAACGGAATATTCCGCATTGTGCTGGGCAAATCTTTGTGTTACTTCATGATTTACATGGTGATGGGCGCTTACTTGGCACTCGTCATACCCCATCTTTACCATTTCACCTCGTTGGTTTCAGCCCAGGCCATTATCGGCTTGATGGTGCCTTACATCCTTGCCTGCACGTTCTTCGGCATGATGCTCTCGTGCCTGGTGCGCTATCGCGAGAATGTGATGCTATTAGTGGTGTTCTCTTCTGTGCCCTTCCTGTTCATGACCGGACTGAGTTGGCCACAATCGAACATACCTGGCTTCTGGCAAGGCGTGGCAACCATCATCCCCTCCACATTCGGTGTGCGTGGTTTCATGCGCATCTCCTCAATGGGCGCAACCCTTCAAGACATACAGACCGAATACCAAGCCTTATGGATTCAGGTGCTGGTTTACTTCTTTGCGACATGCGTGGTTTACCGATATCAGATCATCTCTACACGCCGTCGCGCCTTTAACCACATGCAGCGACTGAAGGAAATGGCCGAAACAGCGAAGCAACTAAAGGGAGCAGGGAGCGACATCGATACGCAGAAGGACTCATAAACCCCAATCGGTCATTAGACCGGCAATGGGCGGTTGGAATGACAAACGAAACAACGAGCGCCTATAGGCATCAAGAAAGATGCGGTAGGCTATTACAATTTAAGCCTTAGACTATCACCATGGATAGCCTAAGGCTTATTGCTTAATGCCACAGATTAGGCGAATGGCACCCTGAACGTGCAACCTTCCTTCCAGCGGGAGCAACCGTACGCCGTTTTGCCTTTGATGATATGTCCCTGATGGCATTCGGGACACTCAGCACCCTCTTGGGGAACAGCCTGCCGCTGCGCTTCCACTTGTTCCTTCACCGACGCCTTCTTCGCGGTGCTCTTTCGCTTTTTGGGCGAAGCCGATTTCGACTTTTCGCCCGCAGCCGACGAAGGACCCTTGGGTTTCGGTGCGGAAGGAGTGTCTCCACTCTCAATGCTACGCCCCGAATTGTCGTGCAACACATCCGTCACGATTCGTGACACTTGCTCCTTCAACTCATTGATAAACGTTGCAGCATCGTACTTGTGGTGCTCGATGTCGCGCAACTTCTTCTCCCACATTCCCGTCAACTCAACGCTGGTCAACAGCTTTTCGTGTATGGTGTCGATGAGTTGGATGCCTGTTGGCGTCGCCACAAGATTCTTTCGCTCACGACGTATGTAATGGCGCTTAAACAGCGTCTCGATGATACCAGCGCGCGACGATGGCCGCCCGATGCCGTTCTCCTTCATGGCAGCCGACAACTCCTCATCGTCGACCAGTTTGCCTGCTGTTTCCATGGCACGCAAGAGCGACGCCTCGGTGTAATGCTTGGGCGGGATTGTCATCTTTTGGGTGAGCGTAGGCTGGTGCTCACCCGATTCTCCCTTATTGAAAGTGGGCAACGTTTTCTCCTCGGCATCAGCCTTCGGACTCTCATAGACCGTCTGTTCCTCCTTCGAATAAACATCGCGCCAGCCGGGCTGAAGGATCTCCTTGCCCGACGCCTTGAACCCTACGTTATCGACCTCACCATTGACTGTGGTAGTGGAGAACAAGCAATCGGGATAGAACGCGGCCACAAAGCGTCTCGCTATCAGGTCGTAAACTTTCTGCTCCATATCGGTAAGACCCGACGGAACGACACCCGTGGGGATGATGGCGTGGTGATCGGTTACCTTCGAAGTGTCGAACACACGCTTCGACTTGGGCAGTTTTTTACCCATGGCCGCCAGGTTTTGTATGATGGCAAGATACGGTTTCGTTCCCGCCACCATGTACTGGCTCACGCCATTGAGGATGCCCGGACACTTGGGATAGATGTCGTCGGACAAATATTGCGTGTCGACACGGGGATAGGTGGTGAGTTTCTTTTCGTAAAGACCTTGTATCAGGTTGAGCGACAACTGTGAGGAGAAACCATATTTCCTATTGAGGTCGACCTGCAACGAAGTGAGGTCGTACAACTGCTTGGGGGGCTCCTTGCCCTGTTTCTTCTTCACGTCGGTAATGACAAAGGGCTTGCCCTCGATGAGCGAGAAGGCGTTCTTACCCTCTTCCTCAGACAGGAACTTGCCCGACATGGCGGTAAAAAGCGTGTCGCGATAAATGGTGGACAACACCCAGTAGGGCTCGGGCTTGAAATGGTCGATCTCCTTCTGACGCTGCACGATGAGCGCCAACGTAGGCGTCTGCACCCTGCCAATAGACAACACCTGTCCGCGCTGTTGCCGATACATCAACGTGTAAAGCCGAGTGCAGTTCATGCCCAACAACCAGTCGCCCACAGCGCGGCTCAATCCTGCCAGATAGAGACTCTCATATTGTGCTTGGTCCTTGAGATTGGCAAATCCTTCCTTGATGGCCTCGTCGGTCATGGAGGAAATCCAAAGGCGTTTCACGGGACATTTCACCTTGGCCAGTTGCATCACCCATCGCTGTATCAGCTCTCCCTCCTGGCCAGCATCACCACAGTTGATGATCTCATCGGCCTCGGCATAGAGCTTGGCAATGGTTTCAAACTGCTTTTCTATGCCCCTGTCGGGGATGAGCTTGATGCCAAAGCGTTGCGGAATCATTGGCAAGGCAGCCAACGTCCAGAAGCGCCAGTTGACCAAATAGTCGTTGGGCTCCTTCAACTCACACAGGTGACCAAACGTCCAGGTCACCTGATAGCCGTTGCCTTCCATATATCCATCGCGCTGAGCGGTGGCTCCAAGTATGCGCGCAATGTCACGAGCGACGCTCGGTTTCTCTGCGATACAAACGATCATCTGTTCTTATTTCTTTGTTTTATCATCCAGCCTCATGGCCTCTGCAACAACAAGCATGAAGTTCTGCGGCGGATAGTTATACTCGCAACGCTTACAAAATGCGGTTAAGCGTCGACCAAGCCTTCGTCATACCGTCGTTTCGGGCACAAAGGCGTTGACACAATTCACCACATATTCCACCTCCTCATCGGTCATGGATTGGTTGCATGGCAAGCTTAACTCCTGCTGATGGATTTCCTCCGTGAGGGACAACGAGCGTTCGTTCCATTCGGCGTAACACTGTTGCTGATGCGGGGGAATGGGGTAATGGATCATCGTTCCCACCCCATTGCTCTTGAGATATTGCTGGAGCGCATCGCGATGGGGCGACAACACGGGGAAGATATGGAACACATTGGCCCACCGAACCTCCTCATGGGAGGTACCACTAAGCCACGTTTCCCTTCCTGGAAGTATGACATGGGGATTGTCGATATGTCTGTAATAAACATCGGCTATCGCCCTACGACGCTCGTTCTCTTGGTCGAGATACTTCAACTTGACCCGGAGCGCTGCGGCCTGCAATTCATCCATGCGCGAATTGCGTCCCTTGTAGGGGAACACATACTTACGCGACGACCCATAGTTGCCCAAGGCCCGAACCAGTTCGGCCAACGCATCATCGTCGGTAGTAACGGCGCCCGCATCGCCCAAGGCACCCAGGTTCTTGCCCGGATAGAAGCTGTGGGCGGCAGCATGGCCCAAGGATCCTGTGTGACGAGCCGGTCCGTCTTCCTCATAACGGCATCCATGGGCTTGCGCATTGTCCTCAACCAACTTCAAATGATGCTTCTCACACAACCGCTCAATCGTCGAGCTGTAAGCGCATCGGCCGTACAAGTGGACCAAGAGGATGGCTCGTGTACGCGGCGTAATGGCCTGCTCTATGAGTGTGTCGTCGATTTGCAACGTATCCATTCTTGGTTCCACCAACACGGGCGTCAGTTGATTCTCGGTGATCGAAAGGATGGATGCGATATACGTATTGGCCGGAACAATCACCTCATCGCCCTCTTTCATCGCTCCCATTTCCTTGTAGGCACGGAAGATGAGGGTCAGGGCATCAAGCCCATTGCCACAAGCCACGCAATGGCGCGTGCCAATATACTGGGCGTAGTCGGTCTCAAACAGGCGCGTAGCCTCACCTTTGAGAAACCAGCCACTCGCCATGACATCCGCCACCGCACGCTCCATCTCCTCGAGATGCGGCCGGTTGACTTGTTGAAGGGAAAGATAGGGTATGTTCACAGCTTTCTGTGTTATGATTGATAATTACTTATTAAAGGATTCCGCCAATGCCCGTACTATATTCCACTGGCATTCGGCAAGGCGCAGGTCAGAGCAGATAGCTATACCAGTCGTAACACACGCCACGACCACCGAAACCTTCCTTCTGGAAGATAAGCGCCTCATTGAGATCGTGCCCGTCACCATTGCTCGACTTGCCAAAGTCGAAAAACGGCGTTTGAAGATACACCTTATTCAGCAGTTCGTCGAAAAGCAGATCGAGCGCACCACATGCCTTGCCCTCGGGTGAGGCCGAAATATACTGCGTATGCACAACCTGGGGTGTTTCATAGATGAGTGTTCCGCCCAAGGCTTCACTCCCACGGTAGGCCATGAAGAGCCGGATCTGCGCGGGGAAACGCTTCTTCAACAGTTGCAATTCAGCCAACGAGTGAACAGGGCGTGCCCCATATTTATGCTCGAGATTGTTGTCGAGAATATTCCAAAAGGCCTCCAAATCATCGCTCTCGCGCACCAACACGCCCTGTCTGAGAGCTTTGCGTATGCCGCCGCGACGCGACTCGATGAACCGCAACCTATGGTTGGCGATGAGGGTCGACGAGATATGGCGCGCCATGAGTTGCGCGCCACAAACATTGGTCAGCGCATATAGGTCCTCCTCGGCAGGCAAACGATGGTAAATCCACGGCATGGCCTTGTAAACCACACGCGTTATTCCCACTTGCCGGAGGTAAGCGTTGATGGATCGAAAGGCGTCACACACATCCTCCACCGTGGCTTCTGGTCCTGTGAGCAATCCACCATAGGTCAACCCCTGATGGCTCCACAACACACCATCGGTTGCGTTTGCGGGCAACAAAGCAAACAGACGGGCCTTGCGATAAACCATCAACGAGTGGTCGGCAAAGCGGTCCTGGTGATAGTCCATGTAAGCTCGCTCAAAGAGGAATGTGCCTTGTCGGCTGCGGCCAACAAACTCATCCCACAATGCAGCCTTATCGGGCGTATACTTGCAGATAGTCATCATAGTCACGAATATAGTCGGCTTCCTCAAAGAGGTCCTCAGCCAGCACGAGGCATACAGCACCCGAGGAGAAATCTTCGAGCGTGCGCCAGACACCCGTTTCCACCAAAAGGCCCTGATAGGGATGGTTCAAGAGAAACGAGTGCCTGTCGTGCCCGTTGTCGAGCGTTACGGTGAACGATCCGCTCACGGCAACAATGAACTCACGACAATGGCGATGGGCGTGACCACCACGATGCTCTCCCGACGGCACATCATACGTCCAATAAACCCTTCTGATCTCGAAGGGAACCGACTTCATCTGCTCTGCCACGGTAAGATTGCCCCGTGGATCCACGATTTTGGGCAGGTCGATAACACGCCCCATTGTCTTTTCCATGTGAATGATTATTTTTTCATGTAAGGATCGGTGCCCAACACCGTCTTGGCCAAACGCTTGGCCTTATCGCGCAGGGCATTGATATCGCAACCCACCTCATCGTAGCAGATCACCACACCCATGCGGCGACCCACGTGGGCATCCTTCTTGCCAAAGATGCGAACGCGTGAACGGTCCTCGGAACACACGTCGAGCAGGTTGTAGTCCAATGGCTCGTGACTCTCAACAGGCGAGAGGATAACGGCCGACGCGCCACTGTGCTCCAAATGGATGGCGGGGATGGGCAAACCCATGACAGCGCGGAAATGAAGTTCAAACTCGCTGAGGTTGGTGCAGTGGCTCAAGGTCACCATACCGGTATCGTGGGGACGCGGACTCAACTCAGAGAAGATTACCTCGCCCTGCTTGGTGAGGAAGAACTCCACACCCCACAGGCCATAACCGGTCAGGGCGGCAGTTACCTCGGCTGCGATATGCTCGGCCTGGCGCAACGACTCCTCAGGAATGGCGTAAGGCATCCAACTCTCGCGGTAGTCGCCACCCTTCTGCACATGACCAATGGGCGGGCAGAAGAGCGTGGGACCGTTTTTCTGGGTTACGGTGAGCAGGGTGAACTCCGAATCGAAGTCGATAAATTCCTCGATGATAACTTCCTTCACATCGCCACGGCCATCTTCCATGGCCTCGCGGAAGGCTTCGCGCAACTCGTCGTCGTTATGGACATAGCTTTGTCCGTGACCCGACGACGACATCAGGGGCTTCACCACACAGGGGAATCCGATCTCGTCGGCAGCACGCTTAAACTCATCAAACGTCTTGGCATAGAAATACTTAGCCGTGCGCAGTCCCAACTGCTGGGCGGCAAGGTCGCGAATGGCGCGGCGGTTCATGGTGTAGTTCACGGCGCGGGCCGACGGAACCACTTGAATGCCTTCGCGCTCAAAGTCGAAGAGACGTTCGGTACGGATGGCCTCAATCTCCGGCACAATGATGTCGGGATGGTGCTTCTCCACAACGGCAGTCAACGCATCACCGTCGAGCATGGAGAAAATCTCGCGCTCGTCGGCAACCTGCATGGCTGGCGCCTCATCGTAACGGTCGCAAGCAATGACATACTGGCCAGCCCGTTTGGCGGCAATCGTAAACTCCTTGCCCAGTTCGCCTGAGCCAAGCAACAATATCTTTTTCATCGATCCCTATATTTAGTTGTTTCAAACTCTTGTTAACCGTTGTCAGTAATGTCAGGGCTCCAGTCCCAACCGGCTCCTGACCAACGGACTGAAACGCCTGAGCAACATCTGCCACTCGGGCGTGATGGCCAACCGCCGCAAGTCTTTCTCTATGATATCAACGAGGTTCTCTGCGGCAAGTCGGTAACGGCGAGCAATGTCGTCGATAGGCATGCGCTCTTGGCCAAACAGACCATAACGCGCCTCGATGATCTGCTCATCGATAGGTCCGAGCATGGTGAGCAGCACCTTCATGTTGCGGCGGTCGCCATCATCTACGAGAAGCGTCGACCGACTCATCAGCTCGAGGTAATCGTTCAGCTGTTTTGCGTATTTGTCCATTTATCTTACTCCCAAGGTTATCACTTCACAATCGGTAAAGGTAGCATGCTCTATGGTCAGCCTCACCAACGTTCGTTCTTTTTGCCAGCCCGCATGCCCAGCGGCTCCAGGGTTGACATGAAGCAGGCCCAACTGCTTGTCGGGCATGATCTTGAGGATGTGCGAGTGTCCGGAGACAAACAACCGAGGCGGCCTTGTGCGCATGATGCGCTCCACCGAGCGGTCGTAATGGCCGGGGTAACCGCCAATATGCTTCATCAGCACATCGACACCGCCTGCCTCAAAACGCAACAGCTCACAATAGCGCGACCGCATGTCGTAATCGTCGATGTTGCCATAAACAGCGCGGAAGCGAGGTCCCAAGGCCTCAAACCTATCGGCCACCTCCATACTGCCAATGTCGCCAGCATGCCACACCTCATCGCACTCGCCGAGGTAGGTGGCGTATTTGTCGTCCCAAAAGCCGTGGGTGTCCGATATGATGCCAATCTTCATGATTTTTTCCTCCTTTGTCCTCTTACAATCCGAAGCGCTTGCGGATAAACTCAGCTATAAACTGTTCCGTCTCCTCAATGCCAAGAAGCGATGAGTTGATGCAGAGATCGTAGCTCTCACTGTGGCCCCACTGCTTACCGGTGTAATAATTGTAATACGAGGCGCGCTCTTCCTCATGGTTGCGGATATACTTGCGGGCCGTGGCTCGGTCAAAACCGTGGCGCTTACACACACGCTGAATGCGCTGGTCGATATTGGCCGTGATGAACACCGACACCATATTGGGCTCATCTCGCAGCACATAGTCGGCAGTGCGACCCACAAACACACAACTGCCCTCACTGGCAGCCTTACGGATAGCGTCGCTCTGGAACTGGTAAAGGCTCTCTTGTGAGAAGTCGTTCTTATAGAAATCGCTGGTTCCCAAGAGAGGGACGTGCACATGGAAGAGGTTCTTGAGGAAGCCCTTCTGCTCGTCGTTCTGCTCAAAGAACTTCTCGCTAAAGCCACTCTCCTTGGCGGCAAGGTTGAGGAGCTCCTTGTCGTAGAACTTGCAGCCGAAGTCTTTGGCCAACTGCTGTGCCACGATGCGGCCTCCCGAGCCTATCTGGCGGCCAACGTTGATGATGATTTTCTTATCGTTCATATCACGAAATGTTTTCAATGGGTAAGTGTTGTTTGACGCTCCTTCACCTGGGCCTTGAGTTTTCCAATGTAATTGGCCATGACGAAAAAGGCTATGACCGAGGCCGCCGCATCGGAGGCGGGCATGGCATACCACACGCCATTGAGCTGGAAGAACAGGGGCAACAAGCCCAACAGGGGCACAAGGATGAGCAATTGCCGCGATAGACTGAGGAAGATGCTGATGCGAACCTTGCCTATGCACTGGAAGAAATTGGTTACCACCATTTGGAACCCAATGACGGGGAACACCAAAAGGACAAACCGAATGGCAGTGACGGCCATATCAATCAGTCGGCTATCAGTGGTGAACAGGCGCGCTATGGTGTGAGGCAGGAACATGGCCACCGCCCAGCCCACCACCATGATGCAGGTGGCGCAGACAATGGCCAGATTGAGCACTCGCAGCACGCGGTGCATATTTTGCGCTCCGTAGTTATAACCGGCAATGGGCTGCATGCCTTGGTTCAAGCCCAAAACGAACATGACGAACACCGTGGCCACTGCGTTGGCGATGCCATAGCCGCCCACAGCCATGTCGCCACCCAAGCGCACCAACTGGTTGTTGACGAAGATAACCACCACGCAGGCACACACATTCATCAGGAAGGGCGACACGCCAATGGCTATAATGTTTTTCACCAAGGCGCTCTTCAGGCGATAGATACCAGGCTTAAGATGGAGCAACTCACGCTTGTTGGTAAACAAATGCATCTGGTAGCACAAAGCCATCGACTGACTAAGCACTGTGGCCAAGGCAGCTCCGCGAATGCCCCAGTGCCACCAAAGGATGAACACCACGTCGAGCAAGATGTTCATCACCACGGTAAAGATAGTGGCCATCATAGCCTGACGAGGCTTGCTGGCCGCACGAAGCACGGCGTTCATGCCGAAATACATGTGCGACACCACGTTGCCCGCAAGAATAATCTCCATGAAATCGCGTGCGTAAGGCAAAGTGGCATCACTGGCTCCAAAGAAACGCAAGATGGGATTGAGGAACAACAGGCAAACCAAACTGAACGCAATACCAATGATGAGGTTGAGCGTAACGGTGTTGCCAAGCAAATTCTCTGCCGTCAGATAGTCGCGTTGTCCCAACTTCACCGAAATGGAAGTAGACGCTCCAACACCCACGGCGGCACCAAACGCGGCGCCCAGATTCATGAACGGGAAAGTAATGGCGAGGCCGGAAATGGCCTCGGCGCCCACCACCTGACCAATGAATACGCGGTCGATGATGTTATAAAGTGACGAGGCGGTCATCGCAATGATGGCCGGCAGCGCATATTGCAGCAGAAGGGAGCCTACGGGCTTGGTGCCCAGCTCCAATGTAGCTTTCTTGTTATCGTTGTTCATTGTTACCGCAAAGTTACAAAAATATCCGAATAGATGTGCACTTTTGCAACAGATAGTGACGACAAATATGCCATAAAAATCAAAATAAAGCCACTTGGCGTACCTATTTATAAGGTAGCGGGTGACGCGTAGGCTATGAAAAAAGGTGCTGGGCAAATAACATAGGACGCAAATCCTGTTATTTACCCGGCACCCATAATGCTTTTGATCCTACGCACTTGGGACCAATTGGCCATGCGTAGGTATCGGCTATGCCACCCTGCGATGATTAGCCTTCGTTCTTAATCTGCACGATATGAGTCTTAGGCAGATTCTTGTTTCGCACATTGACAGTTGTCACCACGGCTTGGGCGAGATTGATAAACGCCAAACCAGTGGCAGTGTCGGTCTTCGTTGCAGCTGGCTGACCGTCGTCGCCGTCCTCACAAATGCTCTGAACGATAGGAATCTGGGCCAGCAACGGACAACCCATTTCCTTGGCCAGGTTCTTACATCCCTCCTTGCCGAAGATGTAATACTTGTTATTGGGCAGTTCGGCGGGCGTAAACCATGCCATGTTCTCAACCAAACCAAGGATGGGAACGTTCACCTTGTCGTTCTTATACATGTCAATTCCCTTGCGCGCATCGGCCAACGCCACCTTCTGCGGGGTCGACACGATAACAGCGCCCGTGATGGCCAATGTCTGCAACAGGGTCAGATGGATATCGGATGTGCCAGGAGGGGTGTCGAGGATAAAATAGTCGAGATCGCCCCAATCGGCGTCGGCGATAAGTTGTTTCAGCGCCGACGTAGCCATTCCGCCACGCCAAAGGGTTGCCGTTTCGGGGTTTACGAAGAAACCGATCGACAGCAGTTTGATGCCGTATTTCTCAACGGGGACAATGAGTTGGCGGCCTTCTTTCTCCACAGCGTATGGACGCTCGCCCTCGACGCCTAACATCTTGGGTATCGACGGACCGAAGATGTCGGTGTCAAGCAATCCCACCTTGTAGCCCAACTTGGCCAAAGCGATGGCGAGATTCACTGACACGGTCGACTTACCTACGCCTCCCTTACCTGAACTTACGGCAATGATATTCTTCACCTGAGGCAGCAACTTATCGGGCTCAGGACGCTTAGCGCTGGTAAATTCGGTAGAGATGGTGACCTCAACGTCCTCGCCCAACTTGTACTTCAAGGTTGCTTCGGCAGCCTTGATGGTCGACTTGATGAATGGGTCGGTGTCGCGAGGGAATATGAGCGTAAAGCTCACCTTGTTGCCATTGATGCGGATGTCGTCCGCCACCATCTCGCTTTCCACCAGGTTCTTCTTGGTTCCTGGGTAGGTCACGGTGGCCAATGCATCTGTAATCAGCTTGGGATAAATCGTCATTTGGGTCATATTATGTTTTTGTATTTCATCGGAGAAACGCCATTTGCAGCCCATCGGTGGGTTGGGCCAAACCGTTTCTCGGTTCTATTTCTACGCAAAATTACTACTTTTTTTATTGAGAATGATGGTTTTAAGGAAGAATCTTCCTCTGTTCTACCATTTTTCAGTAACTTTGCTACTGATCTTTCACCTTCGCGGTCAACCGGAACGCATTGCCTGTTGAGGGCGAGGATGACAAAAGGTTCTGCTGAACCCCATCATAACATATTCGTATTCATGAAAATCAGATACCTCCTTCTTCATGCCATCCTTGGTTTGTCGACCACCGTGTCGGCCAAGGATGTGGTGTGGTACGCGGGTGGCCATGTCACCTACTCTACTCAAAAAAACTATGGAACCGTTGTCGCCAAGGCCTTGGACATGTTTTCCGCCGACATGAAAGCCGTCACTGGCAAATCGGCTCGCAAGGGTGAGGGCAAGATAGAAATATACCAGCTCGACATGCTGAACAACAAGGAGTTCAAGCGTCTGTCTGGTTATAAGATTCCCCTTGAGAAATTCATTGCCAAGCCCGATGCCTTCTGGATGGGCATCCGCAATGGCAAGGTCGTGATTGTAGGCAGCAATGGTCGCGGCACGGCATACGGCATTTTGGAGCTTTCGCGCAAGGCGGGTGTTTCGCCCTGGATAGATTGGGGTGACGTGACACCACAGCGCAAACATTACCTGGTGCTCAATGAGCAATTTGAGACCCTACAACATCCATCGGTGGAGTACCGAGGCGTGTTTATCAACGACGAAGACTGGTCCACACGCGTGTGGGACAAACAATTGGTCGACGCCCATTCAAAATCAGGCATCATAGGCCCTCGCTACTATCACCGTCTCTTCGAACTGTTGCTTCGTCTGCGCGCCAACACACTGTGGCCTGCCATGCACGAGGGGACCGATGGATTCTTCCAGGTAAAAGGCAACAAGGAGGTGGCCGATTCGTTCGACATCGTGTTGGGATCATCGCATTGCGAGCCCATTCTAAGGAACAATGTGGCCGAGTGGAACAGTAAGCAGCGGGGACCGTACAACTGGATAACCAACCGCAAGCAGGTAGAAAACTATTGGCGTGAGCGCGCTCAGGAGACGGCCCACATGGACGGGCTCTACACGTTGGGCATGCGTGGCATTCACGATGGCTCGATGGAAGGCGTGGGCGGGAATGTCGATCGGGTAAAGGCCTTGCAGAGCGTCATCGACGAGCAACGCAACATTCTTCATCAAACCGTTAACCGCGACCTAAAGAAAGTGCCGCAGGTGTTCATTCCTTACAAGGAGGTGCTACAGATATACGAATCCGGCCTGAAGGTGCCCGATGACGTGATGCTCATGTGGTGTGATGACAACTATGGTTACCTGACCCGCCTACCCGATGCCGCTGAACAAAAACGCGCAGGTGGCAGCGGTGTGTATTACCACCTTTCTTATTGGGGTCGCCCCCACGATTACCTGTGGCTGACCACCACGCAACCCGGTTTGGTTTATTCGGAGATGCGTGAGGCGTGGGACCATAACGCCCAACGCCTTTGGATTGCCAATGTGCACGATCCCAAGGTGGCAGCCTACGACCTGTCGCTGTTTATGGACATGGCGTGGAATATCAATTCGGTTACAGCCTCATCACTACAGCAACATCTACGCGACTGGCTCACGCAGCAGTTTGGCGAGGAAGCCGCCGCACCGCTTACTGAAGCCATGACAGAGTTCTATCATCTCTGCGGCATACGCCGTCCGGAGTTTATGGGATGGAACCAGGTGGAGCTTGATCGGAACCGCTATAAGAACGGATGGTCACCCGTGCAAGACACAGAGTTCTCTGCCGACGAGTTTGGCAATGAGTTGGAACGTTACCTGAACGATTATGAGGCCGTGAAGCACAAGATCGCCGCAGCCGAACAAATGATTCGTCCGGAGCTCAAAGATGCCTTCTTCGCAGCCATCAAGTATCCTGTTTATTGCGCGGCCGCTATGGCCACGAAGCAGTTGCAAGCCCAAGAGGCACGCCATATCGCTCGAAAGGAGAACTTCCATAGGGACGAAGAAGCCTTGGAGGCTGCCGTGAGAAGCGTAAAGGCCTATCAAGAGATACAGACTCTCACCGAATATTATAACAAGCAAATGGCCCACGGCAAATGGAACGGGCTGATGGACATGGCTCCCCGCAGTCTGTTAGTATTCCAAGCGCCCTCGCTTCCTGGCGAGGTGACCGCCGAAGAGATGCGCAAGTATGTGCAGGAACCGCTCGAAGCGAAGATGGAACAGGATGGTTGCGTGGTGCGAAACGCCTGCGATTACCAATCGGCAACCGACGGGGCACAACCCATAGAGATGCTGGGCCACTCCATGAAAGCTGTCAAACTGCCCAAGGGCGAATCGTTGACCTATCGTTTTTACGCCAAGGATGGCAACGCTGTACTTTACACCGCGCTGATTCCCACGCAGTCGAACGACAATGGCGACATACGTTATTCCATCAGCATAGACGATGGCGACCCCGTGATTTATTCACTCAAGGAGCCTTATCGCTCAGAGCGTTGGAAAGTGAATGTGCTACGCGGACAGGCTTTGCGAACCACAGACATCAAACTGAAAGGTGGCTATCACACATTGGTTATCAAAGCCCTCGACAACCACATCGTCGTCGACCAATGGATGATCGATTACCATCCCGACCGCCATTTCTACGTATTCCCCACCCAACCGGCCTTATAACACACCGGCCTTTACACTACAGGCTGAGGGTTGCAACGCTTTCTTCAATAGCGTTTTACAATGCAACTCTCAGCCTGTATTTGTTTCCGTATTGTTGTTTCGTCTTGAAGCCTTCCGTACGCAAGGCATATTTCGCAGTCGACTTATCCCAAACCTGTCATTAGATTTCCATTCTTGTCAGTGCTTTTTTCAAGCAGGCTGCCATAGGCGCGGTGAAGCCATAACAGGCGATGACGAGACGAGAATGGAAGCAAGATGCCGGAAAAACGCTAACCAGAATTGAGGAAAGTTATAACAGCCTAACAATCTTCCCGTTTCGGTCTAATAACCAGATTGGAGTTTATTTGGCAGTCTTCAAACTACTGCGCTTTGTGCGGTGGTAACTACGATAGTCGTCGAGTTCAATTTCCTCTTCGGGTTCCTGCAGTTGTCCCTCATGTGGCAAATGGAAACGCATGTATCGGATGTTGAGCCCACGCGCCATCCACATCGACTCGTAATAGGTCTGGATGGAAAGAATGGGCGAATCGACGATGGCGGCAGGCGTATCGTGATACAAATCCTCCGTGCACACCTCGACAGGCAACTGGTTCTTTTCCACCATCAGACGGGTGTAGGTGAACAAGAAGTTAGAGTCGGTCTTCAGATGCATAATTCCCCCGTCGACCAAGAAGTGGCGATAACGCTCCAGGAAATAGGTCGACGACAGGCGTTTGCGCGGGTTCTTCATCTGCGGATCGGAGAAAGTAAGCCATATCTCCTGCACTTCGTCCGGATCAAAGAAACGGTCGATAATCTCGATATTAGTGCGCAGGAACGCCACATTGTCCAACCCCTCCTCAAGCGCTTGCTTGGCTCCGGTCCACATACGCGCTCCCTTTATGTCAACGCCGATAAAGTTGACATTGGGAAACAGGCGCCCCAAGCCCACAGTGTATTCGCCCTTGCCGCATCCCAACTCCAAAACGATGGGATTATCGTTATTGAAATATTGCTCACGCCAATGTCCCTTCATGGTAAAGGGCACGTTGTCGACAACGGAGAATGGATACTCGAAGACGTTCTTCATGGTCTTCATCTCTGCAAATTTGGCTAATTTACCTTTTCCCATATTGATGTTTTTTGGCTGCAAAGTTACAAAAATATGCGGCAAAAGCGATTGTCTTGTGCCTCAAAAACGCCAAGAGCCATCATCCTTTCGGTTTTATGGCAACCGAAAAAGACGATGGCTCTTGTTATTTATGCTTCGTTGGAACGATGCCCAACGGGAGTGGTCGTGTCAGATTAGTCGATGACAACCCTTGTCCAACCGTGCTTATCCTCGACCGTTCCATACTGAATGCCACGCAGCGTCTCATAGAGCTTGGTCGACCATGGTCCGGGCTTGTCGCCGAACGCATACTTCTTTCCCGTATCGAGGTCGTCGAGCTCAGAGATGGGCGATATCACAGCGGCTGTACCGCAAGCGCCAGCCTCCTCAAAAGAGTCGAGCTCTTCCACGGGGACGGGGCGGCGCTCCACCTTCAATCCGAGGTCTTCGGCAATCTGCATCAGGCTCTTGTTGGTGATAGAAGGCAAGATCGATGTAGACTTCGGAGTGACATACGTGCCATCCTTGATGCCGAAGAAGTTGGCTGCACCGCACTCGTCGACATACTTCTTCTCCTTGGCGTCGAGATAAAACTCCGATCCGTAACCCTTCGAAGCAGCGAACATGTGGGCCTTGAGCGAAGCGGCGTAGTTGCCACCCACCTTATACACGCCTGTTCCGAGCGGAGCCGAGCGATCCCAGTCGCGCACGATGGCGTACTTATTGCATTGGAATCCCCCCTTGAAGTAGGGACCCACGGGTGTTACGAAGATCATGAAGAGGTAATCGTGAGCAGGATGCACACCCACCTGCGGTGTTATACCGACCAACAGCGGACGAATGTAAAGCGTTGCACCACTCTCGTATGTAGGGATGTACTCTTGGTTCAGCCTTACCACTTTCTCCACCATCTCGACAAACATCTCGGTCGACACCTGCGGCATGACGATACCGTCGCAAGTGCTTTGCAGGCGCTTGGCATTCTCTTCCACGCGGAAAATGCGCACCTTACCGTCAGGACAACGGTAAGCCTTGAGGCCTTCAAAAGCCTCCTGACCATAGTGCAAGCAGGTGGCTGCCATATGCATGTTGATGTACTCATCGCTGCATACTTCGATCTCGCCCCACTTACCATCATGGTAGTAGCAACGCACGTTGTAGTCGGTCTTCATATAACCGAACGTCAATTTACCCCAGTCTAAATCTTTCATAATATCTATTGTTAAGAGTTCTACATACAGTCACCTTGCAAAGGTATAAATAATAATCATCACTTGCAATTTTTAGGCGCTGTATTTCCTTGTGTTTGTTAGTTCTTTCCTTCGCCGAGGATTTTCTGAATCTCCTCGTCGGTCTTGGTGAGACGGTCTTTGCAGAGCTTGATAAGCTGCTGCGCCTTTTTCAGCTGGGCGGTCATCTCATCGATTCCCAACTGGTTGTTTTCCAGTCGTTCCACGATTTCCTCGAGTTGGCTAATCGCCATTTCGTATTTGGTTTCTTTGGCCATGGCTTTCTATAGTTTTATGAGGGTTGTTGGGTATGTGTTTCTTTGACTGTCGACAGGAACGACCCTTTCTCCACACGGGTTTCCACCACGTCGCCCACCTGCAGTGTGTCGGGGTCGCGAACAATGCGTCCATTGACCAGTGTGATGCTGTATCCGCGCGCCAGCAACACGTTGGGGTCAAGACTTTTGGCGCGCAACGCAAGTTGTTCGATGCGATGTTTCTCACCGTCCATCTTCTTTTGAACCAATGGCGCCATGCCCAAGGCGAGTCGGTCGAGACGAAACTGCTCCTTGGCCAGCAGCTCACGCATGTGGCTTGCGATAGCTGTAGAGAGCCGGTCGAGACGGGATTCCTGTCGGGCTTTCACCAATGAGAAAAGTGTGGGAATGCGCGCTGTAGCGCGATCGAGACGTGCATGTTCCAACGAAAGGCGCTGCCCGATGCGTTGCACGATGGTTTCCTGGCATCGGTCAAGCAGCAGACTCACCGCCATCAGGTTGTCGATGATGTAAGCCGCTGCTGCTGTCGGGGTTTTCACCCGTTGGTAGGCCACCATGTCGAGCACGCTCTCGTCGCGCTCATGGCCTATGCCCGTAATGATGGGGATGGGGAAGTTGGCCACGTTCTCTGCCAACGCCAGCGTGTCGAAACCGCTCAGGTCGGCCGTTGCGCCGCCACCTCTTATAATAACCACCACGTCGAAGCGGTCGGCCTCGTCATAAATGCGGTTGAGCGCGTCGATGACAGAAGGTTCCACTTGGTCGCCCTGCATGACGGCCGGGAACAAGGTAGTTGAAAACCACAAGCCGTGGGAGTTGTTGTGGAGTTGGTTGCAGAAATCGCCATAGCCCGCAGCGTTCTCTGATGAGATAACAGCAACATGCTGGGCAAACATGGGAAACAACAGCTCCTTCTGCAACTCAAACACTCCCTCCGCTTTCAGCTGGCGGATGATCTCCATGCGCTTGCGCGCCATGTCGCCCAAGGTGTAGGTTGGATCGATGTCCTGCACAATCCATGCAAAGCCGTAAGCCTCGTGGAAACTGGCTGTCACCCAAAGCAAGACCTTCAGTCCGGCATGAAGCGGCTGACCTGTCACGCGTTCAAACTTGGGTCGTAACGCACCCCAACGGTTCTTCCAACACTTGGCTGAAGCACGTGCCACAGGAGTGGAGGAGAACGGTTCCTTCTGGATGAGTTCCATGTAACAATGCCCCCTCACCTCACGCGCCTCCGACAGCTCGGCCTCAACCCAGTAGCCTGCGTTGAGTGTCGACTCGATGACCCCGCGCACCAGCGAGTTCAGTTCGTAAAGTGTCAGTGGCTTGCCCTCCATGCGTTGTCGTTTAGCGTGTTATTTGTTCAGACCCATCTGATAGGCTTTCCAAAAATTGGGAATGCCATATCCAAAGATGTTATCGGGGTAATCGGCACGATCTGCCGACTCCCTTACAAGCTGCATGATTTCCGATGCCGTCTTGTTGGGCAACGCCTGCCACAGGCAAGCCACCAAGCCGCAAGTGATGGGCGTGGAAAACGAAGTGCCGTTGGCATGTGCCACCAAGCCCTTTCCATTGATAACGGTGCAGTAACCACCCATTGCCATCACATCGGGTTTCACACGTCCGTCGTAAGTAGGACCCACGCTGCTGAACGTGGTGTTCGTGCTATCGGGAGCGAGAGCGCCTACCGTGAGAACGTCGTGAGCGTCGCCTGGGAATCCAATGCGCTTCCATTCGGCGGCGCCTGTGTTGCCTGCGCTATTGGTAAGAATCATACCCTTGCCCGAGATCATCGATGCTGTGCGCGAGATGAGAGCCGTGCGCCCGTCTTGCTCGCGATATTTGTGGCTGGCAGCCTTGTCGTCAAACTCAGTATAGCCCAACGAGGATGTCACGATGTCGGCACCCACCGAGTCGGCATACTCAACAGCCTGCGTCCAAAAGTCCTCCTCCACAAGATTCTCCAACGGTCCAAACTCGCTCCGTAACAACAAGAAGGATGCCCCCGGAGCCGTTCCCACAAAGACGCTGTCGCTATTGGCGGCAATGGTGGAGAGCACCTCGGTGCCATGGTCACGCTCATCATAGAGATTCGCCGTATAGGGATACACGAAATCGCGCGTACCCACAATATTCACGTTCTTCAAATAACCAATCTTATCAACGTTCATAAAGCCACCGTCGATCACCGCAACGAGGATGCCCTTGCCGTTGAACCCCGCCTCATGCAGTTTTTGTCCGTTGAGCATGCTTATCTGATGCTCGCCTTGTCCATAGCGGGTTTTCGCCTTGTATCGGGCGATAAGCGTGTCGGGCCTCACCGTGGAGGGAGGCGTGAGCTTCACGGAGTCGACTCCTCCAAAGACCTTCACCACCGATGTTACGAACGGCAACGCACAGAGGCGCTGGGGAGCCGATGCACAGGTGTCCTTCACCAGCACCGTATTGTTCCACTTACTGCCACCGATGATCGCAAAGCCTTGCTCTGTCATCTTTTTCAGATAAGTGCGCGAGAGGGGCAGGTCCGTTGAATCGACCAGCAGATGTTGCTTGGCGCGCCGGCGCAATGATTTCTCCGAAAGGAATTTCTCAGGATGTTTAAGCGACGCCTTACAACCCCGCTTGTCTTGCAGAGCCACTCGGTATATTTGATATTTTCCACCAGGGAAGGCTGTCATTTGGGAGCGCACTTGTGCTGTAGCCCCTATGCAGCAGAGCCATACGGCCAAAATAGTGATAATGTTTTTCATTTCCTTACATCAATTATTATAACAGGTGCAACTCTCGCACGAATGGAGGTGAAGCCGAGTGCAGCCTATCTTATGCAAAGATAGTGCCAGCGAGCGCAATGAAAGCTTGCTTTCTAATTGCCGAGTGCAGCCTATCTTATGCAAAGATAGTGAATTCCCCCGAGACAGGCACTATTTCTCAACGAAAAATGCAAGACGACCTGAAATCATAGTATGTTGTGTGCAGATTGAATTCTATCGAAAGCCAGCATCTATACACCATTGGCTTTTTTCACAACTCACCGTATCGGAGCCAAACCTAAGCGATAGCATGACAAGCCCGCTCTGAGCACTCGGGAAGCAAAATGCGTAGCATCCAAACGCCGTGAAATTAAAAATAATGGTCCTATTGCCCACCTTATCTATAATAACACCCGCCGTTCTGCGTTATATCTATATGACCAAGCCTCATTACATATCATCATTGTGCTTCCTCCTGATAGCACTCGCCGTATTGACCTCTTGCGGTGCAGAAAGGAACATGAAGAAGGGCGAGAAGTATCTTGCCCTGGGTGAATATTTCGATGCCGCCAATGAGTTTAAGCAGGCTTACCAGAAGATTCCACCTAAGCAGCGCGACAAGCGCGGGGTGGCTGCTGGTAAGATGGCGCTGTGTTACGACAAGAGCTTGCAAACGGCCAAGGGCATTGCCGCCTACCGCAACGTGATCCGATACAACCAAGCCAAGACGCAAGACCACCTGTCCTTGGCACAACTGCTCATGAAAAACGGCAGTTACAAGGAGGCCGCGGCCGAGTTCCAACTCGTGCTCGACTCCATGCCCGACAACGTATTGGCGCGCAAGGGATTGGAATCTTCCAAGGACGCGCCCACCATCAAGGAACAGGGCAGCCGATACACCGTGAAGAAGATGGACATCTTCAACTCACGACGCGCCGAATACTCGCCCATGTTGTTTGGCGACGAGTTCGACCAACTGTATTTCACGTCGACCCGCAACGAGGCGCAAGGCGATGAGTTGAGCGGCATAACGGGCACCAAACCAGCCGACGTGTTCTTCTCTGAGAAAGACGACAAGGGCAAATGGAGCAAGCCCGAACCTGTCAACGGTGGCCTCAACACCGCCTACGACGAAGGAGTGTGCTGCTTTTCGCCCGACGGACGCGAGATGTATCTCACCCAATGCGCCACCGACCCGTCGTATCCCCGCTATGCGCAGATCGTGAAGTCGAACCGGTCGGACGCAGCGTGGAGCAAGGCGTCGGAGGTGAAGCTAAGCAACGACACCCTGTCGAGTTTTGCCCATCCGGCCATATCGCCCGACGGTGAGTGGCTCTACTTCGTGTCGGACATGCCAGGAGGCAAGGGCGGACTCGACATTTGGCGCGTACGCCTGACAGCGGGCGGCTTTGGCGGAGTGGAAAATTTGGGCGAGCCGGTCAACACACCCGGCGACGAGATGTTCCCAACGTTCCGACCCAACGGCGACCTCTACTTCTCAAGCAATGGCCACAAGGGATTGGGAGGACTCGACATCTACATTGCCAAGATAGGCAAGGATCACAAATACCACCTCTCCCATCCAGGCTATCCGCTCAACTCGCAAGGCGACGACTTTGGCATGACCTTCGAGGGGCCGCACAACCAAGGTTTCTTCTCATCAAACCGAGGCGACGGTCGTGGTTGGGACCACATCTATTCGTTCTACAACCCAGAGATTGTTCAAACGGTGAAAGGATGGGTTTACGAAATGGACGGCTACGAATTGCCCGCGGCTGAGGTGTACGTGGTGGGCGACGACGGCACCAACGAAAAACTGTCGGTACGATCCGACGGCTCGTTCACCAAGGTGCTCAACGAGGGCGTCACGTATCTTTTCTTAGCCACCTGCAAGGGATTCCTCAACCACAAGGAGGAGGTTCGCGCACTGACCAATCCCAAGGAGAGCCGCGACACGACCTTGCAGTTTGCCTTGGCCAACATCTCAGCCCCCACACTCATCGACAACATCTTTTACGATTTCGACAAGGCCACCCTGCGCGACAGTTCCAAGACGGCGCTCGACCAACTGGTTACGTTGCTCAACGAGAACCCCAATGTCACCATTGAGCTCAGCGCCCACACCGACTACAAGGGATCGGAGGCTTACAACGAGCGACTCTCGCAGCGAAGGGCCGAATCGGTGGTCAACTATCTCATTGAGCACGGCATTGCCGCCGATCGACTCACACCTGTGGGTTACGGCAAGCTGAAACCCAAGACCGTGAAGAAAAAGCTCACAGAGAAATACCCGTTCCTCAAAGAGGGCGATGTGCTGACCGAGGAATTCATCAAGGCTCTGAAAGACGAGAAGAAGCAGGAAATTTGCAACCAGCTGAACCGCCGTACCGAATTTATGGTGCTGAGAACCACCTACGGTCTCTTTGACGAACAAGGTAAATTAAAAAAACAGCCCAAGAAGAAAACTGAAGGATCCAAGAAAGACCTTCAGGAGGATGGCTACAGCATTATATTCGACTAAACATCGTATGACAAAGGAGGAGGAACCATGCGTTCTTCCTCCCAATCATGAGGTACGATACACTAACACTTTGACTTATGTCCAACGACATTGCTCTTCCCAAAGCCTTCGAAGAAAGCACCAAACCCTTGTTTGGCGAGGCACGATATGCGCAGTTTTGCGAAGCCTTGCGACAGGCGCCGCAAACCACCATCAGGTTGAACCCATTTAAGATCACAGGCTGCGAACTGGCGGCAGACAAGAATTTCGCCCCCATTGCGTGGTGTGGCGAGGGCCGCGTGCTACCCCACCGCCCCGACTTCACGTTCGACCCCCTGCTCCATGCGGGTGTCTATTATGTGCAAGAGTCGTCGTCGATGTTTATCCATCATGTGGTGAGACATCTGGTCGACAGCCCTGTTGTGGCTCTCGACCTGTGTGCCGCACCGGGAGGCAAGACCACTACCCTACGCGCCGCACTGCCCGAGGGGAGCGTCGTGGTGGCCAACGAGCCCATCAAGGTACGCGCCTCCATCCTCTCGGAGAACGTGCAGAAACAGGGACATCCCGACATGGTGGTAACCAACAATTATCCACGCGACTTCCGCAAGGCCGACCTGGCGTTCGACTTCATCCTGGCCGACGTGCCCTGCTCAGGCGAGGGTATGTTCCGCAAAGACCCACAGGCCATCCAGGAATGGTGCCCACAGAACGTGGAGAAATGCGCCGAACTGCAACGTAGCATCATTGAGGACATCTGGCCAAGTCTCAAGCCGGGGGGCATATTGGTTTACTCCACCTGCACTTACAACGAGCACGAGGACGAGAAGAACATCCAATGGATCATCGACCAGTTGGGAGCCCAACTCATCAGCATACCGGTCGACCCGTCATGGCACGTCACCAGCGCCTTGGGCACCGGGCTCTCGGCAGCTCAGCATGGTGGAGAAGACGAGGGCCTGTTGCCTGTTTGCAGGTTCATACCGGGCTTCACGCCAGGCGAAGGCATCTTCATGGCGGTACTGAGAAAGCAGGACAACGACGAGGCGCCACGCCGTAAGAAAGACCGCCAGAGCGCTGCGCACACCCAACAAAGTGCATACGCCAAAGTGGCCAAACTGTGGCTTCAGGAGAATGGGGCCTCAGGCAAGGGCGCTTGGACCGTGGTGGAAACGCCAACCATCGTTCGCGCCATTCCCACACGCTGGTTGCCATTATACGAAAAGGCCGCCAAATCACTGCACGTCATCCATGCGGGCGTTGGCCTGGGCGTTCCCAAGGGCAAGCAACTCGTTCCCGCCGCCTCACTGGCCCTGTCGACAGCGCTCAACCGCAGCGCCTTCACGCAAGTGGAAATCGGTTGGGAACAAGCTATCCATTACCTCCGAAAAGAGGCCATCAGCCTATCGCCCACCACCCCGCAGGGCATTGTGCTGCTCACCTATCGGGGACAGGCCATTGGCTTTTGCAAGAACATCGGCAATAGGGCCAACAACCTCTATCCCCAAGAATGGAAGATCAAGACCACGCATCTGCCCGAACAACCCATCAACGTGTTATGACCATCGCCATCATTGTAGCCATGGGGCGCAATCGTGCCATCGGCTACCGCAACCGCTTGCCATGGTCAATCCCAGAGGATATGGCCCACTTCAAACAGCTTACCATGGGGCACACCATTATCATGGGACGCCACACGTTCTACTCGTTGCCTCATGGCGCACTGCCGGGAAGGCGCAACATGGTTGTGAGCCGAACGGTCGAGAGTATTCCTGGTTGCGAAGTGTTCCCATCGTTGGAGAGCGCCCTTGAGGCTTGCAACGCCCCAAGCGGCCATTCGGTGGGCGACGCGCAAGGCGCATCGGCAGACAACACCGTGTTTGTCATTGGCGGGGCAAGCGTCTACGAGCAGGCACTCCCGTGGGCATCGGTCATCTATCTCACAAGGGTCGACGACAGCCCGGCCAACGCCGACGCCTTCTTCCCCGAGATAGACCGAAGCCAATGGACAGAAATAAAAAAGGAGAAGCACACAGGCTTCTCCTTCATTACGTATCGTTCTAACAGATAAAGGGGTTCCTACGATTTAACTCTAATAGGTCATCAGAATAGAAAAGGAAGCTATAATGTCCTAATTGTTTTCCTATTATTGGCCTAATGACCGATTGGATGGCTTAATCTTCGCCGTCGTCCTCGTCTTCCTCCTCATCCGTATTGTCAAAGATGGGAAGCTGACGGTCGATCACGGCATTGAAGCTAACGATGGTCTCACTGCGCGACAAGCCCAGAGGCTGCAACTTATCGTGAATGATATTGAGCAGATGATGATTGTTCCTTGAATAGATCTTGATAAACATGTCGTATCCGCCCGTAGTGTAATGACACTCCGTTACTTCAGGAATAGCCTTCAGTTTCTCAACTACTGCATCGAACTCACTGGGGTCTTTCAGATAAAGGCCCACATAGGCACACGTCTCATAGCCCACCTTCTCTGGATCGATGATAAACTGGGATCCTTTCAGAATGCCCAGCGAGGTAAGCTTCTGAATACGCTGGTGAATAGCAGCACCACTTACATTACAAGCGCGCGCAACCTCAAGGAAGGGAATGCGCGCATCAGCAGAGATTAATTTTAGTATCTTTCTGTCTAAAGCATCCAAACGATGATTTGCCATAATGTTATTTTTATTACTGCGCAAAGTTAGCAATAATAATTCTATTTGGCAACTTTTCAACACATATTTATTTCAGATTGACACAAATACTCACCCATAACACACAGTTTTTTCACACAGGTCAAAAAACAAGACATAAAAATGCAAGATTACATACAAAACTCATCATTAATTCGCATATAGCGACCATTGTTGGTAGGGGCCAAAGACGCTTTGCCACCCCATGAGATTTCACGAAAAAACAAGTAGCAGGTTATCGCCCAACAAACGGCACGCCTTCCTACCACAAGCGCAATAACAAGGCATAGTCAACGTCCTACCAGGGTGCAACACGAACGTCCTGAGGCGCCTCTAACGCGCTATGCTTATTTTCTTTCCTTCGTTTCGGTAGCCGAATAGCTAATGCGCAACGCCTTGGCTTGCTGGAGCGAGCGCTTCACTTGGTTGACCAAGCCTATCGGGGTGTGTCGATCGGCCTTGATGGAAACCATCATTTGCTGTTGGTCGGAAGGCGACATGCGAGCCTTCTCTGCACTCACGTAATCGGCAACATCCTCGGGCGAAGCGAACTTATCGTTCAACTGGATGCGAATGTCTCCACCCACCTTACGTCTCAATCCATCGGAAGGATAACCTATATAGATGTAAGTAACAGCCGATTTCTTAGTCAGGCGTGTGAGCTCCGTTCCCTGCGGCACTTGATATTTTACCTTTACGGCCACCTTCTGCATGTGGGTGACAATCATGAAGAAGAACAACACGGTAAAGATCAAGTCGGGAAGCGATGCTGCGTTCAGTCCTGGCACCTCGTATTTACGTCGTTTGAACATGCTCATGGGCGTTCCTCCTTTCCCGTACCAGCGGCCTCCGTTTCGCCCACACCGTAAGCATTCGCCGCCGAAACGGCAGCCTGCCCATAATCCTCAGCGATGCGCTGAGGGCAGATGTCTTTCACATGGTTACGCTGTTCCTCTGTAAGCTTAGCGAAAGGCTTACCATAGGTCTTCATGGCCGCTTCGTTGCGCAGGCGTCCATAAGCCATCACCAATTGGTTTTGCAATTGGAAATAGATGTCGTAGTTGGCCTCGGGAGCCGCCTCAATCTTCACCAGATGCTTGCGCCCCACCCTTCTCACAAACGCTTCGGCCAGTCCACACACCTTGTTCACGGGTGTAGGCTTACCGTCAACGAGCAGCGCGTTGTCCTTGGTGATGGTCAGGGTCATCAGCGTTCCCTTCTCCACCTGCGACACTTGCTGCTCCTGCTTATCGGCCGGGGGCAACTGTCGCGTCAAGCCCTTGTCGACATCCATGTTTGTTGTCACCAAGAAAAAGATGAGCAACATGAACGAGATGTCGGCCGTCGACGTGGTGTTCAGTCCAGGAACCTGATGTCTACGCTTAGCGAACATGATCTCTCCTCATAAAATTTGTGGCACCATACGCCATGGCTCCGATAGCAACGACTATCAGAACCAGCGACGACACGATGAGCATATCGGCCGTTTTGAGCCAAAACTCATCCGTATACTCCACCCCATTGATGACCATAGAGTGGGCCGATCCCAAGAGAAAAGACAGCAAGAGCAGCGCAGCCGTGCCCCACGACACAACATACCCTATCTTCTTGATAGGCACATTGTTCTCATAAGCCTCACTCTTCCCTCTGACCTTCAGGCTTCTCGTCATCGACCACACGGCACAACCCATGGCCAAAACCACCAACAGTTCCATGAAGACGATGAGCACATCCGTGAAAAGAGGAGCCACAAAGTTAGGGTCCTCATCGTAAGGACGGTTGTAACCCACCAGTCCAAACAATGCGAACAGCAAGATAACAAGGGCTATGAGCAGGCCCAGCACTTTCGACGACAGCTTCTCCGCAGGCAGTTGCCGCCAACGATGGGGAAGCGTAATCATTGTCTTGTGAGTTTATATTTCATCATAGAGTCGAGCAAAGTGATGGCCGACTCCTCCATTTGTGAGGTCAAATGATCGATCTTTGAAAGGATGTAATTGTAGAACACCTGCAATATCAGGGCCACAATGATACCGAAGATGGTGGTGATGAGCGACACCTTCATGCCCGCGGCCACAATGGTCGGACTGATGTCGCCCGCCGTTTGGATTTGGTCGAACGCCATCACCATGCCTATCACCGTGCCGAGGAAACCGAGCGACGGTGCCATGGCGATGAACAAGGTAATCCATGAGCATCCCCTTTCGAGATTGGCGCTTTGCACCGAACCATAGCTAACGATGCTCCGCTCCACGTTATCCATCGACTCGCCAATGCGCTCCAAGCCTTGATAGCAGATGGATGCCACGGGGCCTCGGGTGTCGCGGCATTGCGCCTTGGCGCCTTCCACGTCGCCACTCATGATCTTCGCATCGAGGTCTTTCATGAATTTCTTGGCGTTGATCTCCGAAAGACTGAGATAAATGATGCGCTCAATGCAAAAGGCCAAGCCCAAAACCAATGCCAGGGCCACCAGCGACATGAACCCTGCGTTACCCTCGATAAACTTTGTCTTCAAGGCCTTGTGGAACCCCACTTCCTCGACCGGGGCCACAGAGGCGCTATCAACGGCCATGGTTTCGTCCATCAACGCCTCATTGTCGAGGCTGTCTTGCCCAGCCTCAGTCGCCGTACTATCCTTCGTTTCTTTCGAAGCGGACGCCGATGGAGCCGTTGCCGATGCCGCCTGGGCTGTAGCCGGCGCACCTTGAGCCTCAGCAGGCTGCACGCCCACCGTCAACGCAGAAAGAACAAACACAAGGGAAATGGCGAGATATGCAATTTTCTTTTTCATCTTTACATCGATTAAAGCCACAACTATCAAACGCATGGTGCGGAAAGAGGGGGATTCGAACCCCCGAACCGCTTTAGGCGGTTACACGCTTTCCAGGCGTGCCTCTTCAGCCACTCGAGCACCTTTCCTCATGTGTTTGAATCTGCAAATCTCTGTTGCGAGCGCAAAGATACTCCTTTCCAAAAGAAAGCAAGCACAAAGCTGTAACTTTTAAGTTTCTTTAATGGTTTAACATTGGACGTCTGAAACCGCCTCGATACCGAACACCCGTTTCACATTTTCGTTGGTTTGATGAGCCAATTCATCGGGGGTCACGCCATAGCTTTTCGCCAACGTGGAAAGCACATCCATGACATACGCACTTTCGTTACGCTGTCCGCGATGCGGCACGGGAGCCATATAGGGACTATCGGTTTCGAGCACAATGCGGTCCATGGGAACCACGGCCGGCAAATCCTCGCGCAGATGGCTGGTCTTGAAGGTGGACACACCGCCTATGCCAAGCACAAACTTATCAAACGAGAGCAACTCCTCGGCCTCTTTCTGGTTTCCGGTGAAGCAATGGAACACGCCACCAGGCAAATTCGACTTGTACTTGCGCAGCACACGCACCATCTCGCTTTGCGCCTTGCGACAATGGATCATCAGGGGAAGGCCCGTAGAGACCGACCATTGCACCTGCATCTTAAAGGCCTCGAGCTGCTCTTGGGCAAACTCGCGGCTCCAATAGTAATCGAGCCCCACCTCGCCAATGGCGATGATGCGCCCGCGAGCGTCGCCCTTCTCCTTGGCCTCAGCCCTGTCGGCCCGAATAATATTGGCCAACTCCGTCAACTGTTCAAACCAGTCTTCCCGCACTTCCTCGGGGTGCAATCCCACCATGGGGTAGGCATAGCCTGGGTAAGCCTGGCTCAAAGCCATAATGAAGCGGGCCGTCTTGAGGTCGATGGCTGGCAAAAACACTTTGCACACACCTGCTGCGCGAGCACGCTCAAAGACCGCCGCGCGGTCCTCGTTAAACTCCACGGCATCGAGATGCGTATGGGTATCTATCACATTTATCATCTTTCCGAATAAAATAAGGACAAGAACGGAACCGCAATAGGCTCCGATCAATATTGTCGTTTCATCATACGCTGGGCATACTGGCGCAACTCCTCCTTGCGATCAGCCGACACACCAACAGCGTCGAGATATTTCTTACTCTGCTCAAAATAGTAGGCGATGCGCTCTTGGGCCATCTTATCGATGCCTATCTCGTTATACAGGCGTGTCACAGCCTCCACCTTCTCCTTGCGGTCGAACGTGGGCGCAGCCACCCAACGCTTCAACTCCTCGAGCTGCTCGGCGTTGGCGTGGTTGAAGGCGTTGATGAGCATGAAGGTTTTCTTGTTGGAAGTGATGTCGCCACCAATTTCTTTTCCAAACACCTTACTGTCGCCATACACATCGAGGTAATCGTCTTGCAACTGGAAAGCCAAACCAATTTGCTCACCAAACTTATAAAGGTTGTCGGCGTCGACAGGCGAAGCGTCGGCCATGATGGCGCCAATCTTCAGGGCGCAAGCCAGGAGCACGCTCGTCTTGAGGCGTATCATCTCTATGTATTCGGCCTCGGCCACATCGTCGCGCGTCTCAAACTCCATGTCATACTGTTGGCCCTCGCCTATCTCCAAAGCCGTTTCGGTGAAGGTGTCGAGCACCGGTTTGAGCTTGTCGGTCAGGCCGCTGGCCATGCGTTGGTACGACAGCACCAACATGGAGTCGCCCGAAAGGATGGCCGTATTGGCATTCCAACGCTTGTGAACGGTCTCGTGGCCACGACGCAGGTCGGCGTTATCCATGAGGTCGTCGTGCAGCAGGGTGTAATTGTGGTAGGTCTCCAATCCCACGGCCTGCATCAAGATGCTCTCGGGGTCGTTCTTAAACAGGTTGTAGGCCATGAGCATCAAGACGGGTCTGATGCGCTTGCCACCCATGGAGAGGGTGTAGCTCACGGGCTCATAGAGACTCTTGGGCTCACGGTCGTAAGGCAGATTGTCTAAAAATACATTTACCTTGTTTAAAAGTTCATCGGCAGTAAACATCATGGTTCTATATTTTTCTTGATTGATTATCACAATTGGAAGTTGACGGGCACGGCCACCATCGTGCGGCACGGCTTCTCGTTCATGAGGCCGGGCTTCCACTTGGGCATCATGCGAATGACGCGTAGGGCCTCGCGGTCGAGTATGGGGTCGCACGATTTCTCTATCTTCGGACTGGCGATGCTGCCATCCTTATTGACAAGGAACGACACCACCACCTTGCCTTGGATCTTCTGTGCCTGCGCATAAGGTGGATATTTCAGGTTGCGTGTCAGCCATTTCATAAATTCGACCATGCCTCCGGGAAACTCGGGCAGTTGCTCCACCGTGCGGAGCACATCGCTATCCTGGCTCACGGTGATTTGCGGCAGGGCCTCGGTCACGTTGGCGTCCTTTTGCACGCCCTCACCATCGCCTATGACGAGCTTGCTGGTAACGGGCGCTATCTTTTCGGAATTGTCGGCCGCCTCAGCGCTTTCCTCCACCTTATTGGTTACAGCCTTCGCCGCCGGAGCCGACACAGCCGATATCATGTCGTGGGTGTCCATGGCAGGCATGAGGGCAATGTCCTGCGCCATATCGTCGAGCACACTTTCATCGTCAGCCCCATTGTCGGGCCAGGAGGTATACTCCATGGCCACGAAGAACACCGACAGCGACAGGATAAGCCCGAGCAGGAAGAATCCCGTCCTCCTCCGTTCCAAGTCTGCGCTGATGTTTTTTTTGATTTCCATGGACAAGCAATAATCTTTCCCTACATGCGTTATCTATACGATAAACGTTATGCAAATTTACAGTAAATATTGAAAAAAGCCGTATCTTTGCCCAATAATTAGAGAATTTAAATGAAAAAAGCGGTTTTTGCCCTTCTGTTAACGCTCTCGTCGCTGATGGCACATGCTCAGGACGAAAGCCAAACAGGATATAATTTCCTCCGACTGCCTGTCAGCGCCCACGCTGCCGCCTTGGGAGGCGACAACGTTTCGCTCATCGAAGACGACGAAACGATGATCTTCCATAACCCCGCCTTGCTCTCCTCGGTTACCGACAAGACGATCAACCTCAACTACATGAGCTACATGTCGGGGGTCAACACGGCCAGCGCCTCGTTCAACCGCGTGGTGAAGGAGCGGGCCTCATGGGCCGTCAGCGGCCAGTATCTCGACTATGGCAAGATGAAGGAGATGAACGAAAACAATGTGCAGACGGGCGAGTTCTCGGCACGTGACATCTCCATGGCGGGCTATTTCTCGTATATGCTCACCAATCACATCGCAGGCGGAATCAGCGCCAAGCTCATCTCATCGTTCATAGGCGACTACTCATCGGTGGCGTTCGGCGTGGACCTGGGCCTCAACTATTTCGACGACAAGCACCAATGGTCGGTCTCCATGGTGGCCAAGAACCTGGGCGGACAGCTCAAGGCCTACGACGAGGAGTACGACAAGATGCCGCTCGACGTGCAAATTGGCGTATCGAAAGCGTTTGCCAACGTGCCCCTTCGCCTACATCTCACATGGGTCGACATCAACCACCCCAAGTATAAGTTTATCAACCACCTCGTGGTGGGCGCCGACTTCCAACTCTCCGACCAGATATGGATTGGCGGCGGATACAACTTCAGGAGGGCCAACGAGATGAAAATACAGTCGACCGATGGCAAGAGCAGCAACGGAGCGGGTCTGTCGCTGGGTGGCGGTCTCAACCTGAACCGATTCAAACTGAACATTGCCTACGCCAAGTACCACGTGTCGAGCAGTTCGTTGCTGTTCAATGTGAGCTACGTGTTGTAGAAACGAAAACATACAAATAACCACTATGAAGAAAATTGTGATAGCTATTGATGGCTTTTCCTCTTGCGGAAAAAGCACAATGGCCAAAGACTTGGCCCGACGCATAGGCTACGTCTATGTAGACACGGGCGCCATGTACCGTTCGGTGACGCTCTTCGCCCTGAACCACCACCTCTTCAACGAGGACGGATCGGTGAAGGCCGACCAACTGGAAAAACTCATGCCCGAGGTGAACATCTCGTTTAAGTTCAACACGGAGACGGGGCGCCCCGACACGTACCTCAACGGTGTGTGTGTGGAAAACGACATCCGCGGCATGGAGGTGAGCTCGCACGTCAGTCCGATTGCGGCCATCCCGTTTGTGCGTGAGGCGCTCGTGGCGCAGCAGCAGCGCATGGGCGGCGACAAGGGCATCGTGATGGACGGACGCGACATCGGCACAACGGTATTCCCCGAAGCCGAACTGAAGATCTTCGTAACGGCATCGGCCGAGGTGCGTGCGCAACGTCGCTACGACGAGTTGAAGGCAAAGGGCGCCGAGGCCAACTACGACGACATCCTGAAGAACGTGCAGGAGCGCGACTATATCGACACGCATCGTGAGGTGTCGCCCTTGCGCAAGGCCGACGATGCCTTGGAGCTCGACAACTCGCACATGACCATCGAGGAGCAAAACGCATGGCTCATGCAGCGGTTTGAGCAGGCCACTAAGTAATCATCCCCGACATCGGCCAATCCGCCTTCATGAGCGGGGGCCATAGCATACCGAATCCGCAATGCCTACAACGTGGGCGTTGCGGATTTGCTTTTAACCCAAAGCAGTCATTAGACCGATTCGGGTTAAAAATAACATCACCATTCGGTGAGATTGAATGGCTCATGGTAACGCAGCAAAGGTTGTTTGAAATTTTGGGTAAAAAGTTGTGTCAGGATTTTGCGTGAAATAGAGAATGAAACAGCCGTTTTTACGAGATGGAAGCCCCAAAAACGAGCCATGCGGTTGCGGTTGGGCATGTATCGAGTTGCGTAAAGGCATGTTTCGCACCTCGGTTGCGTATGTTTCGAGGCACGATCGGGCATGTTTCGCAATGCGGTTAGGCATGTTTCGCAAGACGGGAGGCTGGACAAGAAATAGCACAAGATTCGCTTTAATGATAAGTAGCTGAATACATGACAGTTACAAGACGCGTCAAGAATCGCGTGTTTGCAACCAATCTCACACTTGCTGACGAATAAGTGTTAAAAAAGGGAGATGCTTGTCGACATATTTCGCATACACACGAACACCCCCGCACTTCTTTCGCGACCACGTGAGAACGGGGAGCTAAGCATCACGTTATAACAACAACAAATCCGCAACGTCCAGCATACGGGCGTTGCGGATTTGTTGTTGATATTTATAAATGTGGCATAAGCGACCGGCGCATGTCGCAACACGCATCGGCCGCCCATACCTACCAAGGTTACTTCTTCGTACGTGTAGCCTTCACGAAGTAGGCAATCAGCATGACATAAGCCAACAGGGAGACGGCCTCCGACATGGGGTTCTGCCACCAAGCGTCGGCAACCGAGCACTCGATGCCACCAAACTTCATCAGGGCCGACACCACGCCCATCAGCGCTCCACCAGCAATGAAACCGCTTGCTATAAGAGTGCCCTTGTCCACACGTGCCTTATTCTCCTCGGCACTCTTAGAGCGGCTACCCACAAACCAGTTGACGGCGCCACCGATAAGCAACGGCAGGTTGAGCTGGATGGGGATGAACATACCCAGGGCAAAGGCCAATGCCGACACCTTGCAACGATCGAGCACCAACGCAATCACGGCACCGATGCCATAGAGCAGCCAAGGCGCTCCCTGACCGCTCATCAACGGAGCGATAACGGCAGCCATGGCATGGGCCTGCGGAGCGGCCAGGGCGTCGCCCTTGAAGCCATAGGTCTCGTTGAGCAGAATCATCACACCAGCCACAGTGGCAGCCGACACGATGGTTCCGAGGAATTTCCATCCTTCCTGTTTCTTGGGTGTGGTACCCAACCAGTAGCCAATCTTCAGGTCGGTGATAAACGAACCGGCCATCGACAGAGCCGTACACACCACACCACCCATGAGCAGAGCGGCCAGCATGCCAGCGCTACCCTTCAGACCTACGGCCACCATGACCACCGAGGCCAGGATGAGGGTCATGAGCGTCATGCCCGACACAGGATTGCTACCCACAATGGCAATGGCGTTGGCGGCCACCGTGGTAAAGAGGAAAGCGATGATGGCTACCACCAACACGGCAACCGTGGCGTGCAGAAGGTTGAGATTCATCACCCCAAAGAAGAAGAAGGCATAGATGATCAGCAGGGTCAGCACGCTGCCAATGGCGATAATCTTAAACGAGATGTCGCGCTGTGTGCGTTGCACCCCAGCCGAGTCAGGACTCTTGCCCTTCATCTCATGGGCGGCCAGCGATACGGCGCTGCGAATGATGCCCCAGCTCTTCACGATGCCGATGATGCCGGCCATGGCGATGGCGCCGATGCCCATGCTACGCGCATAACTGGTGAAGATGGCCTCAGGACTCATGTCGCCTACGGTGATGGTAATGGTGGGATCCCACTGGTTGAGCACCGTGTTGGGGAAGATGACGGCCATGAGCGGCACGATAATCCACCACACAAACACCGAACCGGCGCAGATGATAGCGGCATAGCGCAGGCCAATGATGTAGCCCAAGCCCAGCACAGCGGCTCCGGTGTTCACCTTCAGCACCAACTTGGCCTTGTCGGCCAGGTCCTGACCGAGACCAATCATGCGTGAGGTGACATTCTCGTTCCACCAACCAAAGGTGGCAACGATGAAGTCGTAGGCACCACCTACCAAACCAGCTACGAGCAACGGCTTGGCCTGTGAGCCTCCCTCGCCACCCGACACGAGCACCTGCGTGGTGGCTGTGGCCTCTGGGAAGGGATATTTTCCATGCATATCCTTCACAAAATACTTACGGAAAGGAATGAGGAAGAGAATGCCCAGGATGCCACCCAATGCGGCGGCGATGAAAATCTTGATGAAGTCGGCCTGCAGGTCGAGCATGTAGATGGCGGGCATAACAAAGATGCCGCCAGCAACAACAGCGCCCGAGCAAGCTCCGATGCTCTGGATAATGACATTCTCGCCCAGCGCATTCTTGCGGTGTGTGGCCGTAGAGAGACCAATGGCGATGATGGCAATGGGAATGGCGGCCTCAAACACCTGTCCCACCTTCAGGCCAAGGTAAGCGGCGGCAGCCGAGAACAGTACCACCATGACCAAACCCCAGGTAACCGACCAGGGAGTGACCTCACGGTAAGTCTTGTTGGGACTCATAAGAGGTTCGTAGGTCTCGCCGTCCTTCAACTCGCGAAACGCGTTTTCGGGCAACACTACTGCCCCTTTTTCTTTTTCTTTGTCCATTTCTGATAGATTTATTGCTGTGAATTGATTTCCGTACAAAACGAATGCAAGTGGGCGCCATGAAAATTCGCCCTCGAATGGCCGAGTGCAGCCTATCTTATGCAAAGATAGTGCAAGCGAGAGCCATGAGAACTTGTTCTCGGATGGCCGAGTGCAGCCTATCTTATGCAAAGATAGTGCAAGCGAGAGCCATGAGAA
>NZ_JAHKBE010000180.1 GCF_018789675.1 Hallella faecis
TTTCTCGCTTCATGGCGAGAAGGGCAAGGTTGATGGCAAGGAACAAGGGCTTACCTCTGAACAGAGGAATGGGCGTTATGAGCGCAAACGTGACGAGAAGTGTCATATTGCCAAACGCAAGGAAGAGTATTTCATGAGCAAGGGTGTCAAGCTGTTGGATATGGTGAAGAATGCTATACGCAACAAGATACCTTTCGATTACTTGCTGGTTGACAGCTGGTTCACATGTACCGAACTTGTGGATTTCGTTTATCGCCGCCACAAGAAATTCCATCTTCTCGGCATGGCAAAGATGGGCAACACCAAGTATATGACTACTAATTGGGGGGA
>NZ_JAHKBE010000181.1 GCF_018789675.1 Hallella faecis
TCGAAGGAAGAGGTGTTCTCGTTTTTGCGCCATGCCTCTACATTCATGAAGGCTGATGTGCGGTTTGTTTCCTCGCCATTCTTCTCAGTACGGCTGATGGCCAGTGAAAAACGTGCAACGCTTGCTGTTGAGAACTGATGGATGCTTGCATCCTTACCTACGAAACCGCTTACTACGAAAGAATTTTCAATCTTTTTCATAACTTTGATATTTTAGAAGTGAAACATTTATTTTTTACGTTGCTATCAGAGTTAGCAAGGAAAGCAGGCAAGCAAGGAATTACCGAATTATTTCACCTTGGCACAGAAAAGTTTTTTGGATGATGTCA
>NZ_JAHKBE010000182.1 GCF_018789675.1 Hallella faecis
CGAAGGGCTGCCGACGAGCTCACGCAGGTGGCGAGCGGCTTCGCCTATGGCCTCGGAGAGGAATGAGCAGAGCTAAGTTTACGCCAATCTGGATAATACGAATCTTCCAATATTCCAAATCTTCCATATTCCAATAAGGGCATGCACATTCCAACCCCCTCTCTATAGACTATCTAACTAACTAATTATTAGATAGTTAGATATATAAAGAAGCAAAACGCACACCCTTGAAAACTAATTGGAAGAACTGGAATTGGAAGAATCCCAACACCCCCACTCTCTCTAAAAGGCTCATTATCAACAGTTTAAACTTTAAAA
>NZ_JAHKBE010000183.1 GCF_018789675.1 Hallella faecis
AGCCTGACCATGCTCCGAGTCTTGCAACAATCCATGCTATCCATGGCAGTGAGCCTTCTTTGAAAGGATTCTTCTGCTTCAATGTTCTGCCATTCACCATGGTAGACAAGAGTTTTGCCGCCTCAATATCGTTTTTACTAAACATTATTGAGGCAGGCACGGCTTGGTATTTGTCCGCAAGGTCAAAAGCGTGTTTCAGAGAAATGCAATACAATGCGGCATATGCAGAAAAGAGGATGTTCTTCTCTACACTCGTTGTATCCTCAAGCTGTATGTCCTCTATCATGAATCCTTTCTTCTTCAGCAGTCTGA
>NZ_JAHKBE010000184.1 GCF_018789675.1 Hallella faecis
GCCTACACACTCATTGCCTATTCAAAGGCTTTGAAGAAGAAAGTGCGCCTTGTCATTTGGATTATGCCCAACGGAAAGCACAAGCTTTTCTTCTCAACAAAGACATCCATGTCGGGTGAGGATGTGCTGCGCACATACCGCTCAAGATTCCAAATAGAATTTTGTTTTCGCGATGCAAAGCAGTATACCGGCCTTACGCATTGCCAGGCAAGACACAAGAACCAGTTGGACTTTTCCTACAATGCATCATTCGCATCACAGAATGTAGCAAAGGTGATGATGAAGGAAAACGGGATGTCGTATTCCATGGC
>NZ_JAHKBE010000185.1 GCF_018789675.1 Hallella faecis
CGCTCTTTTTTCACCTTTTCATCCTTCCCGTTTCCTTTGGGCGCATATTTGCGCCCACCCGTTAGTGATCCTCCTTTCGCCTTTTTCTCTCCTTTTCTCTCTTTCTTTTTTCCTTTTGCGCGCTCTTTTTTCTCCTTTTCATCCTTCCCGTTTCCTTTGGGCGCATATTTGCGCCCACCCGTTAGTGATCCTCCTTCCGCCCTTTTCTCTCATTTTCTTTCTTTCTTTTTCCTTTTGCACGCTCTTTTTTCTCCTTTTCGTCCTTCCCGTTCCCTTTGGGCGCATATTTGCGCCCACCCGTTAGC
>NZ_JAHKBE010000186.1 GCF_018789675.1 Hallella faecis
CAGTTTTGGGTTAGCATCTGCACGGCCTACTCCACAGGGTTTGTCGGGTGCGCCGCAAAATCACGATTTACATCCCTTAACGCAGACTTTTGATTTAAGGAAAATGCAAAAACGTATCTCCTGACAGATAATTTATTGAAGAGCGATAATAGCCAAAGAAGACACGTTGCTCACATCATCGTAAAAGAACTCGCTAAATGAGCTGTTTTAAACAGCCAACGCCCTCGTCGACTCAATCATTAGAGAGTTTGTGACAGTGATGAAAATAAGCAAAATCAAGTTTATGGTTTATTAACGAGA
>NZ_JAHKBE010000187.1 GCF_018789675.1 Hallella faecis
GGGGCAGACAATCCGGTATACGACTTGAGGAACATGAGTGCCACCTTGCCTTCAGGGCTGAAGTAAGATTTGCGACCGACTTTTCTGCGTGGAACAGAGTCAATCAAACCGAATCTAATGGCCATCTCACGCAACGGAAGGAGGGCATGAAAGCGTCCGAGTTCACTCTTTTTGAACGACTCTTCATAATCTTTGTAAAAATCAAACTCTGTGAACGCAAGACCTGGTGTTATTTCAGAAAATTGTAGTACCTTTGCCATGACGATTATTTTTCGTTTCCCCCAAAACAGGCC
>NZ_JAHKBE010000188.1 GCF_018789675.1 Hallella faecis
GTATTATCGTGTTGTCATTGGTGCGCCCTGAAAGGGCCAAAGCGTTAATTATCAATGCTTTTGCCCTTTCAGGGCGAGTTGCTTTTATCAATCTGTACACCCAGGGCGAGTGCCCTGGGCTATGAGCTTATTGGGCTTTCAGCCCGCATGGTATATAGGCAAGCCCATTTAGTTGTAATATAAAATAAAACACTGTAGTACGTGGACATGCGCCCTGAAAAGGTATAAGCGCATAGCGCATGGTATCGCCCTGGTGGCCATTGGGTTTTACATGCGT
>NZ_JAHKBE010000189.1 GCF_018789675.1 Hallella faecis
TTTTTGTGATGTATGCCTTGATTCTTTACATATTCCAATGTCTTTTCGACGACGGACTGGCTGACGGAGAAAACACCATATCCATTCTGCCATGCGAATGTGCTATAATATGGTTCTATTGTTTTCATCCATCTACTACTGTTGCGTTTTACCTCCTCCACCACATGTGATATAGCAACGTCCTTTGACAATAGGAATAAAATATGTATATGATCGCATATTCCACCTACCTGTATTACTTTGCAGCCTGTGGCATTAACCAGTTGTCCTA
>NZ_JAHKBE010000018.1 GCF_018789675.1 Hallella faecis
TCCAGAACCTATCAGGATGGTTACTTATCATGACTCGGTAACAGGTAATGATGTGGAATTTATTACCAACAACTTTGAGATCAGTGCCCTTGAGGTCGCCAATCTATACCGTCATAGATGGGATGTTGAGGTTTTCTTCAAGTGGATAAAGCAGAATATCGTAGTGAAGAACTTGTGGGGATATTCAGAGAATGCAGTACGTACTCATTTATGGGTTGCTATAATTGCATATCTGATAATCGCCAAAATCAAGGCTGACTACAAAAGTCCGTATTCAATCACCGAGGTGGCTACGTTAATAAGAATCTCCGCACTCGAAAGGGTGGATTTGAGAGACCTCATAACTAAGCCAAAGAACTCAATCATTCAAAAACAAGATGTCAAAGAACTCACTTTATTTGATGAATTTTAATAACCATGCGATTTTATCGCATCAGTACTAATACTACTTCCATTGTCAATGGAATCTTTCCGTTCTGCAGGAACTTGCTTTTGTGCATGAGCCAAAGAACTGCAAAAGAGCGCAATGAGAAGTAACGTAAAGTCTTTTTTGCTCTTTGCCATTTTCTATTTCTTTTACTTTGGTTATAGATGATTTCCGATAAGCAAAGATAAGGTTCAATACATTAAAAAACGTTTATAAACTCCAATATTTACGCATTATTAACTAAAAAATCGAAACGGCGAATTCCAAAAGCAAGTGCAAAGTTAATAGGAATATCCTAAAACCACTTCTGAAGGTGTTAAGAAATCAATCTTTTAGTACATCCTACCTAAGTTGCGCAGGAATGGGAAAACGCTCAACAAACTACATTGAAATCTACACTGTTTTTTGAAACCATCTCGCCTTCGGTTGCAAACACGCGATTCTCAGCGATTTTTCATAAGCGCCTAACAATCAGCCTCTTATAAAAAACTGCATTCAATAACTCTTCCATTTTTAACGCTCCACATGATAAAACATGCCTAACCGAGCCACGAAACATGCCCGACGGCAACGCGAAACATGGTCTTTCGCAACTCGAAACAAGCCTAACCGAGGTGCGGAAGATGGTCTATCGCAAACGCGAAAGTTAAAATCGCCATTCTGAGCGCATCAAAATGGAAGATTCGCTCTCTGGTTCACACGAAATCGCGCGCAAACTTTTTGACCAAAAGTTTCAACAAATCGTTTCTCGCCACATCGGCAACGACACGTCAGCCGACTTATCGGCGCAACTTATCGCGGAAACTGTTGCTCTTGCTGAGATAAGTCATCAGCAAAAGCACACTGACAAACGCCACGCCGAGCGACACCAGATAGGCCACGCCAGCAAACGAGTCGTAGAGGCCATGGAGCAAAGCGGGAAGGGCGAGCGCCAAGGCGTAGAGCGACTTGCGATAGCGCGGATAGAGATGGGCGAAGCCTACGAAGTAACCACAAATGCCACACCACAGGGCATGGAGAAACGGCAACGAGGTGAGGCGGGCTACGTTAAGGAAGAAAGCCGTGGTGTAATCGGCCTGCACGTTGACGGTGGTTTGATACTCCACTCCTTCGAACACACCGAAGGCGATGCCCGACATCAGGCCGTAATAAACCAACGTTTGTGGCAACAACGGTTCGCGGGCACGGCGAATGAGAAACAGCAGGGGCACCATCTTCACAAACTCCTCGGTGAGGCCCACGCCGAGCACATAGCCCACAATGTTGAGCGGGAAGGCCAGTTGGGTGAAGAAATAAAAGAAATTGAGATGGCTGAGCCCCGAGAAAATGATGAATACGGCTATCTGGGTGAGGAAGAACACGCTCACCGTGGTCTTGACATTGACTTGTCGACTGCGGAAGAAGACATAGAAAAACAATCCCCAGACAACGGCGAAATAGAGCGAGATGGCATAGAACACCAGCAAGCCGCCAATGGGAAGGAGCATGAGCACCGAGAGCGACAGGCCCACAACGGCCAAGATCAACAGGCGCTTGTCGTCGAGCCAGTGGTGGCGCGCCATATCGTCGCGGGGAAAGATAAACTCAGAGCCAATGGCACGCAACTGTTCGCCCAACGATCCCTTATGGCTCACTTGAGGATGGTAACCGCGCGCCTTGAGCAGTTCCATTACGGTGGCCTCACGGCCTGTAACGGCGTCGCGCGCCTTGTCGTGGGCCAGCAAGATGCCCTGCTCCACATAGCCGGCAACCACCGACTCGTCGTAGGGGCCATACTCGTGTGAGTTTCTGATGACGTAAATCATTTCATAAAAATATTTAATCGGTGCAACATTCCACAAGCCCAATCGTTTTATCTATAACGAATCAACTGCGAAAGCGTACAATTATGTGGAAAAACATTCTGAAAGGCTCTGCCATTGTAGCGGTACTGATCACCATTTTAGCCGCCGTGGGCATCATCACCGTCAATCGCGACCTGAAGAAATCGCTCGGCCAACCGTTTGAGGACGAGGATGTGATGTAGGGATCAACGATAAAACACAAGCCAGTTGGTGGCATGCGAACGGCAGTTGGTTGCCAAGCGCAACAACGACCCTGTGTTGTCGTGGGCAAAAGCCTTGCCCGAATCGAGGTAGAGCGCCTCGTCTACGTCGTGGGCAAGAAGGTAAAGCACAAAGTCGAAGAAGCGCATCTTGCCCCGGCTCTCAACGACCGACAACTGTCCGTGGCGCTTACACAACGCCCGAAACACCTGGGTGGCGGCAATGTTGCAATGCACACGTTCGCCCCGATGGATAAAGAGCACCTGCGAGAAGGCGGCTCCCTGATGGTCGGCGGCTCCGGCCATCGACACCTTGGCATCGTGTTGCACAAACCGCCAACCCTCTTTCTCCCAAACAAATGCGCCCGTGATGTCGGCGCAAGCATGGCCTTGGTAATAGGTACCGCCGCTCACGTGGTCGCCGGCAATGTTCTGATGGCTGAAATTCTCACCCTCATACACCGTTCCGGTGAAGGCCGCCTCAGCAGCGAGGATGATCTCTGGGTCGTCTTCCGAAGGTGCTGTGGCACACACCAAGTCGATACGCGAGAAGTGGGGGGTGTACACCACCACCTTGTCGAGCGTATCGATGGCGAGCACACCACTTTGCGGTGTCGTCGGTGTAGACCTGGGTTGCTGCTGCCGAAGTGTTACGCCGCCAATTTCCTCATCGCCACCCCAAGGCGCCATCAGGTCGGGCACAAACTGCCCACAGGCCAACGCCGCCACTGCGCCGAGCAACAGGAGAAGCATCAAGTTGCGTTTTCTCACAACCAACCCCTCCCTTTGCCTGGGACGAAACGCGCCCCGTTCTGTTCTGCGCAGTGGCCCATGGCATTGCTTGCTCCGTCAACACGCATCATCGCTTAACTGTGCTTGCGAGAGAAAATGCTCATGTTCTCTGAAGCCTTGAAAACGATCTTCTCGCGGGCCTCAATGGTGATTTTCTCGCCTGTCTGAGGGTTGAAACCCTGACGCTCAGCCACTTGCTTCACGGAGAAACGGCCAAAATCGGGAATGGCCAACTCACGGTCGCCCTCGGTGAGGTTGTCGGCGATGGCGCCCAACACGGCATTGACATACTTGGCAGCGTCGCTCTTGGAGAGCTCGGCACGCTCTGCTACTGCAGCAATAAGTTGTGTTCTGTTCATTTCGTTTAATATTTTAAGTAGGGGGAATCCAGCAGGTGCCCCGATGATGATTGCATGATGTGGGCTACGCCCATTGCCAACGGGCTGATGGGCCTCACGCCGAAGGGTCGAAGCCGAAGACGCTTAGATGTTCTCGATGTCTTCGCTCGTGGTCTCCAGGATGGCTGCGGCAATGCCATCGGCACTCTGCACGATGCAGCACAACGGATTCAGCGTGCGCGCCGTGTCGTAACAGCGCTGGTCCTCGTAGGAGTTCATGTTGATTCCCCACGCTCCCATGTGCCAACGAATGGCCAACATCTCATCATCTTGGAGTTCCAAACCGCTCAAGAGCAACATGATGACCGACTTCTCGCCGTGGCCCATCGGGAACTTCTTGTAGTTGACGCTGTAGCCTTCGGTGTCTTCCCACTGTCCAAGCTTGTTCTTACGCTTCTTCACCGTACGCTTGTAGATGTCGGTCTTGCACACATCGTGAAGCAGGGTGGCGAGGATAACACTCTCGCGCTTCACCTGATTGGCCGAAGCCGGGTCGAGGGTCTTCAAGCCTTCCCACACCATCAGACCTGCCTTACACACGTTCAGGCTGTGCAGGCAGAGACCTCCAGCCACATTAAGATGGTGGCCGGCTGACGCGGGAGCCTCGAAAAAGCCGTCCTTCTCAAGGTCTTCGATCACATATTCGATGCCTTCGCGCTTGGTGGAGCGAAGGAGTTCAACAAACTCTTCTTGGTTTTTCTTGCAGTCGATATTCATGTCACTTGTCGTTTCTAACAACCGCCCATACTGCAGGAGAAGTCTAACTTCACCTTATTTATATATACGGGTTAAGCTGATTTGGTGTGGCAAAGTTACCATTTAATTATGGCACAAACGAAGATTACGGCTAAAAAATTCGACGAATAGGCACAAATCGACCTTCAACGCCCAAAAAACATCAACACCTCGCGCTCCAACCGCGACCACACGCCTTACACCATCGCCCGTAGGGAACATAACGTCAACGCAGTGTTAATTAGTTATAAAACGAAAAGAAAAATCCTTTCCCAATAGACCTATTACCTAAATATTTAGTAATTTTGCAGCCGATTTAGTCCGTGGAGGCATGAAAAAGCAATGGCTGATGCTACCATTCGCCTTGCGGAAAAACCCGTTTAAATAATTAAAATGTACGCAATTGTAGAAATTAACGGTCAGCAGTTCAAGGTCGAAGAGGGCAAGAAACTCTTCGTTCACCACATGAAGGACACCGAGGCCGGCCAGACTGTTGAATTCGACAAGGTGCTGCTCGTTGACAAGGACGGAGCAGTGACTGTCGGCGCACCTGCCGTTGAGGGTGCAAAAGTAGTAGTAGAAGTTGTGAACCCGCTCGTGAAGGGCGACAAGGTGATTGTCTTCAAGATGAAGCGCCGCAAGGACTATCGCAAGAAGAACGGTCATCGTGCACAGTTCACCGAAGTTGAAGTTAAACAAGTAATCGCTTAAATCAGGAGGTTTTCATCATGGCACATAAGAAAGGTCAAACCAGTTCTAAGAACGGCCGCGAGTCTCATGCACAACGATTAGGCGTGAAGATCTGGGGTGGTCAGCAGATCACTGCAGGTAACATCATCGTGCGCCAGCGCGGTAACAAGCACTTCCCGGGCGAGAACGTCGGCCAGGGTAAGGACGACACTCTGTTCGCTCTTGCCGATGGCGTGGTGTATTTCCACAAGGGTAAGCGCGATAAGAGCACTGTTAGCGTGCTCTCGCCCGAGGCTTATGCTGAGAAGTTGAAGCAAGCCTAAGCTTAACACAAAAATCAACTTATTCCAAACAAACATAGAAGCCTGGTCCATGCGGATCAGGCTTCGCTCGTTTTTTACAAAAATCCTTGGTCGTTAAGCATTTATTTAGTACTTTTGCCAAATATAAGAACACACAAATCAAACACATAGCGATATGCTTACACTTAAACTCATCAGTGAGGAAACGGAAAGAGTCATCAAAGGACTGGAGAAGAAACAATTCAAAGGTGCCAGAGAGGCTGTAGAGAAGGTATTGGAATACAACAAGGTGCGCCGCGAGAGCCAGCAAAAGCTCGACAGCAACAAGGCTGAGCAAAACCAGCTCGCCAAGAAGATTGGCGCACTGATGAAAGAGGGTAAGAAGGACGAGGCCAACGATATCAAGACGAAAGTGGCCGAGCTGAAAGCTGCCGACAAGGCACTGCAAGAAATCATGGACAAGGCTAACGCCGACATGACCAACGTTCTGCTCGACATACCTAACATACCTAACGACGATGTGCCTGAGGGCAAGGACGCCAGCAGCAACGTCGTGATCAAGGAGGATCTCACACACATGCCCAATCCGGAGGATGAGGTGCTCTGCCACTGGGACCTGCTGAAGAAATTCAACCTGGTCGACTTCGACCTCGGTGTGAAGATCACGGGCGCCGGATTCCCTGTGTACATCGGCAAGATGGCACGCTTCCAGCGCGCACTCGAGGCATTCTTCCTCGATGAGGCACGCAAGGCCGGATACACCGAGATTCAGCCTCCATACGTGGTCAATCAGGCTTCGGGCCTGGGAACAGGACAGCTGCCCGACAAAGAGGGACAGATGTATCACGCCAACCTCGACGACCTGTACCTCATCCCCACAGCCGAGGTGCCGGTAACAAACCTCTTCCGCGACGAGATTATCGAGGAGAGCCAGTTGCCTATCAAGTGCTGCGCCTACTCGGCTTGCTTCCGTCGTGAGGCAGGAAGCTACGGCAAGGACGTGAGAGGCCTGAACCGCCTCCACCAGTTCGACAAGGTGGAGATCGTGCGCATCGATACGCCCGAGCATTCGTATGAGTCGTACAAGGAGATGCTCGACCACGTGGAGAACCTCCTCATCAAGTTGGAATTGCCTTACCATATCCTTCGTCTCTGCGGAGGCGACATGAGTTTCACGTCGTCTATCTGCCACGACTTTGAGACTTACAGCGCCGCTCAGAAGCGCTGGTTGGAAGTATCGTCGGTATCAAACTTCGAGAGCTACCAGGCCAATCGCCTGCACTGCCGCTATCGCCGTGCCGACAACAAGAAGATCGAACTGTGCCATACGCTCAATGGATCGGCATTGGCACTGCCGCGCATCGTAGCCACAATCATCGAAAACAACCAAACACCGGAGGGAATCCGCGTGCCAAAGGTGCTCGTTCCCTACTGTGGCTTCGACATGCTCGACGACAAAGCTTGCGAGTAACAGATCGTGAAGTGGCAAGCTTTTCCGATTACGCGGGGAGGCTTGCCACTTTTTCCATCACACCTTAACTAATACCCACATGAACAAAATCATCAAGAAAGACCAATTCTCCGAGAAAGTCTTTTGCCTCGAAGTGGAGGCTCCCTTGATTGCCCACAGCTGCAAAGCAGGACAATTCATCATCCTACGCGTCGACAAACACAGCGAGCGTGTGCCCTACACCATCGCAAAGGCCGACGATGAAAAGGAAACACTGACCCTCGTCGTACAAGAGGTGGGTCTCTCCTCAACCAAACTGTGCAACCTCAACGAGGGCGACTATGTACAAGACATTGTCGGTCCGTTGGGTAATGCGTCAGAAATCAAGAAGTTTGGAACAGTGGTTTGCGCCGGAGGTGGCATCGGTATCGCTGCCATCCTGCCCATCCTTACAGCGCTTCACGACGCTGGGAACAGGGTAATCTCCGTGCTGGCAGGACGCACTAAGAACCTCATCATCATGGAGGACGACGTGAGAAAAGGATCTGACGAGGTGATTATCATGACCGACGACGGATCGTACGGCGAGAAGGGCGTGGTAACAGCCGGCGTGGAGAAGGTTATCCAAAGCGAGCATGTGGACCGCATCCTGGCTATCGGACCACCGGTGATGATGAAGTTCACATCGCTCTTGGCTAAGAAATACAACATTCCCAACTATGTATCGCTCAACACCATCATGGTGGATGGCACGGGCATGTGTGGAGCTTGCCGCCTGACAATTGGCGGAAAGACCAAGTTCGTGTGCATCGACGGTCCCGAGTTCGACGGCGATTTGGTCAACTGGGACGAGATGTTCAAACGCATGGGAACATTCAAGAATGTGGAGCGTAAGGAAATGGAGCACTATGAGGAGCACGTCTACCCCACTCCACAACCTGGGCAAGACGTTAAGGCCTGCGCAGCAGAGGCTCAATCGACCGACGCAAAGGCGGAGAGCAACGCCGAGGACGATTTAACCGACCGCAACGCTCCTTGGCGCGCCGAGCTCCGCAAGGCCATGAACGCCAAAGAGCGCAAGGCCATCGAGCGCGTCATAATGCCCGAACTCGACCCCGAGTATCGTGCCAAGACTCGCTTGGAGGAGGTCAACAAGGGCTTGACAAAGGAAATGGCTGTGCGCGAGGCGCATCGCTGCCTCGACTGTGCCAAACCTGCCTGCGTGGAGGGTTGCCCCGTCAACATCAACATTCCGGCATTCATCAAGAATATTGAGCGCGAGCATTTCCTCGACGCCGCCAAGGTATTGAAGCAAACATCAGCGCTGCCCGCAGTGTGTGGACGTGTCTGCCCACAGGAGAAACAGTGCGAAAGCCGATGCATCCACTTGAAGATGAACGAGCCGGCTGTGGCCATCGGATACCTGGAGCGCTTCGCTGCCGACTACGAGCGTGAGAGCGGACAGGTAGCGCTGCCACATATCGAACCCTCTAACGGCATCAAGGTCGCCGTAGTGGGTTCCGGACCTTCGGGCCTGAGCTTCGCAGGCGACATGGTGAAGAAGGGATTCGAAGTGTATGTCTTTGAGGCCCTGCATGAGATTGGCGGCGTATTGAAATACGGTATCCCTGAGTTTAGATTGCCTAACAGCATCGTCGACGTGGAAATAGACAACCTTAGAAAGGCTGGTGTGCATTTCCAGACCGACACGATCATAGGCAAGACCATCTCCGTCAAGGAGTTGGAAGAGAAGGGATTCAAGGGTATCTTCGTCGGTTCGGGTGCTGGATTGCCCAACTTCATGGACATTCCTGGCGAGAACCTCATCAATATCATGTCGTCAAACGAGTATCTGACACGTGTCAACCTCATGGACGCAGCCAACCCCAAGACCGACACTCCGGTCATTCTGGGCAAGAAGGTCATCGTGGTGGGTGGCGGAAACACCGCCATGGACTCATGCCGCACAGCCAAGCGCCTTGGCGCTGACGTTACATTGGTGTATCGTCGTTCAGAGGCTGAGATGCCTGCGCGACTGGAGGAGGTGAAGCACGCCAAGGAGGAAGGCGTCAACTTCCTGACGCTCCACAACCCCAAGGAGTATCTGGCCGACGAGGATGGACGTGTGAAGGCTGCCGTGCTCGACGTGATGAAGTTGGGCGAGCCCGACGCTTCTGGCAGAAGACGTCCTGAGTCGACGGGCGAGACCGTCACCATGGAGTGCGATCAGGTCATCGTGGCCGTGGGCGTTTCACCCAACCCGCTGGTGCCCAACTCCATCGAGGGATTGGAGCTCGGACGCAAGAACACCATCGCGGTGAACGAGCAGATGCAATCGTCAAGAAGCGATATCTATGCTGGCGGCGACATCGTACGCGGTGGAGCAACGGTTATCCTGGCCATGGGCGACGGTCGAAGGGCCGCTACCAACATGGCAGAGCAACTGCTAAAAGGATAAGCGAAGGCTCTATTCTTAAAGAAATAGTCATCCAAGGGGATGCGACTCATCACCAACTTGTTAGCAAGGGAAGTATCATGGGGTCGCATCCTCTTATCTTTGAAATGCACATTCAATATAAACAATTCCATATCGGACGTTAGGTTTCAACGCTTGCTCATGCTTATTTCGGACGGGTTCAGGCGGCTACGTTGAAGGCAAAGGGGTCTTTAGCGAAACGCAGACAGAACTATAAGACTGGAAGAAACAGAGAGAGACGCAGGGGCAAACAAGAATCGGTTAATCCAACCGTATGTCTCGGTCTAATCGTCGATGGGAAACAACAGAGGTCTTACTTTCAAAAACAGGGATGTCCAAGCAATGGACGTTCCATCATAGGTTGTTATATGTCAGGACTTTACACCATTCTTCTTTTATTCTGCAGCAACATCTTCATGACGCTTGCGTGGTATGGGCATCTCCGTTTGCAACAAACGGGCGTGGCATCCCATTGGCCTCTTATTGGGGTTATTGCCTTCTCGTGGTTGATTGCGTTCTTCGAGTACTGTTGTCAGGTGCCCGCCAACCGCATTGGTTACGAGGGTAACGGAGGCCCTTACTCACTGGTGCAACTGAAGGTGATACAGGAATGCATCTCGCTCATTGTGTTTGCGGTCATCGCCAACATGCTTTTTCAAGGCCAAGGACTGCATTGGAACCACATCGCAGCATTCGTTTGCCTCATCGCAGCCGTGTATTTCGTGTTCCTATAAGCCCGTTATCCTACCCGCCGAGCTACCACATACATAGCAGCAAGGGGACTGTTGCCATCTCACCAACGCACATTGCGTGTTCCAACCCAACCGTTATCCCACCAGTCAAACCATCTGATATGAAGTCGCAAATTGGTTATCACATTCTCGCAACCGTAATTGTGCTCATTTGGGGTGTCACGTTTGTCAACTCCAAACAATTGCTAATGGCGGGCATGCAGGCTCATGAGATATTCACCTTACGCTTTCTCATTGCTTACATTTGCATTTGGACGATATCGCCCAGACGCCTTTGGGCAGACAGTTGGCGCGATGAACTACGCATGATACTGCTCGGATTGACAGGCGGTTCGGTGTATTTCGTCACCGAGAACATCGCGGTCGCCATCGACTATGTTACCAACGTGGCGTTCATTGTCTGCACAGCCCCACTTCTAACGACCATCATCGCCCTCATCTTCATACGCGATGTGAAAGCCACCAGGCGACTGATCATTGGATCGGTGCTGGCCACCTTCGGCGTAGGATTGGTGGTATTCAATGGCCATTTCGTACTACAGCTCAACCCATTGGGCGATGCTTTGGCAATAAGCGCAGCCTTATGCTGGGCCATTTACAGCATTCTCCTGCGAGATGTAACGCATTACAGCGCCACGTTTGTTACGCGCAAGGTGTTCTTCTATGGCGTTGTCACCGTGCTGCCCGTCTACTTTTTCCGTCCTTGGACGTTCCCATTGGAAGATTTGGCTAAACCTATCGTAGCAGGAAACCTGATCTTTCTTAGCATCATAGCCAGCTTCGGCTGCTTTGCCCTGTGGAGTTTGACCAGCAAAAAGTTGGGCGCCCTCAAGGCGAGCAACTACATCTATCTCAATCCCATCAGCACATCCATAGCCAGTGCGCTTGTGTTAGACGAGCCCATGACATGCATGGCAGCAATGGGATGCGCATGTATCCTCCTCGGAGTGTACTGCGCCAACAGCAAGAAAAAGAAGCAATAAAACGATGTAATGTCCCAACAAAAACAAGGACACCTACATTCACAAAGACGCTATCCTACACCTACATGCCTGGGTGAGGTCAAAACGGAGCTACGACTACAGACCCGTTCATACCGTTATGCGCTGCCAATACACAACCTATCGGCCCTAAAAGGGTTAGGATACAAGCGTTGCCCTACAGAAGGAACATAGAAAAGCGTTTTTGCAAAGACCCAAATGGTTATTCAAGAAGCCATATTTATAAAATAAAAACGAATATGCCTGCAACTCAAATACTTTGAAGTTGCAGACATATTCGTATAAGTTCAATCGAAGGAAGCACACGAATGCCCAAAGGAAACAGCCGAGTGTCCCGAGGGAATCAACCGAATGTCCGAAGGAAACAGCCGAATAACGTTGCAATAACGCGGACATCCGCAAGCGCAACAACGATCCTACGCTTCATCGACCAATCACCATTCAAGCTATAGGCCGTAATCAACGAGCCTCACCTGTCAGTTAGATCGGAATTACTGTTGGCTCATGTTGGCCTGTTCCAAGCCATCTTTCTTCGTACCATCTGACAGGAGAAGCGTCAGGGATGTAGCCACAGCCAATAGGCTTATCGCCGCAAACACAACCATTGGGATGGTATAATCTACATGCAGCGACGACAATCCGTCATTTGATCTCACCGTATGGCGATCTACGATTCCACCAATCCACACAGGCACAAGCATCAATCCGATATTCTGAACGAAATAGATGATGCTGTAAGCCGTACCCAATTGCGCCAAAGGAACAAGCTTAGGAACCGACGGCCAAAAGGCTGAGGGAACCAAAGAGAAGGCTATTCCCACAAACAACATGATGACCAGCGCATACGCCGCACTGTGCGACAATGGAAAAGCCAACAGCAAATCGGCCACCAAGAGCAACACACTACCCCCCAACAGCAGTCGGGCGCCGTGGCCATAACGGTCGTATAACGTACCGAAAAGCGGTGTAAGCACAATCGTTCCATAAGGAATGGCCGCAACCAACCAGCCTGCCGTGGTCTCAGCAACGCCAAACGTGTTGATCATAAGGTCGGTGGCAAACTTCATAAACGGACGAATGGAACTATAAAAACTCACACACAACAAAGCCAAAAGCCAGAAACCCGGATTGCGAAGGATAACGCAAATGTCACGAAGACGGAAGGAGTCCTCCTTTGTTTCAGACTTCGCATCAATCGATACCGCAGAACCAGCAATTCTGCCAGTGCGCCTTACGGCCTGTTCTCGGTCGAAATGGCGATCGTAAAACGTATAAATCACGAAGAGTACAAAGCCGAACAGCAACACGCCAGCTCCAGCCAGCAACGACGCCGACAGTCCAAAGCCTTGGGCAATCAACGGAGAAAACGACAAGGCCGAAGCCGTTCCCAACCGCGCCATGGCCACTTGCAATCCCATAGCCGATGCCAATTCGTGACCGATAAACCACTTCGTAATGATCTTCGACACGGTAATGCCCGTTATGTCGCAGCCCATTCCAAAAAGGCCGAAGCCCAAAGAGGCCACCAACACCTGAGTCTTCAGGTGCCCAGGAATGAGTCCGAAGAGCGTGAAAGGGACGTCGATCTCCAGTAATGGACTAACCATCGTCAATGCGGCATAGTTGATAATAGCTCCCAAAAGCATCACTCCCGTTGCCAATAAGCCCGTAAAGCGAATGCCACACTTGTCGAGAATAACGCCTCCAAAGAACAACATCAACAAGAAGATGTTGAAGATAGAGTAACTACCCGCGTAAAATCCATACTCAGCGGCGCTCCACCCCATGCCGCCCTCCTCCAGGGAAGCCTTCAAAGAGGTGGATATGGGCGACACAATGTCCCAAAAGACATAGCCCATAGCCATAACGACGGAAACGAGGACAAGCACTGTCCAACGTTTCCGTCGTTCGTTCATTTGCTTAAAACAAAGCATTATTGACAATCAACTTACTTGATATTAGGTTCCTCCAAGCCAATACCCTTACGCTTATCGATAACCTTCAGATAGAGGCCAATGAAGAAAGCGGCCACACCCAGCATAGCAAGCATGACCAAAGGCCATGTGTAGTTGAGCTGCGTAGGATCGGTAACGTTGGGGTTAGTCTTATCGAGCACCTTACCAATGAGCAGTGGGAACAGCCACAAACCGATGTTCTGAATCCAGAAAATCAATGCATAGGCCGAACCGATGATCTTCGGCTCCACCAACTTAGGCACCGAAGGCCACAGGGCTGCGGGCACCAGCGAGAACGAAGCACCCAGCACCAGAATGGTGACATAGGCCACAACGACACCGCCCAACTCACTGCCCTTGAATTGGGGCAGGATGAATGCGAAGGTGAGATGGCAGAAAATAAGCAACAGTGAACCCAGAACGAGCATGGTTGCAGCCTTACCCTTATGGTCGACATAGTTGCCAAGGATCGGCGTGATGCCCACAGCCAACAAGGGGAAGACGGCAAAGATAGACTCAGCCGACTGGCGCATGTAGCCCATATAGCAATAAACAACCAGCGCAACGACAGACGCCACAGTGAAGAGGACGCGGCGCACCTTGTCCTTTTGGAAGTTGCTGGCGAAAGCACCGGCAGCCACAATAATCATGATGACATACTGCACGATGGTGACAGATGAGGAAGCCCAGAAGCTATCCTCGGGAACCGCCGTGAAGGTGAGGTTACATTGAAGCATATTCACAGCGTATTTCTGGAAGGGGAAGATAGCGCTGTAATAAAGAACACAGAGCAAGCTAACCAACCAGAAGCCCTGCGAGCTGAGGATCTTGCCCAAGTCGCTAATCTTGAAGGGATCATCCTTCTCCTCCTCCTCATGCGTCTGAGAGTCGAGCTTCTTATCCATGAAGAAGTAAACAATGATCATGATCAGCGCAATGCAAAGCAACACAACACCGAAAGCCACCGAGCGGCTCACATCAATGCTGCCTCCGAGCTTGGCGAAGAACGGTGAGAAGATCATACAGGTGGCCACACCCAGACGGGCCAAAGCCATCTCTGATCCCATGGCCAAAGCCATCTCGCGGCCCTTGAACCACTTCACGATACCACGAGAGACGGTGATTCCCCCCATCTCTGTTCCGCAACCAAAGATCATGAATCCAATGGCAGCCACCTTGGCCGATGCGGGCATGCCCTCATAGAAAGGACTCACACCAAGCTCATCAAAGCCAGGAATATAGTTGAGATGAGCAGTAAACCAAGCTTCCATGCCACTGCCGATGAAACTCTCGCTGACAGCATAATACTTGATCAGCGCTCCAAACAACATCACTGCTCCAGAGAGCACAGCTGTGAAGCGCACGCCCATCTTGTCGAGAATGATACCGGCGAAGATGAGGAAGAACACAAACACATTGAGGAAGGTCTCCGAGCCCTGCATGGTTCCAAAGGCCGTAGAGTCCCAACCGCGCTGCGTGAGCATCAAGTCCTTGATGGGCGACAGGATATCCACAAAGATGTAGGCACAGAACATGGCCAGTGCCAAGAGCAACAAAGCCGTCCAGCGCATGGCAGCCGAGTCGCGAAGAGTTTTTCTTATTTCTTCAGTCATTGTAATAGATGTGTGATTTATGGGAATGAACGACACCATGACGTGGCCGCTGAAGGCACGCGTCATGGCATCATTGTTGATTCAAAAACTTAGTTATTTCTTCAACCAGCGGTCCAACCAGTTAAAATAGGTACGCTGCCAAAGTACGCCATTCTGCGGTTTCAGCACCCAGTGGTTCTCGTCGGGATAGATGAGGAGCTCAGCAGGTATGCCACGCATGCGTGCTGCGTTGAACGCGCCGAAGCCCTGATTGGCATTGATGCGATAGTCCTTCTCGCCATGTATGCAGAGGATCGGCGTGTCCCACTTGTCCACGAAGCGGTGTGGGCTGTTCTCATAGGTGCGGCGAGCGGCCTCACTCTTATCCTTGTTCCAATAAGCGTCGTCGTACTCCCAGTTGCTGAACCAAGCCTCCTCTGTGTCAGTATACATCGACTCGAGGTTGAATGCGCCATCATGCGAGATGAAACACTTGAAGCGCTTGTCGTGATGGCCAGCCAGATAATAGACCGAGAAGCCACCAAAGCTGGCACCCACGGCACCCAAACGGTCGCGATCAACGAACGGAAGGTTCGTTGCGGCGTCGTCGATAGCCGAGAGATAGTCGCGCATGCACTGTCCAGTCCAGTCGCGGCTCACCTCCTCGTTCCAAGCCTTGCCAAATCCAGGCAGGCCACGGCGGTTAGGAGCCACCACCACATAGCCCTTTGCGGCCATGATATAGAAGTTCCAGCGGTATGACCAGAACTGCGAAACAGGGCTCTGCGGACCACCCTCACAGAACAGAAGGGTGGGATATTTCTTGTTGGCGTCGAAATGAGGAGGCAGCACAATCCACACCAACTCCTGCTTGCCATCGGTGGTCTTCACCCAACGCTGCTGCACGGTAGGCGTAGCCAGTTGGCTGAAGATGTGGCCGTTCTCGTCGGTGATAGCCTCCACCTCAGCCTTCTTCTCCTTCTTGGCCAATGTGATGACATAGAGATCGTCGGCGTTCAGCATAGAATGGCGAGAGGCCAAGAGCTGCTTGTTGTTGAGCACAGCGAGCGAACCATAGTCGTTCCAACTATCATCGGTAACCTGCTTCACCACTCTATCGAGTCCAACCTGATAGATACGAACCGTAGCATGCCAGCAAGCGGTGAGGAAAATGCTCTTTGAATCGGGAGCCCAGCAATACTCGTTTACATCCGTCTCAAGGTTGTCGCTGTTTACCACATACGACTTCTTGCCCGTAGCCAACTCGTAGAGGCAGAGGCGCTTCAGGTCGCTCTCATAGCCATCGTGCTCCATGCTCACCCACGTAAGGTACTTACCGTCGGGCGAGAACTGCGGGTTCTGGTCGTAGCCCACCTGCATATCGCCCTCCTGATGGTTCACCTTCTGGTTGCGCAGGCTCTTGGTTACGTCCACCTCGGGAGCCTTGTAACCCTCGGGCTTGCAGAGATTGCGCGCCTTCTTCGTAGCAAGGTCATAGAGATAGATGTCGGAATCGGTAGAAGTGGCATACTTCACACCCTCCTTCTTGCGGCAGGTATAGGCAATCTGACGTGAGTCGACGCTCCACGCCAACTGCTCAATGCCACCAAACGGAGCCATCGGGCACTCGTAAGGTTCGCCATCGAGCATATCCTCGCCATCGCTCACCTTATCGCCATCGACCGTGGCCACAAAGGGATGGGGCATCGACTCCACGTAATGGTCCCAGTGGCGATAGTTGAGATCCGTCACCAGTCGGCCTGTGGCCTTGGGCAGATCGTCAGGGTTCTTCTGAATAGAGCCATGATAAGGGAGGCTCTTGATCAATATGACCTTCTTACCATCGGGCGAGAAACTGAATCCCTCGATACCGATTTTCGAGTTGGTCAGCTTCACGCGACCCGTTCCATCGGGGTTCATTTTCCACAGTTGTCCCTCACGGAGGAAGGCAATCTTCGTGCCATTCTCTATCCAAGCGGGACTGCTCTCGCTCACCGCATCTGTGGTGAGGCTTGTGGGCTTCACGATGGTTTTACCCGGCTTAGCCGACTGTACGAAGAGCATGGTGTGGCCCTTGTTCTCCTTTACACTGTAGTAAGTGACCTGATAAGCCACTTGTTTCCCATCGGGCGAGGGTGCTGCTGCCCCCAATCGTCCCATGGCCCAAAGCGCCTCAGGCGTCATCAGGTCTGAAGAGAGCTGAATGTTGTTTTTCTGAATCATGTTCTGAGCAACGGCTGCAGGGGCGCAGAAAAGAAGTGCGCCAAGTGCAAAAGCAATCAATTTGTTCATAGGTATTAGCGTTATGCAGCAGAAAGGCGTTGCCTTGGGGGCAATGCGCCTTCCTGCCGCAAGTTAAGGTTTATCGTTTACGATTATTGTCGCGTCCCTGCTGTTGCTGCATCTGTTGCTGCTGCATCTGCTGGAGCGCCTGCATACGAGCCGCCAATCCCTTCATTTTCTGCGGATTCTTGGCGTTCTCCTTATAGCGTGCCTCAAGGATAGCGAGGAGCTTAGCGTCGTTGGTTGTGCGACGCAGCACCATCATGATGCCAGCCGAGAGAATCAACGTTACGAAGTAATAGAAGTTCAGGCCTGACGAATAGTCGTTGAAGATGAAGAAGAACATCAGCGGCATGAGGAACATCATCCATTGCATGACCTTCATCTGCTCAGCCTGCTGTCCCACCATCTGATCCTTCTGCATCTGCATGGTGATCCATGTGTAGAGCACCATGGCCACCGTGTAGAGCACACAAGTAAGGCTGAGGTGGTCGCCGATGAGCATCACGTTGGTGCTCCACTCCACGATCGGGTCGTAGGTAGAGAGGTCGCTCATCCAAAGGAAGTTCTCGCCACGGAACTGTATGGCGTTAGGCACGAAGTTGAACATTGCCACCCAGATAGGCATCTGTATGAGCATGGGCAGACATCCCGACAGAGGGCTGACGCCATACTTGGCATATTCGGCCATCATAGCCTGCTGCTTCTGCATCTGGTCCTCAGGCTTGTTAAACTGCTTTGTGGCCTCGTCGAGTTTCGGTTTGAGCACACGCATCTTCGCCGAGCTCATATAGCTCTTCTTCACCATGGGGAAGGTGATGACCTTCAGCAAGATGGTGATGAGGATGAGCACGATACCCATGGGCAATCCCCAATCGGAGAGCCATGTGAAGACGGGCAATGTGAACCAACGGTTGATGTAACGGAAGAGCGGCCAACCGAGGTACACGATGCGCTGCATGTCGAGCTCCTTACCGAAGGTGCTCTGCTTCTCCACCTGCTTAAGGATGTAGAAGTCGTTGGGACCATAGTAGAACTCAAACTCCGACGGCTTGGCACCTGTGGGATCGAAGCTGGTGCTCACCTGCGCCTTAAGGTCCTTGAGGTAGCGCACGGGCTGATCCTCCTGGTCCTTCTTGTCGTAGAGTGTGCTCTCAAGCTGTCCACCCTTCTGGAAATTATCCTTCGAGATCATGACAGCCGAGAAGAACTGGTTCTTGAAAGCGATCCAGTCGATTTCCTCTTCGGTTGTTTCCTTCTTGGTCTTGGCCTCACTGATATAATCGGTACCGCCCTCGCTCTCTTTCCAATCGAGGCGTGCGTAACGGTTCTCGAAGGTGAATCCACGTTCCTGCTCCTTCACCTTCTCGTGCCAATCCACACCGAGCGTTGTGGTGTTGGGGTCGAAGAGTCCGGCCATACCAACGGTACGCAGGCTCACATGGAGCATGTAATCGCTACCCAGACGGTAGTTGATGATGAGCGACTTGCCCTGTCCGGCCTCAGCGGTGAGCGTTACGGTGCTGTCGGTGACTGCCGTGGGCTCAAAAAAGAGGTCGCCGGTGCTGATGTTCATCTCCTTGGCCACGAGCGTGTAGTTGAGGCTTTGGTCCTTACCGCTGAAGAGCGTCACACCACCGAGGTCGTCGCTCTTGCCGGTCTTGTCGGCAATGTTGTGACCCACATAGCGCCTGCTACCCTTCTCGTTCTTGATGTAAGCCTTTGTGACAGTACCTCCCTTGGTAGAGAGGGTGACGGCCAACTTGGCGTTTTGCAACACCACGTCCTGCGCCTTGCCCGTGAGGGCCTTGTAGAAGAGGGCTGTGGTGTCGGCCGCCACCTGTTCCTTGGCGGCCTGCTGCTGCTTGTAAGCGGCAATCTTGGCGGCTTGGTCGGCCTTTTGCTTGGCCACTTGCTCCAGTGAGTCCTTCACGAACTGAGCGCGCATCTCCTCTTGCGACGGCTGCGAATACCAGCTGAAACCAACGAGGACCACGGCGATGAGCACGAAGCCAATCAGTGTGTTTTTGTTCATTCTTTCCTTATTATACTTATATAATGACGACCAAAGGTTTATTTCTCAACATGCTTTTGGTTGGCGATGGCCGTCTTGACGAAATCGACGAAGAGGGGATGGGGCTTGAGCACCGTCGACTGGTACTCAGGATGGAACTGTGTTCCGATATACCACTTGAGCGACGGTATCTCCACGATCTCCACGAGGTCGCTCTCGGGATTGCGTCCCACACACTGCATACCGTTGCGCTCATACTCCTTCTCGAAGACATTGTTGAACTCGTAACGGTGGCGGTGGCGCTCCTGGATATGCTCCTGCTTGTAGATGTCGAACACGCGTGAGCCCTGTCTGAGCACACACTCGTAGGCGCCGAGGCGCATGGTGCCTCCCATGTTGGTGATGTTCTTCTGCTCCTCCATGATGTCGATGACGTTGTGGGGAGTCTTCTCGTCCATCTCACGACTGTTGGCGTCGGCATAGCCGAGCACGTTGCGTCCGAACTCGACCACCATCATCTGCATGCCAAGGCAAATACCGAAAGTGGGGATGTCGTGTGTGCGGGTGTAATGGGCTGCCACAATCTTGCCCTCGATACCACGCTGGCCGAAGCCCGGGCAAACCACGATACCATCGACACCTGCGAGCTTCTCAGCCACGTTGTCCTCGGTGATATACTCTGAGTTGATGAACTTCAGAACGGTCTTATGATCGTTGTACACGCCAGCCTGACTGAGGCTTTCGCGGATACTCTTGTAAGCGTCTTGCAGGTCGTACTTGCCCACGAGGCCGATGGTCACCTCCTTGGTGGCCTTGTTGCGGCGCTCGAGGAACGCACGCCACGGACCGAGGCCCGGCTTCTCGCCCGGCTCGATGCCCACCTTGCGAAGGATGGCGGTGTCGAGACCCTGGTTCTGCATGTTGACAGGCACCTCATAGATGCTGGGCAGGTCCTCACTCTGGATAACGCAGTCGAAGTCGACATTACAGAAGGCAGCCACCTTCTTGCGAACCTGATCAGAGAGATGCTTCTCGGTACGCAGCACGAGCACATCGGGCTGAATACCAACGCTTTGCAACTCCTTCACACTGTGCTGCGTGGGCTTGGTCTTAAGCTCGCCAGCGGCGTGGAGGTAAGGCACGTAGGTGAGGTGAATGTTGACGGCGTTGCGTCCCAGTTCCCACTTCAACTGGCGGATGGCCTCCATGTAAGGAGCGCTCTCAATGTCGCCAATGGTTCCACCGATCTCGGTAATCACGAAATCGTAGTGCTCCTTCTTACCGAGGTACTTCACGTTACGCTTGATCTCGTCGGTGATATGGGGCACCACCTGGATGGTCTTGCCCAGATAATCGCCACGGCGCTCCTTGTCGATCACGGCCTTATAGATACGACCCGTGGTCAACGAGTTGGCCTTGGTGGTCTGAATGCCTGTGAAACGCTCGTAGTGTCCGAGGTCGAGGTCGGTCTCCATGCCATCAACAGTTACATAACACTCACCGTGCTCGTAGGGGTTGAGCGTGCCCGGGTCGATATTGATGTAAGGATCAAATTTCTGAATGGTGACGTTGTAGCCTCTGGCCTGCAGAAGCTTGCCAATAGACGAGGAGATGATGCCTTTACCTAACGAAGACACTACACCGCCCGTGACGAAGATATACTTTGTTTCTGCCACAATAGTAAATGTTAAAATGGGTAATTCAAAATTTGTTGCAAAGATAGCATATTTTTGCGAAAGCGACAACAAATCAAATTGAAACTTTCTAATATATTTAAAGAAGAACGTGGAAAGGTCGCCGCCCCAAGCCCGACACCGCGGCGCAAGAACTTCTTGGCACGGCCAAGCGGACGACCTCACGGGATGTTGGGTGTGTAAACATTATTCACCAACAACCGAACACCCGAACTGTCCTGACTGCATAAAGCGAACGACTCAACCATTCTTTTGGGTCGGATTAGGCGTGGACTGCATGAAACCATCAGGCAGGAAGAAGCGAAAAACCACAGCGGCACGAGAGGCCTCCAGGAAGCAACCGCAGCTTGGCGACACGCAGAAAATCGACAACAATCTATACATCAATCTACACACTTCTTTTGAACGGGAGAAAAGTTGGGCTCAAATACGCGATTCTCAGCGCATTTACGTATTCGACTTATAATCAGCATCTTATAATCTAAAACCAAAGCGCAACCTTCTTTAACCCGCATTTTACATTGCAAAACATGCCTTTTCGCATAACGAAAGACGCCCAATCGGGGCTCGAAACCTTAGCTTTCGCACCGCGGAACATGCCAAACGGCAACTCGATAGATGCCCAACGGTAGTCTGACCGGCCGCTCGAGAGGTCACAACCGCGCAAAAACGGCTTTCTTTTTCTCTATTTCATCCGAAATCACAGACAAACTTTTTAGCCAAAATACGTGACAAATAGCATATTCTTCACACACTGCAGTCTACGAAAAGCAGTATAAACATCCTATAAGATGTAAATAATATTAGCAACCAACCAAGTAGTTTCATCCAATAATCTCTCTTGGAAGAATGGCGCTTTCGCACCCATACGCTTTCCACACCTTATATAATAAGGCGCCTACAAAGCGTCCTTGCACAAAACCACGTTTGCCCTATCGATCCAACCATTCGTTCCGCTCGTCGCCCCACTCCAACGCGTCCGAATGGCGGCATCCGCGGGGACTAACGGATGCCGTTCGCCCGGCAACAAACCACCCAAAAGCCCCAAAATCAACAAAAAATGCATTTTATCAGAAAATTCTTGGCGAAAAATTTGGAGGAACCGAAAATCTTTCGTAATTTTGCACACCGTAAACAGGGGCGTAGCCCAGTTGGTTTAGAGCGCTGCAGTCACATTGCAGAGGTCCCCGGTTCGAGCCCGGGCGTCCCTACCAACAAAAGAAGGTGTGTCAGAGATAACTTTGACACACCTTTTTCTTTACGCCCCAACGATGGCCATGGGCCAAAGCAAGCCTAAATGCATATTACTGAGTACGTACATCTAACTTCATAACCATGAACAACTATTTTAATCGTCTGTTGCTCGGCACCTTGGTAGCCGCCGCTCCCGCGCTGGCCGCCACAGCTAACGACGTAACGGGCATCCGCCGTATCAACAACACCACCGCTGAGGTGATGCTGTCTGACGGCCACACGCTGACCGTTGATTTCTACGGCCCAAGCATCTTCCGCCTTTTTCAGGACAACAGTGGCGGTATCGTTCGCGACCCCGAGGCATCGCCCGAGGCTAAAATCCTCACCAACAACCCGCGTCGCGACGTGGGCAAACTGACCGTTAGCAGCGACGACCAGAAGGTGAGCGTCAGCACGGCCAACGTGCGCGTTGACTTCGCCAAGAAGGGCGCGCTCGTCAGCGTGACCGACCTCCGTCGCCAGCACACCGTGGTCAGCCAGACCGAGCCCACCCTCTTCGAGCGCGGCAAAACGACCCTCACCCTCAGCCAGCAGCCCAACGAGTGGTTCTACGGTGGTGGCGTGCAGAACGGGCGCTTCTCTCACCGTGGTGAGAAGATCGACATTGTGAACACCAACTCATGGACCGACGGCGGCGTTTGCTCGCCCGCCCCGTTCTATTGGTCGACAGGCGGCTACGCCGTCATGTGCCACACCTTCAAGCAGGGCGCCTACGACTTCGGCAAGACGCGCAAGGGCGAGGTGACGATCAGCCACGACACACCTTACATGGACGTGTTTGTCATGGTAGACGAGCGTCCCGTACAACTGCTCGACGACTACTACCAGCTCACCGGCAACCCTGTGCTGCTGCCTAAGTTCGCCTTCTACGAGGGTCACCTCAACGCTTACAACCGCGACTACTGGAAGGAAACCGACGACACCAACCGCGGCATCCTCTTCGAGGACGGCAAGCGCTACACCGAGAGCCAGAAAGACAACGGAGGCATCAAGGAGAGCCTCAACGGAGAGAAGGACAACTACCAGTTCTCTGCTCGCGCCGTCATCGACCGCTATCTCAACGCCGACATGCCACTCGGATGGGTGCTGCCCAACGATGGTTACGGCGCAGGCTACGGACAGACCAGCACGCTCGACGGCAACATCGCCAACCTGAAGAGCTTTGGCGACTACGCCCGCAAGAAGGGTGTGGAGATTGGTCTCTGGACCCAATCGAACCTCCACCCCATCGACTCCATCCCTGCCCTTCTGCAGCGCGACATCGTGAAAGAGGTGCGCGACGCAGGTGTGCGTGTGCTCAAGACCGACGTGGCTTGGGTGGGAGCCGGCTATAGCTTCGGCCTCAACGGCATCGCCGATGTGGGCCAGATCATGCCTTACTATGGATCCGACGCGCGTCCGTTCATTATCACGCTCGACGGATGGGCCGGCACACAGCGTTACGCAGGTGTGTGGACTGGCGACCAGAAGGGCGGCGAATGGGAATACATCCGTTTCCACGTGCCTACATACATCGGCGCCGGACTCTCGGGCATGAGCAACATCACCTCCGACATGGACGGTATCTTCGGTGGAAAGAACATGGAGGTCAACATCCGCGACTTCCAGTGGAAGGCGTTCACCCCCATGCAGCTCAACATGGATGGTTGGGGAGCCAACCCCAAATACCCGCAGGCGCTGGGCGAGCCCGCCACAAGCATCAACCGCAACTACCTGAAGCTGAAGGCCGCCATGCTGCCTTACACCTACTCGTGCGCCTACGAGGCCGTTGCTGGCCAACCGCTCATCCGCGCCATGTTCCTCGACTATCCGAGCGACTTCACCCATTCGGCCGCTACCAAGTACCAGTACATGTACGGTCCGTCGATGCTCGTGGCCCCCATCTACCAGCCCACACAGGCCGACGCACAGGGCAACGACATCCGCAACGGCATATACCTGCCTGAGGGTCAGTGGATCGACTATTTCACGGGCGACGTTTACGAGGGTGGCCGCATCCTCAACAACTTCGACGCTCCCATCTGGAAGCTTCCGCTCTTCGTAAAGGCTGGAGCCATCGTGCCGATGAACCGCCCCAACAACAACATCTATGAGGTGAACACAGCCGAGCGTATCTTCGACATCTGGCCCGCAGGCCACTCTGAGTTTACGCTCTACGACGACGATGGAAACACCGAGGCTTACCTGCGCGGTGAGCACGCCACCACAAAGGTGACATCGGAGCTCGACGCCAAGGGCAACCTCGCCATCACCATCTGCCCCACGGAGGGCAACTACGATGGCATGGTGAAGGAGAAATCGACCCTCGTCCGCATCAACACCACCGCACGTCCTAAGAGCGTTCGCGCCATCATAGGAAAGAAGAAGGTGACGCTCACCGAGGGTGAGGGCGCCAACACATGGCGTTACGTGGAGCGCCCGCAGCTCAACCAGTTCTCTACACAGGGCACCGACATGGCCAAGGTGGAGGTAACGAAGAACCCGGTGATCGAGGTCAACCTCGCCAAGGGCGACATCATGACCGACGAAACGACCATCGAGGTCAAGGGCTTCGTCTACGACAAGCCAGCAACACGCATGCTCACCAAACACGGAACACTCAGCGCTCCGGTGGCCACCGACACCAAGGTGGCTCCCTACACGCTCACACCGACCTGGAAGGCCGTGGACAACGCCGACTATTACGAGATTCGATTCAACTCGATGATCTACTCTACCATCCGCAACAACAGCTTGCTCTTCGAGGATTTGCAGCCTGGAACCGACTACACCTTTGAACTGCGCGCCGTCAACGCCGATGGTCACAGCGAGTGGACCACCATCAACGCCAAGACCGACAAGAACCCGCTGGAGTTTGCCGTACACGGCATCACAGCCACCAACACGGCCAAGGACATGCCTGGATTCGGCATCCATCGTCTCTTCGACTTCCAGGAGAGCGGCGACATCTGGCATACCCACTATAGCGAGAAGGCGGTTCCGTTCACCGTCACTATGGACCTGCACGCCACCATCACACTCGACAAGATGCAATATGTGCCTCGCGCTGACGCCGGAAACGGCACCATCCTGGAGGCTGACATATTCACCTCGAAGGACGGAAAGACCTGGCAGGCTGTGGGCACACAGAAGTGGGAGCGCACACCGGCCAAGAAGAACGTGACGTTCACCGACCACCAGCAGGCCCGCTACATCCGCATGGATGTGAAGAAGGCTTTGGGCGACTTCGGATCGGGAGCAGAGCTCTACGTGTTCCGTCAGCCCGGAACCAAGGTGCTCATCCCCGGAGACGTCAACCAGGACGGCAAGATCGACGAGAACGACCTGACTTCTTACATGAACTACACCGGTTTGAAGAAGGGCGACTCCGACTTCGACGGCTACATCTCGAACGGTGACATCAACGGCAACGGCCTTATCGACGCATACGACATCTCGAACGTGGCCACACTGCTCGAGGGTGGCGTAACCGAGAAGGACATGCGCCAGCCGGCTGGAACCATCACTTACACCTACAACAAGGCCGCTTACCAAGCTGGCGACGAGGTGACCGTGACGGTGAAGGGCACAGGCTTGCAAGCCGTGAACGCCCTGAGCCTCGTCATGCCGTACGACCTCAAGACCATGCAGTACACGAAGACCGATCCGGTGGCCGTGAAGGACATGCGCAACATGACCTACGACCGTCACCACACCGATGGCTCACAGGTGCTCTATCCCACCTTCGTGAACATCGGCCAGCAGCCCACCATTGAGGGTTCGGCCACGCTCTTCGTTATCCACTTCAAGGCGCTTCGCGCTTTCCGCGCACCCAAGGCCAGCGCCAAGGGCATGCTCGTAAGCAACAACCTGCTTGAAACGGAACTGAAGTAAGCCGCTAACGCGAAAAGGTTAACGCATCTATAATCATCCCCCTTGTCGGAAGGCAAGGGGGATTTTTATGTTCTTGCAACGGGAAGCTTTGCCAACAATGAAGGCGTGTCGCTTGATTTTGCGGGGAATTATCGTATAATTGTGGAGAAAGACGAGGGGTTTGTGGTGGAAAATGAGTATCTTTGCAACAACCACACTTACCAACGATTTATGGCAGAATACAATCTCCACGACCTTCACAACGTGATGCTGGGCATCCTGAAGGCCATCGACGAGACATGCAAAAAGTATAACCTCCGCTATTTCATTGTGGCGGGAACACAGCTTGGGGCCGTGCGTCACAAGGGATTCATTCCTTGGGACGACGACGCTGACGTGTGCATGCCCCACAGCGACTACGACCAACTCATCGCACACAGCAAGGAATGGTTGCCCGAAGGCTACGAACTGATATGCGCCGAGAACGACAAGCATTACCCGCAACCCTTCGCCAAGATGCAAGACGCTCGCACCACCATCATCGAGCACGCCCACTTGCGCTATCTCGGAGGCGTATATGTGGATGTGTTCCCACTCGACGGCATGCCCAACAACCGCCTGTGCCAGTGGCTACACGTGCGCCATTACAAGCACCTCTGCAAGCTGTTGTACTTCACCTACCGCGACCCTTACCGCCATGGGCATGGCCCCAGTTCGTGGCTGCCGCTGCTCTGTCGCAAGCTGTTCACCGTAGAGGGCCTGCAAAAGAGCATCAGTCGTCTGCTCCACAAGTACGACTACGACCGATCGCGCTATGTGCTCTGCTTCGACGACGACTTCCGCAGCATCGTGCCGCGCGAGGTGTATGGCGATGGCAAGCCCTACACCTTCGAGAGCCTGACGCTTCGTGGCGCTGCCGACAGCCACTGGTTGCTCACCAAGATGTATGGCGACTACATGACGCCACCCAAGCAGGGAACCGAGTTTCAGCACAATTTTTATTACCTCGACCTGGAACACTCTTACAAGGATGCCCCAGCGTCCCTAATACAACACCATGATTAAGAATATCGTTTTTGACTTCGGCGGCGTGCTTGTGCAGTACGACTTCAAGGCTTTCTTCGCTAAACAACTGGGAAGCGAAGAGCAGGCCGAGTGGTTTATGCAGCATATCCTGAACGAGGAAAACAACAACCTCATCGACAAGGAAGACAAGCCGTTTGGCGAATATATAGCCGACTGGAAACGCCAGTGGCCCGATTATGTCAACGCCATCGACGCCTTGGACAAGCATTACGCCGACATCTTCACGGGGGAGGTGCCGGGCATCACACCATTGATGGAGCAGCTGAAAGCCAAGGGATACCGCGTACTGGGACTGTCCAACTGGTCGACAAAGGTGTTCGACGTCATACGGAAATACCCCAAGCCTTTCGCCCAACTGGAGGGAAGCCTCATCTCGCACGAGGTGCATTTGCTCAAGCCCGACGTGGCCATTTTCAACGCGTTCTGCCAACGCTTCGGCGTGAAGCCCAACGAGTGCTTGTTTATCGACGACAAGCCTGAGAACATTGCCGGGGCCGAGCGGGCGGGCCTCCACGGTGTGGTGTTTACCAACACCGACCAATTGCGGGAGACGCTGAAAAACGAGGGCATCCTATAAACCGACAGTAAAAGAACACTTATACGACAAGGCGTCACGACAACATACGTGACGCCTAGTCGCGTTTTTAGCTCCAATCGGTCGCACCAGGTATAATGTCTGGAGACTAAGCCACTTCACTCCCGGTAAATCCTGGAAGCAATGGCATTGAGCCAACTGGGCATGAGGTTGAACCAGCGATAGGTGCTTACCGGCTTGCCGCCGAAGGAGAGAATGAAGTCGCGGAACGGACTATGTGGAACGGGAAGCCCCACATCCAAGAAGAATATATGGGCGTAATTGTGTTCCCACGCCCAGTTGATGGCATGCCAAATGGTCATCATGTTCGGATGGAGATGGGGGTAACTCTTGCGGCGTGAGGCCAAATACCACAGGTAAGCGTTGCCCTCGGAAAAAAGGCAGAGACTGCCACCAATGACGCGTCCCTTATAGGTGGTGATGAAAACGCGCGCCTTGTCGCTCTTGTCGAAATGGCTAATCTGCAACTCGGAGGGAATAACGCGGCGCATCTTGAACCGATAAAAGCCATTGAGCAGTTTGTAGAACTGGTGCAAGTCGGCATCGGTCTCCACTTCACGGGTCTCCACCCCCAACTTGGCCACTCGATCTATGCGATGCAACATCTTGGAAGTCAGGCGGTCGCGCGGCGCCATGGAATGAAGCGAATTATACACTTCCATCCATCCGATGGGGAAATAGCCATTCTCGCGAAACAGCCGATAACCGAACATCTTCTTCGAAAGGTCGCTAAACTCGATGCTGAAGCACAGGCGGCGGCGCAACTTTCGCGTCACGGCCTTCAGCAACTCACCAAACACTTCCTCACGACGCGCATCATCCACATAGTCGCCTTCGCCATACACGCGCCCCTGCCAATAACGAAACGGGGGAAGCCACATGCCATGCGAATACACAAAAGCCAACATGTGACCAAGCTCGCGGCCGCTCGCATCGGTAGCCACAGCCATAAAAGGACGCTGGCCGGGCGACTTCTCAATGATGTGGAAAAGCTCGGCGCTATGGAAGAAATTGCTGCCACAAAGGTGGGGCAATGTTCCGCCACGCGAATAAATGGTCACACGTATAGGATTCACGTTGGCAAAATTAGTAAAAAAAGAAATGACAAGAAAGCGTTTACCCTACGTTTTTTAATAACTTTATAACATCCAAGAGGCTTTTCTCAAACGATTTTTTGTAACTTTGCGAGGAAACGACAAAACAAGCTTCTATGAAAGATTTCAAGACTTTGGTACAAACACGACGTAGCCATCGCAAGTTCACCGATGAGAGGGTGACAGCCGAGGAGTTGCGTCTCATACTCCGCTCAGCACTCATGTCGCCCACCAGCAAGAGCCAACGCGCATGGCGGTTCGCCGTGACCGATGATCCCCAGACCCTCGCTCGCTTGGCAGAAGCCAAGGATGCAGGCGGCCAGTTTCTCAAGGGCGCACCATTGGCCATCGTGGTAATGGGAGACCCCAGCACCAACGACTGCTGGATTGAGGATGGAGCCATTGCGGCCATCATGATGCAACTGCAGGCCGAAGATCTCGGATTGGGTACCTGTTGGGTGCAGATGCGCGACCGAAAACAGAAAGATGGCACACCGGCCAACAAGGCCATACACAGCATCATGGGCCTGCCCGAGGAACAGGAGGTGCTCGCCGTCATCGCCGTGGGCCACGCTGCCGACGAGCGAAAGCCGCAAGACGAGGCGCGCCTGAAATGGGAAAACGTTATCAACAAATCCGACTTGACTCTGTAAACCATCCTTACCGCTACCTAATATGATCAATTACGACTTAAAGAAAATACGCGCCATCATCTTCGATGTCGACGGCGTGTTGTCGGCATCCACCATCGGCATGGACGATGAGGGAATGCCCATGCGAACCATCAACATCAAAGACGGATACGCCATACAACTGGCGCAGAAGGAAGGACTGCGCTGCGCCATCATGACAGGCGGCAACGCCGAAGCCATTGGCAAGCGTTACAACTACCTCGGCGTGACAGACATCTATCAGAAATGTGCCGTGAAGATTCAAACCTACGAGCAGTTTATAGCGCTCTATGGACTCTGCGATGACGAAATCATCTACATGGGCGACGACATTCCCGACTTGCAGGTGATGCAACGTGTGGGTTGTCCGTGTTGCCCGGCCGACGCTTGTCCTGAGGTGAAAGCCGTTTCGGTTTATGTAAGCGACGCAAAAGGCGGCTACGGATGTGCCCGCGACGTCATTGAGCAGGTGCTCAGGGCACAAGGAAAATGGCTGAGCAACGCTCACGCCTTTGGCTGGTAACAACACAACAGAAAAGACATGCTTAAACCCATTCCCTATAAAATCATCCTGGCCAGCAACTCGCCACGACGCCGCGAGCTATTGGCCGGACTCGGACTCGACTTTGAGGTGCACGTCATCAAGGGCATCAGCGAGGCGTACCCCAACGATCTGCCCGTGGAAGAGATTCCTCAGTTCATTGCCCGCGAGAAAGCATCGGCTTACGAGGTGAAGCCCAACGAGCTCGTCATCACCGCCGACACCGTGGTGGTGGTCGACGACGCGAACCAAGGCAGCGTGGTATTGGGAAAGCCCCACGATACCAACGAGGCGCGCCACATGCTGCACGCAATAAGCGGCAAGACGCATCGTGTCATCACAGGCGTGTGCCTCACCACCCACAATGACCAACGACAGTTTGGCGTCACCACCGAGGTGACGTTCCGAAAACTGACCGACGACGAAATCGATTATTACATCTCCAACTACCGTCCGTTCGACAAGGCGGGAGCCTATGGCATCCAAGAATGGATAGGCTATATCGGAGTGACGGGCATCAACGGCAGTTACTTCAACGTCATGGGCCTTCCCGTGCAGCGCATTTGGCAGGAATTGCAGCTGATGTGCGACTAACAACAATGGCCATCGCTATCATTATGGAATAGCGGTGGCCATCATTTATATGCTTGTTGCATTCGATCCACAGGATGAATCAACTGTTCAAAAGCGATTATCCCTGCTTTTTCTTCTTATTGATTTTCCTTTTCAGTCGCCAAATAGCAATCTTCACAAAGTAAGCGGGCAACGTTACCAAGAAGTTCTTGAGGTTGAGAGCCCAAGAGAACTGCTTGTCGATACCAAACTGGCGGAGGTCGACGGGAGCGAGGCAAGGCGCATATCTCACTCGGCTTGTAATGCGCAGTTCATTGCTAACGTTATGTCCGTGGACGTTCTCGAGCCAATAAGGCTTCTCGGCAATGTCGGTGTTGGGCAGCACTTTGCGCGCACCGGCATGACCATAATACTGCACCGTATGGAAGTCGCCGCGCGCATCCTCCACCAAAGTGAGGAAATGGTTATGAGGATAGTGCATGCGAACGATGGCGTTGAGGCGCACGAAATACTGCATTCCGCACACAAAGCTATAAAGCATGTGGCGCTGGTCGGCCACAAACTGCCGCTGCACACATTCCACATAGTCGTTGCTCAGGGCATCGTCGTTGTCGAGGTTGCTCGTAATAACGAACGCGTCGTCCTCGCTGAGCAGGGTTCTTACGGTGCGACGGATAAAGCGACAGTTGACCGCTTCCTCATGGGAGAGGAACTCAACAGCCTCATCGGCCGTGAAAAAGCAGGCTTTCAGTTGCGGCACCTGCGCTTGGCAACGCTCAATGCGCTGGCGCATGTCGGTGGGAGTGTCCTTATCAAAGAGGCAGAGCCATGTGAAATTCTTGTTCGTTTGATGAGCCACAGAGGGCAGACAGAACCGTTCAAACAGGTCGAAACGCTGCGCAAGCCAGTCGGCGGTCTGTGTGGCGCGGTGCGTCTTGTCCTCCTTCCATATCTTCAGATTGAAGAGAGTTATGATGAAATGCTTGAACTTGGGTTGTTGGTTCTCCATGATATTTGTGTACTATAATTCCAATTTGAATAAAACTCGGTGCTTCTTGCGGTAGCTCAACCAAAAGTGTCGCCTTGCCGCCAATGTGAAAGCCACACATTTGGCGGAATCGAAGCCGCGTGCGTCGGCATACGACCTGACTAACAACTCTATGAAATGTTTTGGCCCCCACAGGCGTATGAAATTGAGGCAGCCCTGCTTCTCACCGACGGGACCGAAGTGCATGCGGTTGATGTCGACCAATGAAAAGTGGTAATCGCCATCCTCGTCCATGTGGTAGAGCACGTTGCCGGGCGAGAAATCGCGGTGTAGGACGCGCTTGTCGTGCATCTCTGCCGTGAACCTTCCGAGCGATTCGGCCAATTCCTCGTAAGTTCCCGGCTCTGCGTCGCCCACATCCTTCAGCGTGTGCTCATAGCCACACTGCTGGCTGATGAAGTAACTCAGGCCAAGGATGCCAAAGGATCGCTCCTCGATATAGGCGATGGGCTCTGGCGTCTCAATGCCCAAGGCGCGCATGCGAAGAGGGTACCGGAAGGCGCGCAGGCCTTTTGGCTTGCGGATTCCCGATGAGTAGACAAAGCGATTGGGGCCTTTTGGCACACAGTAACGTTTGACGTTCAGCTCCGTTCCGTCGGGAGCCTCAATCACCTTGATGATGTTTCGGTCGTTGTAAATCTCGCGGCCTTCATGCTCAAACACACTGGGTATGCTATGCAGGAACTCGCTAATCGACGCGTACTTGGGGTTGATGATGATGGTTGTGCTCATGCAGGGGTTGTGGTTTTTCTTGGAACGACCTTTCCGTCCTTGATTTCGAAGCGACGTTCAAACTCCTCACGCGTACGCTTCCATCGGTTGTGGGTCCACAGATAGCACTGCGGGTCACGGCGGATGGACAGCTCAAGCAAGGCGAAAAAGCGTCGGGTGATGGCAAAGGGCTCCTCATTGGCTGCGTCGTCGCTGATGGGTTTGAAGGTGCAACGGTAGCGACCGCGCGCCAATCGCTCCATGTCGATGTAGAAAACGGCATTGTGCATCTTGCGCATGATGCGCTCAGCGCCCGTGAAAACAGGTGTTTCATGACCAAGGAACGGAAGCCAAAGGTGGATGTTCTCCCACTTCGGACCTTGGTCGGCAATGTAACCAAACAGAGAGTTACGCTTTTCGCGGCGATAAGTGACAAGGAATCGTAGTATCTGCTGCTTGGGGATGCACACGCCCTTCTTGCTTTGCCTAATATCAATGAAGAGCTGGTCAAATGTCTTGTTGTAGAGAGGGTGATAAATGAGACCCACCGGGGCGTCGGGATGGCGCTTCAGAGCCAGCGGGGTGGCTGAAAGATACTCCCAGTTGCCGTAATGGCCGAGGATGGCCGCACAGTCTTGCCCGCGGTCGAAACAGTCCTCTACGGCTTCCACACCATGGTATTCGATGTGGCGAAGCATCTCCTCTTGGCTCATGGTGAGCATCTTCAGCGTCTCGAAGAAATAATCGCAAAACCAATGGTAGAACCCCTTTTCGATAGCCACAATCTCCTTCAGCGACTTCTCGGGGAACGAACTGGTGAGGTTGCGCCTTACGATGGTGCGACGGTAGCGCAGCACATGGTAGGCCAACAGGTACTCCAGGTCGCTCAGGATGAAGAACATCCAGAACGGCAGGTGAGAGACAAGACGAAAAAGGCAGATGACAAACTTACTCATGTTGGGTTCCCACTTGGTGATTTTTACTCTTTAAAGGCCTCCATGATATTGTCGGCCAACTGCTCCATGTGGGGCTGATCACTACGGTGCATGCGGCTCATGATGGTGACGGTAGGCTCAATGAGAGTGATGTCCTTCATCTTCTCGATGAGGCCCTTCATGGCGCGGGCGGCGCAAGGAGCCCACGATCCGTTCTCGAGCAGGGCTATACGACGCTTCTGATAAGCCTTAATGGAGAGCTTATAAAGGAATGTGTGCATGGCGGGGAACACGCCGGCGTCGTAACTGGCGGCGCAACAGAGCAGCGTTCCGTAGCGGAAAGCATCCTCCACATTCTCGGCCATATCGGTGCGGCAGAGGTCGGCGATAGCTACCTTGGGGCAGCCGCGCTCCAACAACAGATCGCGCATCTTCTCGGCAGCGGCAGCCGTACCACCATGGGCAGAGGCGTAAGCGATGAACACACCCGGCGTTTCCACCTCATAGTGAGCCCAAATGTTATAAAGGCGAAGCGCCTCTTGCATGGCCTCGTCTTTGAGCACAGGGCCATGAAGTGGGCAAATGGCTTTCACTCCACTTAGAGCAGCAACCTTGCCAAGCGCCTTAGCGACCTGCACGCCATACTTGCCGCAGATATTGAAGTAGTAGCGACGAGCCTCGCAAGCCCAGTCGTCGGCGCCAGCGTCGTACACGCCGAACTTACCGAAGCCGTCGGCAGAGAAAAGCACTTGCTCCTCAGGCACGTAGCTCATCATCACTTCGGGCCAGTGAACCGACGGGGCAGCGATGAACTGCAGTGTACAATGGCCCAGCGACAAGGTGTCGCCCTCCTTCACGGCCTGCACACGGTCGGTGAGATCGAGGTCCTCATTAAACTGCTTCAGCATCTTCTGGGCCATAGCCGAGCACACCACCTTCACATTGGGATAGGTGTTGAGCAGGCGCGCTATGCTTCCCGCATGGTCGGGTTCCATGTGATGGACCACCAAATAATCGGGCTGGCGGCCGTCGAGAGCTTTCTCCACCTTGGCGGCCCACTCCTCCTGGCAACGAGGATCGATGGTATCCATGATGGCTATCTGGTCGTCAAGGATAACATAAGAGTTGTAACACATGCCTTCCGGGGTGACATATTGCCCCTCAAAAAGGCGCAGCTCGGGATCGTCACAACCCACGAACTTGATATTTTTGCATACTTCTTGAATCATAGTTTGCTATTTTTCTGTAAAATTCGCCATTTTATCCGAGACTGCAAAACAATTTCACGCTTTTTTGTAAGATAACACCAAATCCGACGATAGTTACCCTTTTCCGCTCACATTTGGCCCATCCAAAGGCCGCATGTAAGGCAAAAGCCTGTTAAAAATGCGTAAAAACGATATGGCTTCAGAAACTTTTTGTACTTTTGTCTCGTTACAATCATTGTAGGCGGGTGGTGCAACCTTCTCCGCTCCCAATTAAAAAGAAAAAAGAACCTGTTGCGTATGCAACAATAAATAAGGTATAAGATGAAAAAGATTCTGTTCACACTGATGATGCTTGTATGCGGCATCACCTTCGCCCAAGCACAAGCCCAAATCAAGTTTGACAAGACAACCCACAATTTCGGTTCGTTCTCGGAGACCAATAATGTGCAAAAGTGCACTTTCACCTTCACCAATGCCGGCGACAAGCCGTTGGTGATCAATCAGGCTGTGGCCAGTTGCGGATGCACGGTACCTCAGTACACCAAGACCCCCGTGAAGCCCGGCGAGAAGGGAACCCTCACCGTTACCTATAACGGTCGTGGCCGTTTCCCCGGCCATTTCAAGAAAACCATCACCGTACGCACCAATGGTGATCCCGCCATGTTGCGCCTCTACATTGAGGGAACCATGACAGAGGCTGAAAAGAAATAAAGCAAAGGATACACCCCCAACAGCATATCGACTGGCGCAGGACATCCTACGCCAGTTTTTTATTGTCCTAACGGTAGGGCGAGAGCCCCCCAAACGCTATTTTTAGCGCCCATTTTACTCATATTATGGGTATATTTTCAATTTCTGATTTTTCTCAAATTCTTTTTCCGTTTTTTCCTTGGTTTGTTGAAAATTTGGTGTAACTTTGCAATAGTCGGCCGTTAGAAGGCCCCACCTTGAGATAATCTAATAACTAAAAACCATTCATAACATGCAAGAAACGGTAAAAAAAGTCTTAACAGGAGACTTTCATTGGAAGAAGGCATTGTGGTTTGCCATCACAGCCATCTTCACTGTCATCGTGTGGAACCTACCCTCCAGTTGTTTTGGAATTGAAGGTCTGACAGTTGTTCATCAGCGCGTCATTGCCATCTTCGTCATGGCAGTGTTGCTTTGGATCACTGAGGCCATTCCAGCGTGGGCCACGTCTGTGACCATCATTTTCGTGTTGCTGTTCTTCGTCAGCAACTCCTCGTTCTCGTTCATGCAGGGCACTGAGGGCCAGTATGGCCAGTTGCTCGACTCTGTGGGTATCATGGCTTGCTTTGCCGACCCCACAATCATCCTGTTCCTTGGCGGTTTCATCCTCGCCATTGCGGCCACCAAGTCGGGTCTCGACGTATGGATGGCCAAGGCCCTGATTCGTCCATTTGGCAAGCGCAGCGAGAATGTGTTGCTGGGTTTCTTGCTCATCACGGGTGTTTTCTCCATGTTCATCTCCAATACCGCCACTGCAGCCATGATGCTGACGTTCCTTACGCCGGTCTTCAAGTCGCTTCCCGCCAACGGCAAGGGCCGCATTGCCCTCACCATGGCCATTCCTATCGGCGCCAACCTTGGTGGCATGGGAACGCCTATCGGCACACCTCCTAACGCTTTCGCCTACAAGGTTCTCAACGACCCCACAGGCATGAACATGGACATCAGCTTCGGCGACTGGATGATGTTCATGGTTCCCCTGGTGCTGGTGCTCCTTGTTATCTCGTGGCTGTTGCTGAAGTGGTTCTTCCCATTCAAGCAGAAGACCATCGAGTTGGAAATCAACGGCGACATGCAGCACAACTGGCGCACGGTGGTTGTGGCCATTACATTTGCCGTGACCATTATCCTCTGGGTGTTTGGTAAGCCCATTGGCATCAACGCCAACATGGTTGCCATGCTTCCCATCGCTGTGTTCGCCTTCACGGGTGTCATCACCGCCAAAGACCTTCAGGACATCGACTGGGGCGTCATTTGGATGGTTGCCGGAGGTTTCGCCCTCGGTTTGGCCATGAACGGAACAGGCCTTGCCAAGACCGCCATGGACGCCATCCCATTTGGCGAGTGGAGCCCGATCGTCATCCTGGTTATCTCAGGCTTGGTAACATTCTTCCTCTCTAACTTCATCAGCAACACCGCCACCGCCGCCTTGATGATTCCTATCCTCGCCGTGGTTTGTGAGGGCATGGGCGACAAGCTCAACATCATCGGTGGAACCTCAACGGTTCTCATCGGCATTGCTGTGGCAGCTTCGGCCGCCATGTGCTTGCCCATCTCAACACCTCCTAACGCCATTGCCTACTCTACAGGTCTCATTGAGCAGAAGGACATGTCGAAGACGGGTCTGTCGGTGGGTATCATTACCCTCATCCTGGGCTTCTCGCTGCTCATCGTGCTGGGCAAGCAGGGTCTGTTCTAACGACATTCAGTTAACTTATGGGTGAATGCCGCCTCTGATTAGGCGTTCACCCACAAGCGCAACGATACGAACAAGCATCAAGAAGTATCGACCGAAAAACACGAAAGCCCCCATCGCCGAAATGGCGATGGGGGCTTTTCGTAAGTTCCTATGAAGGTTTATCATTACCAGATGTGTGCGCGTTGCTTCTTGGGGATAAACAACTTATCGCCCTTCTTCACGTTGAAGGCCGTGTACCATGCATCGATGTGGGGCAGAGCGGCGTTTACGCGAGCCATGTTGGGCGAGTGAACGTCGACGGTCAACAGGTATTTCACATACTCATCGGTGGCGTTCGAAGCCCAAACGCGAGCCCAAGCGAGGAAGAAGCGCTGCTCAGGCGTAAAGCCATCCTTCACACCCAGCGGCGTGTGTTTGAGCGAATTCTGCAGGGCCGTGTAGGCAATGTTCAGTCCACCGTTGTCGCCGATATTCTCTCCAAGCGTCATCTTGCCGTTCACCTTGGCGCCTGGAAGCACCTCAAACTGTGAGAAGAAGTTGGCGAGCACACTGGTACGCTGGTCGAAATTCTTCTTATCCTCAGCCGTCCACCAGTTGCGCTGGTTGCCGCTCTTGTCAAACTGAGCGCCCTGGTCGTCGAAGCCATGGCTCATCTCGTGACCAATCACGCCACCGATGGCACCATAGTTCACCGCGTCGTCGGCGTTGGGGTCGAAGAACGGCGGCTGCAAGATGGCAGCAGGGAAGCAAATCTCGTTGGTCGTGGGGTTGTAATAAGCGTTGATGGTCTGAGGAGTCATTCCCCACTCAGCCTTATCCACACGCTTGTTCACGGTGCGCGCAATGTAGTCGTCGGTCATCCAGCGACTGATGCGACTCATGTTTTCGTAGAGCGACAGGCTGTCTACCACCTGCAACCCACTGTAATCCTTCCACTTATCAGGGTATCCAATCTTAATGATAAAGTTCGACAGCTTATCCTTTGCCTGCGCCTTTGTGGTCGAGCTCATCCAAGCCAGTCCGTCGATACGCTGTCCGAGCGCCGTCTGCAAGTTGTGCACAAGCTCAAGCATGCGCTTCTTGCTCGACTCGGGGAAATACTTCTCCACATAGAGCTTGCCGATGGCCTCGCCCAGCGTGCCGCTCACCAGTCCCACGGCACGTTTCCAACGCGGACGGTCTTCCTTGACACCTGTCATGACGCTGCTCAGTTCGAACGACACCTTACGGAACTCATCGCCCAACACCGACGTAGCGCCGCCAATGACCTTGGCCTCAGCGTAACTCTTAAGATCGTCGAGCGAAGCCTCCGCCAGGATTTTCTCCACCTCATGGATAGGCTCAGGCTGTCCTACGTCCACATAGTCGAAGGCGGGGAATCCGCTGGCCAAGAACACATTGCCCCAGTCAATTCCGGGGAAGTCGTTGATGAGTTGGGCATACGTCATCTTATGGTAGTTGGCCTCAATGTCGCGCAACTTCACGCGGTCGTAGCTGGCCTTGGCGATGCGCGTCTCAATATTGATAACGGCCTGCATCTTCTTCTCGGCAGCAGCCTCGTCGTTGCCCGTCATGAGGAAGAGCTTCTTCAGATAAGCCTTGTAAGCTTCCAGGATGCGCTTGTTCTGCGCATCGTCGGAAAGATAGTAGTCGCGGGTGTCCAATCCGAGTCCGCCCTGACTCACTCCAACGATGTTCCACTCCGCATTTTTCTGGTCGGCGCCTACGCCTACGCCAAACATCATGGTACCCTCACCATTGCGGTCGAGCTGCGCCATGACCAGTTGATACTCCTTGCGGTTCTTGATGGCACCAATCTTGGCCAGCGTGGGCTTGATGGGAGCGTACCCCTCGCGGTTCATGCGTGCAGAGTCCATCATCAGGTTGTAGAGCGATCCTATCTTCTGTCCGAGCGAACCTTGCGTCTGCTGGGCCGAAGCATATTGCAAAATGATGTCCTGTATGCGTTTCTGATTGAGTTCAAAGAGATCGGTGAACGCGCCGTTGCTGGTGTGCTCAGAGTCGAGCGGGTGACTCTTCAGCCATCCTCCGGCAGCATAATGGTAGAAGTCGTTACCGGGACGAATACTGGTGTCGAGGTTCTTAGGGTCGATGCCCGACGAAGGGGCGGTCTGTGCGAAGGCGCTCGAAGCGCACAGCGCCAGGCTCATGAATAGCATTTTCTTTTTCATGATGATAAATGTTGATTTGCGATTGCAAAAATACAGTTTTTATTTCGTTTCCCCTTCATTTTGCCATAGCTAACTTCATTTATTCCGTTAGATTAAAAAATCCACCGTCATATTCCATCAAAACGAGCCTCATTTTCCTATCCAAATGATAAGGTTTCTAAGGACCGATGATTTTTTTGAGTTTTTTTTAAGTAGCCTTCCATCATCATCCGTATAACACTTAAGAAGGCTCCTCTTGCGGAACTTTCATCTGCCATTTTCCATCCATCATCCTTGTGGCAAAGCGCCATAGCTGGAGACCGGAATGCAGGCTATGTCCAAAGGACATTGGCGGATGCCTTCACAACGAACCTAACTTAACAATAATAACTAAAACAAATGGCAAACAAACAGAAATTAGCAAGGTATGCCCTAACGATGTTAGCGCTCCTTCTTTCTACAAGCATCGCCATGGCCCAACAGCATTTAAAGTTGCAATTCAACTTTGAGCATGTGTCGGGCCAAAGCGTGACTGATCCCATTTCTGGTGTCACAGCTCAACTGATGAACCAAGCCAAGGTGGTGGACTACGGAAAATACCATGTGTTGGACCTTGGCAATGGAACCGGTTATCTCGACATGACGAAAGAAGCCGGCACCATAGCCAAAAACTTAAACGATTTCACCGTATCCGTGTATTACCGTGTTGACAAAGACGCCTCTCTCTCCGGCGCCGGCTACTTTCTGTGGTGCTTCTCACAGTCGGAAGCCAATACCCAGACAGCCTCGCCCTACATGGGTTATCGCCTCAATGCCCAACGCATGGCCACCTCTACCGGTGGTTGGGGCTCGGAGGTAGGTACTCAAGTGGGCAACGCTTCCACCAAAGGTCAGTGGATTCATATGCTCTATCGCCAAACCGGGCAACAAGGCGAGTTGTTTATCAATGGAAAGAAAGCGGCCCAGGCAAGCGGCATGCCCATTCCCAGCAAGGCCTTTACGGATGTGCCAGCCTTCAACTGGATTGGCCGTCCACCATTCGCCACCGACATTTACCTGAAGCAAACCCTCGTCAGCGACTTCCGTCTCTACGACGTGGCCCTCAGCGATGAAGACGTGGCCCAACTCGCATCAGTGGCCAGCCAGATGGAGTACGACTACAAATATGGCACCAGGGGCGACTTCACCCCCTTGCGCACAGCCATCGAGGAAGGCCAATCCTTCCTGGCATCGGCTACCAACGGCTATGCTCCCGGGGCATTGGCCGAACTGCAAGACGCCATCAGTTTGGCACAGATGGAACTGAAAGCCAACCGCGCCTCGCAAGCCCTGATCAACGAATATGTTGCCAATTTGCAGTCGACACTTGCCAAGACGAAGGCCACTTTGGGCTATCAAGCCAAGAAAATGTTTACCCATACGAGCGACCACGGCTTCAAGCATCCAGGCGGCATTGTGTCGCAAGAGGATATAGACCGTGCCAAGCAACTGCTCGCCGACGGCGACACACGGTTGCAGCAGGCGTGGGAAAAGCTTTGCGCCAACGCCTATTCGCATGCCGATGTGCAAACATGGCCTACAGAGACCGTCGTTCGCGGTGGTGGCTCAGGGCAAAACTACATGAACTGTGCACGAGGAGCGGCCATGGCCTATCAGAACGCATTGAGATGGAAGATTGGCGGCACTAAGGAAAATGCCGACGCCGCTGTACGTATTCTGATGAGCTGGGCAAACGCCTGCAAGGGTGTCGGAGGCGACACCAACATGTCATTGGCCGCAGGAATCTATGGTCATGAGTTTGCCAATGCGGCCGAACTGATGCGCGATTACGAAGGTTGGTCGGCTGAAGACTTCACCAAATTCAAGCAATGGATTATCAAAGTGTTCTACAATCCTTCGATCGATTTTCTGCGCCGCCGACACGACACGTGGCTCAATGCCCGCTATTCATCGCTCGGTGAGCGCCCCGGACACTATTGGAGCAACTGGGGATTGTGCAACGCTCTATGTGTGATGAGCATCGGAATTCTCTGCGATGATGTTCACATGTATAACCAAGGAGTGAGCTTCTACAAATATGACCTCGTAGGAACATATAAGGACCGTTCGAAGGAAAGTGCCATATTGAACGACGGTTGCAATGAGTTTATTGGCAATCTTGTGCCCGTGGTGCTGCCCGACGAGCGTGGGCCACTTGGCTACTTGGGCCAAATGCAGGAAAGTGGCCGCGACCAGGGCCATGCGTTGATGGCATTGGGACTGGCCGTCGACATCTGTCAGGTAGGACTGACGCAGGGCGATGACCTCTTCGCCTATATGAACGACCGCATCGCTGCGGGAGCCGAGCATGTTGCCGCCCTCAACTTTGGTGATGTGGATGCTTCGTCCTTGCCATGGATTACCTACAACTACGCCGACTGCCGAGGCACCATGGGCGCAGGCTGGGCACAGGGAGCCCCCAACACGGGCGGCAAGGGCGAGCATCGTCCCTACTGGGATCGTCTTATCGGATACTACGAAGGCTTACGCGGCGTAACCCTGCAATATTCTGAAAAGGCCAGTGCCCAAATCTGCCCCGATGGCGGAGGCGGCAACTATAGCCAAAATTCAGGAGGCTTCGACGCTCTTGGATTCTCTACGCTGACCAGCTGGCGACCCTCGGTAACGACCGAGCAGGCCATCACACCACTGCACGGCGACATTATCTATAAAGGTGAAACGCTCAAGAACCAAACCAACCTGGGAGGCATAGGCTATAAGTATCAGGTATGCCCCTCTAAGGGTATTCCGGCCGACGGCAGCGACATCGTGCTCGTCCCGCAACTTCCAGAAGGTGCTGAAGATAGCGGTAATTGGCAGTGGAGCACAGGCGAAACCACTCGACAGATAACGGTCAAGGCCGACCATAGCTACATTTACCGCGTGGCTTACACCGCGGCCAATGGCAAGGTAAGCCAGCAAGCATTTGCCATCGCTGTAAGTGGCGATGCCGATGCCGACCCCTTGACCCCAACAATCACGGTCGATGGAATAACAGAGAACGTTTCTGAGAAGACGGTGCTGGCAGGATCGACAGTTGTTTTGTACACTGCTCCCGCCACCGGTTGGACCGACGACTACCTCTGGGACAACGGAAAGAAAGAAAGCAGCGTTGAGATCCCCTCGTTGATGAGTTCGCGCACCTACACTTGCCAATACGCCAACCAGAGTGGCGCCGTGAGCGAAAGTCATTTCGTACTGACCGTTGTGCCGGCCCGCCAGCTCATCAATGGCTCAGAAGCCACGGAGGCACAGGTGCTCAGTGGCGCATCGGTGACGTTGGCTTTGGACATTCCTGCCGCCGCCAACCCCAACGACGTAACGTGGAGCGACGGCCTTGTGGGATGCAGCCGCACATTGGACGATGTGACAAGCGATGTTTCCCTGACTGCCACCTACGGGGGTATCGACTATACATTCACGGTTCAGGTGAAAATCAAGGGCGACTACACCTATTACTCGATGCTCACTTCCGACAAGGGATATAGCTTGGTTACTTCAACGACAGAGCTCGAGCAATTGGCCAACGATCATTTCTTCGTGCTGGCCAGCGACGTAGCCGACTTGCTCATCGGTCTGAAAGACGCTCCCAACAATGGCAACAAAGCCTTGTTCTTCGAGTCGCCCACCAATCCCGTTGGCGACCTATCGAAAGTCTTCACGATAGAACTGACGGATGGATTCTGCCATTTGCGAAACATCGATTACGACGGCCTGACACTCCAAACAGAATGGAACCGCCCCGACCAGTTGCGCACCCACGACCAGCCTTATGCCTGCGAGTGGTCGCGCCTGTCGCTCGCTTTCGACAATGGAGCATGGACGGTGGAGAACGGGAAATACCCTGGCAACTGGCTGGGACTGTGGACACCAACCCATGGTTTTGTGGATGGCGAGGAGATCGCTTGCAACAAGACAGGCGGCGACATAGCCCACCTACAAATATTCGCCATCGACCGAAGCCGATTCTATGCCGATTACATCGCCCAGGCCACAGAAGACAAGCCATTCAATGTTACGCCTCTCATGGTCAATCCCGACTTTGTGGGCAATGGCTATGGATGGGACATGAGCGGAAAATGGGGCAACCAACGTTACAATGGCGCCGTGGAGGTATGGCACTCCACCAATTTCAACTTCTCGCAAACGCTTAGCGGCCTGCCCGATGGTTCATACACCGTCAGTTGCCAGTTGGTGAATGGCGAAGGCAACAACACTGGATATCTCTACGCCACATCGGCCAACGCATCGGAGAAGGCTGTGGTGGAGCAATCTTGCTCAGGCTCCAACTTCGACGCTGAGCGCAACAAAATGGCCGACAACAAGGAGTATGCCGCCTTGTCGGTTACCGTCAACGTGGTGGGCGGCAAGCTTACCTATGGCATTGCCGAGCCTTCAGAAGGATCGACATGGCTGGTTTGGGACCATTTCCAACTCATATACAATGGTCCCGTGGCAGCCGGAATCCAAGGAGTCACAGAGTTGCCAGTAGTTCAGACGGATGCTTACTACGATCTGCTCGGCCGCAAGGTCAGCCATCCCAAGCATGGCATTTACATCCATAAGGGAAAGAAGATCCTGGTAAAATAATCATTTCATAACACAATCTCTCAACCGTAAAGGGGTATGCCTATGTGCATGCCCCCTTTTTTTGATCCCAAAAGGAAAAACCATCAGGAAAGAAAGCCTATTTTGTTCGAAAAACATTACTTTTGCAATTGTATAGTCTCATCTTTTAAACCATCCATGCCCATGAAGCGATTGATTGTAATGGTTCTTACCGCATTGCTGACCCTTACGGCCTCAGCCCAGTCGAAGGTCTACCTCACGCGCCAGATCACTCCCGAAGCACTGCTGAAAATCTATAAGGCGCTGGGGGTAAAGGCCCGTGGGCGCGTGGCCGTCAAGATGTCGACGGGCGAGGGTTCGAACCCCAACTACCTCAAACCAGAACTGGTGAAAGACCTGATCTATGAGGTCGATGGCACCATCGTGGAGTGTAACACGGCCTACGGGGGCGACCCCAACGACGTGCGCAACAACTCGGAGAACCATTGGCGCGTCATCGACCGGCACGGATTCACCCGGTATTTCTCCGTCGACATCATGGACGAATACGACGAAATACGCATCCCCGTGCGCGACCATACCCATCTCAACTACGACATCGTGGGCGGACACCTCGCCAACTACGATTTCCTCATTGCCCTTAACCATTTCAAGGGCCATCCCATGGGTGGCTACGGAGGGGCGCTGAAGAACCTCTCCATAGGGTGCGCCAGCAGGAATGGCAAGGCTTACATCCACTCGGCAGGCAAGATGAACAAACTCGACGAGCGCAAATTGTGGACGCGCGAGTTTATTGGCGACCAAGATGGGTTCCTCGAGTCGATGGCCGCCGCTGCCCAAGCCGTTCACAACTACTTCGAACGGGAGAACGGCGTGATCTATATCTCGGTGATGAACAACATGTCTGTCGACTGCGACTGTGTGGACCATCCGGCGCCGGTGAAGCTCAACGATTATGGCATCTTGGCCTCCGCCGACCCCGTGGCGCTCGACCAGGCCTGCGTTGACATTGTAAACAACCTCGAGGTGACGGCCGAGAGCGATCCCACCGACCTACTGAAGCGCATCGACAAGCAGCACGGCACACACACCATCGACTGGGCTGAGAAAATCGGACTGGGCTCTAAGAAATACAAGATAATCAACATCGACAAGTAAACACCATACTACCATGCTCACATTTCCTTGTGCAAAGATTAACCTCGGACTCAACATCACCGCTGACCGACCCGATGGTTACCACGATTTGGAGACTGTTTTCTATCCCGTGCCACTCACCGACGCGCTGGAGATAAAACTGATGGATCCGCTCTTCCCACACGACTCGCCCTGCGACCTCAAGGTGACGGGCACACAGGTCGACTGCGATGAGCGCAAGAACCTTGTGGTGCGCGCCTACGAACTGTTGGCCGCCGACTTCACCCTGCCGCCCATCCACGCCCACCTGCATAAGCGCATCCCCTCGCAGGCTGGTCTTGGCGGTGGCTCGTCCGACTGCGCCTTCATGATTCGCCTGCTCGACGAGCGATTCCGCCTCAACATGGGCAATGCCGAGATGGAGCGCTACGCCGCCCAGTTGGGATCCGACTGTGCGTTCTTCATCACCGCCGAGCCGTCGTTTGCCACGGGGCGCGGTGAGGTGCTGCAGCCTGCCGACGGACCGAAAGGCAACCTCGACGGCTATTACATTGCCATCGTGAAGCCCGACGTGGCTGTTTCCACACGCGACGCCTACAGCCAGATCGTTTCCAAGAAACCCGCAAAATGCTGCCGCGACATTGTTAGGCAACCCATCGAAACGTGGCGCCACGAGCTGGTGAACGACTTTGAGGAACCTGTCTTTCGCATGCACCCAGTGCTCGGAGAGATCAAGCAGAAACTCTACGACATGGGCGCCGTGTATGCCGCCATGAGTGGATCGGGATCGGCCCTCTTCGGAATCTTCCGCGAGGAGCCAAAGGACCTGGCCACCATCTTTACCAACTGCTTCACGTTCCAAAGCGTGCTCTAAGCCCCATCGACAACTTTTTTTCGCCTCCTGCCGATGCGAAAACACCATAAAAGCCCACCTCTTGCAGCGCATAACCGCATGGGGTGGGCTTTGGTTTGCACAAAATAAATCGCAACAATCTACACATCCATCTACACTGTTCTTTTCCACGATCCGTCGGTTGGCCGCAAATACGCCATTCTCAGCGCGTTTTCATAACAGCCTTACGTTCAATACGTTACAATCATTCAACTTCATTAAGCGCGCCTCGTCTAACACTCCACACCATGAAACATGCCTAACCGCAATGCGAAACATGCCTAACCGCAGCTCGATACACGGCAAACGGTGGCTCGATACATGGTCTCTCGCAGCTCGGTTAGGCATCTTTCGCAACAACGATGCTCCGAAAATGGAATTCCAAACGCATTTGGCGACCTTCAAATGCGCAAAAATGCATGTTTCGCTCTCTATTTCGTCCGAAAATCGCGACGTACTTTTCTACCAAAACATTCAACGATTTCTGTGGGTTAGGCCTCACACATCACGCCATAACGAGCGGCAAACGCTCCATGCGTCTCCCCTACTACACCAATCAACCCCACCGAAATCGTTTCATCCTACATTTGGAGCGATTTTTTTTGAGGGGTACAAAAAGCTCATTCGGTATTTGGAGTGATGTAGGACGCACATAAGCATTTTCGCTCAGACGCGGTCGCTCGGGGCCAGAAGTATTAGAGGTGATATGCCCCTCGAATCACCCCAAATGTTGGATGACAACAAAAACTCGTTGCGCAACCCATGGGGCCTTGCAACGAGTTTCATTATTTAATCATTAGTTTTGTTGTTTCCTTCCCAACGAGTTAGCGCGCTTTCTCCAAGTCGGCCGTAGCGGTGGTGAAAGCTTTCTTCTCGAAGAAGCCATCGCCCAACTTCTCACTCATCTCAAGGGCGTTGGCCTTCATGGCCGCATAGGCCGTGGGCGTGAGGTCGGCCAGCGCTTGGTCGAGGTCGCGAATGGAGTCGACGGCTATGCCCAACTGGTTCTCGGTGATGAAGGGCGCCAGCGCAGCCTTCTTCCACACAATGACGGGAATGCCGGCACGCAGGTAGAGCGAGGTCTTGTGGGGATTGTTGATCTTGAGGTACTCGCCCCAATCGCCCGCACACTCGTCGAACGAATCGCCATCCCAAACCAGTCCGAAATCGCCCTCCACGCTGCAGATGAGCTTCTCCTCGGGCAACTTGCCCATGTAGGTCACGCCCGGCTTCTGCGCCCCTGCGTCCTCGTAGCCGGGACCAAAGAGCACAATGTTCCAGTTGTGCATCACCTCGTCGAGATGATAAATAAACTCGTTGCGCCAGCGACGCAGGTTGCTCGTGTAAACCACACGCCACGGCGTATGGGGCGCCACATACTGCTTGGGCACTGCCTCGGTGATGAAATCGAAGATCTGGAGGTTGTAAAGGCGGCCTTGGAACTGCTCGCCCTTCATATACTCGAGCATCGTGGGGTTGTGCACGATGAGCGCGTCGGTCTTGTTAAACAGGTAACGCTCGCGCTCGGCGGTAATCTTCTTGCGCCTGAACGCGTCGAGGTCGTGCACAATGGTGATAACCTTGGCACCCTTCAGATGGGCCAACGTGCATGCCAGGTGGTAAAACTTCTTCATAGGATACTGCAAGCAGAGGTTGTCGCCCCGATGAACTGACGTCAGGATACGCGCCACACCACACAACTTGATGATGAAGCGCGACACGGGATTGACGCTCTTGTGCATGGGCGTAAGGTTGTGGTAGCCCAGTTGCTTGAATACCTTGTCAACGTCGGTCTTGGCCTTGCTGACCGTGATGACCTCTATAAAATGGTTCATTTTGCTATTTGTAAGAATCCACCGTGGCCCTTCCGGCAACGGACCTCCATGGCGGAGCGTATTGGATTAAAGGTGAAACAATTTCTTAAGGATGAGCTGTCCTATCTTGCGCTCCACGCCAGCGCGCGTCGTTGGGATGCCTGTAGCGCGGGCTATCTTCTGCCGCGCCTGACTGATTCCCAGCGCACGTTTCCACGAGAACGACAGTCCGGGTATGCCTGTATTGGTTTTTCGTCTTGCCATATTTCCATAACGCTCCAACCACCTTATTATTATATGGTTATCGAAAAAATCGTTGCAAATATCCGCTTTTGCGTTTTTTCGCCCTATCAAACCGTCAAATCTTACCAAGTTTTTTGCCTATCATGAGGAAATAAAGTAAATTTGCAAATGAAATTGCAACCCGAACCTAAACCCATGACTATTGGCGTAATCATTTCCACATACAACAACCCGCAATGGTTGGAGAAGACCTTGTGGGGCTACACGGTGCAGACGCGACCGGCCGACGAGATTATCATCGCCGACGATGGCTCACGCCCCGAGACAGCCGAACTGATTAGGAGTTTCGAAAAACGGCTGCCCGTGCGCCACGTGTGGCACGAGGACAACGGCTTCCGCAAGACCATCATCCTCAACAAGGCGCTCGCCATGGCAACAGCCGACTACCTCGTGTTCACCGACCAAGACTGCGTGCCGCGCCACGACTTCCTTGCCACCCACGAGCGCATGGCCTGTAGCGGTAGGTTCCTGTCGGGCGGCTATTTCAAGTTGCCCATGGGCATCAGCAGGCTGCTCTCGCACGAGGACATACAGTCGGGGCGCGCGTTCAGCCTACAATGGCTCATGCAGCAGGGATTGAAGCTCTCGTTCAAGTGCACAAAACTTGTAGGCAACCCACTGTTCGCCTGGCTGATGAACCACATCACCCCCACCCACGCCACCTGGAACGGCATGAACAGCAGTGGCTGGCGAACCGACTTGCTGTCGGCCAACGGCTTCGATGAGCGCATGCAGTATGGCGGTGAAGACCGCGAACTGGGCGAGCGGCTCACCAATGCGGGTATTCGCGGCAAGCAGATTCGCTATAGCGCCATCGTGTTGCACCTCGACCACAATCGGCCTTACGTCAACGATGAGGCGTGGCAACTCAACAACGCCATCCGCAAAAACACAAAGAAGCTGAAGCTGACACGCACCGAGCACGGCATGACGCAACAACCCTAACCCCAATGGCCCACACGGGCCCACAACCTACTATCCTTTTAGCATCTCTACCTTATGAACAACCTTCATCCTTACACATGGCTTCACCCCAAGAGCGCACCGATGTGGCTCGTGGCGCTGCTGGTTGGTTTGCTGCCATGGTATGCCACAATGGCTCAAAACCATCTGCGTGTCAGCGAAATAGGTGGATTTCCACAAAGCGAAGCGGGCTACGCAATGGGAGTGTCGGCCTGTTTTGCTGGAACGATCGGCAACCACATCATCATGGCTGGAGGGTGCAACTTCCCAGACAACAGCGGCGTAAAACACTATTACAAGGGCATTTACGCTGCCTGTTGGCAAGCCGACACGCTACAATGGCGCTGCATCGGCACATTGCCCGAACCGGTGGCCTACGGCGCAACGGTTGACATGGGCGACAGTTTGCTGCTGATCGGTGGCAACAACCAAGAGCACAGCCTGCGCCAAGTGGTAAGCGTCAAGCTCGACCCACGGGGCAACGCCATCGTCATGCGGTTGCCCTCTCTGCCCGTAACGGTCGACAACGGGGCGGCGGCCTACGCCAAGGGACATGTGTTTGTGTTTGGAGGCAACCAAAACGGCAAACCGTCGAAAGCCCTATGGAGCCTATCTTGCTCGCGCCCCACAAGCCAATGGAAATCGCGGAAGGCCATGCCGGGAAACCCAAGGGTGCAGCCTGTATGCGTGGCACATGGGCAACGCCTTTTCGCCTGGGGCGGATTCTATGCCAAGGGAGCGAAGAGCAAGGTGGCCACAGATGGCTACGCCTACGACGTGAAGCGCAACCGTTGGGCACAATTGGCCGAACCTCGTGATGCGGCGGGCGAGTCGCTCACACTCAGCGGAGCCACAGGCGCTACCAACGGCGCGGGCCTGTTGCTGTGCCTGGGAGGTGTGAACAAGACCATTTTCGCCGATGCCATCAGTGGAAAATACCAATTAGTGGACCAGGCCGATTACCTCAAGCAACCAGTGGCGTGGTATCGCTTCAATGCCACGCCGCTCGTTTTCAACGCCAAAACGCTGCGATGGCTGAAACCCACAACGCCCGACGCCCGACTGGCAAGGGCGGGCGCTCTGCTCATTGGCATTGCAGCCAACCAATTCCTCTATATCGGAGGCGAACTGAAACCGGGTGTCAGGACTCCGCAAATCCTACGAATCGAACTCGAATAAACCAACACACCTAATACAATAACCAATTATTAACGCACTGATAAATGAACAAATCCATCCTTAGATTTGCCTTTATGCTCTTAGTAAGCTTCCTGTTCATCGTTGGCACAAAGGCACAAACGGCGGGCGCAGCCATCTCCAAGGCGAACCTGCCTACACCTGTAACGGTGTTCGAAGACCCTTACCAGGGCATACCCGTTCGCATCCCAGCCATGACCATCACACGCGACGGCGGCGTGATAGCCATGGTAGACTATCGCCACAACTTCTCCGACATCGGTTGGAACTCAGGGGGCACCTATCGACTCGACATCCTCATGCGACGCAGCGACGATGGCGGACGCACATGGAGCCCCATCAACACGGTGGTGGAGGGCCGCAAGGACTTTGGCTACGGCGACCCCAGTGTGGTGGCCGACCGCGACAGCGCAGGGCTCATCCTCATGCAGGCTGTGAGCGGCAATGTGCCTTACGTGCACGCCACGGCCAAGAATCCGCAGCATGCCATGTTCTTCCGAAGCACCGATGGCGGCAAGACGTGGGACAAGGGGCACGATGTGGCTCCAAGCATCTACAACCTCTATCGCGACGAGCAACCACTGACGCAGGAGAAGGGCTTCTTCCTCACGTCGGGAAAGATTACCCAAAGCCGCATCATCAAGAAGGACAAATATTACCGCCTCTACATTGCCCACCCTGTGCTGCACGTGGGAACATTCGTCATCTACAGCGACGACTTCGGAAAGACATGGCAGGTGCTCGGCGGTGCGGCAACCATTCCCGGTCCCGATGGCGATGAGTCGAAGGTCGAGGAGCTTCCCGACGGCAGCGTGCTGCTCAGTTGCCGCAAGTTCAGCAGCCTCGGTCGTCGCTTCAATGTGTTCGTATATAAGAATAAGAAGCGCGCTGAGGGCGCATGGTCGGAGGCCAAGGATGCCAAGGCGCTGGCCAACTGCACCCGTTGCAACGGCGATGTGGTGGTGGTGCCGGTGCGCCGCACCATCGACGGTCGCAAGACATGGCTCGCCATTCAGTCGCTTCTGCAAAGCAAAACGCGCGACCACCTGGGCTTCTACTATCGCGAAATACCACGTCGGGGGGCCGACCTCGCACCCGTTTTGGCCGACAACTGGCAGCGCGGTGTGATGATCCACGAGGGAACGGCGGCCTATTCCACCATGTCGGTGTTCGACGATGGCACCGTGGGTATCCTCTATGAGGCCGACCTCGACGCCAACAACACAGGTTACAAGATTCTCTTCTCGCGTCTCTCGGTGAGCCAGATCACAGGTGGCGTCTATGAGGCGATGCCCGCCAAGTAACGAATGGGGCAATGCCACTCGGCACAATCGCCCCAACGGGTTGTAGCCTACAACCTTCCATTAGAACCATCACCCAGCAGTCGCCCCGTTGCCTTCCTTTCACGTTCGATGGCAACAGGGTGGCTTCTCACCTCAATATCGAACTATCATTCAAAATGAAAAACCTATTGAACCATCCCATATCCACCGCCCTGCAGGCCATGATGGCCTTTGCGCTTGTGCTCACCTCACTTTCTGTAGACGCCCGACCGAAGGTGGAGAAAAAACTGAAGGTGGCGTGCGTGGGAAACAGCATCACCTACGGAACAGGCATCAAAGACCGCGAAAACGACGCGTATCCGTCGCAGTTGCAGCGTATGCTGGGCGACGCCTATGAGGTGGGAAACTTCGGGCGGCCGTCGGCCACACTGTTGGCACACGGCCACATGCCTTATTTCCAACAGGCTGAGTGGAACGCAGCGAAGGCGTTCACAGCCGATATCGCTGTGGTGCATCTCGGCATCAACGACACCGACCCACGCAACTGGCCCAATTACCGCGATGAGTTTGTAACCGATTATCTGCATCTCATCGACACCTTGCGACAAGTGAACCCACAGGTGCGCATCCTCATAGCGCGTCTCACGCCCATCCGCCACGACCACCATCGCTTCACATCGGGCACCAAACTGTGGCACGACGAGATACAAGAGGCCATTGAAACGGTGGCTCGCGTGGCAGGAGTGGAACTTATCGATTTCCATGCGCCGCTCTATCATCATCCCGACTATAGCGTGGAGGGAATCCATCCCAACCCCGCCGGAGCGCGTCTGCTGGCCCTGACGGCCTACAGTGGCATTACGGGTAACTACGGCGGCCTACGCATGTCGCCGCTCTACACCGATCACATGGTGCTCCAACGCAACCAAACACTCGACATCCACGGCACAGCCAACGCGGGATCCATCATCACCGTGACCCTCAAGGATAAGGACGCCAAGGGCACAACCGCCCTGCGCACGGCAACTGGCGTAACCGACAACCGGGGCAACTGGACCGTAAGGCTGAAGCCTCTGACCGACACAAAGGCCAAATATGTGCTTTCGGTTGACTGTAAAGACGTGAAAGCCACAAAAACCAACCGCACCAACCACGATGAGGTAAACGACAATCGTTATTGGCCAGGCGTGGCTTCGTGGTCCGACCAGGCGCATCCCACGGTCGTCAAGCGACTCACCGAGACCATCAAGCGCAAGGGAGCGCCCCTCTCAAGGCTCACTTTCAACCATGTGGCCGTAGGCGAGGTGTGGCTCTGCTCTGGCCAGTCGAACATGGGGTTCATGCTTCGCCAATCGGATACGGGCAGTAGCGACATTCCCAAAGCCGCCGACAACGACCTGCGTCTCTACAACATGCAATGGCGATGGGACACCTACGCCCAGCAATGGCCTATCGAAGTGCTCGACTCGGTGGATTGTTTGGAATATTTTAAGCCCACCTCCTGGACCCCGGCATCGCCCGAAAGCGTTGCGCAGTTCTCGGCCGTGGCTTATTATTTTGGCCGCATGCTACGCGACAGTTTGCAGGTTCCCATAGGTCTGGTGTGCAACGCCGTGGGCGGTTCGCCCATTGAGTCGTGGATCGATCGGCAGACCCTGGAAACGCGTTTCCCATCTATCTTGCAGAATTTCAGATGGAACGACTTCATCCAACCATGGGTTCGCGAACGCGCCCAGCAAAATGTCGGGGCCGACGGAAGCCGCTTGCGTCGTCACCCCTTTATGCCGGTGTATTGCTATGAGGCCGGAATCCTGCCGCTCGCGCAATATCCCATCAAGGGCGTGGTGTGGTATCAGGGCGAGAGCAATGCGCACAACTTCGAGGCGCACGAGCAACTCTTCCCCCTGCTCGTCAGCAGTTGGCGACAGTATTGGCATCAACCGAAACTGCCTTTCTACTATGTGCAACTCTCGAGTCTCAACCGGCCGTCATGGCCATGGTTCCGCGACTCGCAGCGTAAGCTCATGCGCCTGCCGCACACGGGCATGGTGGTGAGCACCGATTGTGGCGACTCGCTCGATGTGCACTACCATCACAAACAACCGGTGGGCGAGCGTTTGGCCCGCTGGGCGTTGGCCCGCAACTATGGTTTCGGCCTGACGCCATCGGGTCCGTTGGTCAATCAGGTGAGAAGCAAGGGCGACACGATCGTGGTAAGCTTCCGTTACGGACATGGGCTCACCACCTCCGACGGACGGGATCCTCGCTCATTCGAGATCGCTCACGACGATGGGATCTTCCGCCCTGCCAAGGCTGTCATCGAGGGCAACAAGGTAATGCTCACCGCTGAGGGCGTGAAGGCACCACGATACGTGCGCTACGCATGGCAGCCGTTCACACGGGCAAATCTCGTAAACAGCGACCTCCTGCCTGCATCCACCTTCCGTGCCAAGGCCAAAGCTAAGAAGCACAACAAGCATAAGGGGCAAAAACATAAGCCAAGAAGTAATCACCACAACTAAATAAATGCCATAAGCCAACGTTGTGGGCATCATAATGCCATGTCGTTCCTAACTTGCAACCAAAGGCCTTCTACCTTTCGACAACTGTCTTTCGGTAGCTTGACAATGGTCTTTCGACGGTATGAAAACAGCCATTCGGCAGTTTGGCAACGCGCCTTCTGGCATTTGCCAATTACGTTCAGCAAGTATGACAACAAAAGACGGGGCTAATGGGCGCACCCGACAAACCCTGTGGAGTGCTGTGCAGATGCTAACCCAAAAACTATGTTGCCAAACGATACATGATTGTCCAAAAG